>NZ_CAJULN010000007.1 GCF_910586915.1 uncultured Bacteroides sp.
CAAAAGCATTCTGCCCGGTAGAACCGTCTAATACCAACAAAACTTCGTGGGGTGCATCAGATACCACCTTTTTCATCACATTCTTTATCTTTGTCAACTCATTCATCAGTCCGACTTTGTTATGAAGACGTCCGGCAGTGTCGATAATGACAACATCGGCATTGTTGGCAACAGCAGAACTGAGTGTGTCATATGCAACAGAAGCTGGATCAGCTCCCATTTTCTGTTTGACAACCGGCACTCCTACCCGCTCTCCCCAAATCATGAGTTGTTCCACTGCAGCGGCACGGAATGTATCGGCAGCTCCCAAATAAACAGATTTGCCAGCCTTTTTAAACTGATAAGCCAATTTGCCGATGGTCGTCGTTTTGCCTACCCCATTCACACCTACCACCATAATCACATATGGCTTTTTCGCGATGGGTACGTCAAAATCAGCTACATCGTCCGAATTATTTTCGGTTAATAAAGCAGCAATCTCTTCACGTAGAATACGGTTCAATTCCTGCGTATTCACATATTTGTCTGCAGCAGCACGTTTCTCTATGCGTTTGATTATGTTCAAAGTGGTTTCCACACCTACGTCGGATGTAATCAGTACTTCTTCCAGATTATCCAGCACTTCGTCATCCACCTTTGACTTTCCAGCTACGGCACGAGCTATTTTACTAAATACGCTCTCTTTGGTTTTAGATAATCCTTTATCTAAAGTTTCCTTCTTTTCCTTTGAAAAAAAACTAAAAAATCCCATATCTACGGTTGTTTGTATAATACATTATGCTACAAAGATATAACAAAGGATTGAAAAAGTAAAAAAAGAAGCAACAAAAAATCCTCTCATTGTTTATCAGTGAGAGGATTTTGAATTTATAGCGTGTATGCTATTCCGATTATTTCTTGAAAAAATCTTGTACTTTTTCGTTCGGAACCATTTGTTCATCAAAAACGTAAGCTCCAGTTTTCGGAGATTTTACCATTTTGATAACCTTAGTATAAGCACGACCTTCCTTAGAACCGTCATGCAGAGTTGCTACTGTTTTCTTTGCCATGGGTTATACTTCTTTTATTTAATTTCTTTGTGTACTGTTACTCTCTTCAGAATCGGGTTGTATTTTTTCAACTCAAGTCTTTCTGTAGTATTCTTTCTGTTTTTAGTTGTGATATAACGAGATGTTCCCGGCATTCCACTATCTTTGTGTTCTGTACATTCCAGAATCACCTGTACTCTGTTACCTTTTGCTTTCTTTGCCATTGTAAGTTTTCTCCTCTACGTTTAGCCGATTACTTTAATGCTTTTCCAATCACAATAACCTTTAGCTACAGCTTCAGTCAGCGCAGCATCCAGTCCTTTTTTGTTGATAATACGCAGACCGTTAGCGCAAAGGCTAAGGCTGATCCAACAATCCTGTTCTACGTAATAGAACTTCTTGTTAAACAAGTTCAAATCAAAGGTTCTTTTTGTTCTTCTCTTTGAGTGTGAAACATTGTTGCCAATCATGGCTTTCTTTCCGGTAATTTGACAAATCTTCGACATTTCTATCTTATTTTTATAGTTTTATATCTATACTTATTTCAAACAGGACGCAAAGTAAGCACTTTTATCCGTATAAAACAAGAATTTCTTAAAATAATTCACTTATAAGCAGCTATTTTTCCTTATTTGAGCAAATCTCGAAGCATTAACAACGCATTATTGCCTGCTCTTTCAATGTTCATGGCTCTTCCCCGATTGGTTTCCTGTTTGTAAGTACGAATTTCGTTTTTATAACCAACGGCAATCCAAACAGTTCCTACGGGTTTCTCTTGAGTGCCGCCTCCCGGACCGGCTATTCCTGATGTGGCAACAGCACAGTCTGTATTCAATGCTTTCATCGCACCTTTTACCATTTCAATTACAGTCTCCTCACTTACAGCGCCGTGATATTCTAAGGTTTTGGAAGACACTTGTAAAAGTCTCATTTTTACTTCATTGGAGTAAGCCACTACGCTGCCGTTGAAATATTCCGAGCTTCCGGAGACGGAGGTTAACCGTGCGGCAATGCTTCCGCCAGTGCAACTTTCTGCGGTGGAAACGGTCAATTTCTTCTTTTTCAGCAGCTCACCTACGACAGTTTCTAATGATACATCTTCTTCACTGAAAATATCTTCGCCTAAGATTTCTTTCAGTTTTATTTTTTCACACTCAAGAATCTTTTCGATTTCCTCTTTTCTTTGTCCGCGCCCAGTCAGTCTCAGCCGGATTATTCCGGGCTTGGGCAGATAAGCCAATTTAATACACTCCGGTAAGGCACTCTCCCACGCCTCCAACTTCTCGGCCAATACCGATTCCGGATAGTTCTGTACGAGGAAAGTTTGATGAAGGATTGCGTCTGTCTGAAACCTTTTGTGCAATTCTGGCAATATACTTTCGGTCATTACAACAGTCATTTCCTGCGGAACTCCAGGCATGGACACAAGTACTTTTCCCTCTTTCTCAAACCAACTGACGGAAGCACTTCCCACAGGATTATTGATTACAATGCAATCTTTGGGAACCATTGCCTGACTTTTATTGAGTGCGTTCATTGGAATTTTTCCTGCCAATACCCGCTTTACATTTTCAAAAACCTCTTCGCTGAATACCAGTTCCGTATGAAAATATTTACAAAGCGTCTGCTTTGTTATATCGTCCTTTGTAGGTCCCAATCCTCCTGTGACTAAAACAATATCGACCCTTTTCATCGCATGATCCACCGCTTCCAAAATTTCTTCCTCCCGGTCGCGGATTGAAACAGTGCGCAGCACCTCAATACCTATTTTATTTAACTCCCGTCCCATCCAGGCGGAATTAGTATCGACAACCTGCCCTATCAACAGTTCATCGCCTATGGTTATAATTTCGGCAAACATATTTTCCTGCTTTATTGATACAATCTATTCTCCTTATATATAAGTAAGATGTGTAAAAAACGACTTATAAAGTAACGCGGGAATAAGCCGGAAGTTCAATAGGACAGAATTCTTTATCCAAATATTTGAAATATCCGGTCATGGCAATCATCGCCGCATTATCGGTCGTATAGCTGAATTTGGGAATATATATGTTCCAGCCGTATTTTTCCGCGTGTTCGCAGAATGCATTGCGCAATCCGTTATTTGCGGAAACTCCTCCCGCTACGGCTACTTCCTTGATTTTATATTCTTTGGCTGCTTTCCGCAATTTATTCATCAGGATATCTACAACAGTCGCTTCCAACGATGCTGCCAAATCCATTTTGTGATGTTCGATAAAGTCAGGGTCTTCCTTCAGCCAGTCGCGCAACGAATACAGGAATGAAGTTTTTAATCCACTAAAGCTATAATCCAAGCCCGGAATATGCGGCTTGCTGAATGTGAAAGCCTTCGGATTTCCCTGACGTGCCAGTTTGTCGATAATAGGACCGCCCGGGTATCCTAATCCCATGACTTTCGAACATTTGTCAATCGCTTCGCCTGCGGCGTCGTCAATGGTCTGTCCCAAAATTTCCATATCATTATACGCTTTTACCAATATAATCTGTGAATTTCCTCCGGACACCAACAGGCAAAGAAACGGGAATTGCGGTTGTTTGTTCTCCTCTCCTTCTACTTTAATAAAATGAGCTAATACATGACCTGTCAAGTGGTTAACATCAACTAAAGGAATATCCAAAGAGCGGGCGAATCCTTTAGCGAAAGAAACACCGACAAGCAACGAACCCATTAGCCCCGGACCTCGGGTGAATGCTATTGCGCTCAGTTCTTCCTTAGTGACACCGGCACGTTTCAATGCTTCGTGTACTACCGGTACAATATTTTGCTGGTGTGCTCGTGAAGCCAGTTCGGGGACTACACCACCGTATGCTTCGTGTACGGCCTGACTTGACACTACATTTGACAGCAGATAACCGTCTTTGATAACGGCTGCCGACGTATCATCACAAGAGGATTCGATTCCTAATATTATTGCACTCATAAGATTTTATACTATTAAACGGTGCAAAAGTAATCATAAAACTACGATTCATAACGAACTATTTTATATTTTTGTTCGCAAAATAAAAGTAAACGCTTATCAGAACGCTGAAAAAGACTGTACGCTGGATAGTCGGTATTGTACTGGGAGTATATATCGGGGCTATTATCTTGCTGAATATACCAACTGTTCAGCGAGCAATGAGTTCGTTTGTCGCCAAAGAACTTTCCGGAGTGTTGGGAACTCAGGTTACTATCGGAAGAATGAATATGGGATTGTTGAACCGCATCATCATTGATGATGTATTACTTAACGATCAAAGCGGGGAAGAAATGCTTAAAGTTACCCGCCTCTCTGCCAAGTTTGACATCGTGCCTTTCTTTAAAGGAAAGATTTCCATCAGCAGTGTCCAGCTTTTTGGCTTTAACATCAGTCTCCGGAAGGATACGCCGGATGCTTCACCCAATTTCAAGTTTGTGCTGGACGCTTTCGCATCCAAAGATACGGTAAAAGAAAGTTCGCTCGACTTGCGTATCAATTCGATTCTGATTCGTCGCGGGCGGATGTCCTATCATGTACTTTCGGAAGAGGAAACTCCTGGGAAGTTCAACTCCAAGCATATCCAGCTTCAGAACATCATTGCCAATGTCTCTTTGAAGGCCTTGAACAAGGATTCGGTGAATTTGGGAATCAAACGGTTGAGCCTTGATGAGAGTGCATCGGGGTTCTCCTTGAAAAAGCTGAGCCTGAAATTGGTTGCCAACAGCAAACAGACAAGTATTGAAAATTTTGTCATTGAACTGCCTGAGACCTCTTTAAAAATGGATACCATCCGTTTAGACTATAACAGTTTGCAGGCTTTCAATCATTTTGCCGAGCAGGTTCGCTTTTCATTCCGTACACTTCCGTCACAAGTTACGTTGAAGGATATTTCGCCTTTCGTACCGACCTTGTCACACTTTAAGGAACCGGTCACGTTAGATATGGAGGTACAAGGCACCGCCGATCAGTTGAATTGTCCGCATTTAGAGATTACGGCAGACAATCGGCAATTCCGTCTTCGGGGAGAGGTGTCGCTTCACGATTTGTCACATCCGCAAAACGCATATATATATGGTACTCTTTCCGAACTCTCGGCTAACACCCGTGGCGTCGGCTTTTTGGTACGTAACCTGGGGCACAATTACAACGGAGTTCCCCCTATTCTCGAACGCTTGGGTGACGTCAGTTTCCGTGGAGAAATCTCCGGATATTTTACGGATTTGGTCACTTACGGACAATTACGTACCGGTTTGGGAAGCATAAAGACCGACTTGAAATTAAGTTCGGACAAGAGTAAAGGATTATTCGCTTACTCCGGCGCGGTGAAAACGGAAGATTACAAACTCGGTGAACTGCTTGCCAACGAGAAGTTAGGAGAAATCACATTCAATCTGGATGTATATGGCAGGCACATTGCCGACCAGCTTCCGGCTGTCGAACTGAAAGGGCTGATTGCTTCCGTCGATTATAGTAGATACCGATATGAGAATATTACGCTGGATGGTGAATATAAACGAGGCGGATTCAACGGTAAAGCGATATTGGATGACCCGAACGGCTCCATCTATTTGAATGGAGACATCAATACTGCCTCCAAAGTGCCGACTTTTAATTTTTTAGCGGTAGTAGACAAAATACGTCCCAATGACTTGAATCTCACTGACAAATACTCGGATTCGGAATTTTCTCTGAAACTGAAAGCCAACTTCACGGGCGGTTCCGTTGACGAGATGATGGGAGAAATCAATGTAGATAGTCTGACGTTTACGGCTCCAGACAAGGAGTATTTCATGAGAAATATAAATATTCGGGCAACCAGACAAGACGACGAGAATCAACTGCAGCTGACTTCCGAGTTTCTGACAGCAAGCGTAACTGGAAAGTTTCAATACCATACGCTACCTGTCAGTATGCTGAATATCATGAGAAAGTACGTTCCGTCGTTGATATTGCCGCCCAAAAAGCCGGTTGAGACACACAATAACTTTCTGTTTGATATACATATTTATAATACGGACCTCTTGTCGAAGGTGTTCGATATTCCGCTTACCGTATATACCCACTCCACCGTGAAGGGATATTTCAATGATTCCATGCAGCGTTTACGAGTAGAAGGCTATTTTCCCCGTTTGCAGTACAAGAATAATTATATAGAATCGGGAATGGTGTTGTGCGAGAATCCGGCAGACCATATTCGTGCGCAGGTGCGCTTAACCAATCTGAAGAAAAAAGGGGCAGTCAATCTCTCGCTGAATGCACAGGCGAAAGACGATCGTGTCAGTACGACATTGAATTGGGGAAACAGTGCGGCGGTAACTTATAGCGGACGGTTGGCTGCCGTGGCGGAGTTTCTGCGCACAGAGGGCGAAAAGCCGTTGTTGAAGGCAACGGTAGATGTGAAACCGACGGATATTATACTGAATGATACCTTGTGGAAAGTACATCCTTCGCAAGTGGTGGTAGATTCGGGCAAGGTGAACGTGAATAATTTCTACTTCAGCCACCGAGATCGCTATGTGCGTATCAACGGACGCCTTTCCGACAATCCGCAAGATACGGTGAAGGTCGATTTGAAAGATATCAATATGGGATATGTATTTGATATAGCAAACGTTTCCGACGATGTAAACTTTGAGGGAGATGCGACGGGAACGGCTTATGCGAGCGGTGTACTGAAAAAGCCGGTCATGAATACCCGCCTGTTTGTTAAGAACTTCTCACTCAATCAAGGGCGGTTGGGCGACCTGGATATATATGGCGAATGGGACAATGACAACAGAGGTATCCGTCTGAACGCCTCCATCCGCGATATATCTCCCGCTCCATCGCGCGTCAGCGGTATTATTTATCCGTTGAAACCAGAGAGCGGGCTCGACCTGCATATCGAAGCCAACGAACTGAACCTTAAATTTCTTGAACATTACATGAAGTCCATCGCTACCGACATAAAAGGACGGGGAACGGGAAAGGTGCATTTCTACGGAAAGTTCAAAGGATTGAATTTAGACGGCGCAGTCATGGCGGATGCGTCTATGAAGTTTGATATACTGAATACTCATTTTATCATCAAGGACACGGTACACCTTGCTCCTACCGGATTGACTTTCAACAATATGTATATTTCCGACATGGAAGGTCATGCGGGAAGAATCAACGGATATCTGCGTTTCAAGCATTTCAAGAACATGAACTATCGCTTCGAGGTACAGGCCGACAATATGCTTGTGATGAATACGAAGGAATCGGCCGATATGCCTTTCTATGGAACGGTGTACGGCACGGGAAACGTTTTGCTATACGGTAATGCCATTCAAGGACTGGAAGTCAATGCCGCCATGACAACCAACCGGAATACAACCTTCACTTACATCAACGGCAGCGTAGCATCGGCCACTAACAATCAGTTTATCAAGTTTGTCGACAAGACACCCCGCCGCACTATCCGCGATTCCGTACAGATAGCTTCCCATTACGAGCAGGTGCAACAGAAACGACAGGCGGAAGCTGAGCAGCAGACGGATATCCGTCTCAATATCCTTGTAGATGCTACACCCGATGCGACGATGCGGATTATCATGGACCCGATAGCCGGAGATTACATCAGTGGAAAAGGTACGGGAAACATCCGGACAGAGTTTTACAACAAAGGCGATGTGAAGATGTTCGGTAATTACAGAATTACTCAAGGAGTCTACAAGTTCAGTCTGCAAGAAGTCATCCGCAAGGACTTTGTCATAAAGAACGGAAGCACAATCACTTTTCATGGTGCGCCTTTGGATGCCAATATGGACATACAGGCTGCATATACGGTAAACTCCGCTTCCCTGAACGATTTGATACCTGATGCTTCGACCATCATCCAGCAACCCAACGTGCGGGTGAATTGCATCATGAACCTGAGTGGAATGTTGGTGCGTCCGACCATTAAATTGGGTATCGAACTTCCGAATGAAAGGGATGAAGTACAAACATTGGTGCGCAACTACATCAGCACGGAAGAACAGATGAATATGCAGATTCTCTATCTGTTGGGAATCGGCAAGTTCTATACGGAAGACGCCCGAAACAACAATCAGAACTCCAATGTGATGTCGTCGGTACTCTCTTCTACCCTCTCTGGACAGTTGAATAACGCCCTGTCGCGGGTTTTTGAAACAAACAACTGGAACATCGGAACCAATCTGAGTACGGGTGACAAAGGCTGGACGGATGTGGAAGTGGAAGGAATCCTGTCGGGTCAACTGTTGAACAACCGCCTGTTGATTAACGGTAACTTCGGCTATCGTGACAATCCGATGGCAAACACCAACTTTGTGGGAGACTTTGAAGCGGAATGGCTGATAAACCGCTCGGGAGATATCCGCCTGAAAGCCTATAACGAAACAAACGACCGTTATTATACAAAGACCAACCTCACCACACAGGGCGTAGGCATTATGTACAAGAAGGATTTCAACAAATGGAGCGATTTGTTCTTCGGAAAGTGGAAGCTGCGCAATAAGCGGAAACAGGAAGAAAAGGCTCGCCAACAGACCGATACGACTGAATAAGAAAAGAAAAAAGCCACCGCACTCCGCCAATTGCAGAAACGGGTGGCTTTTGCGCCAAAGAGGTTTAGAAATCAATATCAATCAAATTGAACTGCAAGTCGAACTTTAATTCCACACGATTGGAGAGTTTCACTTCATATTCTTTTTTATCGCGCCCTATGTTCCACACTTTTGTGTCGGGATAATTGGTTGCGATATATTTCCGGATGGCGGGGGGAACAACTGCCGACGGAACGGAAGTGAATTTGCAATTCACCTCTTCCCAATCCCCCTTCTTGTCGAACTCCACTTTATTGCCATTCGTGAAAATCACCTCATAACTTTTATTGAAGAAATCGCTTTCCATCTTTGCCAAAGCCACTTTGCTGTCGGCAAAATGCTGTTTGATGAACCGTTGTGCCGATTGTGGCATTTGAGTAACTTGGATGGGACGGTCGTCGTCTGCAAACGCTACTGTCTGCAATGTAAACAAGCACACTAATAAGAATACTAACTTTTTCATAATCGTTGTTTTTTAAAATTGGTTTTCACTGTAACTATCTATTTAAAACGTAAATTCGGATATAAAAGTTCTATTTCACATAGCAATTTATTGTTCCGTATGGCAATTTCCTCTGACTTATATTGCCAAAATGCAAAAGAGTCCGAAATTCTAACTTAAATTTCGGGCTCTTCATGGGAAATCTATACAGGTTTTATATTAATAAGAACGTGCGAATATCACACGGCAGGCCGACGGTTTGCCTGTAACCATGCATTTACCCGGTTCTTTGTCGCCCGGCACGAAAGAATCGAACGGGATACAGCGAATCGTAGCTTTCGTTTCTTCTTTAATCTTTTCTTCCGTTTCGGAAGTACCGTCCCAGTGAGCCAGTACAAAACCGCCTTTCTCGATTTGTTCCTTAAACTCTTCGTAAGTATCTACTGCCGTAATCTTCGAGTTGCGGTAATCCAATGCTTTCTTGTAGATATTTGCCTGCATTTCTTCAAGCAAATTCTGTACATAAGTCTCAATACCGTCGCACGTGATTGTCTCTTTTTCCAGTGTATCGCGGCGCATCACTTCCATTGTGTTGTTTTCAAGGTCGCGGCCTCCCATTACCAAGCGGACAGGCACACCCTTCAATTCATAATCCGCAAACTTGAAGCCCGGACGTTTGTTGTCCGCATTGTCATATTTCACCGAAATGCCCAATGCTTTCAGTTTGGCAACAATACCTTCTACTTTAGCATCGATTTGTTTCAGTTGTTCGTCATTCTTATAAATAGGAACAATTACCACCTGAATCGGAGCCAAATGCGGCGGCAATACCAGACCGTTATCGTCTGAGTGAGTCATAATCAATGCACCCATCAAACGAGTGGAAACACCCCACGACGTAGCCCAAACATATTCCAACTTGTTCTCTTTGTTCACGAACTGAACATCGAATGCTTTGGCAAAGTTCTGTCCCAAGAAGTGGGAAGTACCGCTTTGCAGTGCCTTTCCGTCCTGCATCATGGCTTCGATGGTATATGTATCCAATGCGCCGGCAAAACGTTCATTGGCAGATTTCACACCTTTCACAACGGGAACTGCCATATATTTCTCTGCGAAATCCGCATATACATTCAACATTCTGACTGCTTCTTCTTCGGCTTCTTCGCGAGTGGCGTGGGCAGTATGTCCCTCTTGCCAAAGGAATTCGGCAGTACGCAGGAACAGACGGGTACGCATCTCCCAACGGAAAACGTTCGCCCACTGATTGCAAAGAATAGGCAGGTCGCGATAAGATTGAATCCAGTTTTTATAGGTATTCCAGATAATAGTCTCTGATGTCGGGCGGATAATCAGCTCTTCTTCCAGTTTAGCGGCGGGGTCTACTACTACGCCCGAACCATCTTCCGCATTTTTCAAACGGTAATGCGTCACTACGGCGCATTCTTTTGCAAAGCCTTCCACGTGTTCAGCTTCACGGCTCAGGAATGATTTGGGAATTAACAACGGGAAGTATGCATTTACGTGTCCCGTCTCTTTAAACATATCGTCTAACTGACGCTGCATTTTCTCCCAAATTGCGTATCCGTAAGGCTTAATCACCATACATCCGCGTACGGCAGACTGCTCTGCCAAGTCTGCTTTTACCACCAAATCGTTGTACCATTGCGAATAGTTCTCGCTACGTTTGGTAAGGTCTTTCAGTTCTTTTGCCATTATATTTTTGTATTTAAAGTTCTTTAAGTACTGTAATAGGGCGCAAAAATACGAAAAATGCATGAACTTCCCTATTCTACATACAAAAATCAGGTAAAAATCTTATGATTGTTACCTGATTCTTGTATACGTACAAACTTGTCTCTTTATCTGTTGGAAAGTAATGAATTACGAATCAAATATTTAATGAACAGATATCCTCCGAATACCTGCAAACACATCCCCGGAACAGCTATACGGAAGTCTTGGACGGCAAGATAGAAACTTCCGGTGATGGCCCATTCGCCCAACGTGCCCAATACCTGATAAGTAAACACTACGCCTGCCAGTATGGCAATGGAGACGCGTTTGAAATGTCGGGCTGCCCAGCCGGCGGCAAGAGCTAACCATACGGATTTCAACAGGATGGCAGGCAGAACTGCGGAAGAAGGCATACCGAACAACAGGGAATTGAGCACCGGCGACAAGATAGCAGTCAGCACTCCTACCTTCCAACCATATTTATATGCGCCGATGAGTGTGAAGAAATAAATCGGCAGCCAGGTTATCCCTCCTTGCGGGATAAGATGAAAGAGTTGGGGAAAGACGATGTTTCCGACAACGAATAGCAAAGCTGCCAAATAGGTATTCACATTACTGTAATCCAGCGAGTAAAGTTTTATTGTTGTTGATTTCATACTCCTTAGTTGTTTGTTATTGACTGTTTTAGAAATAAATCATTGTTTGAGAAAGTCGCGAATCAACGGCAGGATAGTTGCTGCCGACTGCTCGTTGTGGCACAGAGTCTCTACGGGACATCTGGCGGTGCGGGTACGGTTCCAAATAAAAGGAACTTCCTGTGCAAAGCTGACTTTTACGTCCGAAGTCTGAAGCAGACTCAGAGCGTCGGAGCTGACGACGTCCGCATATAACTCCTTTATTCCGCCCAATATCATCAGGGCGGCAGCTCCTTTGCCGACTACTTTGTCGGCTATCAGTGCTCCTTTCAGTAACGCCGGTTCCTGTGTCAGCAAATAATACAAATCGGCTACTCCGCGTTGGGTGAAGGTGTGCGTCTTTCCTTCGTTGGCAATCACGCAGGAATATCCTCCGCTATGCAGCAAGTCGATTAACTCCTTCATTCTATTATAATGTACCCTGTTTCAGTTGTTCGACGAACCGGTCTATCCGGTGCAACTCTTTCGGTATGTTGATGTTTTGCGGACAATGCGACACACACTGGTTGCAGCCGATGCAGTGGCTTGCCTGACGAAGTTTCGGCACGCGGCGGTCGTAACCTACCAGAAAGGCGCGGCGGGCTTTTGCGTAATGCTCGTCTTGCTTGTTCCTGGCAACGTTTCCTTCGTTGACACAACGGTTGTAGTGCAAGAGAATCGCCGGAATATCCAGTCCGTACGGGCAAGGCATACAATACTTGCAGTCGTTGCAGGGGATGGTGGGATATTTCAGCATCAACTGTGCCGTTTCTTCGAGGAAGTCCATCTCTTCGTCCGTCAACGGTTCCAAAGGCGAGTATGTGCGGAGGTTGTCTTGCAGATGCTCCATATAAGTCATTCCGCTCAATACCGTCAGTACGCCGGGAAAAGAACCGGCGAAGCGGAAAGCCCACGAAGCGACACTGTTTTCGGGACGGCGTTGCTTGAGCCGTGCCACTAAGTTGTCGTTCAGTTTGGACAGGCGTCCGCCCAAAAGCGGTTCCATGATGATGGCGGGGATTCCTCTTTTGCTCAGTTCGCCATACAGGTATTCGGCGTCGGTATTCCGCCGGTTGGTGGCTTTGGCGTGCTTCCAGTCTACGTAGTTGAGCTGTATCTGCACAAAGTCCCACTTTATTTCATCGTGGCGTGAAAGCAGGTAATCATACACTTCGATATCACCGTGATAGGAGAAACCGAGGTTACGGATACGTCCGGCTTCACGCTCTTTTATCAGGAAGTCGAGCGTTCCGTTGTCTATGTATCGTCCTTTGAGCGCATCCATACCTCCCATACCAATACCGTGGAGCAACATATAGTCGATGTAGTCGACCTGGAGCTCCGTAAACGACTTGTGATACATCTTGAGCGAAGCCTCGCGCGACCATGTGTCCGGAGAGAAGTTGGACAGTTTGGTAGCAATGAAATATTTGTCGCGGGGATGGCGGCTCAATGCAATCCCCGTTGCCCTTTCCGAAAAGCCCTGCACATAAGCCGGAGACGTATCGAAATAATTCACTCCGTGGGCAATGGCATAGTCTACCAGACTGTTGACGGCGTCCTGGTCGATTACCTCTCCGTTGCCATCGGGTGCGGGTGTGAGCGGCCAGCGCATACAGCCGTATCCCAAGAGTGAAACGCGGTCGCCGGTGGTTGGCGATGTACGGTACGTCATTTTGTCGGCAGGTATCTCCCCTTCTGCCGCAATACTGCCCGAAGCCGGATTACCCTTCGACGAACATCCGTACAGCAGCCCCGTAGAAGTGGCGGCACTGATACCTACGATTTTGATAAAGTCTCTCCTATTTATATCTTTCCTGTTTCTTTCTTCCATAATCTTCTGCTGATTTAGTTCAATCAAATAGTCCGGTGCATGGGATGTCCGGTGACGTAGATGGCGCTGAACGGACGCGACGGGCAAAGGTTTTCACACGCTCCGCAGCCGATGCATTTCTCCACGTTGACTACCGGTATCTTCGGCGACTTGGGTTCGTCGGGGTCGGAAGCTACCATCTGGATGGCTCCCGTAGGGCAATGGCGGGCACAGTTGCCACACTTCACCCCTTCCGTCAAAGGTATGCAATTCTCTTTTATCCATACGGCGTGCCCGATTTGGGTGGCCGACTTATCTGCCGTGGTAATGGGGCGGATGGCTCCTGCGGGACATACGTCCGAGCATTTGGTACATTCGGGACGGCAATATCCGCGTTCGTATGACATTTCGGGTTGCATCAAAGTCATCAGGTTGCCCGAAGGGCGGAGCACCTGGTTGGGACATACGGAGATACAAAGCTGGCACGCGGTGCAATGTTGGGTAAAGTGCCGCGCGCTCAGTGCTCCCGGCGGATAAATAGGATGCTCGCGGTGAGGAATCTTTTTCTCCTCGATGGCAGCCAGTCCGCCGTCCACCTTCTTCTCCTGCGCTTTCAGTATGAAAGTCGTAGCCAAGAGTACCGAAGACGAAAGGAAGTTGCGGCGGGAGTTGCCGGCTTCCGTTGTGACGGGCGTTTGCTTTTCGGCTGTTCGCCGGGTATATCCGATGGCTCCGTGCCTGCACTTTCCGATACAGTCCATGCAAGCCACGCAACGGCTGTAGTCGATTTCGTGTGCTTTCGGGTCGATGCAGGAGGCTTTGCAGTTGCGGGCACACAAGCCGCAACTGTTGCATTTGGCAGTATCAATCACTGGTTTGAACATCGCATACCGGGAGACGAACCCTAACACCGTACCTACCGGACAGACCGTGTTGCAGTAAGTACGTCCGTTGCGCCAGGCCAAGATGCTGACGATAACGAAAGTACCTACGGCGATAAGAAATGTCGGAAGACTCTTCATCCACACCTCTGTTTCGTAGAAGGCGTAACTGTTCATCCGTTCGGCGATGCAGGCAAGCAGGTTGTTCCCCCATTGCCACACTGGGGCAAAGAGACTGGCAGCTATCCTGCCGTATGCGCTATAAGGAGCAATCAGTATGGCCAAAGCATTCACTCCCGCCACCATCAGCACGAAGAACACCCCCAATACGCCGTATCGCAACCATCTCTTCGCCGGCGAATAGCGGAACCTGTTCTTCTTTTGCTTGCCGGATACCCAGGACACAACATCCTGAAAGACACCCAACGGACAAATGACGGAACAATAGATACGCCCGAAAAGCAGTGTCAGTATGACAAGCACCGATACGATACCTATATTCAAGGCCAATAACGCCGGCAAGAACTGTATTTTCGCCAGCCATCCGAACCATGCGTGCAGAGTCCCCGTAAAGTCGAGAAACAACAGGGTGACAAGCGTAAAGCACAGAAGCGCGGCTGTAAGTCTGATAGTACGCAGCATAATGTATTCTTTTTCGATTTATAGTAGTTTGAAGTCCATTCTTATATACCGCGCAAATTTAAGCAGATAAGTCGAATTATCAACTATATCTGTTACCGAAAGTTATACCTGAATTACAGATTCTTCTCTTTTGAACCCGTCCGGTACAAGAGTCCGAATACATTTATCAGGTATCCCGCCAGACAGATGACGGGGGCGATTCGGATGCGCCATTCGCTGAAAATATCGGGATTGTAGGCGGCAGGAGTACTCCCCTCGCCGCTCATCAGCAGATAACCTGCCACAATCATTGCCGAACCTACGACGAGAATCCTATAATTCCTTCTGCCGAATACGGTTGTTTTCTCTTTCTGTTTCATACACGCTTCATATTTCAATTGTTCTCATTCGTGCCGGAAGCAAGACGTACATAGTTCTCTTCCAACCGTTGGCTGCTCGTCCTGTACATCTCCTCGTCCACCTCTCTCAAAAGTTCGTTGTAACGGTTCCACTGCCAGAGCTTATACATACAGTCGTTGCGCAGACTTTCCCTACCGTCCGCCTGCCATGAAAAAGCCCATTCGATGTAATCTTCCGCTTCGGCTATCAGATACTCCGTCAAGGCGGCGGCTTTCTCTTTTTCTCCGACGGCGGCATAGGCTGTTGCCAGGTCGTAAGAACCGCTTTCGTACGTTGGGGGAACATGGCGGGCGGGAACAACCTGCTCCGCGTATGCAAGAACTTTCCGCGCACGCGCATCGTCTCCCTGTGCAATCAGCTCTTTGGCAAGCAGTGCGAAGAGTCGCCGATGGTACCAGCATATACGCAGGGTAGTTTCGTCCAAGTAAAGTTGCGGAGCATCCATTCCCCCATAGGCATATCTGTTCATTACATTGTCGTAGAGCCGTTCCACGTCTACTGCATAAGGCCTGTCCTTGTCGGCGTCTCCCCACTCCTTGTAGTCGAAGGGAGTGAAACGGAGTGCCAGTCCCTCCTGCACGAAGTAATTGTCAAATTTCAACCGGCTGATGTCTCCTACGGAGAGGGCGACATAAAGCGGACGCTCCCAGTTGCAGTTGGCAAGGATTTCCAAGAGAAGCAAATCGACTTTGGTAAGCATACGTATCTCTTTCAGGGAAAGACGGAGCTTGTCCGGTATCGCCTTTCTCAACGCTTCGCCTTTCAGAGAACGGATGGCGCGGGGAAGCATGATACCCGAACGGAGTACCGCCTCTTTGTTGACAGGAATGTTTATCGTATCCGTGGGGATGACACGAAATTCCTTTTTGTCCGAAAAGACCCAATATTTCAGAATGTTGCCGAGCGCGAACGGGTCATCTCCGAAACTTCTCCGTGCCTCTTCGGGATGTTTTCGGTAGAGTTCCTCCACTTGCTTCTTCAGTTCCGGACGCACGGCTACATATTCGTTTTTACCTTCCTGGTACTGATGCTTGTTCCAGCTTATGGGCAAGGGCGGCGCGTCGTACAACGGACATTGCTGCTGGTAAATATACCAGTCGGTCTGCGCGTAACTCAGGTTGCAAACACGTGCATCCCGGCGTACGTTCTCCGTGTCCTGGTTGTACCATAAGGGGAAAGTATCGTTGTCGCCGTTGCAGAAGATAATCGGATTCCCTTTGTCGGGCAGAGTCATCAGGTAGTTCGCCCCAAAGTCACGGCAGGTAAAACGGCCGCTCCGGTCGTGGTCGTCCCACGTTTGGCTTGCCATCTGCACCGGAAGCAACAGACAAATCGCCATCAGCACACCCACTGGCGCGGTCGAAGCCGTTCTCCGGCGGAGTGCGTCGCACACTCCTGCCGCTCCCATCCCTATCCAAATGGCGAAGGCATAGAACGAACCGGCGTATGCATAGTCCCGTTCGCGCGGCTGGCAGGGAGGCTGGTTCAGGTAAAGCACAATGGCAAGTCCCGTCATGAAAAAGAGAAAGAACAGCACGCTGAACTGCTGCCTGCCTGTCCGGCTGCGGTTCCATTGCCAATAAATTCCGAAGAGCCCTAACAAAAGAGGCAATCCGTAGAATACATTGCGTCCTTTGTTCTGCCGCAAGGATTCCGGCAGCAGGCTTTGGTCTCCCAGTCTTAAGTTGTCCAGCCAGGAGATTCCTGTTATCCAGTTGCCGTGTTCCGGTTCGCCGTTTCCCTGTATGTCGTTCTGCCGTCCGACAAAGTTCCACAGGAAATAACGCCAATACATATGATTAAGCTGATAGGTAATGAAATAGGTCAGATTCTCTTTTTGGGTGGGAGGCGTTCCGTTGTTTCCCGTCCAGCTCTTGTAAGCGGAAGCCATGCGTTCGTTCCACATCCGGGAGAAGAACATGGGCTGCGTGTAGCACACCTCCTCTTTGTGCCGGATAAGTTCATAGTTGCCCGCCTCCCTGTCCGGACGATAGATGGCGGCGCCCTTCTTGGTTTTTACTTTGTAATAGTCGCCTTCGGGCACGTATTCGGGTTCGGAAGCATACGTCTTTCCATAAAGCAGCGGGGCGCTTTCGTACTGTTCGCGGTTGAGGTAGCTTTTGAGGGTGAAGATATTGTCGGGTGCGTTTTCATTAAGCGGCGTATTGGCGTTGGCACGAATCAGTATCACCGCATAGGTGGTATAGCCTACGGTAAGCATGAGCAAACACCACAAAGTAGTGTGTACTACGCGTTTGCGGAAACGGAAGATGGCTCCCGTGAGTGCGGCAATCAGCAGAACGACAAAGAAAATCAGTCCGGTGTGGAAAGGAAAACCGAGGAGGTTGACAAAGAGTAATTCGAACCATCCTCCCACATCCGCCATACCGGGAATGTAGACAAAGAGAATAAACAGGATAAGGAGTCCCGACACGGCTATGGCTCCGGTGACTCCCCAAAGGGATATTGTCCGGTATTTCCGGTAATAGAACACCAGCACAATGGCTGGGATGCAGAGCAGGTTGAGTAAATGCACCCCGATGGAAAGTCCGATGACATAGGCTATAAGGACAATCCAACGGTCGCCGTGTATGGCGTCGGCTTCGTCTTGCCATCGCAGAATCATCCAAAAGACCACGGCAGTGAGGAAAGAGGAGAAAGCATACACTTCGCCCTCGACGGCACTGAACCAAAAGGTGTCGCTGAAGGTGTAGACCAACGCGCCTGTCATTCCGGCGCCTAAAATAAGAATGAGGTCTGCAACCGACAGGTTCTCTTTGCCGGTTGCAAGCAAGGGTTTCACCAGTCGGGTTATGCTCCAGAAAAGAAACAGAATACAACCGGCACTCAGCAAGGCGTTCAAGAAGTTGACCGTGTAGGCCACGTCTTTCGCATCGGAAGCAAACTGAGTAAAGAGATTCCCGACAAGCATATAAAAAGGCGCACCGGGCGGATGGCCTACTTGTAACTTCTCGGCACATGAAATGAATTCGGGACAATCCCAGAAACTTGCAGTAGGTTCGACAGTCGTCCCGTAAACAAACGCTGCAATAAGGAAGGCCGCCCAACCGCAGCAGTCGTTCCATCTTTTGAATAATAAGTCGCTCATGGTTCGGTAACTTTTTTGCCTGCAAAGTTAGGGAACACACACGGAAAAACTGACTTTCCGGCCGGACGGATGCGGACGAAGGAGTTATATAAAGAATTGATTTTCAAAGACGTCCGCCAAGAACGGCAGACAAATACGGACGACGGCATCGGAACCTATGGAAGATACGTTCGTTTCCATACGGAGAAACGCCGGTTCCCATTGCAGGAAACGGCCGTTTCCTTCGGAAGATACGCGCGTTTCCATAGCAAGATACTGTCGTTTCCTACGTAGGAAACGACAGGAAACTGCAATAGATTCATTGTCAGACACATATCTTTATTTGTCAGACATCGGCATGAAGAGAAATTCTTTCAGCCGGAATGGGAAGGTTTACAACGCCTTTACAATCTCCTCTAAGGATTCCTTAGCGTTTGCCAACATCAGTTTCTCTGTTTTTATTCTGGAGATTCGCCGGGTTAATGTATCGGTAGTCAGTTTCATCAAGTCGGCAAAGCAGGCAGGCTGGACGCCTTCGCGCAGAAAGGCGCATACCCTTAAATCCTCTTCGGTGAGCTTGGGACTCAGCTCTTTCAGCTTGGATACCAGTCCGTAGACGTTCTCCTGAAGCCGGAGCAGTTCACTCCAATCCTTCTCGGAGAAAGAGGGCGTTTTGGCGGAGACAGCGCGCTCTTTCAACTGGCGGACTTTGGAGACTACCGGCGCATTCTCATAGATGTCCTGCTGGAGCGACCGGTATCTCTTTTCGAGGTAGCTGCACTGCAACGTTAGTTTATAGGATTCCACCTCTTTCTGCTGCATCTCCTTCCTGAAAGTATCCAGTTGTGAATGTACCGACAAATGCTTCTTCCAAAGCAGTCCGAGCAACAACGACAGCACCCCGAACAGCCCCAAAGCGGAAGCGAACAGCACGGGAGAACTGTTTTGGCTCTCCATCAGCATCAACCGGCCGGCATATGCTTTTCTTTCCATTTCCAACGCTTCGTCGTATTTGCCCTGTTGCTGATAGTAGAGGCTGCATCTTTGGCAGATTTTAGTCATCTGTCCGTAGGCTTCCGTCTGTGCGGCAAGCCTTATCGCTTCCTTGAAATGAGTTTCGGCCTCTTCTTTCCGATTCAAGCCGCTTTCCACGCAAGCCAAATAATAGTAGGCTCTCGCCTTTTGGGCTTCGTCGCCGTACTGTTCGTAATAAGAGACTGCCCGGCGGACGGGACTGTCGGAAGCATGGGGGATATGCTTGTCTTCGTCGAGCTGGGTGCACAACAGCGTGTATTCGGCAAGCTGCGCTTCGTTCATCCGGTGTTGGCGGATTGCTTCGAGGATAACGGAAGCGGTATCCGGGTCTTGCTCCATCAGCCGGGCGGCCTTATCCAATCCCTGAGTCACTCTGTTTGTTTCGGGGTGGCAAGCTGCCAAAGAAAACATAAATGCATACAATAAAATCCGTAAGTTGCTCATACTCTTTGTCGTTATAATATAGCAGTTTCGATAAGGCTTTGCCGGCATAGGGCTACGAGTGCCTTGTCAGCGAAAAGGCACGGCGCGGAAACAGGAACATAGGAAAGGAGGCTCCCACCGCCAACATGAATATCACCGTACCGGCTACTAAGCTGTTGAAGAAAAACATTCTCATAAATGCGTCGAGCTGTTCGGGCTGTTCCATGTGCTGCAAACACATAATGAGCGAAAACACCATGTTGTAGGCATACTTGCCCGGAACCATCGGAAGCAGAGCCGGAATGTAGAGTACCGTCATCGGGCAGTGTACGCGCTTGCCCAGCCACAGGCTGCCGAAACCTATCAGCAAGGCGGCAAACAAGGAGGCGGTGGCAATGTCTACCCCCGCATACGTCATCAGGCAAAAACGGCAGGCGTGTCCCAAAGCCGCCAACAGGGCTATCACTTTGAAGGCACGCAAGGGAGGGTTGGAAATAGCACCGAACCCAATACCTGCTACCGCAGCAAAAAATCCGTCTGTAAGAATATCAAGTGCTATCATATCACATTAAACTGTCTTTTACCATCAATAAAGTGAGGGAAAGCCCAATGGCTATGCTGATTATCAGCAGAAAGGCTTCCGTCAAGCGGGCAAAACCGGTGAGTATGTATCCCTCGACCACATCAATCACACCGTTAATCAGAGGTACGCCGGGAACGAGATAGAGTACGCTGGTTGCCATCGCAATCTCGGATGTCGTATCAAACATCAGTGCCGCCGAAGCACACAGCGAAGCGACAAAGGCGCATACGATGAACGTGATGTAATGGTTGATTTTCTTTTTCTGCATCTGCTGCTTGAGGTAAAAGCCCGCCACGGTGGCAAGGAAGACAATTCCCATAGAGGCAGGGTCGCCGCCGAACAGTTTGCAGAAGGAAGCATTGGCAAGCCCCACTAACAGGAGCACTAACAGGGGATGTATCACCGGAGCGGAGACAATTTTCCGGTATCTTTCCGTCAGTTCTTCCAACGGGAGATGACGGTCGGCCGCTTCCCAGCTCAATACGCTCAGTTCCGCGTTATGCTCGAAACTGATAGGGTGCGCAGGAATGTCCACCACCTCATTGCACGACTCGGACGTCTCTTTGTCTGTTATCGTAAGAACGATGTTTTTATGGAATACGCCCAACCGGACGTCTACGCCGAAAGCCTCTCCGATACGTTTGGAATTGCGTACGACCCGCGAGGTGTGCACCCCTGCCCCCATCAGGTGGGCCGCATATTCCGCAATGAATCTACTTGTGGGTAATAAAGATTCGCCTGTATTCATGAGTGTGATGTTTTTTTGAATCAGACGCAAAAGTACAAAAAAGGGGCGTAGCGGCAACTACAAAATATCCGAAAAATCTTTTATACTGCTAATAATCCTATCTTTCAGTTGCCTGCTCTCCCCTTCCGACAGACTGCATACGACATCTGCCGGTGCCTGTAATACCGCTTTGGCTTCTTCAGCATCCGCTATCTCTTCCGGATGCTCGCTGAAATAAGTTTCCCAATAGGAAACCGATTGGGGAGCCGCCCCCAATACGTAGTTGATAAAATCGTCATCCGTCAAAAAATCATTTACCTTCGAGCACATATCGCATCCTTTTTAAGCGTTTACATAAATAGGACGGCGTTGTCCTGCATATGTACTCAATGAAATATCCTTTTTTTCCTGAAATCAACAGGCAAGCGTACGCAGTTTGGAAAGTCCGCGATGCATCAGGTTGCGCACCGACTGGTAGTTCATATGCATAATCTCGCAAATGTCTTCGTATTTCTTCTCTTCTATATAATATAAGGTAAGCGCTTCGCGCTGACGGGGCGACAGTTGTCCCAACAGACGCTTCAGCAGCGAGCACTCGTTGCTGCGTTGTTCTCTTTCCACATAGTCGTCTTCCACATCGGTGGGAGCTGCTATGTTCACCTCTTCAATGTCTGTGTCCGACATATACATACGCTTGCGGAGTTCGTCGCAGAGTTTGTTCTTCAACGAGATGAACAGGTATGATTTCAAGTTTTCAATGGCGCCCAACTCCGCTCTTTTGGTATAGAGTTTCACAAAGACATCGTGGATACAGTCTTGAAGCAGCTCTTTGTCGATGGTAAGCCTTAGCCCGTAGTTGAAGAGGATGTGGATATGTGCATCGTACAACTGGGAAAAAGCTGCCATATTCCCTGCCTGAAAAGAGGCGAATAAATGTTCGGTCGAATTATTAGTTTGTTCCATCATAGCATTCTTCGATTGATTTTGACGCTGCAAAACTAAGCACTGCCGACCGCAACCCCGGGTAAAATCTGATTTGTGGATTGAAAAAACAAATATCATGTTTTATAACACGCTTTTATTAGAAATTACCGATAAAAAAAGAATCCCGCTAACCGGTCGTCAGCGGGATTCTCTTTGCTATAATTTGTGGAACCAATAAATACCTTCTTTCTTGTCGGGTACTTTCAATTCGTACAATCCGTTTATTCTCAAAGATTTATTTATCGTTTCTATCTCTCCGCTATGCGGGTGGATATACTTCAGCACGTATTTTCCGGAGGGGAGCTGAAGGGGAATATCTGTTCCCGACTTGGAATAAATGATACTTCCGATACCAGATTTTACCAGTTTCCTATACTTGTCGGTATCGGTTTCTTCCACTTCCATCGCCGCAGCATCCTTCAAGAAGGCGTTGTCCGTGCAGGGAATGGCGGGACACGAACCGCCTGCCATGAATACCGCCCACCCCATTGCCGGATAATTCTGTGCGTAGTATGTTACTGCTTTCCGGGGATATTTCCGACGGTATTCGCTCACTGCCTTGTATGCTTCGTCGAAGGTCACTTTCCCTACTTTCATCTTGCGCATATGCTGACGGGGCGCCATATTCTTTCCGCCTTCCGGCGCAAAGATTCCGTCTGTCTTGTAATGCCAGTAACGGATATCGATGATGTCTACCACGGCGGCACGTCCGGAATCGGCAAGGATAGCATCTTGCACGTCTTTGGTCGCGCTTAGCGCAACTTTGGCTTTCTTTCCTGTTTCCGCTTCCCATTCGGCTATCACGTCCAGCCAGAATTGTACAAAATGCAACGGGCCTGTAAACTCAGCACTGGTCAGTTGGATGACATTCGGACAATCGGCAAAGTTATCCAGACATTGACGGATGTATTGCCTGTGCAGCTCGCGGCGTACCGGATGGGTCGTGTCGTAGAACATATCGGCTACAAAGATTCGTTTGTCGCCGGCAAACGGGACAGGTTCCGGAAATCCGGTTCCGTTGATATTGTTGCTGCTTCTCCACGGACTGTCTACCCAATGTGCTCCGGCTTCTATGATGTTGTGCTGGAAATAGTTTTCGTGGAATAAAAGCAATCCGTCCTTGCTCCCTTTTTCTGCAAACTCCTTCAAGCGCGACCAATACCAGGCGTTGGGACGGCAAAGGTCGTATTTACTTAATCCTTCCCAGGCTCTCCCCTCGCCGCTTCGCCCGAAGGGTTGTTCGTAGAAAGGCGCCCATACGTCTCCGTCACGGCGGCGGATACGCTCGTGGTCGTCGCGACGGCGGTCGTACCATAATCCGTAGTTTTGGTCGAACACCAAGATGTGTTTCCGTTTCATAAAGTCGACCACAGAGTCTATGCGGTCGGTCAGTCCCGTTCCTTCACGTCCCGGAACAAAACGGGTGATGGCGGGGCTTGCCTTCTCCAAGAAGTTGGTCTTGAGTTTTCCGTTCCACCAGGGAGTGGTATGGCTTCCGCCTACCAACAAAGCGCCGCCCATTTGGATACGTCCGTCGACAATCGCCACTTCCGCCTGTGCGGGCTGCTTGTCCGAAGTACTCTTTTTCTCTTTGATGGCTTCCACCGGTTTCACCGACGGGGAAACGGAGGAAACGAACTTGTTTTCGTCAATCCAGCGTTCCAAAGTAAGGCGGGGGATGTAGGCCTCTTTCGCCAACTGCATGGCTACTTCTACGGTAGGACTGCTGGTGGCGCTTGTGTTTCTGGGAAGGATGCGGGCGCGGGCACTGCAATCTTTCTGCAACCGCTCTGTCAATTGGGCGTAAAAGATGCTGCGCGGTTGTACATGATTGTTGGATTGTGCCCATTCTCCATCGCCCGAGAACTGCGCCCAGCAACCATATGCACGGTTTTTCGCATCTTGGGCAGGAGTATAACATTCGATTTCGGCGGCAGTGCACTGCCAAAACAGGCTATTTGCCGTGTTCCAGCCTGCCCCGTTCTTGTCTTGTCCCAGGTTCTTGAAAGCGAGGTTGTGTCCGTCTATGTTGCAAACATCGAACAACAAGCCGCAAGCCCAGGCTTCAATAGAGCCGCTGAATCCGAAAGATTCGTAGGAGTCGCATTGTACAAAAGCGTTGGGACCGGCGGCACAATAACCGGCGGAGAAGTCGTGAATCCCCTGTTCCGAATAGCAACGCTGGAATAACACTTGCTGTCCCAGTGTGTGGAAGGTGCAACGGCGCATCCCGCCCAGTTCGGAAACAGGCTGCCGGGAGATACAATCTTCGACGGTTATTTTTGAGCCTGTACGCTGCACGATAACGGCACTTCCCGCAAAATGCCGGAAGTTGACCTGCCTTACCCAACAGTTTTCCGCATTCCCGATGGAGACGCCTGTCCAGCAATGGTCTTCGTCTTTGGGATAACGTTTATCATAATCGGAAACCAGTGTCATGTTTTCTACCCCGCACTGGCGGATGCGTCCGTTCCATTGATAGGGGCTGATTGTCGAAGTACCGTACCGGCTGTCTAAGGCTACGGTCAAGGGAGCGTCCAATGTGATTTGATTACCGTTCACTCCGGTGATAGTCCGGTCCCAAGTCACGTCCATATCTCCTTCTTTCCATCCTAAGGCGCTGATTCCGCCGCCGAAGATGTCGCAACCCAAAGCAGCAATCCACGTTTTTGTGGAGGGACGGGTTATCAGCACACGGTCGCCTCTCTTCAACGGGGTTCCCAAAGCAATCTCCAATGTCCTCTCATTTACAGGAACGTAGCCGGAGCGTATTTGCAAGGTATCCGAAGTCGTCAAGTCGTCCGTTCCTTCCATATAGATAAGCGAACCTCTGTCTGTTCCTCTCTTCAACAACACTGTTTTCTCTTTATCCACTCCTCGCAATACGACTCCCGATGCTGCGATACGGATGCTTCCGGAGAGGGAAAACTCTCCTTTATCCAGGATTACGGCTCCACGAAAACCGGAAGCGTCGGGGGGAAGTGAAGAAACATAGTCGACGGCTCGCTGGATACGCGCCGTATTGTCTCCCGCCTTCCAGGAGACGAACACTTTATTGCCGACGGAAGGGATGTCCTGCTCGGACGACTGATAACCGCAAGTAGAGAAATCAAGTATCCGGTTTCCGCGTTCGTCGGGCAAATAAGCAATACGGTCATTCTTTACCTGCAAAGCAAAGGTTTGCGCATGACTCTGCACAAACCCGATACTCAATAATCCTAAAAGGATTGTTCTTAGTTGTATCCTATTCATTCTTTCAAAATCTTAATCAGGTTTTCTAAAAAGACGATTAAGAAAGTATTTTGTAATCGGTTATCTCTCTCCTTTCCGCCATTCGTTCATGTATTCGCGGGGAGTCTGGTTGTATTTCTTCCGGAAACACTTGCTGTAATAACCCGAATCTTTGAACCCCACGGCAAAGGCTATTTCCGAAACACTCAAATCCGTACTCTTAATCAGTTCGACCGATTTGTTCAAACGGATTTCCTTTACCAAATCAATGGGCGCCAATCCGGTAAGGCTTTTCAGTTTCTTGAAGAAAGCCGAACGGCTCAGACCGATACCGGTGGCTATCGTATCTATATTGAAGTCGCTGTCGTCCATATTCTCCTCTATCACCTGATGAATCTTTTCAAGGAACTGAACGTCTTTCTTTACCAGATATTGTTCGTAGCTGTCCTCTTGCGCAGTTGTCTGATTTTCCATCTGCTGACGGACACGTTCGCGGAATATTTTACGTTCGGCAAGCAGTTGGTCGATACGTGCCAACAGGTATTCTTTGCTGAACGGCTTGGTGATATAGGCGTTTGCTCCCAACGTGATGGCTTTTGTCTTGGCTCCTTCATCGTTCTTGGCAGTAAGGATGATAACCGGAATATGGCTAATCTGAAAATCTTTCCGAATCGACTGCAACATTTCCAACCCGCCCATTTCAGGCATCATCTGGTCGGTTACCACAATGTCGGGATGATAAAGATGTATCTTCTTCAAGCCTTCCACTCCATTATTGGCTATGTGAACATTGAACTTGTCCTCCAGTTGCAGTTTGATTAGCTGACACAGGTCTTTATTGTCCTCCACCAGCAGAAGCGTAGGCAACGAAGCATCAAACTCCGGCTCTTGCACCGTCTCTTCTGCCGGAGAAACTGGTTTGGAAGCCGCTTCTTCGTGTGAAGTGACGGTCTCCGTATCGCTGACGTAGAAGTCGACTTCCGACGAGCGGTAGTGTTCCTTGTCCATCCATAATTCTACTGTGAAAACAGCTCCCTGGCCATCAGGGCTTTCGGCACGGATGAATCCGTGATGCATATTGACAATCTCTTTGGAGAGTGCCAGTCCGATGCCCGTGCCCTGGTAATAGGAGTTCTTGGTCTGCTCTCCTTGCGAGAAGCGTTCGAATATTTCGGCCAGTTTGTTTTGCGGAATCCCCTCTCCGTTGTCCTCTACCCGCACATAGCAGCGTTTGCCGTCGTCGGTCAGTCCTGTCGTGACATAGATGCTTCCGCCGGAATGCGTGAACTTGAATGCATTCGATAGGATGTTGCGTACAACAATGCTCATTTTTTCTTTGTCAGCCCATACCATAATTGCTTCGTCCGGCAACTGGAAAGTAAAGCTGATTTCATTTTCTTCCGAAAGCACACGGAACTCTTTCTGGAAAGAGGAAATCATCTCATTCAAGTCTATCAGGGAAACGTGCAGGCGCATCTTGCCATTCTGAATCTTTCGGAAATCGAGAATCTGATTGACTAATTGCAACATCTGATTGGTGTTCTTCTCCATAAGGTCTACATACTGCAATCCTTTGGAAGATAGTTTTTCATGTGCTTTCAATTCCTGTATCGGCCCTTTTATCAGCGTCAGAGGAGTACGAAGTTCGTGTGATATATTGGTAAAGAACTTGATTTTCATCTCCGACACCTTTTGTTCGATATAGATGTCGTTCTTCATCTTAATCATGAAGAAAGCCAAGCGCAGACCGAAATAGAGGGCGGCAATCCCTAAAATCGCATAAATAAGTGTTGCCCACCAACTTAACCACCAGGGCGGAAGAATGGTAACAGCCAAAGTACGGCTGGAGGCTAACTCGGGATTGGCTTCGTCCATTGATTCCACACGGAAGGTATATTTCCCTGGCGGCACATTGGTGTAGGAGGCTATGCGGTTCTTACCGCTATAGTGCCACTCTTTCTCATACCCTTCGAGTATATAACGATAAGACACGCGGTTCTGATTGTAGAAATTCAACGCAGCAAACTCGATTGCAAACATAGACTGGTTATACTTCAACCGGATGGCATCGGCATAGATGATGGATTCCTTCAGAATCGGACAATCCCGGAAACTGCGCAAATCGCGGTTGGATACTTTAAAATCGACAATACGCGTATCGTAGTTTATCTGACTGGTTTCCAGTTTGTCGGGAGAAAAAGCCATAATCCCTTGCCGCGTACCAATCCACAGGTCGCCATTCAGTGTGCGGAGAGCACTTCCCTCTTCCAATTCCACGTTCAAAAGGCCATCATATTTGTCATAGTTGCGGAACTGCTCGGTTGTTTTATTGAAACAGGAGAGGCCAATCTCCGTGGTAAACCACAGATTACCGTTCTTGTCTTCTACGATGGATTTCACAACATCATTGTTCAGTCCTTCACGCAGTCCGTAGGATTTGAAAACAGGTTCCTGCTTTTCTTTGTCGTATCCGACCAGCTTGTTCAGTCCGCCGCCAAATACGCTTACCCAGATTTGCGCATCCGTATCTTTATATAATGCATAAATATCGTTGTCGGCCACATTGGAACGGTCGCTGGCTTGGCGGTATGTTTCAAACTGAATCTGCTCAGGAGTCTTGAAATGCACATCGAAAGACATCAGACCGTCCATTGTTCCTACCCAAATACGTCCGTTTTCATCCTCCGTCATTGTCCGCACTTCCATATACAGCCCGTAAGGAGGATACTGTTTCAATCCATTGTATTTATGTATAAAGGCAACCTCCCCGTTCTCTTCGGAAATAAGGTTGAGTCCGCCGCCCAACAATCCTACCCAAATGCGTCCACGGCTATCCTGATAGGTGAAGTACACATCATTGTTACTGATGGAATTCGGATTTTTAGGGTCATTCTTATAACGGGTGAAACGCAGACCGTGCGGTGAGTTCATATCCGGTTCGGCTTTGACAAGCCCGTTTCCTTTGGTAGAGAACCACATATTCCCCTCTTTATCTTCCATGATATGATACACGGCTCCCAACAGATAGTTCTCCTCGGAGAAAATCTGCTTTACCTGTCCGTTGCGGTCCAAACGATACAAGGCCTGCCGACGGGTTCCTACCCATATATCCCCATTTTGTGCCTGGTAGATAGCGCGTATTCCCCAATTCGGAGAAACAAGTTTATCGGCGGCAATGGAAGCGGAAGAGAGTTCTTTCAATAATTGAAATTGCTTTTTAGGGAAGTTCACCCGATAAACTCCGTTTCCGGTAGAGGCGAGCCAAAGTATCCCGTCCTTATCCAACAGAAGGTGAAAGAAAAGTTGGTTCGGAAAATCATCGGCAAACGGTTTCATCTGATTGATGCGTGTCATCTCCATCTTATCTCTGTCGAACAGAAGAATTTCGCCGGAAGGCGTCAGGAAGAACATCCCCTGTTCGCCCGCGTCCTGTATTTCAAAGTTTCCGATGACGTTGTGTTCGGGAAATGCAAAACGATGGCTGCTCTTGTTCAGAGGGTCGTAATATATCAAAGCACGGTTGCCTTCCTGAAACCATATTTTATCGTATTTGTCGTAGAAGATGATTCCTTTGTCTGTCTGGGGAATAGTAAACGACAGTTTGGTCAGTTGCTTGTACCCTATGTTATATTCGTAAGTTCCTTCATCGGTGGTAATATAGAGGATACCGGATTCTGTAACCAATAAATTGGATACGGCAACTTTTATTTCCGGTATTTCATAACGGTTCACTACTCCGTTTTGAGAATCAATGCTATAGATATGTCCGTTCCGGTCGCCCAACCAGAGAAATCTGGAGTTATAGGCAGCGCAGGTGAAATGTTCGGGGTTGGTGGAAATCTTCTTCAGTATAAAGTTTCCGGGCTTGTCTCTCAGCCCCTCTCCTTTTTTAAGAGACAATATCTGATAGTCCATGCCAATCCAATTGATAAATTCGGTTGTCTCGCAAAAGACATTGTGTTTCAACCGCATATCATAGATGTTCACATGAGGGCGTGAGTCGTGCAACTGTTTAATGGTGATTTTGCCTTCCTTATCGGTATAGGCGCGCAGAAGACTTTTGTTTTTGGTCAGCAGCAAAACATCTCCGTCTTCTGTGGTTTGAATCTTGATTATCTGGATGTTTTCAGAATATTCCTTCACATCGTCATAGACGGCATGGAAACTTTCGTGCCGCTTGTCGAACAAGTAAAGTTTACGGTCGATAGTCTTAATCCACAGAAAACCGTTTTTGTCTTCTACGATGCGTTGAATCTTACGGGGAGGGATATCGGTGGAATAGAATCCGTCCCGGTTATCATACGAACGTATTTTTGTTCCGTCAAAACTACAGAGCCCATACCAGGTGCCGAACCAAATGAAACCGTCTTTTCCTTTCAATGTACAGTTGACTATGTTATTCGGCAAGCCGCGTTCGGTGGTGTAATGTTCTACAATCATATTCGGATAGGCAAAAGCAGACAGACCCATCACCAATAATAATAGTATTAGAATATTCCGTTTTTTCATGTATGATATGAATTGGTATTAAAAAGTAGCCAAAGATAATCGTTTTTTTGAAGATAACGACCCGAATCGCTATCTTCTTATGGTTCTTATTCTGTTTAATGATTATCCGCTATCTTCCCTATCTGCCAAAATGATGCATTTACAACCTAATAATCAGCTTATTACAGCGCATATATGCGCTGCGTGCAGGATATATAGATGCTGGGCGTAGCGCATATAGATGCTGCGTGCAGGACATATATGCGGTGAAAGCAGGAGTTATAGCTCCTGCAAATTGGTCCTATATAGAGGGGAAATAGCGGATAATCATTTCTATTTTTCAGTTCCAAATTCTGTTTGCTGACGTTCCACTTCGTCCAATACACGCTGGCGTTCTTCGTCCGTCAGTTGTACTTTACCTTCGGATTTATTGGCCGGTGAGCCTGTTTTCGGGGTGGGTGAAACGATTCTTTGCTGTTCTTCGTAACAGAAAGGAAGTTCGGCTGGAACGCTTTCAAATTCCAATTCGGTAGCGGTCGGCGCCTGTGTGCCTTCAAACTGTACACGGGCTTTTACCTTTATCTTTCCGGCTCTCCGTGTAGAGCGAATCAATACGGGAGCCGAACCGAATTCAACGGCGCGGGGATTGGCATGGATGGCGGCATCTCCGATAATCTCTCCCTCTCCTTCCACTGTAAATACGATGTTTTCTTTTGCCAGCCGACGCACGTTTCCGCTATCATCGGTTACTTCGGCAACCACTACGATAAAATCGGAACCGTCTGCCACCAAATTCACCTTTTGAATGTCTGCATACATACGCAATTTGGTCGAACGGCGGGAGGGCATCTTCTTCTGTGTGCACACCACTTTCCCGCCGATAATACCTTCGGCAACCATATTGACCTTCTGCCAGTTCTTTTGGGTATAGCTGTATTTGCGTGCTTCCCAGAAATCCCATACATCATCAAAGACAACAGGCGCATTGGGCATATGTCCTTTTGCGTGAACCACCGGCTTCGTCCATGATTTCGTACCGTCATAAACAGAAAGGCGGACGGAATCGCAATTACTGAACACGACTACCTCACTGTCGGAGAACTGTGACATTTCGTGAGCGATAAACACCATCGGTCCGCATTCTGCCACAGGATGGTGGAGATTGGCAGTCGACTGGCTGCGAAACATCTCATAAGCGTACTTCTTCTGACGGAAAGCATCATAGATACCGCCCCAGTAAGGGTCGGGATGATAACCGCGCTGGTGGTCGAACGGATGCCATTGCGCACCACCGATGAATAATCCTGTGGTGCGGTACATCTCATCATAACTCTTTGCCAAAGATAGTGCCTGCACCAACAACGGGCGTTCGCCCCAGCTGCGGCTTGCGCGGTTGTTGTTATTGTGAGCATACCAGTCGTCCACATTCTCCCCGAATTCGCGGGTGAAGATGCATTGTTGCGGTCTGTCTTCCTTTTCATCGTCTCCCGGCCAGCCGTACACTACGTCGTAATGTTCTTTCACACCTGCCGAATGTACATCGGCGGCAGCTACGGGACGTCCCGGATATGGATATTCTTCTTTCGTTATATTCAGTGCTTTCAAGGCAAAGTCGAGTGGATAACGGGTCTCATTCAGAATCGGTTCCCACATCAGGACAGACGGATGGTTGCGGTCGCGGCGAATCATCTCACGGGTATTCCGATGAACCAATTCGCCGAATTCGGAGGCTTTGTTCCAATACTGCCATCCCGGAGTGGCTACAATGACAAACAGACCCAGTTCGTCGCAAGCATCCATAAAGGCAGGGTCTTGCGGATAGTGGGCAACGCGGATGATGGTACATCCGGCATCGCGCAGCCGTTTGGCATCACGCCATTGCTGCGAATTGGGCAGTGCATTGCCCACGTAGGCAAAGTCTTGATGACGGTTGGCACCTACCAGTTGTCCGAAAGGTTTTCCGTTCAGCCAGAAACCATCTTTACCGCGAAACTCAGCAAGGCGGATACCTACTCGGGTAATACCTCCGTCGACAGAGCGGTTGCCTTTCTTTATCCGCGATTGTACCCTATATAAATAAGGTATATCCGGCGACCACAGTTTCGGCTCTTTCACCTCCATCTGCTGTCCGATGGATTTCTTTTCGCCCGGCTTCAGAGAGAGTCTGCCGGAGACACGTTTGATTATTTTCCCTTCAGCGTCGGTCAGTGTTGTTTCTACGGTAACGGATTCCCGATGCGATGCATCGTTCTGCAACTCGGTCTTTACATAGACCCGTGCACGCTGCTCGCTGATGTTATCGCAATGCACAAATACTCCGCCACCGGCAACGGTTTGCGATTCAATGGCATCCGTGATGGCAACCGGAGATTTGGCAATCATCCATACATCCCGGTAGATACCGCCGTGATAAGCGAAGTCCAATGTATATTGGCGTTTGCCGGGAGGATAAGATTTATCATCGCTATTGTCCGTAAAGACAGCCAACAGACAAGAATCACCCGCCTGCACCCCGTTGGCAGTCAGGTCTACCGTGAAAGGAAGATAGCCGCCGATGTGCTCCTGGATACGTTTCCCGTTCAGATAAATAACCTGTCTGCCCATTACTGCTTCAAAATGAATCGTGACCCGTTGCCTGTCGGTTTCGGCAGGAACTACAAAATGTTTGCGATACCACGCCGGACCTTGATAATTGCGACATCCGCTCGCTTCGGCAGGCATCAATTCGACCGTATGAGGGGTAGAAACGATTTCCCAGGAACGGTCGTCGAAGTCTACAGCTTCCGCACCACGGATATCTCCTTTGAAGAACCGCCATTCCGGATTGAAGTTATACACCTGCCGTCCGCTACCGGGAAGTCGGATAAACCCGGCAACCGATGTTTCGGGACGGTATGTTTCTGTTGCCTGTCCTTTCGCTATCAGCGAGAACAATAACAGAAAAGCCGATAAGAGTAAAAACGATTTTCTATTCATGCTTTTTTCATTTCTTTATCATTATCACAATGTCTTTCTTTCTGCTTTCGGGCGAGACTTTCAACTCTTTCACTTCCCCGTCCTTGAGTGTCGCTTCTACGGTAGTCTTGCCCGGGGCGTGCAGTTTGAAATGTACATTCCATTCTTTCGGCCACGCGGGAAAGAGAAGAATTTGTTCTCCGTTGGTCTGCAACAACATCTCTTGCAATCCTATCATCCCGCTACCGCCCCAGTTGTGGTCGGGAGTCCAGTCGTATCCCGGTCCCCAAAAGGCGGGAAAGCGATGTGATCCGTCGGCCAGTTTGGCAAGGGCCAGCCTTTTGGCTTCTTCGGTCAGTCCGAGGCAGGCTGCCCAAATGTTGTCTTGTTTCCATCCGATATGCGAACGGAACTTGACTGCTTCCGGGTCATAATAATAGGTGTAGCGGGCCATTTCCAGGTTCGCTTTGCCCACTCCGTAGATACGCCACGGAAATACAGGATAGAGTTGAGGGGTCTCTACATTGTTGATGCGTTCCCAACTGACGGCGGGAGCAATCGTTTGTTTCAGCTTCGGAGCCGATGCAGGGTTTAAGGAGTCTTTTACTTCTATATACCGTAACGGAATCGGTGGAATCGTTTTCAGCATTTCCTCCTTTTTGCCATACGTTTGGAGCACGGTACGCAAAGCAGCTATGGTGCTGACGGCATTGTTTGTCATCTTGTAAGTTTCGCAGGCAGACCCGGGGAAAAGAATCAGATGTCCGTTGCCATCCAATGCTTTCCTGCCGCGACGGGAAGCGAGCATCCGATAGTGCTCGTCGAAGAATGTGAGTGAGCTTTCTATCAGGGAAAGATAAGGAGTGATGTCTGCATCCGCATAGTTCTTTGTTTCCAGTATCATCTGGCAAAATTCGAGTACCGTATCCCATTCATATTCCAACCATGCATTGTATTCCATTCCTTTGTCGAACCATTGCGGACGTTTGAAACCATATTCCGCCGGATTGGGCAAACCGAAGTTTTCCGTCTGCTCGGAGAAACAGGCTCCCTCGTGTTGCCAATATACACGGCTGCGCAATTCGGCGTTCTTCAGCATCCGGTTGTAGAAATCGAATTGCGGAAGCATCATGTCGCAGTCACCGCTTTTCAGCATCGGCCAATAGACCAGCCGTTGGTTTTGTGCAGTCATCGTGCCGCCACCCCACTTCCGGTAGTCGGGAGTAAACGACTGCTTTTCGTCTATATGACAAGGGTCGAAAGTAAATAATCCGCCATTGAATTTCGTCGGTGCGCTGCCATAAGCGTTGCAACCCAACAGATAGCGGAACAGTGTGTAGTTTCGGGCTATTTCCTGTGCTTCTCCTTCTGCAACGATAAAGCTGCGTTGCCAAAAAGCCTTCCACCATTCGCGGGTACGTTCTCTGTCCTGTGCGATGGTTTTAGCCGATTTTCTGCCTTCGGGGGCAATTCTCTCCAAAGCAAGTTGCATACTCTGCTCCCATTGTGCCGCACTTTCCGTCTGTTCTGTATGCAGTACGATGCAGAATTGCTCTTTGCGCGATGCGTGAGAAGTGCGGAAATTCCATGCACGATAATCCGTTCCGGCATATACCCCATCCGTAGTGCCTGCAAACTCCAGATGCTCCCCGAAGAGACAGCCGCCGAAGGTCAGGTTTTTCAGCGGATTCATCATTTGCGACTTTACTTCGTCCATTCCCTGCTGGGCTACGGCGACATCGAAAACCGTCTGTTCGGGGTTGCGGTGATAAAACAAAAGGCGGTTCTTCCTGCCGGTGGCGTTACTTTGAGGAGCCACGATATCGGCACGTGTGACCGCTCCTTTCGGTGGAGCCCATTTGTAGGAACACTGCTGCCCCTCTCCTTTCCGGATGGGACGTTCCCGGTAACGCCAGTTCTCATAGGCGACTTCCGTCTGCAAAGGCTGCGCATTCGTTATTTCGACATGGACAACCGGATGAAAAACATCCACCCAAAGTTGGATTTGCGTACCGCCGGCTTTCAATTCCACACAGCCCTCTTCCAATTTCAATTCCTGCCGGAAATCTTTTGCTTCCCTAAAGGGATTGGGAGAGAGACGAAGGCGGAAACGGCCCTGTTTCAATTGGCAGTTGTTTTCGTCAAACGTGCCACTACGGCTTACATAAAACAGGATATCGCCCTCTTCCACCCAGACGTTCATACCGATGTCTCCGCCGCCGCAGGGCATGGATTCGGAAGAATTGCGGCTGGGAGTGTTCCAAACGACATTGGCATAGCGGCTTCCGAACGCGAACGCCGACACGCCAATCCACAGTATGCTTATAAGCAGATAAAATCTTTTCATCATTCCCCACTACCAGTTGTCCGAACGGAAAGAGCCCAAAGGCAACCCGTCGCAGTAAACATCACCTTCCACATAATTCTTGAATCCGTAGCGGACAGCTACAGGATGCGGCACTTTATCACTTTTCACAACTATTCTGCTACGCTCAATCCAGGCTTTTGCGGGATAGAATACCTTGTCCTCACCTGCCACCTCGAAGTTTGCCGATTCAAAACAGTTCTTGCCGCTAATCCACATTTTGGCCCGCTCAAAGCTCACCATTATCGTATCGTTTTTTATTTCCATACTTTTGTAACAGGGACTTTCGCCGTTCACACCTTCCACCCCATAGGTCTTGGTCAGCGCAAGCAGTGCCAGCCGTTCGCCGGCAACCTGTTTCTTTGCGGGGTGTATTCCTTTTTCCATTCCCGCGTCCAGCAATACTGCCATACCACTGTTTGCCACGCGATGTTCCACTTCCGACTGTGCTTCGCGAAGATAGGCGGAATTGATGACCTCTTTGCCTTTTTCGGTAATAAGGCCATAATCGTATGGAGCTATCTGGCAATAGTAAAAAGGAAAATCCCCTTGTTTCCATTCGGCACGCCAACCGTTAATGAGTGCAGTAAACATATCTGCGTATGTGTGGGCACGGTTCCAGTTATCTTCTCCCTGATACCAGATGACTCCTTTCATCGTCATCCCGATGAGCGGGTGCAACATTCCGTTGTAGAGCACTGTCGGAGTGCGGTTCTTCGACCGGATGTCCGCTTCCGATTGGGGAATCTTCGCATCGGGAAAGGCTTTCAGCCAATCGGCCCTCATCCATGCTTCGCACGCCGAACCGCCCCAGGCGGCTACTACCAAGCCTACCGGAACGTCCAATATCTCATTGACCAACCTGCCGAAGTAATAGGCCGTTGCACTGAAATCGCGGACATTGACCGGGGTTGCTTCCTTCCACGAGCCGATTACATCGTTCTGCGGAACAAAGGCAGAAGCGCGCTTCACCGTAAACATGCGGATGCGGGAGTTTTTGCTGCGAAGAATATCCATATTGGCGTTCTCCACCGGCTGGTTCTTAAATCCTTTCATCGGCATTTCCATATTGCTTTGTCCCGAGCAAAGCCACAGTTCGCCTATCAGAATATTATCCAGTGTCTTTTTCGTTCCATCGTCAAAAGTCAGTGTGTAGGGGCCGCCGGCACCGGGAGTAGAGACGGAAATTTTCCACGCACCGTTCTTGTCGGATGTCGTCACATAGCGTTGGTTGTTCCAGCCGGTAGTGACCGTTACTTTCTTATTCGGGGTTGCCGTTCCCCAAAGGTTGGCCTTTGCCTGTTGTTGCATCACCATTCCATCGGAAAAGATGGCAGGCAGTTTTACTTCCGCGTGTATCGGCAGGCAGGCGGCAAGCAGCAAACTTACCAATACCGCACCTGTTTTAATCATTGAACTTTTCATTGTAGTATGTCTTTATCGTTTAATCATTGCATTCATTGACCGAAAATCTCTTTTCATTCTGCGACAGAGAAACTTAAAGGACCGAGCAATCCTGCCGGAAGCAACGTTTTCTCCGCTCTGCGGTATTTGGCATTCGTCCAGATTCCGTCAAATGGCGCTTTGCCCTCGTCGGCTCCCTGCAATGCGTTTGCCCATGTGTTTGTCACTTCTATTTCGAGCTTATTCACTCCTTTTTTCAAAGCACCGGTGATATCCGCCCGATAAGGAGCCGTCCAAACTGTGCCGCACTCCACCCCATTCACGCGAATGGTTGCGATATTACCAATCTTTCCCAAGTTCAGACAAACCTGTCCGCCTTGCTTTACTTTCTCCTTCCAACGGAACGTTGTCTGATAAACGGCAGTTCCCGAATAGTAACGAATCTGTTCATCTTCCTCTTTGCTCCAGTCGAACAGTACGTTGCGGTCGATTTCTTTTCCCGTAGCGAGGAAATGAATCCTGTATTCTGCCGGATGTAAAGGAATCTCCCGTGTTTGGGAGGAGACCGCCTTTTTCGCCTTCCACAACTTTTGCGCATCCTTGCCGCCTTCTGTTGCAGAGAAAACAACAAATACCGATTCATTGGGAGCCAATGTCAGGGTGACTTCCGTGCGATTGCCTTTTAAAGCATAAGGCGGGTTGACATCCATTTCGCCCGTTACAGGATTCCAACATTCCGGTTTGCCGCCGTCGATACGCATACTTGCGGTGAACGTGCGTGTTTCTTCTTGCTGATTGGCAATGAAATAGATATCCCCCAAGTCGCCACGGCGATGCGTCCAGGCAATGTCGTCCGGCACAATCAAATCACGCTCCAATCCGTAGGCCAAAAAGTCATCGTCCGTATAAGGGATGGCGGGTATCAATACGCCCGCCTCTTTCAGTTCGTCTATCTTCTGCTTCACCTCCGGCGAAAGCTCTACCGGGTCGGGATTCATCGGACGGGCAAGCGGCAGTATCAAGACCTTGTAAGCGGCTCCGCCCGGCAATACCATTCTGCCGTTTTCCGCTTTTGCCAAACGCAAAAGGGCGTCTTTATTAAAACTGTCGTATGCATACCCCCGAAGCGGATTCACCCACTTTTCGGGGTCGGCCATATTGGCGGAATGGGTGACGCCTACCGGACGCACACGCAAAGGCTCTCCTTCGTTCTTCAAACGGATGCGTTCACTCTCCACCCGTTGCGCACCGAAGAGCCCCGGCAAGGAAGGAACCAGGCGTTCGGGCAAGATGGAACGCCGGGGAACCTCTTCTCCTGTAAATACGGCGATGTCCGTCACCGGATGTCCGTATTGCAGCAACGACTGGCAACGGGTGACGTAGTCGGAAAACGCTTTCGCACCCTTGTCCCACCAAGTCTGGTCGCGTTGGAAAAATAATCCGATACCCTCCAAAGTCATTCCGGGCCGGCGGTCCAACCAGGGATTATGTACGTAAACGTGATAGAAAAGACGGTTGATGCCAAGTGCGTAATTACGGTCCAACAGTGGTTTCAACATCCCGGGATGTTCGTTCCAAGTGCCGCGTACTTCCGTAAATCCTTCCGCCTGAATGATATTCTTGCCATAGATATGTGCTCCGCTAATGGCGTCGAGCATATCATTGGGTTTGTCGTGCGTCGGGCTGTTGAGCCAAAACTCTCCCATCGGCAGGTCCACTTGCCGATAATGCAGCAATCCGTCACTCACCATCGTAGGCGACACGCATTCGGCAGAGAATTGGCAGCCGTATTCCTCGGCGCAGTCTGCCAGGACTTTATAAAACACGTCGGCCACCAGTTCGGATATAGTCGTGCGTACGTCGCGCAGAATCTTCTCGCTTCGTTCGGCACTTTCCATCGGGATACCCGCCAAGAGCGGCAGATAAGGCATCAGGTCATATCCGCGCCGTTTCTTGAACTCAACGGTGAAATGTCTGCTCCAGTTCTGGCTGCCGCATTCCCAACTGTCGACGTGCATATACTTCAGTACGCGCCGCGCCACTTGCAGATGGGTCTTTACAAACGCCTGTGCAAACCAGTTGTCGAATTGCTTGCGTACAATCGCCGGATTGAACTTGTCACATTCCAGCCCCTTCCCGCCTCCGGCGGTTGCGTTGGTGTGTCCGGTCGAGGTATGTCCCATACGCAGCAGTTTCCATCTGCCTTCGGGCAAGACGACTGTCAATGTCTTCTCCGGAAGGTTGCCTTCTTTCTTGAACCGGTCGGTCAGGTTGATGATTTGCGAAAGGGCATAGCAGTCTTCTTTTCCTATTTCGCTCTCTTTCGTGGCGGGAGCCACGCGCCATACGAGTCCGGCTTTTCCTTCCCACTGATTCAGACGGGCTTCCCGATGCAGGCGCAGTTGCTTTATTTTAAGGTTCGGTTTCCATTTGGCGGCATCCATATCTTCGCTTCCGGGTTCGCTTCCTTCGGGAGTCCAATAGAAACGGAAATAACGCGCCGTAGTTGTAGGAATAGCGTGCGTGGAATTTTCATCTGTATTCTGCCATCCCTGACGGGCAGGAACCAATTGTTTCACCAAACGATAACGAAGGCCATCGTCGCTTGCCATCACCTTCAGGCGGTGTGCCTGATAATTGTTTCCGCTCAGGACGATTTCGATGTTGCGGCAAGTAAAAGGATGCTCGTATTCATACTGTATGTAACAGGGATATGAGGAGCGAATCACGCCTGCGGCATCCCTGTTGACCGTCTTTTGAATATCGACATGAGTGCCTTCGGCAGTATTGACACAGGTAATCTTTGCCGGCATCTCATCTGCCGCGTCCTCTACGGGAAGCGCAAAGAGGGCAATGTCTTCATAATACCCCTCATATGCTTCCGGCTGCGGCAGATGCAGGGCTTTGAGTGTGCCGCCGGCAACGATGGTATCACTCCAGACGACCTTTTGCATGGATTCCTCCGGAGCAATCCACGGACCGCCTGCCAACGCAAATCCGTCGCAGATATGCATCCCCAGTTTCAATCCCAACCGGTCGGCTTCCTCCATGCTGAAGCGTACCATATCCCACCATTCCGGTGTCAACTGCTGTGCCTTTCCGTTGTATTGCGCTCCTTCTGCGACTCCCCGGATGGGCATCAGATAAGTACCTCCCAATCCGGCGTGCTTCATTGCTTCCAAATCGGCGGTGATTCCCTCTTTGGAGACAGCGCCGTACATCCAATACCAAAAGGTCCAGGGCTTTGCTTCGTCCGACGGGTTGAGGAACCGTTCGCGGAGCGAATCCGTCTGCCGGGCCCCGGAAGGCGATACGGCAGTACAGGCCAACAGGGTGATTGCAAATATTCGTTGTTTCAGTCGGTTTTTCATTCCAATATCTGTTTTTACTAAAGTAAAGACGGAAATCCGGTGATTTTGTACTCACTACCTGCCGTTCCTTTTCAAACGTCCTTTCCATTTGCCTGAAACGATTGTATCATTGGCTTAAATCATACGGTCGATTGGATAGATTCGTACGTACGTTTCCATCCAATCGACCGTATGATTTGTTCAAATATACTTGTCGAACCGACCGGATATACAGGTCGATTCGGCAAGTAGCCGTCTTATTCCATAAACCGGAACACAATCCGTCCCGTTTGCGAGCCGTCTACCCACTTGGCCTGTGAAGAAGGGCCGCACAAGTCGGTAGCGTTCACCTTATTGCGTACGGGCGGGATTACGTTCAGAACGGAAATCCCACTTTCGGGAAGCGTATAGAGCAAACGGTCGCGGCCGTCGCGCGGCTGATATACTCCGATGTAAGCATCGGGTGTTTCGTTTGTCAGGCTGATAGTGCCTTCCGTGGTACGGATATTCATCCAGGATACATTGCCGAAGTATCCCTTGAATTCGGGGTAAGTGAACGTTTCGCCCGGAATAAGGTCATTGTAATCGTTCTCCCAAACGTCGTACTGCGTGCCGTGGATGCGGTTTTGCCATACACGGTACGGGCCTGCCCCTAACCAGCGTTTGCCGACTACCTGCTCTTCGGGATAGTCGAAACGGATTCCCATCAAATCGACCACGCCGGAGAAATTGTAAGTATAGTCGAGTGTCATTACTCCGCTCGGGGCGATTGTCCATTGTGCTTTCTCCAGATTGCCCAACTTATAGTTTGCGGTGACAATCAGATTACTGCCCTCTTCTCTTACATCCAACTTAGTGAATACCGCCGCATCGGGAAATTCGCTGTAGGTGCGCTCTTTCTCCTTTGCCTTTTCGTCATCGTGGTTATAGAACTGGTCTAACGAACGGTCGGCACGGCGGGCAGCGATAAAGCGGGGACCGTTGGCAAAGCTGATTTTGCGGTTGTTGACGGATACACCTTTCAGTTGGCCGTCTTTCTTCGAAAAGACAAAAGTACGATTGCCGGCTTTTACGGTAAGTTCGTTTTCCGTCGCCGTATAAGTGGCTTTGCCGGACGATGGAGACTCCTCTGCTGTCGACCGGTGCAGTTTATCTACCGGAAATGTCCAACGCCAAAGTTCGTGTCCCTGCTTGTCGATGGCCGTGACGAAGAGAGCGTCCGCTTCGGGGAGAATCGTTGTTCCGATATCTAAGGTACCCGCAGCATGGGCGGCGACGTCACTGCCTTGCACCTCTCCCTGCTTCAACACCTGCGCCTTTGCTTTGGGAGCATCCGTTGTCAAAGGAAATTTCATCTGTTGCCAGAGGAAGCGGCACGTATTCAGGTTCAGGTAATCGTAACGGTTTTCGACAGCGAACTTACCGTCAAATGTTCGGTCGACGGAGCTATTCATTATCTGCACCGGACTCCATAACTGTTTGATGGTATAGTAACTACCCTCTTTCTCATGATGCGGGCCTACAATACCGTCAGCACCGAAATTGCCTTGATTGTCTATGAAGCCGTCCATATCCACACGCTTCACACCTTCGTCTGCCAATACCCACAAGAAGCCGCCGATGCAACGGGGATGCTTGCGCATCATCTCCCAATAATCATACAGCCCGGCACCGTGACCGCCGTCATACAAACCGTGCAGGAACTCCGTCGGCATAAAGATTTCGGGCAGGCGCATATAGTTCTGGCTCTCGCCGTACGAACGGTAGTGCATGGTTTCAAAACCCGAGAAGTTGCCTTGCGGATGAATCACCGGACGCTTTTGCGGATCGTATTTGTGAAACTCTCCGTCCAGCTCCGTGTTCCAGCCCTTTTCGTTGCCGTTGCTCCACCATATGATGGAAGGATGGTTGACGTCACGTCCAATCATCCCTTCAATCAGGCGTGTGCCGGTCGGGGTGTCGTACTTGCCGTGCCAACCGCCCAATTCGTCCATCACATACAGACCGAGCGAATCGCACGCTTCCAGAAATTCCGGGTCGGCAGGATAATGGCTCAGACGGACGGAGTTCATGTTCATGCTTTTTATCAGAAGCACATCTTCCACATTCTTCGCTTTGCTCAGCGTACGTCCGCTTTCGGGACGGAAGCTATGACGGTTGACGCCACGCACGTTGATGCGGACTCCGTTGATGTAAAGCCCGTCGCTCTCGCGGACTTCAATGGTGCGGAAGCCGAATGTTTCCGTTTCGTTGTGCAACACCTTTCCGTGCTTGTCGAGCAGGGAGAAGTGCGCTTTATAGAGATTCGGCGTCTCTGCCGTCCACAAGGCGGGACGGGATACATTGAACCGGACGGAAGTCCAGTCTCCGCCGGCTTTCACCGGTACGGTCGTTTCGGCCAGTTTCCTGCCTTTGCCATCCGAGATTTGTGTGCGGATACTCATTCCGTTGTCGGACAGGTTCGTATAACAGTCTGCACGGAAAGTACCGTCCATCTGCGCATCTATGGCGATATGACGCAAGTGGACGGCAGGTTTCACCTCTAAGAATACCGGACGGAAGATACCGCCAAAGTTCCAGTAGTCGGCACGCCGCTCGGCTAAGTTGACGCTTGCATTCTCGCTCTCTTTGGCTACTGTCACTTCCAACAGGTTCTTCTTGCCGTATTTCAGGAAATCCGTGACATTGTAGGAGAAACGATAGAAAGCTCCCTGATGCTTCGGACCGACTTTCCGACCGTTCACTTTCACTTCCGTATCTGTCATGGAGGCTTCAAAGACCAAGTTTACCTGTTGTCCGCGAAATTTTTCGGGAATCTCAAATTCGTACTTATACATTCCCTTCTCATCGGCTACTCCTTCGGGAAATGCTTTACCGTAGAAACTGATACCGTATTGGTAAGTGCCAAAACCTTGCAACTCCCAACAAGAGGGCACACCTATCTTCGTCCATTTGCCTGAATTGCGTCCGTCGGTGCAGAAGAAGTCCCATTCTACCATGTCGTCACATCCGCGACCGGATAGGTACTGCCGCTCCGTCTGCGGAAGATGTTGGGCGGTCAAGGTAGTCGCCAACGCGAAGGCAGATAATAAGGTGGTTACTTTTTTCATTGTTACTTTTATTATTGTATTGGTTATTTAATGGCTGTTATGCGTATATGCAGGGTGTGTTCTTTCTTTTCGACGGCATACTTTTTCAGCACACCCGGGCCGCAACTGCTGTTGCCCAGTCCGAGCACGGCGGCATCGAGGCTGAGAATTACTTCGGAACGGGGTTGTAAGTTGCAGTCGTGTGTCTCTCTGTACAAGTCCCGTGCCGTGTAGTGCAGGGCGGATGCAGAGAAAGTGCTCTCCACCGCATCGATACGGATACCCCTCTTCCGTTTGTCGGTCAGTGTCAGAAAGTGTATGTCTTCTTTATTCCCGCTATCCTGCGGACGGGGGTAGTGTACATATTGTTCGTCTACCGTGCCTTGCCAAAGCCCTGTTGCGGCAGAAGATTTACGGTCGGGATAGTTGTCCTGCGGCCCTCTGCCATACCATGTGAAAGTGTCGTAGGGCGAAGCCAAGCAGAAAGCAATTCCCAGACGGGGAAGTTCCGGAAGCACACCTCGCGGCAGGAAAGAAGTTTTCAGGTCTATCGTGCCGTCGACAAAGACTGTATAAATGGCCGTAGTCGTTATCTTGCCCTCCTTATATATATAGTTGGTACATACACGGACAATTATCGCGCCATCCTCACGCATCCGGTGACTGAAAGATTCCAAACTCACCTGCGGAGCATCCATACCGTGCTGTTTCCAGTCTTTCGCCAGCCAGTTGCCGAAACTCTTATCGTTATCGGTAGGAGCACGAAAGGCTTGCGTTAGGGGCTGGAACGGAAAATATTCGGGATGCGCCAGCATCTCTTTGCCGTTGTAGATAAGGGAAGCAACTCCTCCGGTCAATCTCTTTTCCCACCGGATGGAGAAAGCACGCCCGCCGACCTGTAAGGTTTCATCCTCCTCTTTGATTTGCAACTCTCCCTTATTGGCTAAATCGGCAGGCAACAGACCGCCCTGCTGCAAACAGAACTGTTCCCACGCTATTTCATGTCCGGCTTTCGCCCAAAGAGCATCCGACTTTAAGACAATGCTTACTTTAAGCTGACAATCCGCCGTAAAATTTTGACGGAAAGGGCTTTCTTTAGGCAAGGAACGGAAAGCTGGCAAAGGAAGGATTCCGGTTTCTCCCGGAGCTACTTCGGGAAGTGTGAGTTCTCCCCGGTCTTTCTCTTTGCCATCTACCCACAGTGTCCACAAACAACGATAGGATGACAAGTCCGTGTGATGATTACGGTTGGTTATCTTCAGCATTCCGTTCTCCATGCTCAACCGGACGGGAGCATATACCTTCTTCACTTCCCAGTACTTGGGAGTGGTTTCGCGGTCGCTCATCAGCAAGCCGTTGAAGCAGAAGGCTTTCAAGTTGGGCTTATCTCCGAAGTCGCCGCCATATGCTACCATCGTACGCCCGTCGGGCAGGGTCTTGTAAATACCCTGGTCTACCCAGTCCCAAATAAATCCGCCCAACATACGGGGATGGCTGTATATCTCCTCCCAATATTCCCCGAAATTGCCCAATGCATTTCCCATCGAGTGAGCATATTCGCTTGTCATTACCGGACGATTATCGTTGGTACGTCCGGCAATCTCCAACAGCCTCTCCCAACGTGCATTTTCCGCCCGTTCTTTATCCTCACCTTCCGCAATACCCGGATTCAAGTATTCCTGTTTCACCCGTGTATAAAAACGGCTGATTACATCAACTGTTTTTGGGTCAGGATTACCGTCTACCCCTTGTGCCCCTTCGTAATGAACAGGGCGCGTGGGGTCAAAATCATGCAGCCATGCCGAGATAGCCGCAAAGTTAGGGCCGTAACCACTTTCATTTCCCATGCTCCACATTACGATACTCGGATAGTTCTTATCACGTTCCGCCATGCGGACTGCACGGTCCATAAATGCGGCATGCCAATCGGGGGTACTGGCTAAAGTTCCCCGCAATCCGTGTTCTTCAATATCCGCTTCGTCCATGACATAAAGCCCGATACTGTCACAAAGCTCGTACCAACGACTCACATTGGGATAATGGCTGGTACGCACCGCATTGATATTGGCCTGTTTCATTAAGAGAATATCCTGAATCATTCGTTCTTCACTCATTACCCGTGCTGTCCGTGGGTCGTGCTCATGGCGGTTTACTCCACGAAAACGAACCGGATTGCCATTTACCAATAGCTGTCCTTTCTTAATCTCCACCAAGCGGAAACCTACCGGCTGCTCTACTTGTTCCACCACTTTTCCTTCTGCATCCTGCAAAGTAATGAGTAGTTTATAGAGATAAGGAGTTTCCGCAGTCCATCTTTCCGGTGATTTTATGACGGTGGATAATCGTCCCATCTTGCGAGGACCACGTTGCGGATACCACTCATTCATCCGGCTTGCCTTATGTGCCAAATCGAGAATATCTTCCACGTCTCCTTGAAGAGTTGCCACATCTTTTCCGGAAGCATCTTTCAAAACTCCCTGTATAGTATAACCTTTACCTGTGAATCCTCTATAAACACTGAACTGCGGGTCAATCTGCAAAATGAAATCCTCATAATTACCAGCAGATGAAGGAAGAGTGCGCACCGCATAATCACGAATACGAACATCCGACGTGTGTACCAAATGAATGCTCCGATGAATGCCTCCGAAACGCCAAAAGTCCTGGTCTTCCAGATAAGAGCCGTCGCTATACCGATAGACTTCCAATGCTATCTGATTCTCTCCGGAGTGCAGATACTTTGTGATATTGAACTCACTCGGTTCCATACTTCCCTGGCTATACCCTACCCGCTCACCATTTATCCAAACATAAAAGGCACTCATCACTCCCTCAAAACGAAGATATGTCTGTCCTTTGGCTTCCCATCCGGCAGGCAGGACAAAAGTACGGCGATACTGCCCTACCGGATTCCTCTCCTTATAGGTCGTATAATCTGCTTTCGGCTCTCCCATTACCCGTGGCGGGTCTATCTTGAACGGATAACCTGCCGATACATAAATAGGTGTGCCATATCCGTTTATTTCCCAATTGGCGGGAACCGGAAAGTCAATCCAGGCTTTATCATTAAAATTCGTCTGATAAAAATCAACGATTCGCTGGTCAGGCACAGGAGTCCATCTGAATTTCCACATCCCGTCCAAACACATTGAACAATCTCCTTTCTGTGCGGAGAAAGGAATAAACGCAGCCCGTGCCGGCTCCCGGTTGATTTGAAGTACATGATGATTCTCCCAATCATTGATAGTTTGTGCGTGCATCGGACAAGCTATCAATGCTCCGAGCAGTAAAGTATATATTTTCATTCGTTCTTTTTTCTTCATATCAAGTAGACGGATGAAACGCCGTTTTGTACCCCCTTCCCTCACGGAAATATTAAAGAATAATAAAAGAAAAACATTCTACAAAGAAAAGCCCTACCTTGCAGATTATTATTATCTTAAATGATTTTATTATGAGAAAACTACTATTTATCAGCTTCTTTTTACTAAGCTGCCTCACTTCGCAAGCACAACACGAATATACGATTGAAGGACATGTAGAAGGAGTAAAAGACGGGACTCTTGTCTCTCTGTTTTTACTTGACGGCAATGTGGGAAGTACTGTTGCCACAGATAGCATACGCAATGGAAACTTCTTCTTTAAGCGTAATGCCGGAGAAAGTGGTTTAGACCAATTATCTCTTATGTGTACCCGTGACGCAGATTTCCCCTCTATGTCACTGAAAATCTATGCAACTCCCAATGCCAAAATTAAAGTAACCGGTACAAACACGTTAATCTACACTTGGAAAGTAGACAGTCCTGTAAAGGAACAACAGGAATATAACAAATTCATAGATGCATCACGTGATTTGTGGGATGAGTATCAACGCCTATCCATTGAAGCAAGAAAAATGCGTTCTGCACCGGAAGCCGACCGAAAGGCAATACGTGCAAAAGAAGACAGTATATCTGCTATAATCAGTAGCCGTGAATTGAAACTAATGCAGGAACTTCCCATCTCTTCTGTTTGGGTGGAAAAATTACACAGACTAAGTCTTTCTGCAAAATATAATCCGAAGTTCTCATATAAAGAGGAAACACTGGCTTTGTATAACAGATTGAACGAAGAACAAAAAGCATCTAATCTAGGACAAGAAATTACAGTCAACCTCTTTCCGCCTACGGTTGTGAAAGAAGGAGACGATTTGGCAGATACCGACCTTTTCGACCTGGACGGGAATATTCATCATTTGGCTGATTTCAAAGGGAAATATATCCTACTCGATTTTTGGAGTAGCGGTTGCGGACCTTGTGTTATGGCTTTGCCTGAGATGAAAGAGATTCAGGAACAATATAAAGAGCGTCTTACTATCGTTAGCCTTAGCTCAGACACCCAAAGCCGATGGAAAGCCGCTTCGGCACAACATGAGATGACGTGGCAGAACTTAAGCGACCTGAAACAAACAGCAGGATTATATGCAAAGTATGGTGTTCGTGGTATCCCCAATTATGTTCTTATTTCTCCCGAAGGTAAAATCATAAAGATGTGGTCGGGATATGGAAAAGGCAGCCTGAAACTAAAAATGCGCAGGTACTTGGATGCATCGAAACATGAGATGAGTATCATCCAAAACGGCAACACGAAATTAGTAAACCATCCGATTATAGAATCGACCAATACAGATATTCTTGAGATAAAGCAGGTGGAGCTGACAGATACGGCAACAATCATCCATTTCTATGCCTACTATATTCCTAAATACTGGATACAAGTGAGCCCTAATGCCAAGTTAATTGACGAGAAAGGAACGGCATATACTTTAAAGAGCGCCAACGGCATTACACCTGGTGAACATTTCTTTTTGCCCGAAAGTGGAGAAGCTGAATTTTCACTGACATTTGAACCATTGTCTCCCCAAATGAAATCGTTCAGTTTTGCAGAAGGACCAGACAAAAATGATTGGCAAATAAATGGAGTAAAACTTACGAAATGAGTATCGAATCTTAAAAAATAACATCTATATTCTATAATAAGAAAACTATTTGAAAATAAAAGGCGGGATACGGGAAGTTGTTCGAACTTCCTTGTATCCCGCTTCTATCATTACTTATATTTACAGATTAACTCATTAGAAAAGCTATTGAATATCCAATGCGTCAAACGCCAGTCCTTCCATGTTCTCTGCCGAAAGCAACACCTTATAATGTCCGGCATTGATAAATGTCCCGGTAGTGGTACTCATCATTTTCCACTTGTCCGGTGTTTCCGGAAAGGTCAGAGTATCTTCTTTCAATACTACTCCTTTCGCATCAATGAGCTTCATTAATACAGGGATTGGTTTGCCGCTTGTATTCATATATTTGAATCGAAGGGCATAGACTTGAGCCAACCCAGTAGAGACATTCCACTCAATACTATTGTCTTTTCCTTTGCCGAAGAACACTCCCATCTGCTTACGATGTTCTTTCTTTTGGAATTTGCCTTTCAGTGCAGCAGTTTCCGCTTCATAAGCCACGCTAACGCGGGCATTCTTGTCTTCAGGCAGCAGTTCTTTCGGAGTTTTCTCCATAACTTCCTTATCGGCTTTTTCCCAACTCCAGCCGGATGCCGGAAAGATTACCGGTTTCAGATTCGGATTAATAGAAGCAATGGCAATGCCAGACAGCAAAGCCTGCCCAGCTTTCACTTCCGGGAAATGTATTCTCAACGTTCCACCTTTTACTGTGGCGTACACCACTTTCTTGCATGCCCCGTCGTGGCCACTTTCCGCCCAAATGTCCAAATCATCCAATACCAGCGAATCATTTACGGCAACATCGAAAATACGTAACCCTTCGCAATCGGTAGAAGCGCTGCCACCTGTTCCATGCCAAGGTTCCGTGAAATATAGCTCTATGCGATAGGTACCATCTGATACCGGAAAACGGTATTCCAGTTGATGACGTCCGAAACGGAAATGCTGGAACAGCTTCCAGTCACGGGTTCCCCGAATCGGGTCATTAGTGGTACGCTGACTTGCAAGGTAAGGATTCAGTTCCTTAAAGTTTTCTGCCCACGAGCGGGAATAATTCGTATTATCCTGCATCCACAGTTGCCCGAAACTATCCGTATAATCATCTCCGCCACAGTTGATACGGTAGATATAATTATATCCGTCTTCTCCTTTCAATATCGGCTTTGCATTCTGATAAAGGGAATTAAAATTAGGGGCTTGTTCCAATCCGTTAAGCACAATTATGTCTTCTGTCACCAGCTTACCTTGATAGTATCCTACGGCACGAAGCACATTATAACGGATATCCCGGTTCTCCCACATAAAATGAGTGCCTACGCCATTATTTTTTTTACGTCCGAGGAAAGTAACTTTGTCATCCGCCATATCATTATAGAGTAGTACGGAATCACAATTACTGTACGCTTCAATCGTAGCCCGGCGACGTCCTTTCTCAAAACGGTTCGCCCATGTATGCGATACCAGATAAACCATCGGGTCTTTGGCCGCAGGAACATAGTTTGCACGATACATATAATATACGTCCAGCGGTTCTTCCCACGGAGTCACCAGTCCCTTATAGTTAAACGGCCCTACTTTGTCTATTTTCCGATAGGCTTCGTCCGGCTGGCGGCGTCCGGGATTGTCATGGCTGCTGTATATCCACTGGAACTGTCCGCAGACACTATCCTTAGCCTGTTCAGCCAAGCGAATCTTAGTTTCCATCAACTGGCACATACGGCTTTCGCTCCATACTCCATTGACTTCAAACGTTCCGGGCTCTGTATGCAAATCTATGCTTCTCCATGCCCCGTATTCTCCATTCAATAATTGGTTGGATTGAGCGAGTTCACGCCCATACTTGGTCACATCTCCGCCATACGTACCGCTCCAGTTCTGAATTACATTCCAGTCTGTACCTTCACCGCCATTACAAGTTGTGATAACACGCATCGTATGTGCAGTCGGGTCCATTTCACGAATAATCTCACTGCACTCCTGTGCAAATTCACGAGGCAAAGTACTTTCGTTCTGCAATCCCCACATCACTACCGACGGAGAATTACGACGTTCTTTTACCCATTGACGAAGTAATCTCTTGAAGTTCTCACGAAATTCAGGTGTATCATACCATACGTGAGCGGAAAATTGTGTCCAAAACAAGATTCCCTCTTTATCCCAATATTTCTGATAATCGAGGTGATGTGGTTGATGGGCGTCACGGAAAGCGTTGAAACCTGCTGCACGCATCTGTTTTACTCTAGCAGCCACTTGTTCCTTGCTGAAAGCATGACTTTGTCCGAACTGATGCTCATACTCGCAGACACCATTGATAAAGACGGGAGTCCCGTTGAGGTAGAAACGGCCGTCACCGTCGTTCCTCTTCACCGGCCAACTGATGGTTCGGATACCGAAGGAAGTCGCTATCTCGTCCGTTGTCTTTGCGTCACGTTTAATCATGCTTGCCAATTTATAAAGATACGGATTCTTCGTATCCCACAATATCGGCTTCTCTACAGGAGCCTGCTGGCGAATCACTCTCATTTCTCCCGCCGCTAAAGTCACTTTCTCCGACAAACGGAATACTTGTCTGCCGTCGGCATCACTCAACTTATTCACCACTTCGATGGTAGCTGCCGTATTGCCGTAATTCTTTACCTCCGTCTCTACAAATACATTTGCCGCGCGGTCGTCATTCCATATATGTACGCCAAAGGGTTCGATGCGTACTTCATCCGTAGCTTCCAACACGACAGGGCGGAAAATCCCTATAGGCTGAGAACCTTCGCTGAATCCCCATTCGGACGAACATCCGCCGCATACCCAGGGCATATCGGCTATCATTTCGGGATGTTCGGCTTTCACTTCCAATGTATTGGCTCCCTGTTTCAATGCATCGGTCACATCCAACGTCAAAGTAGTGCGCCCTACGGGATGACGACCGAAATCCTTTCCGTTCAAAGTGACAGTTGCATAAGTTCCTACTCCCTCAAAACGAAGAAAATAGCGTTTGCCGGCTATTACTTCCGTGGTGAAGTCTTTCACATACATAGCCGTGCCGTGCATATTTCCGTGTGTCAACTGGTGGTATCCGTAATAATCGTCCCAGTTGTGAGGGATGTCGACCGTCTTTGCCGGCATCCTGAAATAACCTTTCAGATGAGTGGCTTCCGTCAACCAGGTTTTCCATCCTTTATTCAATTCCGTAATCATGCGGCGGTTCTTCGTCTCCGGTTTGGGAAAACGGACTGCCGAGCGTCCCATCGGTTTGCTTGTGGCGATGGCAATACCCCGTTGTTCCGCATTATTTACCGCGCAATAGAAATGATAAACCACCCCGTCGTGTTTCACCACATAACTCTTGTGGGCGAACAGCTCGTCGTAGCTTTTGGAAGGAACAATCAGGTCCGCCCCCGTCCAATCCGTCCAGTGAACCAAATCGTAACTTGCGGCAAAGGTATTGAACGCCTTGTACTTGCGCGAAGGGTCGAAAGCAGAGAAGTAGAACATCACATAAAGGTCCCCCATTTTCTGGATGTGCGCGTCTCCCGTGATGGTTCCGTCTGCCTCGTGGGCAAAGACGGGATTTCCGGCATACCGCTTCCACGACTTCATGTCTTTGGAAAGGGCAAGGCCTACGCGCTCTCCTTTCAGCCCCGTTGCCGGATGGTGTCCGCCTGCGTTGTAGAACATGACGAAAGGAGCACCCAAAGTCTCGTCCTTGTCCCAATAGACCGTACTCTTATACTGAGTGAGCTTCTCCCACCACTGGACATCTTTATCATGGATGCTGAGAATCGGTTTGTCCGAAGCGCGCCATTCGTGGGCAGTGGAAATGTCCTCCTTTGTCCACGACAGTCCGATGTGGAGCGGTGCTTTCACAGCTTCGTAGCCGGTACCCTCTCCGCCGATGTAAGTCATCCAATGGCGTCCTTTGTAGGTTTGCAGTCCGTAGCTTCCACCCCACTCCATATCGGGCAACGCAGGAAAACCGCCCCGTTGGTTACAATCCCATTTTCCGTCCCGATAAGAGAGGATACGTCCTAAGGTGCGCCATTCGAGGAGGTTGTCGCTTTCTGCCATCCAAGTCTCGTAGCCACGACCGTCTGTTCCGCTTTTGCCGTTATAAACGACGTAAGTCATCAGCCACTTGTTGCCGTGACGAAAAACCGTGGGACAGTCAATCTTGTGATGATTGTCTGCCGGAGCCACGGCAAGTCCATATTTATAAGGTGTCTTCACCTCCTCGTAAATCTGTTTCATCCGTTCTTGCGGAACGTTGCGTTGCGCAAGAACAGACAATGCAAATGCGATGCAGGAGATGGCCAATAATACTCTTTTCATGGTCAGATATTAATAGAACAGCCAATCCATTGTCTCTTCGTCTCCGGCAAGCCCGGCATTGCGGGCTTGTGTGTCGGCAGCCGTAAATCCTAACACTTGCAAATACCCTTTGGGCAGCATCAGTGTATGTTTTCCTGCCGCGAAGCTGTATGCGTGTACATTTGCCAAAGGCATTCCGCTGATGCGCACTGCATTTGTCAGTACCGGTTCCGCCTGTCCGTAGTCATTGGCGGAAGCGTCCGTTTCCAATTTCGGAGCTTTGGCATATTTCTTCTGGTCGTCCTTGAAATAGGCCACCATCAATTTTACCGGAGCATTCGTTTCAAAGGTGATGCTTGTTCCCTGCTCGCGTTGTTTGCTGCCACTGAAACGGAATGCTTTCATTCCCTTCAGTTCGGGAGCTATCGCTTCTATCTTGCCCGGAAGGTCGGTAAACAAGGAGGCTCCTTCGTCTAAGTTCACGGTGAGACAGCCGGAGGTCAGTTTCACATCGGCAGGCGTCCAGGCGGCGGGTTCGGCTGTTTGGGAAACGGCATTGCCGTGCTGCTTTTCCTTCAACAGAAGAAGATTGTTCTTGAAGTTCTCCAACTCCTTCTCATAGTGCACTGCCAATTCTTTCCAGGTTTTGTTCTTCCCGTCATCTCCGCCGATGGGAATGCGGCGTTGTGCGGTCTGCATACTGTTGGCATACAGGTAATGTCCGTCTGTGAGTTCCACCAACTTGCGGTAGTGTCCGAGGCTTTGCTCCATGAGGGGAATGGCTGCTTCGAGGTTCTTCATCTCTTTTCCCCACTGATAATCCAAAACTAATTTCGCTGCTTTCACTTTAAGATTGAAGGCATAGGCAAATTCGCGATAGCAGTGTATGTCGTTCTGCAAACGTGCGAACTCTTCCTTATTGGAAGTAACGGAGGCGGTTGCTTTATCTATTGCCGCCACTGCCTTGTCGCCGTGTTCCACCACTTGCGCCACAATGTCCAAAGGCAGCTCTCCTGTGTGGGGTTGTTTTTTCCACTCTTTCTCTACATACTCGATGAGCTTTTCGCCTTCGGGGCCGCAACTTTCGTAGAATCCCGGATAGATGGTATATTTGTAGGGATTGACAAGCTGGCTCATAAACATACCCAACAGCAATGTCTGCCGGTTTCCTTCCGTTATACCGAAGCGGCGGAGCAGTTTCGGAGCAATCTCGCCGCTCTCTTCGTAAGCCGTGCGGATATTGCCTGCATTTTCATCGGACGTTCCGTAGAACTTTGCCAACTGACGGTTCCAGTAAGCGGCTTCCTCCGTGCGGTCGCGGCGGCAATTCCAGGCATAGCGTCCCCACGTCTGATACCAAATCCAGTCGCGGTCTAACTGGAACTCACGCTCGCCCTCCGGCAGTTTGTCGGCAGTATAAGGCCAGTCCCAATAGGAAGCCTGCGGATACAGGTGCAGGGCATTCGCGCCGTGTACGTCGTGCATGGCCTGCACGGCTTTCCGAACAAAATCGGGAGAGCCCCAACGGAACGGTTCTAAGTTTGCCAGGATATGCACATTGCTGATATGGATGGAGCCTAAAGAGCTCAAATCCGTATGAATCTTCGCCCACGGACCGCGCGGTTCGTAGGTTGTCAGCGACTCGCCGTTGTATTTATGCATCGTATAGAGATTCTTGTATAGAGGCAAGGCGGCATCCATCACCAGCTTGCAGTCCGTATCGTGCGCACGCAGCAGCAACGGCGGTTCGTCTGTCCGTCCCAACGCCTGCAATCCGTCCTTTACTCCCGGGATAATCGTTTGGGTAAACCATTCCACGTCGTCTTCTACCGTACACATCGCTTCGCCCAGGCAGACCAGCAGTCCTACGTTGGGGTACTTCTCGATAAAGGCGGCAATGCTCTTGCGGGTGTAATCGGCTATCAGCGGGGTGATGGGGCGGTTGCGGTCCTGGGTCTTCAGCCCGTAGTGCTCGGCAAACGGTTTCGAAAGCAGGATGTTATAGAACATCTGTATAACGAAAATACCGCGCTTATCGGCTTCTGCGGTAAGGAAGGAGAACATCTCTTCGTTCTTTTTGAATGTCTCCTCGTCTACTTCCAGCGCAAAGGGATAATCTTCCAGCTTCACCAACGATGCAAACGGATGTCCGTTCCAAAGATAAAGCGAGTTCATGCGATTGGCAACCAACATATCCAGATATTTTATCCACTGCTCCTTGTCATAGAACCACGGGAAACTTTCGGGAGTATAAGGATATTCGTAAACACCGTGTCCCGGCAGGTAAGTCATTTTCTGCAAGCCGACGCACGCACCGCGAAGCACCATTTCGGGGCTGTCTTTCAACTCTTCCGGAAAGTTCAGCTCTCCTTCCGAACCGTTCATGCGGTCTATCAGTTCACGGCATCCGTAGATGACGCCACTGCCGTCTTTTCCGGCAACTGTGGTAAGATTGCCGGCAGTCGTAATGTGGAAACCCTCTTTTTTCAGTGTGGTATCATTTACTTCGGTCAGCAGAATCGTCTTTATTTCCGGGTGGGAGAATGTGGTGTCCCCTTGTTGCATCATTACTTGGTAACCTGCATCATTCAGGGTAGCCTGTAACTGCTCCGCCCCAAACAGGACGCGGTTCGATGCGTCGGGCGGAGTGATAATTTTCACTGTCTGCCTGCCACACGCTGTCAATAGGAGTGCGCAGGCAGCCAACATGAACAATCTGGTATTTTTCATTCTTCTGATATATATATGTTAATTATGGAAATTCAGTTTCTATCTGAGAAAAGGACGGAACAAACGCTTGTTTGTACTCAGAGATGCGGGTTTCAAATCAGTTTCTTCCGCATGAAACTACAGTTTCGATTGGTTGAAACGAAAGTTTCATTGGGAAGAAACTATAGTTTCAACCGCATGGAAACAAAAGTTTCAACCCATTGAAACTACCGTTTCATCCTATGAAATGAATGATATGTACCAGAACAGGAACAACAAATAGATTACAAGCGATAAGTAACCGTTCTTTCTTCCGGCGAATCAATCCAAAGCCGCCATGTGTCTGCCGAGACTTTCTGCACAGTTCCTATATTTGCTTTCGGTTGGCGACGGCTTTTGATGGTGAGATACCCCTGACCTTCCGTTGCTTTTACTTTTATTGTCCTGCAATCCATATAGACATGAATGTTGCCGTTCGGAGTAGGGACAGTGCCTTCCATCCATTTCAATCCTCCCAAGACTGGGGTGACGGCAAATTCCTTATAACCTTCTTTTACGGGTTTCACTCCCAAATAATATTTGCCCAACAGATAAACCGGACTTGCTCCCCAAGCATGGCACAGGCTCTTTCCGTAGGGACGTCCGTACATGGCAAGATGTTGTGTGCCGCTCTCGGCGGGATTATATTTCTCCCAAAACGAAGTCGCGCCTTCTTTCAGCATTCCACCCCAATAGGCTTTCATTTCCTTCATTACCGCCTCTTGTTCGCCAAGAGCGCATAGGGCTTCGAGTTCGTAGAAACGCATATAAGGAGTGGTTATCTTCAGGATGCTGTCGTTCAGAAGGACGGAGTGTTTGATGGCTTGCTGTTTGTCTGCACCCAGATATTGGAAGAATATGGAAAACATATTCGCATAGCGGGTCACTGCATCGCTCTGTTGCCCGTTCACGCGGTTGTGCACGAAGGCTTGCTTCCGGCTGTTCCAAAAAGCGGGTTCTAATTTGGCTTTCAAAGCAGCAGTCAGTTGCTCATATTTCCGCCTGCCATCCGTATCTCCGGCCAGGCCGGCACACAAAGCCATCGTTTCCAGGCTCCGGCAAAACAAGATTTGTTCAAAGGAGAGCTCTCCTTTCTTATCCAAATAACCGTCTGCCCAGTCCACAAACACCCAGTCGCCTGCCATCCCCTCTACCATGCCATTCTCATTAGTGCGCCCAAGTACGTAATCCATCATGGTTTGCATACGGGGATAAAGTTGATTCACGAAACGACAGTCGCCGCTATACATATAATAATCATAGATGCTGAGAAACCAATAAAAGGTATAATCCATGATGGTATTGCTATGGCTGGTTACGGGGTCTTTGCCACGAAGCAGCCAAATCGTACGTTTGACAGTTTCGCTATCAAAGAAAAGATAATAATTCATCAGGTAACTTTGAATGGCGTCGCCACTCCACACCCAACGGTCGCGTTTGATGCCGTCAATGAAAAATTCGCGGGTTGTAAGGTGCATGGTGTATGCGCCCACCTCCCAAATACGGTTTAACTCTTCGTCATTGCATCGAAAACTGCCACGGTATTCTTCGGGAAGATATTCATATTGCATGGATACCCCGCCTATCTTCACACCCGGTTCGTGGGTAATATAAACATAACGGAAAGCCTTGCTGTTCTTCAACGTATATGCGTTGTCAGGATGTTGCAAAGGCGAAGTAGTGCGGACTGCAAGGTCGGTGATTTGTCCCGGCTCCAGCAGCAATTTGTCCAATGTTTCGCAATGCGCTTTGTCTTTGGCTTCTTCAAGGCTTTCGCCGTAGTATAGCTCGATTTTACCCTGTCCGGACAAATTCTTCAGTGTGACGAACCCGAATGTCTCTTTCCCAAAATCGTAAAAAAACCCTCCTTCGGGTTGTTCGGTACGGGCAACCGGCTGCTGCGGCCGGCGCATCAGCCTAAACCGGGAAGGACGTTGGGCGGCATCGTCAAAGTTCCAGCATCCGGCATCCATATAGACGGTGGCGGAAGTGTCGCTTGCCTTGCCGCTTTCATCAATCCATTCCTTGTCCTCATACGTCACACGCCAGGAGGAATCGGACTTTACGGTCTTTCCTTTTACATAGACAGCAGGTGGAGTCTCCTGATTCCACACCTTGATGTTTAAGTTGTGTTTTCCTGCCGGAAGCCGCATTGTTTCGGGCATACCGAATTGGAGCCTGCCATTCAGTTTGATGTTGTATTTCCCTTCGGCAACAATCCGAATCTCTTCCGGTTCGGCAAGATTCAGTTGTTTGCTGAACTCTACCACCACATAATGACTATCCGTCTTCCAAAAAGGCGGGAAGAAAGCACCACGCTCCGTACGGCGGTTGTTCATTTGGTTGCCCAACCAGATTTCATAATCTCCCGGATACCATATCCAAGTCTGTGCAACGGTACTGCTTGCCAAAGACAAGGCAGCAAGTAATATCTTATATTTCTTTTTCATTTCGTATCTTCAATTTGGAGTCAAAGTTTCAATAATTCCTTGTATTCACTCTCCAGTCCGGCACGTTCCCTGACGGCTTTGTCTACTCCCGGGCCGTTGTTCTCCCACACGTTTCCGGGACCGTTGGCATTTTGCAGGAACTTTTCTCCCTCCGTCCAATTGTCGCGTACGGTAATAAATGAAGAGCCTTCGTCGGTATAGAGATAAAACCAGTGGTTCGGATCGTGCACATAGCCTGGTTTGTAAATACTATGCACGCAATTCTCCATCACATAACTTTTCGGTTGCGAACCGAGGGTGTAAATACCTGCCACATCGTACATATGCTTTGCATAATGATGAATCAAATTCGCGCGCACGCTGTTGTTACGCATACAATTTACCGTTTGTGTCCATCCCCACCCCAGGCTGATTCCACTGTACGGTACTTCACAGATTTCATTATGCTCGATGTTGATACCGCTCACATATCCGGCAGCAATGGCAAGGCATCCCCAATCCTCATTGCCCACTTCCATAAAATAACAGTTGTCGATTTGTTGATGCGTGCATATTTCACGGCGGTCGGCAGGCTCGTAAGGCAAATGTGTTTCGTGTGCAGCCGGCGAAAAGCTGCCTACAAGCAAACCGTTGCCGGCAATATCAAGGAAAATACAACCACGAACGGTCCCCCCCTGTGCGGCTTTTTCGTAATCAAGCCCGGTAGAACCTAAATGTTCAAAACGGCAACGCTCGAAATCAATCCCATGTCCCGCCGTTATGCGGACAGCCGCCGCAGGACGTCCCAGCCATCCCTGGTTGTCCAACGGATGGTTTTGATAGCCGCGTTGCATCTTCGGTTCTATCCGATAACCGTCCGTCAGATACATACCTGCCTGAAGGGGGACGTGCCCCTTTTCCGAAGGACGCATCCAGGTGGTATGCGAAAAGGTAATTCTCTCAAAACGGATATTAGAGACAGGACGGTCTGCCGTGCCTTCCACCCGCACCAATGTTTCGACCGCAGGAATAATAGCTTCCATATCGGCAGCCTGCATCTTCTCTCCGTCTTTAGGGTAATAGTAGATTTTACGGGTATGAATGTCATGATACCATTCTCCCGGAACATCCAGCAACTCCCAGGCATTGGTCAGATAGAAAGCGGAGTTGTGTCCGTTCGCAGTGACCATCGGACGCGGCCAGGGATGCTCAAACTGAATCCGGCTTTCTGGCTGATGAAAACGTACCGCCGCACTATCTCCTTGAACCTTAATGGAACGGATACGCAGGTTTGCCACACACCACATCTGATGAAGTACCATTTCCGCATATTCGGCTTTCAATGTTCCTTTATTATCTATCAGCTTACGAACTGCCGTTGCCGGAACGTAAAGAATCTCATTCTTCTCGTCCACACTGCAAATGCGGTTCATCTTTTCAAAGTCCTCCACATCGCGGGCACGGGTGGCTTTCGCCCCGTTTATCCACAACTGTCTGAAGTCCAGAGGACGTCCGTTGAATGTCGGCACATCTGCCACCCAAAGTTTTCCTTGCTTTCTCCAGCGACGGATACGCACTCCTCCGCTTAATATGGCTTCTTTGCTGGATACGGCACGAATCACCGTAGGAGATTCTTTTGTCCCGCTATCTTCCGGCCGAATAAAAACAGGTTCATGCAATGCGTATGTTCCGCCTTCCATATAGATGGTTATTCCGTCCCGGGCACGCTTGTCGCCCATACGGCGCCACTCACGTGCCTGCCGCAAAGCTGAGGTCAGCGTGGCCTTCGGTGCTTGTTGCGTACCATCACTGAAATCATTCCCCTTCGGAGAAACCCATATATCGCCTGCCATCAGTGTAGAACTTACGACAAGCAATGAACAAGCTATCTTCAAACTCTTTTCAAACATGGTCTATCTTGTTAAAGGCATCCATACCGTCATTTCTCCCTTTCCCCTGTTGCCCCAGGCATAATAAGGTATCAGACGAATCTTCACAGTTCTTTCAGCCTGAGCTACCGGGCGATAAAGCACTCCTTCCCAAGAAGCGGGAGACGCTAAACGTGCCGTTCCTTCAAGAGCCACTATCGAACTGCCTTCGATTGTTACTCTTTTGGGAGTCAATTCAATATCGGCAGGAATCAGTACATTGTCAATCTTTGCTCCGTCTGCAATATCCATACTTTCCAGGCAATAGACCAACGGACCTCGTTTCACAACTACCTGGTTGCGGATTTCTTCTGCCAACGGATGCGCTTCAAGCAAGCGGACAGGCATATCCAACGCCAACTCTACCACATCGCCTTTCTTCCACACGCGGTTGACCTCTACATATGTATTCGCTTTTACATCCATTTGCATCGGCCGGCCGTTTACTTTTAATGTAGCTCTTCCGCACCATTCCGGGATGCGAAGGAAAAGAGAAAAAGCACCTGCCTTGCGGGGAACATTATTCAACGTCACGCGCACGTTGCCCTCCCAGGGATAATCCGTCTCCTGTACCAAAGCTATCTCACCCTTATCCTTCCAATCAGTTACCAATGTATTTGCACCATATAAATTACAGTAAATTCCTTCCGGACTTAAAGTGTATGCATAGTTCTGCGCCTGACAAAGCGTACGTAATGTATTCGGCGGACAACAGAAACAACTGATATATTCTGTCCGTTCTTTCGGCCAGCGAAGCGTATAAGGCAAGTCGGCACTGATACGCAACGGATTGGTATAAAAATACTTCTTGCCATCCAAACTGATTCCGCTCAGTACGCTATTGTACAAACAGGTCTCTACAAGGTCGGCATATTTTGCATCACCGGTCACCTCCAACATCCGCCAGTTGAACAACATATTACCGATATTGGCACAGGTTTCATTATGTGCGGTACTGTTGGGCAACTGGTAAGGACGGCCGTAACTCTGATGTACTTTCTGAATGCTATCCGGCTCGTAACACGTACCATCGGGCGATGTTCCATCGTAAAGTGCTCCACAAGCTCCAGTCACGTACATTTTGCGGGTAACAATGTCGTTCCATATGCTTGTCAGGTTCTTCATCAACTGCGATTCTCCTGTCTCCGCATATACGTCTGCCACTCCAGCATACAGATAATTGGCACGTACAGCGTGACCCACCGCACGATACTGCTCACGGAAAGGAATGCGGTCTTGGTTATCATCCGTTCCATTTTCTACCATACCGCGAATGTCAATCAGATTCTTGGAAAGCTCCAAATAACGGGGATTCCCAGTGGCACGATACATCTCGACCACTCCCATATAATGAGAAGGACAAATAGCATTGCGTGCCAATTCGGCAGAAGCCGTTTCGTAAAAGTGGCAAAGGAAGTCCGTCGCCTTTACGGCAGCATCGAAAAGAGTGTTCTTTCCGGTGGCACGGCGATGAACAATCCCGGCCATCATCAAGTGTCCCAAATTATAAGTTTCAAAATTCAAACGGTTGGCAAAAGCCCCTTTTTCATCTTTCTCACCTACTTTCGTACCAATTACAGTCTGCTTATGTCCGTTGTCCGACGCATGGGAATCAATCCCCTTATTCAGTTCCTCAATGATAACGGGCGTATGAATATAACCGTCTGCACGCTGAGACTTTACAACGCAGGCGATAAAGCAATCCATTAACTTATCCAACTCCGGGTCTTTATTGACGGCATAAACCGAAGCGACCCCTTCCATCCATTTGTACATATCTCCGTCGTGGAACGGCGGCCCCCAATGTTCTCCTTTACACGCACCGGACGCAATCTCAAAATTACGGAAGCCGTGCGAGATTTCCGGTGTATTCCACGTATTCCACATACTTTGCAAGGAAGTCTTGCTAAATACATTAAAACGGTCTCCCCAAAATCCGTCTGTCCAATGTACGGCATTCATTCCGGTATTGGACATTTTAGCAAAACGGCTCTGACTCATATCCGTCAGTCCGTTACTCTGCGCGAATGCTCCCGCGACGGGAACGGAAGCTAAAAGAAGTAGCAACTTTATCTGTTTCATTGAATATGGATAATTTTATAATTCACATTGCATCTTGGGGAAAGACGTAATTATCCGTATTTTGTACTCAATTCGACAAAAGTGAGACATCCGCCGCTTAAACTTATCATTCGTCTTGTTTGTTTTAAAGAAAAAACAATTATTTATGAAGAAGAATTTATCAGTTAAGTTGGCAGCCATTGCCGGAGTGCTTGTCTCTTTGGCTCCTTCTCCCACAGAAGCCTGTACCGGCATTACATTGAAAAGCAAAAATGACTCTACCATCGTTGCACGCACCATCGAATGGGGCGGAAGCAACCTCAACAGTCAATACGTCGTTGTGCCGCGAGGACACGCTGGACGTTCGTTTACCCCCGAAGGCAGGAATGGAATGTCCTACGTCGCCCGTTACGGTTACGTGGGGTTTGCCGTCGAACAAGAAGAATTTATAGCCGAAGGACTGAACGAAGCCGGACTGTCGGCAGGTTTGTTCTATTTCCCGAACTACGGCGAATATGAGAAATACAATCCGGCAGAGAAAGAAAAATCCATTTCCGACCTGCAACTCGTATCGTGGCTGTTGGGCGAATGCAAAACGGTGGAAGAGGTGAAAGAAGCGGTACAGAAGGTACGCGTTATCAATATCGTTGCCTATGCATCTACCGTCCACTGGCGTTTTGCCGACGCATCCGGATGTCAATTGGTACTGGAAATCACAAAGGCGACCCCTCACTTTTACGAAAACAAATTGGGAGTGCTTACCAACTCCCCCGGTTTTGAGTGGCAGTTGACGAATCTGAACAACTATGTCAACCTCTTCCCCGGCACTGCACCGACGCATCTTCAAGGCGATATTGAACTAAGTGCTTTCGGTTCGGGCAGCGGTTTCTTAGGTATTCCCGGAGATGTGACGCCGCCTTCGCGTTTTGTGCGTGCCGCCTTTTATCAAACGACGGCTCCCCGGCAAACCACTGCTCTTGAAACCGTGCTCCAATGCTTTCAGATACTAAACAACTTCGATATTCCTATCGGAATAGAGTTTGAACCGGGGAAAATACCCGCCGATATCCCGAGTGCCACCCAGTGGACTTCGGCTACTGATATGGGCAACCGTGTCATTTATTACCGCACCATGTACAATAGCCGCATACGCAGCATCGATTTACATTCAATCGACTTTGCAACCGTCCAATATCATGCGGAACCTTTAGACTCCACCAAGCAACAGCCCGTGGAAAAGATACTTGTGCAATAAGTAGCCATCTCCCGCCCCGCAGACGGATATCCGGATGCAGAGAGCAACATCGGAGCATTTCTCCGAAAGATGTTTCCGACCGTATGGGTACAAAAGTCTTTTCCGACCGTCCTTTTATAAAAGTATAAAAGTAATCGGACAATGACTAAAAGAAGATTCATCGGATATTTGCTTGCAATGGCGGCTGCGGGCTGTGTGTCTGCACAAGAGAAAGCCTCCGTGCAGGAATACAAACTGTGGTACGACCACCCCGCACAGGTATGGACAGAAGCTATTCCCTTAGGCAACGGGCGTTTGGGAGCAATGGTGTACGGAACACCTGCTACCGAACAGATACAACTGAACGAAGAAACCATTTGGGCAGGACGCCCCAACAGCAACGCCAATCCCAACGCGTTGGAGTATATCCCCAAAGTACGCGAACTGGTATTTGCCGGCAAATATCTCGAAGCACAGACGCTTGCCACGGAGAAAGTAATGGCAAAGACCAACTCGGGTATGCCCTACCAAAGTTTCGGCGACCTGCGAATCGCTTTCCCTGGACATACGCGTTATACGGATTATTACCGCGAGCTAAGTCTGGATTCGGCACGCGCCATCGTCCGTTACAAAGTAGACGGCGTGCAATATAAGCGCGAGGTCATCACTTCCTTTACCGACCAGGTGGTCATGGTCAGGCTTACTGCCAACCGGCCCGGACAAATCACCTTCAATGCACAACTCACTTCCCCCCACCAGGATGTGACAATCGCTTCCGAAGAGGGAAATTGCGCCACACTCTCCGGAGTCTCTTCATGGCATGAGGGACTCAAAGGAAAAGTAGAGTTTCAAGGCAGGCTGACGGCTATAAACAACGGCGGCAAGATTGCCTGTACCGACGGCGTACTGTCTGTCGAAGGAGCCGATGAAGCCATTATCTATGTATCCATTGCCACCAATTTCAACAATTATCTCGACATTACCGCCAACCAGGTGGAACGTGCCAAAGATTACCTCGCGAAATCAACGATGCATTCTTTCAAGGAAGCCAAGAAGAGCCACACCGATTTCTACCGCAACTACCTGAACCGGGTATCTTTGGACTTAGGAAAAGACCAATACCCAAACATACCCACCGACAAACGGGTGGAGAATTTCAAAGAGACAAACGATGCCCACCTGGTTGCCACCTATTTTCAATTCGGACGCTACCTGCTTATCTGTTCCTCCCAGCCGGGCGGACAGCCGGCAAACCTGCAAGGTATCTGGAACGACAAGTTGTTTCCCTCGTGGGACAGCAAATATACCTGCAACATCAATCTGGAGATGAACTACTGGCCTTCCGAAGTCGCCAACCTGAGCGAACTGAACGAGCCACTCTTCCGGCTGATAAGAGAAGTGAGCAAAACAGGAAAGGAAACTGCCAGAATCATGTATGGAGCCAACGGATGGGTGCTGCACCACAATACGGACATATGGCGTGTCACAGGAGCCATCGACAAAGCACCGTCGGGTATGTGGCCGAGTGGCGGAGCGTGGCTTTGCCGCCACCTTTGGGAGCACTACCTTTATACGGGCGACGTGGAATTCCTGCGTTCCGTTTATCCTATCCTTAAAGAAGCGGGAGGTTTCTTTGATGAAATCATGGTGAAAGAGCCTGTGCACGGCTGGTTGGTGGTATGTCCGAGCAACTCTCCCGAGAATGTGCACGCAGGCAGTAACGGCAAAGCGACTACGGCCGCCGGATGCACAATGGACAATCAATTAATCTTCGACCTTTGGACAGCGATTATCTCCGCCTCCGAAGTATTGGATACCGACAAAGAATTTGCCGCCCGCCTGAAACAGCGCATTCAGGAAATGCCCCCCATGCAAGTAGGACGCTGGGGGCAACTGCAAGAATGGATGACCGACTGGGACCAGCCGGACGACGTGCATCGCCACCTGTCTCATTTGTACGGACTATTCCCGAGCAATCAGATTTCTCCATACCGCACTCCCGAATTATTCGACGCCGCACGCACTTCGCTCATTCACCGTGGCGACCCGTCGACCGGCTGGAGTATGGGATGGAAGGTTTGTCTTTGGGCACGCCTGCTCGACGGCAACCATGCCTACAAACTGATAACCGACCAACTGACCCTCGTACGCAACGAAAAGAAAAAAGGAGGAACCTATCCTAACCTGTTCGATGCGCATCCGCCTTTCCAGATTGACGGCAACTTCGGCTGTATCGCCGGAATAGCCGAAATGCTGATGCAGAGCTACGATGGTTTTATTTACCTGCTTCCCGCACTGCCTGTGCTTTGGAAGGAAGGTTCGGTCAAGGGAATGATTGCCCGTGGCGGTTTCGAACTCGATTTAAGTTGGAAAGAGGGAAAAGTAAACCGTTTGGTTATCAAATCCCATAAAGGTGGCAACTGTCGTCTGCGCTCGCTCACCCCGTTGACGGGCAAAGGACTGAAACGTGCCAAAGGAGAAAATCCGAATCCTCTCTATGCCGTTCCTTCCATCCGTGAGCCGCTTATCAGCAAAAAAGCCGACTTGAACAAAGTGACCGTTGCAGAAACCTTTTTGTATGACCTGCCTACCCAAGCAGGACAGGAATATGTATTGACCGGAAAATAATAACTCAACCTATATGAACAGACATTTATCAAAACTGATTGTCGCCTGCGGAGCAGCCTGCCTCATTGCCTGCACGGCGCCTCAAAAAGTAGAAACGGAAAAGTGGAGCGAGCGTATGGCACGCTCCGAAATGAAACGTTTCGCCGAACCCTGGATGATTGAGAAAGCCAAGAAACCACGCTGGGGATATACCCACGGACTTGTTGTAAAGTCGATGCTGGAGATATGGAAACACACGGGCGACAGCACATATTACAAGTATGCGAAAATCTATGCCGACAGCCTGATTGACGAAAGCGGACGCATCAAAACGATGAAATATCTCTCCTTCAACATTGACAATGTGAACGGCGGGAAAATCCTTTTCGACCTCTACGCACAGACAGGAGACCCACGTTATAAAGTAGCGATGGATACCCTACGCAAACAAATGACGGAACACCCCCGCACAAGCGAAGGCGGATTCTGGCACAAGCTGAAATACACGCATCAGATGTGGCTGGACGGAATCTTCATGGCTTCTCCCTATCTGGCTCAATACGGCGCTACCTTCAACGAACCGGAACTGTTCGACGAAGCGGTCGGGCAGATTCTTCTCATCAGCCGCAAGACTTACAATCCGGCAACGGGACTTTACTACCACGGCTGGGACGAAAGCCGCACTCAGCAATGGGCGAATCCCGAAACAGGCTGTTCGCCCAACTTCTGGAGCCGCAGCATCGGATGGTACGGCGCAGCCATTGTCGACGTGCTCGACTATCTGCCGCAGGAGACTGCCGGACGCGACAGCGTCATACAAGTGCTTCAAAAGTTGGCAGGCACATTGGTGAAATACCAGGATGCACAATCCGGCACGTGGTATCAGGTGACCGACCAGGGAGCACGCGAAGGAAATTACCTCGAGTCTTCGGCAACCGCACTCTTTGTCTACACTCTTGCCAAAGCCATCAACAAAGGTTATATCGGCAATGAATATATCGAACCTGTACGGAAAGCCTTCAACGGCATGGTCAACACCTTCATCCGCCTCGAAGAAAACGGCAGCTACACCATCACCAACTGCTGCGCAGTCGCCGGACTGGGCGGAGACTCCAAAAGATACCGCGACGGTTCATTCGAATATTACATCAGCGAGCCGATTATCGAAAACGATCCGAAGTCGGTAGGAGCTTTTATCTTGGCCGCTATCGAATATGAGAAAGTAGTATTCACCACAGATTAACTAAAACAATAAAAATACAATGAGAAAACTTAAGACTCTTCCTTTCCTGTTGCTGTTACTGACGCTGGCTACCTCCGCAGCAGCACAGAAGAAAACGCAAAAGACGTATATCCCCTGGAGCAATGGCAAGCTCCTTGTTTCCGAAGAGGGACGCTACCTGAAACATGAAAACGGCACTCCCTTCTTCTGGCTCGGCGAAACGGGATGGCTACTTCCCGAAAGGCTGAACCGCGACGAAGCCGAATATTACCTGGAACAATGCAAACGACGCGGATACAACGTGATTCAAGTGCAGACCATGAACAACGTGCCGTCGATGAACATCTACGGACAATACTCCCTTCCGGACGGATATAACTTCAAGAACATCAATCAGAAAGGTGTCTACGGTTATTGGGACCACATGGATTACATCATCCGCACGGCAGCCCGAAAAGGATTGTACATCGGTATGGTGTGTATTTGGGGAAGTCCCGTCAACCGTGGCGAGATGACCGTAGAACAGGCGAAGGCCTACGGCAAGTTCCTGGCAGAACGTTACAAGGACGAGCCGAACATCATCTGGTTTATCGGCGGCGACATTCGCGGTGACGTGAAAACCGCCGAATGGGAAGCACTTGCCACCTCTATCAAAGCCATCGACAAGAACCATCTGATGACTTTCCATCCGCGCGGCAGAACCACTTCGGCAACTTGGTTCAACAACGCTTCCTGGCTCGACTTCAATATGTTCCAAAGCGGCCACCGCCGTTACGGACAACGCTTTGGCGACGGCGACTACCCCATCGAGGAGAACACGGAAGAGGACAACTGGCGTTTCGTAGAACGCAGCATGGCCATGAAACCGATGAAACCTGTCATCGACGGAGAGCCCATCTACGAAGATATTCCTCACGGATTGCACGATGAAAACGAACTGTTGTGGAAAGACTACGACGTGCGCCGCTATGCTTACTGGTCTGTATTTGCAGGTGCTTTCGGACATACCTACGGACACAATTCCATCATGCAGTTTATCAAACCGGGTGTAGGCGGTGCTTACGGAGCCAAAAAGCCGTGGTACGACGCACTGAACGACCCCGGATACAACCAAATGAAGCACCTGAAGAACCTGATGCTTACCTTCCCGTTCTTCGAACGCGTGCCCGACCAATCGGTTATCGCCGGACGCAACGGCGAACGTTACGACCGTGCCATCGCTACACGAGGCACCGACTATCTGATGGTGTACAACTATACCGGCCGGCCGATGGAGGTTGATTTCAGTAAAATAAGCGGTGCGAAAAAGAACGCCTGGTGGTTTACGGCAAAAGACGGCAAACTGGAATACATCGGCGAGTTCGACAACGGTGTGCATAAGTTCCAGCACGACAGCGGCTATTGCAGTGGCAACGACCATGTCCTGATTGTGACTGACAGCAGCAAAGAGTATCTGGACAAGCACCAGACGGAACTTCCCGACGCCCAGCAGAAATATACCAATGATAAATAATCCTGTGATGACCCATGAATAAATTGATACTATCGTTCTTTGTTCTGTTGTTATCCATCGGCCGGCCGTATGCTGCCGTCAGCGTGACCGACCTGAGAACGGAGCAACTCAAGAACCCCTCAGGCCTCGATGTGCGCCAGCCCCGACTGGGTTGGCGCATCGAATCGGACCAACGGAATGTGATGCAGACAGCCTATCACATTCTTGTCGCATCTTCTCCCGGACTGTTGGCACAGGACAAAGGAGACGTCTGGGATTCGGGAAAGGTGGAATCGGATGCTTCGCAATGGATTCCTTACCAGGGAGAATCGTTGAAACGCAATGCTCCCTACTACTGGAAAGTCAAAGTATATACCGACAAAGGCGAAACAGCCTGGAGTACTTCTGCCTGCTGGAGTATGGGACTGCTCAACGAAACGGACTGGCAAGGGCAATGGATTGGTTTAGACCGTGCCGCCCCCGGCGACAGCGAAACCCAATGGAGCCGCCTTGCCGCCCGTTACCTCCGCAAAGAGTTTGCTCTAAACAAAGAGGTGAAACGCGCCACCCTGCACATTGCCGGTATGGGACTCTACGAACTGTTTATCAACGGGCAGCGCATCGGCAACCAAGTATTGGCCCCCGCTCCTACCGACTATCGGAAAACCATTCTCTACAACACCTACGACGTCACCCCGCAGCTCCGGAAGGAGAACGCAATAGGTGTTACCTTAGGCAACGGACGTTTCTACACGATGCGACAAAACTACAAACCGTATAAGATACCTACCTTCGGCTATCCCAAACTCCGTCTTAACCTGATTGTGGAATATACGGACGGAAGCAGAGAAACGATTGCCACCGACACTTCGTGGCGGCTGACTACCGAAGGTCCTATCCGCAGCAACAACGAATACGACGGCGAAATATACGATGCACGCAAAGAGACGGGCAACTGGACACACGTCGGATACGACGACAAGCTGTGGATGCCCGCCCAGCGTGTAAGCATCCCTTCGGGAACCTTGCGTGCACAGATGATGCCGGGAATGAAGGTTACAGACACGCTACGTCCCGTTTCCATTAGCAAGCGCGGCGATAAATACATTGTAGACTTCGGCCAGAACATCGCCGGATGGGTACGTATCCGCATCAAAGGCGCGGCAGGCGACAGCATCCGCCTCCGTTTTGCAGAGACCTTGCAGGCGGACGGCGAGCTCTACACCCGCAACTTGCGCGATGCCCGCTCCACCGACATTTATATTGCAAACGGACACGAACCGAAAGACGCCACCTGGGCGCCCCGATTCGTCTATCACGGTTTCCGTTATGCGGAAGTGAGCGGCTATCCCGATGCGAAGGCTACGGACTTCACGGCGGAAGTGGTAGAGGATGAAATGGAACATACGGGTTCTTTCCATTGTTCCGACGAAACATTGAACAGCATTGTCCGCAATGCCTTTTGGGGAATCCGCAGCAATTACAAAGGTATGCCGGTGGATTGTCCCCAGCGCAACGAACGCCAGCCGTGGTTAGGCGACCGCACGATGGGTTGCTGGGGCGAGAGTATGCTGTTCGGCAATCATGCCCTGTATGCCAAATGGACGCGCGACATCTGCGAAGCACAGCGTGAGGATGGCTGCATCCCCGACGTAGCTCCCGCCTACTGGAACTACTACTCGGACAATGTGACCTGGCCCGCAGCGTTGCCCATGACCTGCGATATGCTCTTCACCAATTACGGCGACAGACGTCCGATGGAGAAGAGTTATCCCGCCATCAGGAAGTGGTTGTCCCACATCCGCGAATATTACATGACAACGGATTACATCATCACCAAAGACAAATACGGCGACTGGTGCGTACCGCCCGAATCACTGGAACTTATCCACAGCAAAGACCCCGCCCGCAAAACGGACGGTTCGCTCATTGCCACCGCCTACTACCTGAAAATACTGCAACTGATGCATCGCTTCGCCACCCTGCAAGGGTTAAAGGCTGAAGCGGAAGAATGGGAAGAGTTGGAACACCGCATGAAGGATGCCTTCAACGCCCGTTTCCTACATATCAAAGAGGGAACGTCTCCCGTGCCGGGACACACGTTGTATCCGGACAGCATCTATTACGGCAACAATACGGTCACCGCCAATATCCTGCCGCTTGCTTTCGGGCTGGTTCCGAAGAACTACATCGAAGAGGTAGCCAAGAATGCCGTAGCCTCCATCATCAGCACCAACAAAGGGCACATCAGCACCGGAGTGATAGGCGTGCAATGGCTGCTGCGCGAACTGAGCCGTCGCGGTCATGCCGATGTCGCTTACCTGCTTGCCACCAACAAGACCTATCCTTCGTGGGGATACATGATTGAGAAAGGTGCTACCACCATCTGGGAGTTGTGGAACGGCGATACGGCAAATCCCGAGATGAACAGTGGCAATCATGTGATGCTCCTGGGCGACTTGTTGCCGTGGTGTTTCAATAACTTAGCAAGTATCCGTGCCGACCGTTGGAAATCCGGTTACAAGCATATTGTCTTCCAGCCGGCTTTCGACATCCAGGAGCTAAGCAAGGTGGATGCCTCTTACACGAGCATCTACGGAAAAATAACCAGCCGATGGAACAAAACGCCCACCCGTCTGGAATGGGACATCGAACTGCCTGCCAACACTACAGGCAAAGTGTATCTGCCAGACGGAAGGAAAGAGAAAATAGGCTCGGGAAGCTATCATTTCAGTGTAGACATACCGACTAAAGATAGTGCCATCTTGAGCGATGAGTTCCTGTACGAAAAGGCCTCTTTTCCCGAATGCCACGGAGCCACCATCGCAGAGACGAAGAACGGCGACCTCGTTGCATCCTTCTTCGGCGGCACCAAAGAGCGCAACCCCGACTGTTGCATTTGGGTGTGCCGCAAACCGAAAGGAGCCGAAACGTGGACGGCTCCCCAGCTTGCCGCCGACGGCGTGTTTGCACTCAAAGACCCGCAAGCCGTCTTGGCGGGAATTGATTCTACCTGTACGCCTGTGAAGGATGCCGGCGGAAGAATCATTGCCCGCCGGAAAGCCTGCTGGAATCCGGTACTCTTCCAAGTCCCCGGCGGCGAGCTGATTCTCTTCTACAAAATCGGTCTGAAAGTGAGCGACTGGACGGGTTGGCTGGTCCGCTCGCGCGACGGAGGAAAGACTTGGAGCAAACGCGAACCTCTTCCGAAAGGTTTCTTAGGCCCGATTAAGAACAAGCCGGAGTACGTCGGCGGACGTATCATCTGTCCTTCCAGTACGGAAGGGAGTGAAGGCTGGCGCGTTCATTTCGAGATTTCCGACGACAAAGGAAAGACTTGGAAGATGGCAGGCCCATTGGAGGCCGAACTGTCCGTGCCGACGCAGCACCGCAAATCGGGAGGAATCAACGCGGACGACCAGGAAGGCGGGGAAACCATCCGGGAAAAAGGCGCCCGACCGATATATGCCATACAGCCCAGCATCCTGAAGCATAAAGACGGAAGGTTACAGATTCTCTGCCGGACACGCAACGCGCAGGTAGCGACTGCCTGGAGCAATGACAACGGAAGCACATGGAGCAAAGTGACTCTGCTGAATGTGCCGAACAACAATTCCGGTACGGATGCCGTGACTCTGAAAGACGGCCGGCACGTGCTTATCTACAACAATTTCGCTACACTGTCCGGTACACCGAAAGGTCCCCGCACGCCCCTCTGCATAGCTATATCGGACGACGGACTCGACTGGAAGCCTGTGCTTACCCTGGAGGAGAGCCCAATCAGCCAGTATTCTTATCCCTCCATCATTGAGGGAAAGGATGGAAAGTTGCATACGGTATATACTTGGCGACGCCAGCGTATCAAATATGCGGAGATTGATATTACGAAGTTTTAGCTATTCATTCTGCATGGCTTCCCACCAACGGAGAAGCCATGCAGATAACATAATCTTTCATTATGCAGTTATTCCGATTTCATAAAGAAACTCAGGAGCCCAATCAGCCCCAGTTGCCCACTCGATACTGCCATCCCTCATTCAAAGATTAAGAAACACTCCCCATTTCAGACAGATAGCCGGACGGATATGCTTCCCGACAAGATACCCGCCTATATTGGCACCAACTATCCAACCGTTCTTCAATTGATATTCCACCCCGCATCGGGCGGCTGTGGCAAAACCGTTCAACGGACGGGAAATGCAGGTTGAAGCATCTTTCAGTTCTTCTCCAAAACCGTAGCCGAAGAGGACATCCACATAAATCCAACGGTCGCCTCCGTTGTAGAGATACATTCCGGGACCGACCCCTAACATATATTCGCGCAAGGTATGGTCGAGTTTCGTCATCTCTCCGGCATACATACCGTTATAACTACCGTTGTTAACACCGCAATGCAACATTCCGGCAACAAAACAGTTGTCATTAAAGGCGTAACGACCGCCTATGTTCAGTCCGAACCCCGACTTATTGCTCATGTCCGGAAACAGTTCGTAGCCGCTTTGCACTTCGATATGTGTATATCCGGCCTGTGCCAGACACCCGACACTGACATATAACAACAGCAGTGTCAGCAATGCTTTCGGTTTCATTTCTCAGAAGGATTATAGAGGTCGGCTACCTTTTGCAAATTATCAGGGTCAATCTCCTTGCTCTCAAGTTTGGCACACAGGTTCGGGTCGTCCTCCAGGTATTTCATCAGTTGAGTACGCCAGTGCCTTTTCCCGCTTCCCTGATAACCGATGATGTAACCGTGTTCTTCGCCGGCTTTGCGCGCTATGAAAGCAATGTTCCCATTCTGCACGCTTGTGATGGTAAGCGAACCGTCTTTAGGAATGCTGTATCTATAGCTGCAACAATAAAACTCCACATGGTCGCCTTGCGCCTGCACAGCCATCCATTGCGGAGCAATCTTCTTTTCTTTTTTAGTGGAAAACATTTTATTTGTCACATATGGATGGCACACGAGGTAATGACATTTGTCGGTATGCGTCTTTTTCCAGACGCCAAGCACGGCAATATCAGTGTTCTTCACTTTCAGCTTTTCACCGCTTTCAGTCTTGATACGAATTATTTTCGTGTTGCACTTCGGCATTTTCACACGTCCTACATATTCCGTACCGTCGTTCATTACAATACGCCCCTCCTCACGGTCGGTAGCGTTTTTCACTACACTGTAAATCTGACAACTGCTCAATAAAGGAAGCAGCATACAGAGCACGCCAAAAAAAATGTTGTTTTTCATAATGATTTCCGGGGCCTCCAGTTCTCAGACCCTCTTAGTAAACAATGAAGCGTGAACTGCCAATGCCACGTCTCAGTTTGGAGGTCGTAGGAAACCTTAGATACGGATATGGGATATAGCAGCCCACGCTATAGCGTGAGAACCACTATGTTATCCCTTGTATCTAATCTGAAAATTTCCTACGTTTCCAAACTACAAGATAAACATAACGCTTCTTTATAATATGTCACATTCAGAGATTACTTCAATCTCAAATCAGATACAAATATACGGAAAAAAGAATGAAAACCAAAAACGGGGACATTAAAATGTCTTTTTGTCCGTTTTATATCTTATATTTGCCCGCAAATAAAAGAACATCATGGCAGACAACTACATAGAAAGACAACAGGAACAATACGAAGCCAGAAAGGCAGCCTGGAAACAGGCGCAGAAATATGGCAAGAAGAGAACAGCGACTACACAGCCCGCCAAGCCCGTACAGGCGGAGCCGAAGGCAGAGGGAATGAAAAAGAAAGTATTCGTCACTGGTGGCGCCGAAGGGATAGGAAAGGCTATCGTGGAAGCCTTCTGCCGGGCAGGCAACCAGGTCGCTTTCTGTGACATCAACGAAGCATCGGGGCAGCAGACTGCCAGGGAGACAGGAAGCCAGTTCTACAAAGTGGATGTGAGCGACAAAGAGATGCTGGAGAATTGTATGCTGCAACTGCTGAGGGAATGGGGAGATGTGGATATCCTTATCAACAATGTGGGAATAAGCAAGTTCTCTCCCATCACGGAAACCAGTGTGGAAGATTTCGACGGGATTCTTTCGGTAAACCTGCGTCCGGTGTTTATCACTGCACGCCTGCTTGCCATTCACCGCAAGGCACACCCCTCCCCCAAGCCTTACGGGAGAATTATCAATATCTGCTCCACCCGCTACCTGATGAGCGAACCGGGCAGTGAAGGCTATGCAGCTTCCAAAGGAGGTATCTATTCGCTGACGCACGCTTTGGCTTTATCACTTTCCGAATGGAACATCACCGTCAACTCCATTGCTCCGGGATGGGTAGAGAACCAGGCGTACGACGAGCTTCGTGCGGAAGACCATACGCAACATCCCTCCCGCCGGGTGGGAAAGCCGGAAGACATCGCCCGTATGTGCCTTTTTCTCTGTCAGGCAGAGAATGATTTTATCAATGGGGAGAATATTACGATTGACGGTGGAATGACCAAGAAGATGATTTATATCGGGTAGACCTGCCCGTTTCATACGCTCCATTTACTGAACTCATACGGTTAAAGCAGCCGTGTCTTGCAGTCGAGTTTCCCCAATCGACGGCAAGACACGGCTGTTTCCTACGGTAGATACGCCCGTTTCCTATAGAAGACACGAGCGTATCATGCGGTCGAAACGTACTCTATTTCTTCTTTTCCGCGTTGCGCTTGTCGACATACTCCTTAAACATCCGGCGCCAGTTGCGGCCGTGTTCATTGAAGTACTGTTCGCACTTCGTCTTATAGATTTCGAAGATGGCGGAAATCTGCTTCATGTTTTTATAATCAACTGCCTGTTCGCGTGCCTGTTTCAGTTGTTGCAGGACAAAGGCGGTCTCCTCTTCCGTCATCTGGGGCACAATCGCCTGATATCCTTTCAGTGTAAAGGCGACTTTGCCTACTGTGTACTTGTCGAGAATCTGTTCGATTTGCTCCTCCGTCAGTACCCTGCGCAGTCCCTTCATCAGTCTTTCGTGCACCTCCCTCGGCATGGCGGAGTCGGCAATCATTTCGCGTTCGAGTTTGCTCAGCGGTTTGCCCGTCGAGGGATTGATACCTGCGGGAATGGTCGTGTAAGGATGCTCGTTGTGCCAGTCGCGTACCTGACGGAGATGGTTATAAATGGTCGTTACGGCAAAGCCGGCTTTCTTGTCGTCGGCCAGGTTCAACGAAGCCACCCAGTCCGTCGCTTTCTTCTCCAGAGAAGCATCCGATTTCAGTTTGGCAAAGACGCCTTTATCAAAGTAAGCAGCCACTTTGTCGAACGAACGGATGGCGCTTTCGGGCAGCAGTCCGCCTTTTTCTCCAAAGCTGTAGAGGGCAGCTTCCGGTTCGATTGTCACTTTGCTTTCGTCCTGCATCTCTTTATTCAGGCGGAAGACCTTCGCAAAGAAGTCATATACGGCGTTGCGCTTGTTGATTCCGAAGTCGTGCTTCTCTTTGGGGAGGTGCACATTGGTCACATTGTCTGCGGCCTGGTGGAATCCGTATATCCGTTGCAGGTAAGGGAACTCCAAAGTGGGGACACTGGCCGTCCAGTCTCCGCCGTCGGAGACAATCAACTGCGGACGGGGAGCAAAGGCAGCCGCCAGCTCCGCATTGCAAGTGCCGCCCCCGGCAAGCTGAATGGGCATTCCGCTTTCGCAAGGACAGCCCCCGTCGAAATGAGACGCCAGGCTGACAACGGGCGCCGACGCCGTGAAACGGTCGTCGAGCACGGTGAGCAGAAGCGTGTGCGTACCGCCCCCCGAACCGCCGTTGGCGCCGATGCGGCTACGGTCGATATCCTTGCGCGAAGCGAGCATATAGTCGAGAATCAGCAGGCCGTTCATCGCCTGAATGGTATGCGCCGCACTGCTGCGGTGTGCCGCACTGCCCACTTGCAGGGCCGATTCGCCCCAACCGAACAGGTCGTAATCGACACAGACAGCCCCCATGCGTGCCAGCGTGCCCATGCGTTGCTGCTGGTCTTTGCGATAGCGCCCACCGCCGAAATGTCCGTTCGGGCAGACTATCAACGGATGCTTTCCCTTCGAGCGGGGAGCGTAAATGGAACCGCAGACATACAATCCGGGCAATGTCTCCAGGGCGAAGTTCTGCACGGTGTAGCCGTCGTACTTGCGTATTTTCGAGAGCACTGGTTCCGACTTCACACACTGCGCCAACAGCGCATCTATCCCCAATCGTGCGCGGACCTCCTTCTTCAACGAGTCGGCACGAAGGGCAAACGCCTCCTTGTCTGCATACAACGTATGGAGATAGGCCAGCATCTTCTCCCCGTCGGCCTCCGTACGGCGCGGATATTCGTAGGCTTTGAGCTTGTACATATTTCCCTTCTGCCTGACAAACTTGTAATCGAAAGGAGCCAGCACATTCGCCAGCGACTCCTCCACCGAGTAAGGGCGGATGCGGAAATCTGCATAAGGCAGCATCTTGCCCACCGTGTCGATGTCGTACTTCAAGCGTATTTTGAAGCGTGTCTCGATTTCTGTCAGTACTTCGCGCAAGGGACGGGCAAACTCCGTCTCGTATGTCTGTGTCTGCGCTTCTGCCGAAAGGGATGCGGCAAGGAGCGCCGTGAAAAGTATTCGTTTCATTTTTCTGTTGACTTGATTTTATTGGTAAGATAGTTTGAGTTCTTCTCCATCGACAAACACTTGGTCGGCGGTGATGCGTTCGCAATCTTCAAAGATGCACTTCTGCTTTCCGTTGCGGATGCGGATGTCGCGCAAGGTGATGTCGGATATAGGAGCTTCCTCCAGCCCGACGATTTTGAGCGGCGTCTGCACATCGGTCACGGTCATCTCGCTGATGGAGATGTGGCGGAAAACGGGTGTGCGCTCGCTCTTCGGCTCTGCCGGCATCTTGCTGTATTTCAGATTCAGCACGACGGCTTCCCGCTTGATGTTGCTCATCACAATGTTGCTGACGCGGATGTCTTCCACTACTCCGCCCCTTCCACGGGTCGACTTGATTCGGATTCCCCGGTCTGTGCCGTCGAACACGCAGTTGGAAATGGTCACCTTGCGCACACCACCGCTCATTTCGCTGCCTATCACCACACCGCCGTGGCCGGAAAGCATCGTACAGTTGGTGATGGTAATGTTCTCGCAGGCAACGCCGAGCCGGCGGGCTTGCGCGTCTCTCCCCGACTTGATGGTGATGCAGTCATCACCTACCGAGATGTGGCAATCGCTGATGTGCACATTGCGGCACGATTCGGGGTTGATGCCGTCCGTGTTGGGCGAAGGGGCGTTGTCGATGGTAATTCCTCTGACGGTCACGTCTTCGCAAAACTCCGGATTGACCGTCCAGAAAGGGGAATTGATGATTTTCACTCCTTCAATCTTCACGCGTTTGCAGCGCACCGGCTGTATGAACGGCGGACGGAAGAAGCGGCGTTGCAGTGTATTCACGTAGTCTTTGTTCGTCTCGGCGTAGATGGCGGCCGTGTCGTTCTGCACATCCCACATCGGCTGGTATTTGTTGATATCGCGCATCCCGTTGTCTTTCAGGTCGACCATGACGCGGAAGAACTCCAGCCACCACTTCCTGCCCTGTCCGTCGAGCGTGCCTTCGCCTTTGATGGTGATATTCTCCGCATCGGCCGCGTATATCAATGGCTGGAAACTTTTCATCATCACTCCCTCGTGGCGGACTTCCACAAAAGGAAGATAATCGTCGAAGTTGTCGGAAAAGAGCAGCGTGGCTCCGGCTTCCAGTTCGAGCGTTATGTTGCTCTTCATGCGGATGCTGCCCGTGAGGTATGTTCCCGCAGGAAAGAACAGTGTGCCGCCGCCACCGCGGTGGAGACGGTCGATTGTGGCATTGATTACTCGGGTATTAAGCGTCTTGCCGTTTGCCTTTGCGCCGGCTTTCAGCATATCTATGCGCTCGGCACGCAAGACGGTTGCCGCACAGAGGCAAAGAAAAGAGAGAAGAGTTGTTCGTAAATTCATAGTTGTATGATTAAATATGATTTTTCTGTTGCCTTTCGGAGAAGGCTGACCGATAAAGCCAGGCAAATATATGCAAAAGATTCTTTTATTCCGTGCATACAAACTTGTATGTACCGCTTTGCACCTCTTCCGGTTCTTTCGCTCCCGGAAGGTAAACAAACGCGGTCGTATTCACCGGGACAGTAATGTTCAGCGTGAAAGTACCGTCCTTGCGGGTCCAGTCTACCTTGACAGTACCGTATAACGTATCATACGAAGCGCTGACAAACGTCAGGTCGCCCACAGGCTGGGGAGCAATGACAAATTGCCGGTAGCCTTGACGCGCACCGCACTGCGAAGTGCCGGATGCAGGGACGCCGCAAGGACGGATACCGACCAGTGAACGGAAGAACCATTCGTCAATCTGTCCCATCATAAAGTGATTCCACGACGAGCCTTGACGCGGGTCCCATTGCTCGGTCAGCGTGGTGGCGCCGAATTTCAGTTGGAAACCGTAGCCGGGCGCATCTTCGTGATTGAACATTTTATATATCAGCTCGTGCCTGCCGTAGCGTGCCAGTGTCTGAATCAGATAACGGTTGCCTACATCGCCGGTAGTGAGCCGGTTGCCGTGGGCTTCGATGTCTTTAATCAGATTAGCAAGCACGCTCTTATCCTGCGTGATACGAAGGAAGAGCGGAAGCGCGTTGCTACACTGGCTTCCCGTACCATACTGTGCCGTGGCTTTGTTCAGAAAACGCTTGTCGAAGGCTATTTTTATGTCGTTCGCCAACGAGCTGTAATAGCGGACATCCCACTCATTACCCACCATCGCGGCGGCCTCGGCGAGATACATCACGGTCATGTAATAATGTGCAGTCGCTACCAACGGGACAGGTGTATTCCGGGAGAACCCGGCGCGGAAGTCTCCGTAATCATACCAGTCGCCCAGCCCGAAGGAGAGGATACCGTTGTCGGCACGTGTCTTTAAGTAATCGACGTAGCGGCGCATATGGGGATAATACTTCCTTATCAGCGAATCGTCTCCATACGTCTCGTAATACATGAAGGGGAAAATGACCAGCGAACCGCCCCATTCGGGCGATTGGGCGAAAGCATCCATTCCCGGACCTTCAAAAATCACGTATTCCGGGGCTGTTGTCGGCATTGCTCCATCGGCGTGCTGAGCGTCTGCCATGTGCTGCATAATCTGCGGAGCGTAGGCGGTGAGGTCGTAATTGTACAACAGTCCCGGCCCGTTCAGATGTACCTGTTCCAGCCACCCAAGTTTCTCGCGGTGCGGGCAGTCGGTAAAGACGGATTGCATATTGCTGCGCACTGCCTTCTCTATCAAACAGTGGGCAGCATTGAAGATGCGGTTGGACGATTGGAACGCAGATACCTTCCTTGCCGAGTTATACACAAAGCAGGATTGGATGTTTTTGAGTACGGGCAACTGCTGCGGGTTCTTCTGCCCCTTCAGCACGGCGCCTTCCACCTGGATATATCTGAAACCGTAATAGGAGAAGCGGGGATGCCAGGTCTCGTCTCCCTCTCCCTTCAGCGTATATTCGTAATAATGCTGGCGACCCGTCTGACGCTGGTTGCAGGCACCTTCGTCCGTCAAGGCTTCGGCTACCAGCAAAGTAACCTTCTGCCCGCGTTTTCCACGTACGGTTATTTCCGGAAAGCCTGCCAAGTTCTGCCCCATATCCAGGACGAAAGCAGAAGGGTCGACCGTCCGTTTGGTAGATTTGGAAGCTGCTGCCACTTGGTCGGTATTCAGCCGGGTTACTTTTCGGATGTCATACCGTTCCATAATCTTCACGGGCGACGCCATCTGCGGACGGAGTACGCCTTTGGGGGCTTCCTGCATAACTACTTCACGCCAACGGCTATCGTCAAATCCCGGCCGGTTCCATCCCTCCTGTTCGCGGCGGGCATCGTAATCCTCGCCACCGTAAATGCAGTTGAACGTTAGGGGGCTCAACGCATATTTCCATTCGTTGTCCGAACGGACGATTGTGCGTGTGCCGTCCGCATAGTTGATGACTAACTCGAACAAGAGCGTGGGAGGACCGAAACTTATCTGCAACTTGCGGTAACGTCCTCCCTGTACATTGTAGAATCCGTTGCCCAATAAGATTCCGACGGCGTTCTCGCCTTGCTGCAACTGTTCGGTTACATCGTATGTGTTGTAATAAACGCTTTTGTCATAGTCGCTCCACAACGGGGCAAACTCACTATCGCCGACTTTCTTTCCGTTCAATGAGAACTCATAGAACCCCAAGCCGCATACATAGGCAGTTGCTTCGGCTATTTTCTTATCGGACGGCAAAAACGTTCTCCGCAGATAAATGCTTTTCTTCGCTAAGGTATCTACTGCTTCCCACGCCGCTTTCACTTCAGGTTTTCTCAGTTCGCCGCCGTGAAATTTACGTCCTTCCGGCAAACGGGCTTCCCGACGGGTAATGGCTCCAATCCATCTCCCTTCGGAAAGCTGTGAGGGAGCAGAGCGGAACTTCGCCTCACGGCTCCATGCGGAAGGGGTATCCGTTTCGTCCCACACGCGGACACGCCAGGTATAACTGAACGGATTGTCAAGAGGCAGGTTCGCACTTTCGGTCGGAACCAACTGACTCTGTGAGGAGCGGACCTTGCCACTGTTCCAAATACAACGCCCTGTGAAGGTTTCGCGGATATCAATCTCGTAGGCGGATTGCCGCGTGCCGTTCTCAGGCGACTCCATTGCCCATCCCAAACGGGGCGAGCCTTCAACGACCACCATCCCCTCCCGCATCTCGCAGGTGAGACAGGTGACGGTGATATTCTTTGCCTGCACCATACCGGACAGACAAAGGAGCATCAAAATATAATACTTCCTCAGGTTCATTTCTTTGTTTTCTTTTTTTCACCACAGAGGACATCCTTGCAAACAATTTTCGTCAATGTATCCGCGTGCCCCACCTCTTTGCCATCGACAAATACGCGCAATCCCTTTCCACAGTGATAGCGGTCGCCGTTCTTATCCCAGAGAATAGTCAGGTTGTGTCCGTGATACAACACATTGTCCAGACAGAACCAATCCCATTTGTCTGCGGGAATCAACGGATTCACCTCCACAGTATTGTCCAAGCGCGGACGCAGCCCTATCAGTCCCGTAATTACCAAATCGTTGAAGGTAGAATGGTTGTAGTAACGGCTGCGTTCCTGGTCGCCTTTCAGCCAGTAGCCCGTCACTTCGTCCAAATACTCGCCGATGTACGGACGTCCGCGATGGTATTGCGACTCTACATACAATTCCATCTGACGGAAGTAGACACTGTCGGACAAAACCGTTTGCGGATAGTTATTCATAAAGTTAGCCATTGCCGTCAATGTCTGCGCAGAGGCAAACGGCCAGATAGCGCCGTCCCATTCACACTTACCCACTCCGCGCGTGCGGAATTCGGGGTGACGGCGTTCGGCGGTAGTCAGCCCGTAAGGAGCCGAGAAACCTTTCTCGTCCATAATCTCTTTCCAGGCAACCTCATATGTGGCTGCTGTATCCGGCAAATTGAAATACCACGGAATATAACCGATGGCCTCGCGGACATTGGCAGAAGAATCCGCACGCATCGTTTCGAAGAAGCCGTGACGAGCGTTCCATAATTTATTCTCGACAAGTGTTTTCAATGTATCCGCCTTCATTGCATAACGCATCGCCATATCTGCATCGCCTGAAAGAGTACCCATCAACGAAAGGGCTTTTGCATTGCCATACATATAACTGTTGATGGTGGGGCGGGCGTACTTCTTCTTCCGGCCGCCACTGATGGATTCCTCCATACCGTCCTGCACATCGCCCTGCCAGTAAAGACCGTTCTCCAAGCGGTGAGTATTCTCCCAACGGCGGTATTCGGTCTCCAAGTCCTTCTTCATGTCCAGCATAAACGCCTTGTCGCCGTCTACCATATAACGCGCCAATACTGCATCCGCATTCCACGAACTGAATTTGTCCATCTTCTTCATCGGCGCACCCTCATTGCCGCGATACCAGGTGTGAATAATCTGATCCAAGTACTCCGGACGGCGCAGCCAACGGCTTTCGTAAATGTGATGTCCGATGGCGCAGGCTATCAAGTTGTATTTGTCAGCATACGAACGCTGCACCAGAAACTCCGTCATGCCATATCCTACGGGCGTCTTCTTGATATGCTTGCGCAGCGACCACCAACGGAAGTAATACATCTCTTCAAAGTTGCGTTGCGGACATTCAAACAAAGGTATGTTCTCTTCCATCCATCCGGAAGCCTCGGCATTGGGAATGGCCTGAACGATGTTCTCATCTTCCATACCGTTGAAATAATCGGCGTAATGGCTGAAATCCTCATACTTCAGGAAAGCGGAAGATGCATCCTTGTCGGCAGAAAAGGTTTTCACATGAGCGATGCGATACTCTGCCAAAGGCTCCTGCCCGCCTGCATCCGGCAAGTCATAGGTTTGGTCGGCAGGTGTATCCACGGTCGGGAATGTGCGGGGCGTGCCTGTACGGAAAACAATTCTTTCGATACTTGTCACCGGTGCATAAAACATACGCAGCCCCACCCGCTTGCCGTTGACATAGACCTGAATATTCCGGTCGGCAGTGGAGAGGACGGCTTCTATGTGATAGGTTTTTCCTGCTTCATACTTCATCATATTGGCAAAACGCGAACCGCCTTTCATACGGAAAAGTCCGTCGGCAGTCAGTTCCATGCGGGAGCAGGCGATTCCGTTCGCATCCAAGAATTCGATTTGGAGTGTACCCTTATCGTTCTGTCCGGCTTGCAAATCGAACGAGACTTTCAGTTCTTTCGATGCGGGAATCTTCCGTTCCACTTTCGCATAATCAAACGGGTCTTTATCTTGCAATCTCAGCCATTGTCCGTCTAAGGAGACGGGTGCCCAAACGGGCGCGTAAATGTTCCAGTCGGTAAGTGCCGCTATCGTTTTGCATTGCGCGAAGTCATCGTCGGCGTGAGCGGAAGCACGAAGTTTCACGGGTACAGGGATATGCGAAATCCACATATCCTCCTTGTTCACACTGTAGGAGACCCACAGGTCGCCGTCCGCAGGCACTCCGTTCCCCTCTTGGATGCCGCGAGGATATTGGGGGCCGTAGGATTTATAGTTCCCGCCATAGCGCATCGGAGTGATTTCGCCATGCACCAAGTTCAGTGTGGTATATTCCAGCCCGTCCTTGCTCAATGAGATGGCAAGCGGCCAACGGAATTCCGAAGGGTTATATACCGTCGCATAAGTTCCGTCGCTCAGCCGTTGTCCCCAAATCTTCGCGTTGCTGTTGACAAAACCTTTTGCACGGAGCACAGGTTCCGCCCAGGTATGCCCGCCGTCTTCGCTGATGGAAGTCAATGCGTGCTTCCAAAGGGCGGCAATTCTTCCGTCGGGAAGGGTGTAGCAGTTGAATGCTTTATATCCTTTCTTCAAGGGAATGATGGGGGCTTCGCGGTCGGCTTCCTCCACCCATTGCATCATATAGAGCGGATTGTCGAGAATCTCACGGCAAGCCTTCACGAACTCGCGGTCTTTGCTTCGCGTGAAGTACGGATAGTCGGTATTCTTCTCGTTGAATCCGTGATTGTAATAGATAAAATAGATGGGACCGTAGGAACCGTCTTTCCTGACTTCGCGCACCACACGGCCGATGCCGTTACCATCATTCGGGTCGTCTTTCTTATCCAAAGCAACTCCGTAGTTTCCCATCGTTATCAACCGGCCCGACCGGGAGACGTAAAAGCCCACACGCTGGTGCATGATGGCAATGAGGTCTTTCGCCTGCACTCCCGGACGCGACTCTTTGGTATATCCATCGGGTACTTTGTATGGCGGAAACACCACTTCGGGATTCGTCCACCGGTAACCATCTGCGGAGCTCATCAGGAACGTCTGCGAAGGTGGGACGTGTTCGTCCGACGGGTCGGCAAGATACTGGTAATAGAACCGTCCGTTCCAATAGGCCAACATCGGCTGATGGTTGTAAGTCCAGCCGTTGCCGTTGGAAGCATCGGGGTGCTCGCGGTTTGCCCGCATCAATTGGATGTTGTGTACTCCTACCACCGGCGACAGTTGTCCGTCGTGGCAGGAAGGGTTTGACAATTCGGTTCCTGTATAATGGATTCTGTCTTGTGCCGGCAAGGTAGCTGTCAGCCATCCGGCAGCCAATGCAAAAAGAATCTTTTTGGGGTTGTTCATGATTATGGGTAATAAGTGATTGATGATTAGTGTGAATGCTCCAACAAGGTTTCGACTACCGATTGCGGAGCTTTGAAAATGGTTCCGTGCTTGTGTCCGGCAGGCACACTCACCTCACGGGTGATATCGGTGAAGTTCTTAAAGTCCTTCGTGCGCATGGCGCCGTATATCTTCTTCTTGTAAACATCGAAATAGATGAGGTACTCCTCTCCCACCTTCTCCACGGTAGGGCCTTCGACAAAAGATTCGGTGAACGGCTGCGACGCAGGCGAGTAAGGTCCCGTCAAGGCGTTTGCAAAAGCAATTTTCAGATTGCGTTCCGGACGGGTATTGTCTTTGAGCACCATGACGTAATCGCTCGGCGCACGTTTCACAAGCACTGCATCAATCGAACTGAATCCCGGGTCGTACAATACTTTCGCTTTGGAGACGGTTTTGAAATCCTTTGTGGTGATATAATACAACCGGTGGTTGTTGTTCTCGTCTTCTATCCCCCGCTCAAAACGGCCGGGGATGCAGGAAGCCCATACGACGACAAACTGTCCGTCCTCTTCGTCATAGAAAATCTCCGGAGCCCATACGTTTACGGTGGTCGGCTCGTCTGCCATGACAGGAATCATCCGTTGTTCCGACCAGTGAATCAAATCGTCGGAATGGGCATAGCCAAAGCCAAAATCGCCCTTCCAGCTCGTAGTCCATACCAAATGGAAAGTCCCGTCGGGAGTACGCACCATCGAGGGGTCGCGCATCAGTCGGTGCTGCCCTAACCCCGGCTTCAACCACACTCCGGGGATGCTGTCCCAATGCATTCCGTCCTCACTGTAGAGGAATCTCAACCCTTCGTCGGCAGGTTCGTGGAAGGAGGTGAACATATAATAGTCTTTGCTTCCTCCACACGAAGCCAAAAACAAAATACCTATTGCTGCTAATGCATTCCTTAACTTTTTCATTGCTGTTTCAGTCTATATTATATCCTTATATACAAAGGAGACGATAACGAGCCGGTTTTGTACTCAAACCGGGCGATAAGTTCTTGCAAGGAGGATATAATAATAACAGCAGGACGGCCCGAAACCGAACCGTCCTGCTTACTCATCAAACAAACTAACCTTTCATTTTTTATGAAACAGTCTTTTTTCAGATAGACCCTCCACGGGCTTTTATGCGTTTATACCACTCCTCGCGTTCTTTCTTCAAGTCGTATCCGCGCTTGGTGAGGTAATTGTTGATACGTCCTTTATACTTTCCGAAGGCCGCGTGTTTTTTGTTCGAGTTCTCCGCATCCAAAGCAAACTCGCGGGCTTCTATCAGCCAGGCGTAAATCTGCGCCTTCTCTTCCTCCGTCAAGGTTGGAATCATGTCGAGGTGAGAATCGTAGGTCACCTTCACTACGCCATAGGTCATACCGTCTTTCACGGCTTCTATCTGCTTCTCGTCGAGGAAAAGCGACAGGTTTGCCGGAAAAGCGAAATGCGAACGGTACAACGCCGCGTCTTTCTCGTGCTCGGCAGCCTTTATGGCATCGTTTTTGGCGTCGCCGGTCAGACCGGATTCTTTCGCCTTTTTGACTTTTGCATCACGCACCTCATAGATATCGTTCAACTCGAAGTAGCGGTTGGCAATGATATTGCGTACACTTTCGGCCACTTTCGCATCCGTAATCCCAAGTTTGTCGACTATCTTCTGCGAACGGCCGACGATAGACTCCACGTATTGAGGGTCGCGATTCTCCTTGTTCAAATCGACCGCTCCGGCAGACATCCAACCGGAAAGCAACAGCAAAGCAATGATGAATATCTTTTTCATGTTTACATCAATTTTCCTTTTTCAGCCAATGTATCGTAGTTGTTCTTCAGGTCGCGCCAGTCCACTTTGTGCTTCGTACTGATACCGTTGATGTATTTTTCGATATTCGTATATCCGTCGCCCGTGCAATCTTTGTTGGCATCGGTCGGGTCGTTCGGGTTCAGTCCGTTGGCAATTTCCCATTCGTCCGGCATTCCGTCGCCGTCCGTATCGACATACGGCGTGCCTTTGTATTCAGGATAGCCACCCATCTGACGGATGTCGGTGATGATTCCCTGTTTGTAGGAGTCCTTCGGCAGACGGCGGTATCTGAACTGTCCGTCCTTGCCCATCGACTTGGGCGAGAGTCCTGTCAGGTCGCCGTAAGCATCCTTCGGAAGTTTCTTTTCGTAATAAGGGATACCCGTTCTCACTTCCTCCACGATGCGTTCGTCAACGATATCGCGGCAAGGGATGTTGGCTCCGGCGTGGCGCAGGACATAGTCGTATGCATCATTCGCTCCCATGATACGGATATACGGCATTTCGAACGGCTGATAGCTGCGCATATATTCGGTAAATCCGTCCGTGTTGGGCTGGGTTTCGATTTGAATACCGCCGTTCCAGTTGTCGCGGGTTATCTCCGGATAGCCTTCCATGATATTTCCGTCGGCGTAGACACGTCCGTAGACTTTATGGTCCAACTTACTGCGTCCAGCTTCCGGTTTGAGGATGCGGTGTCCTACGTTGGAATCCTTCGGAGTGGCAGGACCGGGTTTGTAGTAGTTGTTAATCATGTTGAACATAGCGGTATAGTCGCCGCCGTCGGAAGAACGGTGCACCCAATTGAACACTACATTATTAACAAAATTGAATATACCGTTCCATCCGATAGAGGGGTTGCGTCCCGAGTTGCTTGCCCAAAGGTTGCGTGCAAACGCACAGTTCTCGCCGCCCAATGTACTGCCGAATGCATGGTTGTATGTATCGAGTGCTTTTGCCGAGATGGTGTTCTGAATGGTTACGTTCACGGTAGGCAGCTTCAGGTCTTTGCTTTCGTACTGGCCTTCGCTCGGGTCGTACATATGGCGGTAGAAAGAGATGTTTTCGTCCAGTCCCCACGTGCAGGAGCAGTGGTCAATCATGATATTGCCCACAGGGTTTCCTCCGAACGAGTCGTCGCGGTGCCACACTTTCGTCTCTCCACGGCGGAAACGCATATGGCGTACAACGACATCGTGCGTATCTACCCAGAATGATTCGCCGGCAATGCAAACGCCATCGCCCGGAGCCGTCTGTCCGGCGATGGTGACATAGGGAGCACGGACGATAATCGGCGATTCGAGGCGGATGATACCTGCCACGTTGAATACGATGATACGCGCACCGCCTGTCTCGCACGCTTCGCGGAAGGAACCGGGTCCGCGGTCGTTCAGGTTGGTCACGGTAATCACTTTACCGCCACGGCCGCCGAAACTGTACATTCCGCCGCCTTCGGCTCCCGGAAACGATGGGATATCCGCCTGCGGCAAATCATACGGACGGGCTGCCCAGGGGATATAGGGACGTCCCTCCTTCGCTTCTTTCATCACAACGGGCAATGCTTTCGCCCAGGCTTCGTCCGACCGTTTCCGCTCTTCGGCCATCATTTTCGTATAGTTGTCTTTGGCTTCTTCGGTTATCTGCGGGTATTGCGCCCATACGACTGCCGGAGTCCACATTGTTGCAGCGAATGCTGCTAAAAGTACATACTTATTCTTCATTTCTATTTGATTTTGTGAAGTTGTTAATTCAAAAATACAATAATAAGACGAAAGAAAAAAAGATTTGTAATCAGCCATTATAAAAAAAGTTTGCCGCATCATCGTTGGGGAGGGATAAAAAAGAAAGCCGCCCTTTCTCACCAAACGGAGAAAAGGCGGCTTTGCGTCATGCTTTATGAAAAGGGCTTTATTCTGCCAACGGGTCGAATGTACCGTTGGCTCCACCATTGTTGTAGTCTCCCCATCCAACGGTCTGCTGTACTGCCGTATTTGCACTTTGAGCACCCTGAGACAGACCGAGGAAATAGTATCTGGGATAGAAAGCAATTTGATATTCCCCCTTATTGGAGTCGTAAGAGTCACCTTTCTTTTTCTTGCGAATCAGGTATGTATCATAAAACTCTTTCAATGTTTCCTGTGATGCGGAAATATCCCCGTTCAAATCCAAAGCCTTCGGGCGTTTCACGTCTTTCAGCGGGTCGGGGTTTTTGCTTGCGTCTCCCACCGGCCACGAGTTGCCTCCCAGGCCGTTATTATAATCGTTTCTTACGCGATATTCGATGTTGTCGCGGCGCTGTCCGTTGAGGGGAGCGAATCCCAACCAGTTGCAGGTATTTCCATTCCATCCGGTCAGTTTCCATGAAGCGGGCAAGTTGTCTGTGTAGACTCCGCCTCCCACTCCGTCGCCATCGTACAACAGCCAGCGGCGGCAATCGTCAAAACGCTTGCCTTCGTAAGCCAACTCAATCTGCCGTTCGTACAAGATGGCCGACATACAGGCGGCAGCATCGGTTTCAAGACTGGCCTGCAAACCGCAGTCGCCCGTATATCCTACACGCTGGCGAATCAGCTTCAACTGCTCTACCGCTTCTTTCAGCAGGGCGTTGTCGCCCCCTTTGGCATAGGCAAGTCCGCAGGCAGCTTCCGCATAGTTGAGCAAAACTTCCGCATAGCGGATTTCGATATACGGGTTTGCATTGTATGTAAATCCGTTCTCCTGCGTATATTGGTATCTCGGGTTTGAGTTTACCTGGAGGTCGTCCGAGCGTTTGCGTATATAAAGTCCTTTTACATTGTCGAGCAGATTGTCCGCTCCATAGGTGTTTCCGCTTTCGATGTCGTCTCTGTCTTTCTCGGAGGTGTACCATACGTAGTTCCACAATTCGTAAGACGCACCTTCGTAGGGATTGTTGTTCTTATCGTTGCGCGGGTCTCCCTTGAAATGCCAATGCACGCCGGGGAATGCGAAAGTGCGATAAAAACGAGGGTCGCGGTTCATAAAGACAGGCGTACACGTCGGAGATTCGGGATTGGTGTCGTATGCATATTCGGAAGTTTCCAGTTTGGTATAGCTTCCGTAGGTTGCCGGACGTTTGCCATCGGCCATCGGAAACAAATCGACCATCATTCCCGACGGGGTTTTTCCGCCGTTTCCTAACGTATTTTTCGGACGGATACCCCGCTCCCACGGGTTGTTCTTGCTGTAGTCCACGGCACTCGTCGAAGAGTTTGTATTGTAAAGCACCATCATTACAGCTTCCCGGTTGTTGTCAGCTTCCGTAAAAAGTTTGGCCCATCCGGCTGCATTCTTTCCCGGGGTTTCGAAATTCTGCAATCCGTTTCCGCAGGCTTCCAGCACGGCTATGGACGCTTTGATGTCGTCGTAAGCCTGCTGCCAGCGATTCACGTCGTTGGCGCGATTGAAAAGCGGGCTGGCATAAAGCAAGCGTACACGTCCGAGCAAGGCTTCCGCCGTACCGGAAGTGACACGTCCCAAATCCTTACCTGTCCATCCTCCGTTTTGTGTAAAAGGAGCCAGCAGTGCCGACGACTTTTTCAAATCTTCGCAAATAAAGTCGACACACGCTTTGGTGGTAGAACGGGGAGTCACCGACCCTGCCACCACTTCCTGCACTTTATCTACAATGGGGACACCGCCATACCACTTGAGCAGGTTGTAGTAACGCCATGCACGCAGAAAATACAACTGTCCCAACAGTTCGTTTTTCTGCTCCTGCGATAACGTACTGCCTTCGATTCCTTCGATTGCGTCGTTACAGTTCCGGATGAAACCGTACGTCATTTTCTGAATATTACCGCTCGTGCCATGAAAGTAATCGGGCACGGGGTTGTTGCCCGACTGATAAGTCAGTGGCGCACGCGGGTCAACGAAAGCTCCGAAACCACTGTATTCTTCGGTCGACTGCGACTGTGTGTCCGAATCGCCCGTACTGTTGTACTGGTAGTCGGGGGCTGCCTTCACATCGGGCATGATAAATTTATACACGTCATTTACGCGCGACAAAGCTCCGCTGTAATTGTTGTAGGCGTCCTGCGGACTGGCGTAATCGTAATTCTTCTTATCTTGCAGAAACTCATCGCTACACGATTCGAGAAAGGATGTTGCCATAAGAGCAACGCTCAGCATAAGTATATTTTTTCTTTTCATTGTTTTTTCTTTTAGAATGTTACATTCACACCAATCGTAAACTTACGCAATGTAGGATACGTACCGTACGCTGTCATCGGATCCATGAAATTGTCCGGATAGGGATTGTAGAAGCTCAGCAGGTTTTGTCCCGTCACGTTGAAACGGCAGTTCTCGATACCTATCTTTTTGGTATATCGCGAAGGTATCTTGTAGGCCAGCGTCAGACGGTTGAGCCGGATACGCGTACCGCTCACACGCCAGAAGGTAGAAGCGACGCTATTGACGGAAACATGTTTCAGATTAGGATACATCGCTTCGCGATTGGCCTTCACTACCACATTGCCCGCAGCATCCAGCACATCTTGGTAAACATACATATTGTCTGTATTCCAGAACGAAGGCATATTGGCATATTCCAAATCCTGGTAGCTGCCTGCCGAATCGCCTTTGTTGCCCAACTTAATCGCATCTGTCGGTACAAAGCTGTATCCGCCCCAACTGGCGTTCAACTGTGCGCTGATGGAGAATCCTTTGTATTCGGCACTCAAATTAGTGGTGAATCCGTAGGGATTGTTGCGGTTGGACATTCTCACCTGGTCGTTTTCCTTGTCTACCACACCGTCGGGACCTGCATACGTTCCGTCGGGTTGCAATTCTCCCCTCACGTCTTTATAAATCAGCATACCGGGTCTGACCTCGTCTTTGGTCATATTCATGTATTTGGTGATGTTGTATTTCTCGAAATATTCATCAATGTCCTGATAACTGCGGAACATTCCGATGCACTGCATCCCCCATGTGCCGATGTCCGTCCGGTCTCCCTTACGCAAGCTCTTATACGTGAGCGGGTCATCCCAGTCGGCTACCAACACTTTATTGTCCGTATATCCGGTGTTCACCTGTACTTTGTATTTGAAATCTTTTCCAATCTTGTCTCTCCACGTCACTGAGAGTTCTACTCCGTAAGCGTCCATTTCGCCATAATTCACATAGGCCGACTGTGTTCCCACCGTGCCGGGTATCGACGATTTGTAGGGAAGCAGCATTTCGCGGTTCCAATCGTAGTATCCGTCAATGGCAAAGGCAAGGCGATTGTTCAGGACGTTGAAATCCAATCCCAAGTTGGCTTTGTAGGATTTATCCCAATGTGCATTGCGGTTGATGGCAGATATGTTTTTGTTAATCGTAATATGGCTGCCTGCGTTCAGTTCCGTGCCTGTGCCGAAGATGAAGCCTTTGTCTTTATCCATCGCATAGTTCTGTGCCCACTGCCACGGAAGCGTATTGTCGCGGCCGGTCAAACCGAACGAAGCTCTCAACTTCAGGTAATCTATCCCTTTGGCACGCTCCTTAAACCACTCTTCCTGCGAGATGACCCAACCGGCAGACAGGGAGGGGAAGAAACCCCAATAGTTTTCCGGTGCGAATTTGGTCGATGCATCCGAACGGAGCAGGAACTCCAACATATACTTGTCTGCATAGGCATAGTTGATGCGGCCGATGTAAGACAATGTACCCGATTCGGCACGCGAGAACGAAGTCTCGCCTTTGCCCTCCGCACTCATCGAGTTGGACTGACCGTTGGTAAATTCATACGGATAAGTGATGCTACCCACCACAAATTCGCTTTCGGCTTCCGAACGTTCGATGGAGAACAATCCGCCGAGGGTATGCGCTCCGAAGGTTCTGTTGTAGGTGACGGTAAAGTTCATCTGATAGTTGTCCGTGCGGTTCATGTTTCTGCTCAGGAAAGAAGTATCACCGTTCACAACCGGTTTGCCGTTGTTGGCATACAAGAAGTTGTTGGAGCCGAGCAAAAGGTCGTAAGCATCCTCCTGCCCCGGTATGGGTGTATAGAGATGTTTTCCGCTTCCGGCACGGTCGGCCATGTAATAAAGGTCGTAAGAAGAGCCGTATTGGTTTGTTTTGGCCGAATTGATACTTTTTGAATACGTAAACTTCATTTTCAGTCCTTTGAGCCATTTGTTCCATCCGAAATCATATTCCACGTTGGCGTTGATATTCATGTTGGAAGTCATGTTCCTGCTATAGTCGCCATTGTTTTGCAGGGCCGCAAAGTTATACTTCTGCACATTGCTCACCTGCGAATTGCCCACACCGAAAGCGGCAATCGGCAAACCGTTGATTTCTTCCGGAATGTAGTACGGATGGGTGAGCAACGTGTTGTAGTCTTCGGTTTTAGAACCTCCCACTTTATTCAAAGGGGTATTCTTCTTTCCATAGTCGCCGGATACCTGCAAGCCTGCGCTGAGCCATTTGCTCACTTTCACATTCACTCCTGCACGGTAAGTCCACCGGTCATAGTCGAGATTGCCCAAGTTTCCATCCTGATTGAAATAAGAGATACCGGCAAAATAGCCTGCTTTTTCGGTAGCACCGCTCAAATTGACACTATGCTGTTGTGTCAATGCGGCTTTCCAGTACTTGTCGAGCAAATCGTAGTGAAGACCTTTCATCGCATTCAGCTCGTCGGCCTGAAACAAATCTTCCAACAGGTTGATTGAAGTATCCGTGGGGTCGGCCGCACGTACTGCATTCCACAACCGGCCATATTCGTAGGCGCTCAACATCTTGGGGCGGGACACTTCGTCGGCGATACCGAAAGTGCCGCTATACGAAATCTGCGGTGCGCCAAGTTTACCTTTCTTCGTGGTGACGAGAATGACGCCGTTCGCCGCACGTGCTCCATACACGGCAGCCGCCGCGTCTTTCAGCACCGAGATGCTTTCAATCATGGAGGGGTCTAAGTTGTTGAAAGCTGTGGCTCCCAGGTTTTCTACTGTCGAACCTACTTTGACCTCGGTGGGGTAAATGTATCCGTCAATTACATACAAAGGTTCCAGGTTATTGTTGCCCATATTCGACAGTACATCGTTCTGACGGATGGTGATGCGGGCATTCTCTCCCGGGCGGGCGTCGCCGCCACTGACGGATACTCCGTTGACAAGGCCGCTTAATGTATTGGCCAGGCTACCGCTCGAGATATCCTGTATTTCGTCCATCGGGACCGTAGCGATGGCTCCGGTCAGATGTGCCTTCTTCTGGGTGCCGTAACCTACCACCACCACTTCTTCCAACTGTTGCGTATCTTCTTTCAATATGATTTTCGTCAACTTGAAATCCGAGATTTTCTGCGGAGTGTATCCGATGTAGGATACTTCCACCCATTTGCCCGCAGGAACGTTTATCGCAAATTTTCCGTCCAAATCGGTAATTGTTCCAATCGTAGTATCCACCACTTTTACAGCAGCACCGATTACAGGTTCTCCGGTTTCGTCTACCACCACTCCTTTAAAGAGTTTGCCGTCTTGTGCCACAAGCGGCAACGACATCATCAACGAGAGAAGCAGACTTAAACATAGCTTAAATACATTCTTATGTTTCATCTCTATAGTATTAATGTTTTTTTATTTGTTTTACTTTAACCAACGGGGGTCGCCGCTACCGTGACCGATTACATCAGGATGGCCTACCGTGAAATCTCCGTTGGCAGGGTCTTTAAAACCGGGGTCTACGCCATAGGCCGTGGTACTCTTATCACCGTAATTGCCGTTGGATTCTTTGTCGAGGGCACTTCCGCCGTTGTACCAGTAACAGTTATTGTCGCAAGTCTTGGCGTTGTCCGTGCGTCCTCCCACGATTCGGCGGTTGAACTCTCCCTTGCAGGAGTCGTAGAAGATGTTCTTGCTCAGCGTCACGGTGTTCTTCTGCCGGTTCCATACATTGGAGTTGAACGAATCCTGGTTGCGGGATATGTTGTAAAAGGTATTGCTTGTAAAATTCATGGAGCAGTCCGACCAGCCCGCATCCGCCCCTTTTCCTCCGGCAACGCGCATGAAGCGTCCGTTATTGCCGTCCGAAAGATTGTAAAGCGTGGAATTGCTGAGTTCGAAGTCTTTCACAAAAGAGTTATTGCTGTTGAAGTTGAATATCTCCGAATCCTGGTAAAACCGGATAATGCAATCGCGAACGATAAAATTCTGAATCGCATATTTCTTTCCGTTGATATTGACGAAGTAATGACGCACGTTGCGAATCTCGCACGACTGGATAATCATCGGATTCGTGACGAGGCCATAACTGTTCATACCTTTTATCTCTTCAGGTACATCGCCAAACTTCACAAAACTTCCTTTGGAAACCGCGTCGCAGTCGAAATCAATGAATTTCAGGGCCATACCGCCACCGCACGACACAATGGAGCCGGAACCTGTAAAGGTCACCCTGGCGTGGTTTATCTTGTTTCCACGCAATTGTACGTTGTTAACTCCCAGGTCCAAATCGCCCGAAATCGTATAGGAGCCACCGGCTTCCAACTCATAGGCTACTTCGACGTCTTTGCCCGTGGTGATGGGATTGTTTGTAAAATAGGTTGTCAAATCCGTTCCTGCCGGAATGGGGGTAGCCGGAACCAATGTCGACCAGCTTACTTCGGAGGCCGAAGCGGCGTCCTGGTTGTTATATTTTTCGTTTCCCAATGTTTTGATTTCCACCTTGTAGTTGGTGTCGTCCAAATAGGCACAGGCCACGGAGCAACCATCTATAATGGAGTCTTTCACTACCGCTACAGGATTGGAAGGGTCGTCCACGATATACATGGAAAACAAATAACCGCCGGCTCCCATCACCACCGGCCATTCTACTTTTACATTAGGCTTTCCCGCTATTTTCTCAAAAGATACTTTGGAAGCCTCAGGAGATTCCAGCTGGGTATTCGTCACACCGCCCGAAAAGGTTTCCTCATCGAATCCGTCTCCCGCGCAAGAGCCGGCTGAAAATATCACCGACAGGCAAAACGCACTCCCGATGACTCTCCTTTTGATTTCAAATTTACTCTTCATAGATTAAATTTTTAATAAACAAAAATAATATATTCTATCTCTAAATCCTAAAATGAATTTCATAAAGAAAGACGTATGACCGAAAATTATGTAATCACAGAAAGAAGAAAAACATTTTCAATTCTCCGGTTTTGTTTATTTCGTAAGGATATTCCGTCCAGGAGGAGCGTATATTCTGCCGCAACCGACCGTACTTCCGGTGGCGGACGACCGTACTCTTATAGCACATCGGGCGGTTGTTTGAGTGGAAACAACCGCCCGATTTACGACAAACGACCTTATTGCTGAAACACTTGCTTCAAGTACCGTATGTTGGTTCCATAGTTCTTTTTCACGTTGCGCACATCGTTTTTATCGCGCGAACGCTCGACGACCAGCCAGCCGCTCCACCCCATCCTGTCGAGGGTCTTTTTCACGCTCTTCATATCGAGCCGCCCGTTGAAAGGCAGTGTCACGCCATCCGTGTCGGTGCAGTGAATCTGGCATATTCTCTTCCGGCCGAGTATCTTGAGTTCGCGGCACAGGTCTCTGCCATTCTCGAGTGCGTTCTGGAATTTGAAGTAAATTTTGATACCCGGCGAACCGATTTCTTTCAGCAGTTTCACCTCACCTTTGGCATCCAACGGGGTTTCGAGGCCGATTACCACGCCTTCGGCGGCGGCCATGTCGCCCACTGTTTTCAGCCGCCGTACCACTTCTGCGCGCAGTGCCGGGTTGTCGGCCCAGCCTGCCTTGAGGCCGCCCAACGGCAGAAAGGCGACTTTGGCGTTCATCACTTTCGCGACTTCCAGGCAGTCGCGCACCAGTTCCTTGTAATTGGCACGCTCCAGAAAGGACTGGCCGTAGAACCCGGACATGGCGACGGAGGGGACTTCCAATCGGTATTTCCGGGCTGTCTCACGGAAGAGTTGTTGGAAATGGGGGTCGCGCAGTTTGTTGTCGAACATTTCTCTTCTGCCCAGGCTGCCCATGTCCAGCTCTACTCCGTCGCCGCCCAACTCACTCACCAACTGGAAGGAGCCTATCTTCTGACGCTTCAGTATCATCCAGTCGCAGACGGCAATCTTGTAACGCTGCTCTTTCGGCCGTGTGGCGGCAAGGGCGGGCAAGGGGATGCATTCTGCCATCAGAACCAGCACCCACAGGATTTGTACAGATAATCTCTTTTTCATTTTCATTATACGCTCTATTTGTATAATAGACGAAGGAGGGGGCGTTTTGTAACCGGTCTATGCAACAGAGAAGAGAACCGGAGTAAAAAAGCGGGCTGCCAAACCCTGAATAGTCCGGCAGCCCTGTCAACCCAAAAACGATACCTATGAAACACTGTGTGTTATTTCAAGTCAAAGAATATGCGGCGGCCGTGTACAAGCTCGTCGTGTGTGATGCGGTGTTTATTGAGTTTCTTTCCGTCCAATAATACCTTGTTGATGTAGAGAGTGCCCGGCTGGGTGCGGTTGCTCTCAATCACCACTTCTTTTTCCTTATACCACTTCGGGTCGAGACGAATCGTTACTTTGTCAAATACCGGAGTCGTCAACGTGTATTCGGGCAGTCCCGGACAGTCGGGATAGAAACCTATCATGTTGAAGATAGCCCACGAGGACATCGTTCCCGTGTCGTCATTTCCCGGAATGCCGTCGGGCTTCGTCGTGAAGTACTTGTCCAACAGGCGTTGTGTCTCTTTCTGCGTGCGCCATTCTTCGCCCTTGAAGTAGGAGAAGAGATGGGGATAGGCGATGTCCGGCTCGTTGGCGGGGTCGTAAAGTCCTTCGTCAAAGACCATCTGCAACTTGTCGACAAAGGGTTTCTTGCCGCCCATCAGCTTGGCAAGCCCGTAGACGTCGTGCGGCACATAGAAGGTATAGTTCCAGGCGCTTCCTTCGTGGAAACCGGGATTGGGCTCGAAGTTCTCTCCCTGTCGCGGATTGAACGGACTGTAGAAGGTGCCGTCGGGAAGAATCGGACGGAAGGTGCCGAACTCCTTGCTGTAATAATGTTTGTAGCCCAAAGAGCGTTTGTAGAACAGTTCGGCGTCTTTCTTCTTGCCTAAGGCTTCGGCAAAGCGCGACAAGGCAAAGTCGGCAATGTAGTATTCCAGTGCATGGGAGACGGAATTGTCGTATTGTTCGCGCAGAGGGACATAGCCTTTGGATACGTAGTCGTCGTTGTCGGGACGCATCAGGTTTTCGGCGCCCGGCAGGGTGGCCGACTTGTACATGGCTTCGTAGGCCAAATCGACGTCGAAGTCACGCAGGCCTTTCATCCAGGTGTCTACAATGACGGGGATGCTGGGGTCGCCTTCCATTGTCAGTGTCTCCCGTCCGTAGAGCTCCCACTTGGGCAGCCAGCCGTGTTCGCGGTACATATCAAGCATGGTTCGTACCATCTCCATCTGACGTTCCGGATAGACGAGAGTCAATAGCTGGTGTACGTTGCGATAGGTGTCCCACAGGGAGAATACCGTGTAACGGTCGCCCTTCGTTGTCAGGATTTTGTCGCCTTCCATCGCCGGGTATTCTCCGTTGACGTCCTGAAGGATGTTGGGATGAATCAGCAGATGGTACAGTGCCGTATAGAATACTGTTTTCTGAGCGTCCGTGCCGCCTTCGACGGTGATGCGTGACAAATCGTCGTTCCATCGGGCACGTGCATCGGCATGAATCCGGTCGAAATTCTTGCCTGCCTGCTCGCGCTCCAGATTCAGACGGGCGTTCTCTATGCTTACAAAGGAGACTCCCATCTGTACTTCCACCTGTTCGCCCTCTTCCGTGTCGAAAGAGAAATAGGCGCCTACATCGTCGCCTGCTATCTCTTTTCCGTAGCGGGTATAGAGTTTATATTTTCCCTGGTCGGGGTCCCACTGAGCTTCTACGCCTGTCATCGGACGCTGCTTCTTCCAGTATCCGGTGGTGGAGGGGACTTTCTTAACCCGCATCACAAAATAGATGGGGAATACGGCTTGAGGATTGTAGCAGAATGTGCCGAGCAGCTTCATTCCTTCCACTTCGCTGTCACTGACGCGACGGAGCATGGCGCCGCTTTCGTTGGTCAGCCCTTCTCCTAAGTTCAGCAGGATGTGGCTTTTACCTTTGGGGAAGGTGAAACGGGCGATACCCGTGCGTGGGGTAGCGGAGACTTCGGTCTTTACGTTGTACTTGGTCAGGTAGTTGGAGTAATATCCGGGCGAGGCCTGCTCGTCTTTATACTTACTGCCGTATTCTTTGTAATCAACATTCAGTTCTCCGGTAGTGGGCATGAGCAGCAGCGAACCCAATTCGGGACAGCCTACTCCACTCAGGTTCACATGGGCGTATCCGGTAAAGAAACAGTTGGTATGCTCGTAAGGGGTCGACCACCAACGGGCGTCTTTGTCATATGTGTTCTCCGACGAACCCATCACGTTGAAGGGAACCACGGACATCATACCGTTGGGGCAGATGGCGCCGGGATTGGTGGTTCCGTAGTTGGTAGTCCCGATAAAAGGATCGACGTAATCTATCAGGAGGTTCTTCTTGTCGGGAGGGTTTCCGCCTTCTTCCGCGTGGCCGGGAAGAAGGGCAAGAGCAAGTGTGCAAGTCAATAAGATTATTCGTTTCATAGCTTTATTAAATGATGCTTGTCCGTTTTGTAAATTCGATAATTTCCTTGATGTAGCCGAAAGCCATGCCTACGACGGTATCTGCCGCACCATAATAAACGGCTACGCGCTCACCGTCCTGCAAAGCTGCGCAAGGGAACACCACGTTGGGGACATCGCCCTGGAGTTCGTAGGGAGCCGCCGGGCCGAGCAGGTATTCACGTGTGCGGTAGAGTACCTTTTCCGGATGGTCTTTGTCGAGTATGGCGGCACCCATTGCATAGCGGAAACCGTTGCAGGTGGTGATTACGCCGTGGTAGAAAAGCAACCAGCCTTCGTCCGTCAGGAAGGGAACCGAGCCTGCACCGATTTTTGTACATTGCCAGGCGCTTTCGGGAAACGGGGTCACTTTCATCACGCAACGGTGTTCGCCCCAATATTTCATGTCGGGGCTATAGCTGATGTATATATCCCCGAACGGTGTATGTCCGTTGTCGCTGGGACGGCTCAGCATGGCGTACTTTCCGTCTATTTTCTGCGGGAAAAGGACGCCGTTACGGTTGAAAGGCAGGAATGCGTTCTCGCACTGGAAGAATTCTTTGAAATCAAAAGTGTAAGCGATGCCGATGGTAGGGCCGTGATAGCCGTTGCACCAGGTTACCCAGTAGCGGTCTTCAATCCACGTCACACGGGGATCGTATTTATATTCCGATTCAATCATTTCGGTATTGCCTGCCTTGAAGCGGATGGGTTCGTGATTGATGTCCCAATGGATACCGTCTTTGCTGAACCCGGCAAAGATATTCATCTGCACGGCCTTGTTGTCGCAACGGAATACACCCGCAAAACCGTCTTCGAAAGGCACGACAGCACTGTTGAATATACTGTTGGAGGAAGGAATATGATAACGGCCGATAACCGGATTTTGTGAGTAACGCCACATAATGTCCGTACATCCGGCAGGACGTTCTTCCCAGGGAATTTGAATCTTGTTCATAAATCAATGTTTTTATATTATTTATTTTTTGAATCGTCGTATGTAAAGGGGATGAAATAGGTAATCAGCAGGGCAGGAACGGCCGCAATCAATACATAAATAAAGAAATCGCGGTAGCCCAACAGGTCGCTGAAATAGCCGCTCGCCATTCCCGGAAGCATCACTCCCAAGTTCATGATTCCCGATGCAAATGCATAATGCGACATCTGATGCCGTCCCGGAGCTATCTGTTGCATCATGAACAATGTCAGCCCGACAAAGCCGAAACCGTAGCCGAAATATTCCATCGTTATGCAGGTGCCTATCAGATAGAGGTCGGAAGGCTGCACAACCGCTAAGAACGTGTAAGCTACAAACGGCAGATTGAAGATGCAACAAAGTGCAAAGAGTGTCTTTTTCAACCCGAACTTGGAGACATACACTCCTGCTAACAGGGAACCGAGCACGAAAGCTGCCGAACCGAAAACTCCGTTAAGCGTGCCAATCTCCGTCAAGGATAATCCCAAACCGCCTGCCTCTCTCGAAGCACGCAAGAACAACGGGGCAATCTTGATGATAAATCCTTCTGCCAGACGATAGAGAATGATGAAACTGATGTAATAGAAGATGTGTTTCTTGGTAAAGAAATCGGCAATCACTGCCATCAGCTCCCGTCCTACTTCGGAGGTTGTTTTCTTTGTCGCCGGCGGGGTTTGCGAAGAGGGCAACATTTTTATATGGTAAATGCCTATCAGTATCATAATCGCCGCAATCACGGCAAAAATAATCATCCATGCAGAGGAGTAGGCACTTTTGTTAGCTTCTACAGAAGCGCCTTCGATGGCTCCAAAGTGCTCGGCCAATGCTCCCGCCATTGCAACCAATCCACCGTTGGCAACCAATTTCGCCACGTTATAGAAGGCGCCTTGTACGCCGATGTATTTGGCTTGGTCTTCTTTATTCAGTTCGGACATATATACACCGTCGCAAGCGATGTCGTGTGTCGCTCCGCTAAAGGCTATCACCGCCATCGTGGAAATACTGATAGCAAAAAAGTAATCAAAGAACAGAGAGAAGGCTACTACTCCGAATAATACTCCACTCAGCAATTCGGTAACCAATACGAAGAATTTCTTCGTACGATACATTTCAAGGAAAGGACTCCATAGGAATTTGAATGTCCACGGTGCCATGATAAGGGAAGTCCAGAATGCAATTTGCGTATCTGAAATCCCCAAATCCTTAAACATGAATGCGGAAACCAAATTGACGGCAATAAAGGGAAGCCCCATTGCGAAATAAGCAGTCGGAACCCAGCGAGCCGGGTTGATTGTTTTTTGTTGAAAAGCAGTTTTATTCTGTTGCATAATCATAGTATATAGATAAAATTATATTTCTGACTCATCTATATATAATACAATCAAAAGGGGGAAACTACTAATGGACATCCCCACTTTTTTTATTTTATTATCACTTTTTCTTCTCCCAAGTCTATAATAGATGCTTTACAAAAAGTCAGAGGTATTCCAATTCTTACTTTACAATTCTTCAATCTCTTTTTCCGACAGACCGGTACTTTGTATAATGATTGTAGTCGGTATTCCGGCTTTTTTCAGATTACGGGCTACTTCCTTATGGCCTTCGGCAATACCTTCGGCGAGGCCTTTTTCCATGCCTTCGGCGAGACCTTTCTCCATGCCTTCTGCAAGTCCTTTTGCAAGTCCTTTCTCCATACCTCTTACCATCCCTTTTCGTTCCGCACTGTTTAAAAGGGTCTTTTCTACGCTGATTATATCCCAGAACTTCTCATATCCGGCCAACTGCGCCTCTGTGAACGCAGATTCCTCAAGGACATCCACCGCCTTCTTCAATTCCGGACTGGCAAGCAACTCTTCAGGGATTTCGCGGGTCTGATCGTTTATCTCAGTCAGGTATCTCAACCATAGCAACTGCATTTTCTTCTCACTATAAGTATGAGGAGTGAACTTGGGAAGTTCCACAAAAATCAGGTGCAATCCCTCTATCACCTTGTCTGTATGTTCCATATGGACGAGGCGGTAATAGTGATAGTATTCATCATCCAAGTCCAACTCAAAGATATCGTTCACCAGATTCAGCGAATATACGGGTTGCAACAGTTCATACTGCTCTCCGGCGTCCAACTGGCGCACATAAGCCTTCGAAGCATTGAACAACACACGCTGTTTGAATTCGGGTGTCCATATCATCTGCATCTCCACCAAGAATACACGACCACAATTATCGCGGCAACGAACATCGACGATGCTGTTCTTCCGCAACGGATTGTCAGGAACCAGCTCAACGGGAAGGTACTCTACCTCAGTGACTTCCTGACCAGGCTCAAGGGGCAGCAAAGCATTCAGCAAACTTATCACCAAATCCGGATGTTCGCCGAAAACGCGTTTGAACGTCAAATCGGCCTTAGGGTCTAAATATCTCATTCTTAATCTGTATTTCTTTAATGAATTGAATGATGCAAATATAAATATAATTAATGAGACTGGAAGAATCATATTAAAAAATTAGGCATATCCGCGCGGCTTTTAAACAAATACCGTTGCAACCGCGACCTGTGAAACCCGGAAAGAAAAAACATTTTTCTCCTGTTTTTATTTCTTTTCTCTACTTCTTTCACTATTTTTGTCTTACAGAATCAAAAATGAATGTCACGATTTCCGGTTGTGGGGAAAACGTTACATTCCGTTTCGGAGCCGGTGTTCTGTAAAAGTTATATTAATTCATCCAATAATCGAATAATGAGCGAACTCCTTGTTTATAAAGCCTCTGCCGGTTCGGGTAAGACTTTTACCCTTGCCGTAGAATATATTAAGCTACTCATTCTTAACCCGCGTGCCTACCGGCAAATCTTAGCTGTCACCTTCACCAACAAGGCCACGGCGGAGATGAAAGAACGTATCCTCAGCCAACTTTACGGCATCCGGACGGGCGATAAAGATTCCGCCGCCTACCTCAACCGTATCCAAGAAGAGACAGGCAAGACGGAACAGGAGATACGAGAGGCAGCCGGCCTTGCCCTCAGCTATATGCTGCACGACTACAGCCGTTTCCGCGTAGAGACCATCGACTCTTTCTTCCAGTCCGTCATGCGCAATTTAGCGAGGGAACTGGAGCTAAGCCCGAATCTGAATATCGAACTGAACAATACCGAAGTACTCAGCGAAGCCGTCGACAGCATGATTGAGAAGTTAGGTCCCACTTCCCCCGTCCTTGCCTGGCTGTTAGACTACATCAACGAGCGGATTGCCGACGACAAACGCTGGAACGTATCGGACGAAGTAAAGAGTTTCGGGCGCAACATCTTCGATGAAGGCTACATTGAGAAAGGAGAAAAACTCCGCGAGAAGCTGCGTCGTCCCGACACCGTGAAGGAATACCGCAAACAACTGAAAGCCTTAGAAACCGAAATCCTGGAGCAGATGAAAGGCTTCTACGACCAATTTGAAGGCGAATTGGACGGACACGCACTGACTGCCGACGATTTGAAGGGCGGCTCACGCGGAATAGGCAGCTACTTCCGCAAGCTCAACAACGGGATTTTAGGCAACGACATACGGAATGCCACCGTAGAGAAATGCCTCGAAGACGCCAAGAACTGGGCCGCCAAGACCTCTCCCCGCTATGCGGATATCCTTCGTCTGGCTCAGTCGAGCCTGATGCCAGTGCTGGAAGATGCCGAAAGGTTCCGTTCGCGAAACAATCTGCTGCTGAACAGTTGCCGGCTCTCCCTGCAACATCTCAATAAGGTACAGCTTCTTGCCAATATCGACGAAGAAGTGCGGCGTTTGAACCATGACAACAACCGATTCTTACTGTCCGACACCAATGCATTGCTCCACCAATTGGTGAAAGACGGCGACTCTTCTTTCGTATTCGAGAAAATCGGGACAAATATCCGCAACGTCATGATAGACGAGTTTCAGGATACCAGCCGGATGCAATGGGGCAACTTCAAACTGCTTTTGCTCGAAGGGCTTTCACAAGGTGCAAACAGCCTGATTGTAGGCGACGTGAAGCAATCCATCTACCGTTGGCGAAACGGTGACTGGGGAATTCTCAACGGGCTGAACGACTGTATCGACCATTTCCCCATCCGCGTGAAGACACTGGCTACCAACCGCCGCAGCGAAACCACCGTCATCCGGTTCAACAACCAGATCTTTACGGCTGCCGCCGACTACCTGAACGGTCTTTACAGACAGCAACTCGGCAAAGATTGCGAAGACTTGCAGAAAGCCTACGCCGATGTCGTACAGGAATCTCCCCGCGACACGGAGAAGGGATATGTGAAAGTCTCTTTTCTCGAACCCGACGAAGCGCACGACTATACCGAACAGACCCTAGCCAGCTTGGGAGCCGAGGTAGAACGCCTGCTTGCAGGCGGTGTACGGCTAAACGACATAGCCATTCTTGTGCGCAAGAACAAAAGCATTCCCCGCATTGCCGATTACTTCGACAAGGAGCTGCATTACAAAATCGTGTCTGACGAAGCCTTCCGCCTGAATGCTTCTTTAGCCATCTGCATGATGATGGATGCATTGCGCTACCTCTCGGACGAGAACAACAAGATAGCCCATGCCCAGTTGGCGGCCGCCTATCAGAACGAGGTCTTGCAGAAGGGGCTCGACTGGAATACGCTCCTGCTCCTGCCTGTCGAGAACTATCTCCCGCCCACCTTTCTCGAAAGGATAAAGGAGCTGCGGCTGATGCCTCTCTACGAATTGTTGGAAGAACTTTTCAGCATCTTCGAGTTGAAAAACATCCGGGCGCAGGACGCTTATCTGTTTGCCTTTTTCGATGCGGTGACCGACTATCTGCAAAGCAACTCTTCCGAGCTTGACGCCTTCATCCGCTATTGGGACGAGACCCTGTGCGGCAAGACGATTCCAAGTGGAGAGGTGGAGGGTATCCGCATCTTCTCCATCCACAAGTCCAAAGGCCTGGAATTCCACACGGTGCTCCTCCCCTTCTGCGACTGGAAGTTGGAGAACGAAACCAACAACCAGTTAGTATGGTGCGCCCCTCAGACGGAACCGTTCAATGCACTGGACATTCTTCCCATCAACTACTCCACGCAAATGGCCGAATCCATTTACGGCAACGACTACCTGCACGAACGGCTGCAACTGTGGGTCGACAATTTAAACCTGCTGTACGTTGCCTTCACCCGTGCGGGAAAGAACCTTATCGTCTGGAGTAAAAAGACACAGCGGGGAACCATGTCCGAGCTATTGGCAAACGCTCTCCCTGTCGTAGCGCTCAAAGAGGGCGTCGAATGGGAAGAAGATTGCTACGAGCAAGGCAGGCTATGTCCTTCGGAAGAGGAGAAAGCCCACACCTCGACCAACAAACTTACCCAAAAACCTGGGAAACTGCCCGTTCGGATGGAGTCCATGCGCCACGATATCGAGTTCCGCCAGTCGAACCGCTCGGCGGATTTCATACGGGGAATCGAGGAAGACGAGTCCGATGACCGTTTCATCAACCGCGGACGTCTGCTGCACACTCTGTTCTCCGTTATCGAAACGGCAGAAGACATCGAGCCGGCCATCGACCGTCTTATCTTTGAAGGAGTCATCCGAAACGAAGAGAAAGAGGAGATGGCGCGCGAAGTGGCGCAAAAGGCTTTCTCGCTGCCCGAGATACAAGACTGGTATTCGGGCGAGTGGACGCTGTTCAACGAATGTGCCATCATTTACCAGGAAAAAGGCGCGTTGCAGACTCGCCGCCCCGACCGTGTGATGATGAAAGACGGGCAGGTGGTAGTGGTCGACTTCAAATTCGGCAAGGAGAATCCCAAATACAACAAGCAGGTGAAAGGATATATGCAACTGCTCACCCGGATGGGTTACGGGAACATCACCGGATACCTGTGGTATGTAGACGAAGAAAGAATCGAAAAAGTATAAACCAATCCTATAATAAACAATCCCTATGCAAACATTTCTCCAACTGGTCGCTCACGATTTGTATGCCAAGATAGGAAACGACCTGTCGCGCACGGTGCTTGTTTTCCCGAACAAGCGTGCCCATCTGTTTTTCAACGAATACTTGGCAGGCGAATCCGACCGGCCGATTTGGGCGCCTGCCGCCATGAGCATCAGCGACCTGTTTCAGAAATTGTCCGTGCAGAAGGCGGGCGACCCCATACGGCTGGTGTGCGAGCTGTACAAAGTGTTCAAAGAAGAGACACAAAGCCAGGAGACGTTGGACGATTTCTACTTCTGGGGAGAGCTGCTCATCAGCGACTTCGACGATGTAGACAAGAACCTGGTGGAAGCCGACAAGCTGTTCGGCAACCTGCAGGACTTGAAGAATCTCATGGACGACTACGACTTTTTGGATAAGGAGCAGGAGGAAGCCATCCAGCAATTCTTCCAAAATTTCTCCATCGAACGCCGGACGGTGCTCAAAGAGAAGTTCATCTCCCTTTGGGACAAGTTAGGCACCATCTACCACCGCTACCGGGCGAGGCTGGCCGAATTGGGCATCGCCTACGAAGGTATGCTCTACCGCAACGTCATCGAGCGGCTCGATACGGAACAGATGGAGTACGACAAGTACATATTTGTCGGATTCAACGTGCTCAACAGGGTGGAACATCGGTTCTTCAAACTGCTGCAAGAGGCAGGCAAGGCGATGTTCTATTGGGATTACGACCTGTTCTACACCCGGCAAATCAAGAAGCACGAAGCGGGAGAGTTTCTGAAACGCAACTTGCAGGATTTCCCCAACGAGCTTCCCGAGAGCTGTTTCGACCTCTTCAAGTCGCCCAAGAAGATACGCTACATCTCCGCTTCAACCGAGAATGCGCAGGCACGCTTCCTTCCCGAATGGGTACGCGCCACGCTCTCCGGCAGCGAAAGCGAGGAGAAGGAGAACGCCGTCGTACTCTGCAACGAGGCATTGCTGCTGCCCGTGCTCCATTCCATTCCGCAGGAGGTGAAGAATGTCAATATCACGATGGGATTTCCCCTGGCGCAGACTCCAGTCTACAGCTTTATCCATGCGGCGATGGAGTTGCAGACCAACGGTTACCGCACGGATACCGGACGGTTTGCCTACGAAGCGGTGGCAGCCATCCTAAAGCATCCCTACACCCGCCAACTATCGGCGCAGGCCGACCGCCTGGAGGATGAACTGACAAAGACCAACCGCTTCTACCCGCTCCCGTCCGAGCTGCAACAAGATGCTTTCCTCTCCTACCTCTTCACGCCGCGCAGAGGTATCAGGGAGCTGTGCGAGTACCTTGTAGGGCTTATAAAGGAGGTCTCCGTCCTGTACCGCCAGGAGGGAGAATACAGCGACATCTTCAACCAACTGTACAGGGAATCGCTCTTCCAGAGCCACCTGAAAATCAACCGTCTCTACGGCCTGATTGAAGATGGCGAGCTAAACGTGCGCACCGATACGCTGAAGCGGCTGATAAGCAAGGTGCTCACCACTTCCAACATCCCGTTCCACGGCGAGCCTGCCATCGGTATGCAGGTGATGGGGGTATTGGAGACGCGTAACCTCGACTTCCGCAACCTCGTGATGCTGTCGCTCAACGAGGGGCAACTACCCAAATCGGGCGGAGAGTCTTCGTTTATCCCCTACAACCTGCGCAAAGCCTTCGGCCTGACGACCATCGAACACAAGAATGCGGTGTACGCTTATTACTTCTACCGGCTGATACAGCGCGCGGAGAACATCACGTTGCTCTACAACACTTCGTCGGACGGACTGAACCGTGGCGAGGAGTCGCGCTTCATGCTACAACTGTTGGTAGAGGGGCCGCACGAAATCACCCGCGAATACCTGGAGGCGGGGCAGTCGCCGCAAAGCATCGGCGAGATACGGATTGAAAAGACGCCGGAGGTGTTAAGGCGTCTCCGGCGGGCTTACGACAATACGAATCCGAGGGCGGTCATTCTTTCGCCTTCCGCCCTCAATGCCTATCTCGACTGCCGGCTGAGGTTCTACTACCGCTACGTGGCAGGGCTGAAAACGCCGGACGAAGTGAGCGCAGAGATAGACTCAGCACTATTCGGTACGATATTCCACCTCTCCGCCCAGTTGACCTATACGGACCTGACGGCAAACGGGAAGCTGATTCAGAAAGAGGATTTAGAACGTTTGCTGCGCGACGAAGTGCGGCTACAAGGATATGTCGACCGTGCCTTCAAGAAAGAGCTGTTCAAGGTGGGTGCCGACGAGAAGCCGGAATACAATGGCGTGCAGCTTATCAACTCCAAAGTGATAGTCTCTTATCTGAAACAGTTGTTGCGCAACGACTTGCAGTATGCTCCTTTCGAGATGGTTGCTATGGAAGAACCTGTTTCGGAGGAGGTGGATATCCGTACGTCGCAGGGGCCGTTCACGCTCCGCTTAGGGGGAACGGTAGACCGCATGGACGCCAAAGGGGGAACGCTGCGGATTGTGGATTATAAAACCGGGGGAAGCCCGAAGACACCTGCCAACATCGGGCAACTGTTTACACCTTCGGAGACACGCCCGAATTATATCTTCCAGACGTTTCTCTATGCTTCCATCCTTTGTCGGAAGCAACCGTTGATGGTAGCTCCTGCCCTGCTCTATATCCACCGGGCTGCATCGGAGAGTTACTCGCCTGTGATAGAGATGGGCGAACCGCGCAAACCTAAGATGCCGGTGAATAACTTTGCTTTCTTCGAGGATGAATTCCGCGAACGGCTGCAAGAGCTGTTGGAGGAGATTTTTGACGAGAAGGAGGCGTTCACGCAGACGGAGGATGTGAAGCGATGCCTGTATTGCGATTTCAGGGCGATGTGCAAGCGGTGATTCACCACGGAATTCCTGTGATTCCTGTAATTCCAGGAATTCCGTGGCGACTCTTTCCCCTTTACAGCATTTTCCGTTCCGTCTCCGCCGTAGGGAGCACCTCTTCGGGGATGCTGAACTCCCGGTTGGCGAAGAGGTCTGCCAGTCCTGAAATCTGTTTCAGGCGCAGCAGTTCGTCGCGGTCCATCCCGATATTCTTCATAATCCACTGGTCGGACATTCCCGCTTTGTCGAGTTCGGCGACGATGTTGCACATCAGTTCGATGTTGTGCATCCCGCGTGCGCGGTTGTGGCGTATGGTGGAGCTCATCCGGTTCGACAAATCCTTGTCGATGACCACTACCGGCAGCAGTCCGTTTTCGCGCTTATAGATGCGCTGTGAAGTTTTGAGCACTGTGTAGCGGTGGTAGCCGTCTACCAAAATATAATGGTCGGCGTCCTTGTCGTAGTAACATACGCACGGCATGGTGAAGCCGTCCTCCCAGATGGAGAGTTCGAGCAGCTTCATTTCGGGCGGTGCAACGACATTCGGATTGTAATCGTTGGCAAACACCTTCTCTACGGGCACCGCCTTCACCGCGTAAACAGGACTTTTAAATACACTCATGACACTATGATTTTATATTGTTCCATAACTTGACTTCTCCTGCTCATCTCCTCCTTTGTGGGCGAGAAACCCATGTACTTGCAAGCATGATCGTTCTTGATGATACAGACACACATCCGCTTGTAGGTAGGTATCTCCCTGAATTCGGGAATGTCGATATCGTCCTGATACTCCATGCGCACAGGCTTCTTGAGCGTTTTGTAATTGCTGGTATCCATGACGACAATCGGTATTTTGGCGTCGATAAGTTTCTGTATCGTCGAGTCGCTGAGACACCCGCCTTTGGTGCGCCAGAAATTGACGCTTACCGACAGCTTGCGCAGGTAATTCTTGCGTGCCCGTTCGGGCAAGGTATTGAGCAGGAAATACATGAACTCGCGCCATGTGTATCCTTCGGGCAGTTTCACCGTCTGCCACCCCATTGCGTGGGTCCCGCCGTACATACCGGTGAAGTTCACTCCATTCACCCGTCCTATCATCTTTCCCCACGTGTTGGGGTCGAGCACGCGGTAGAGCTGGAGGCTCTCCTGCGCTTCGTTGATGAAGGGACTTGCCACGCGCTGCCGTTCGAGGTTGACCCCCGCCCGGTAATAGAGGTCGTACAGCGTATTGTAGTCCCACTGGAATTTGCCGTTTGCCGTCCATATGTCCGTTGTTTTCCAGTCGAAGATGGGATATGCGTTGTAGATGTCGTTTCCCACTTTCGATGTCCACCTGTAGTTGTGATACATCTGATACTTGCGGCTCATGTTGATGCACCGCCACCTGTTGAAACTCTCCTGCGTGCGGATACCGATGAGACAGCAGGTGCGCACGGCGTCTTTCTTCGTGTGCAGCCATTGGGCGAAGCGCATCTGGAATTCGTAGTCCCACATCTTGGTGTTGTAGAAGGGGAAGTCCTCCTTCGTCATTGCCTTCTTGGGCATGGGCCGCACCCATATATTCTGCTTGCTGTCCTCCCACGGGCGCCAGAACGACTGGTACATCGACGTGCACGTAGCCACGCGGAAAGGCACGCACACGCGATAGACGTCGAGTATGTCCTTGTTGGCCGCCAATATCCGGTCTACGTAGTCGATGGTCATCTGATATTGTATCTCGTAGTCCATGTGGAAGACGCCTATGCGCCGTTTGAGGTTGTTCTTGCGGATGTAGTCGATGCACAGGTTGAGCAGCACCCCGCTGTCTTTCCCTCCCGAGAAGGAGACATAGACGTTGTCGAACTCGTCGAAGATGACTTTCAGACGCTCCTGTGCCAGCTCGTAGACATTCTTCGTACCTTTTGTTTTCTTTTTAGCCATAAGTTCATCTAAGCATTTTAACGTACCGTGTCCAGTTCTTGTCGAGGGATGCGAATTCGAACTGCTCGAATATCTCCTTGTCCTGCACCAGTGTCACCGAATGGAGCATCCATTTGTCCTGGCTGAATTCGGTGATGGCGGCTACCAACAGTGCCGACAATATATCTTCGCGTTCGGTTTTCTCGGCGTTGACGTAGTAATTGTTGATGACGGCTTTCTTGCCGCTCTTCTGCTCTACGGGCACGAAGCCCACTACCTTCCTCTCCTTCATCGCGACAAACCACACGTAGTTTTCGGCAGTCTTGAAAGGGTAATTGTTATTGGCGCGCAGCACTTCAGGGTCCATCACCAACGGAGCCAGAAGCCGGTACAGATGTTTGTCTTTTCCTTTTAATTGTATTACCTGTATCATAGTAGTTTAAGAATATCGATACAAAGTTACTACAAATCTCTGGAAAAGGCTAATAAAAAGGGCGAAAAGTCTTCGTAACGTCTGTTTATAAGGCGTTTGCGAGGACAAAAGAGGACAGACAAAAAACGGGGTAACGCAAAGGAAAGCGGATTTATGAAGCCGTTAGGTTTTCAAATCATTACCCGGCGAAATGCTATTTTTAACACGTGGCACTGACATTTTCTCCGTATGGCTGTGTTTGGCTTACAAGGTCTAACTCGTTGATACTTAATTTTGCAATCAAAAAAACGAGTATGGCAAGAAGCACATTCAAAGTGCTGTTCTACGTGAACGGCAGCAAGGAGAAAAACGGTATTGTCCCCATCATGGGACGGGTTACAATCAACGGGACTGTGGCGCAGTTCAGTTGCAAACAGAGTGTCCCGAAAACGCTTTGGGACATCAAGGGCAACCGGGCTAAAGGCAAGAGCCGCGAGGCACGGGACATCAATCTTGCATTGGACAACATCAAAGCGCAAATCATCAAACATTACCAGCGCATATCCGACCGTGAAGCATTCGTTACGGCTGAAATGGTACGCAATGCCTATCAGGGCATCGGTAGCGAGTATGAGACGCTACTAAAAGCATTCGACCGTGAGAACGAGGTGTTCAAGAAGCGTGTCGGTAAGGACAGGGTGATGGCTACCTATCGGGCACGTGTACGGGCAAGAAACCATGTAGCCGCCTTTATCAAGTCGTTTTACAGGCGCAGCGATATGTCCATGTTGGAACTTACACCCGACTTCATCAAGGAGTTCGCCGCATACCTCTCAACGGAAGCAGGATTGCGGAACGGTTCGATATGGGCAAACTGTATGTGGCTGAAAGGCGTGGTCATGAAAGCGCATTATAACGGACTGATACCGCGCAATCCTTTCATCCAGTTCCATATCAGCCCCAATGTAAAGGAACGCGAGTATCTGACAGAAGATGAACTGAAAGCGGTCATGACACATGAGTTTGCAGACAGCAAGCTCGCATACATCCGTGACATTTTCATCTTTGCCAGTTTCACCGCCTTGTCATTCGTGGACATTCAGGAACTGACGAATGACAACATCGTGGAGGTGAACGGCGAGAAGTGGATATTGTCCAAACGCCACAAGACAAAAGTCCCATTCCAAGTGAAGCTGCTGGATATACCCTTGCAGATAATCGAACGCTACCGACCGATGCAGAGGGACAACTTTGTGTTTCCCGGACTGAACTACTGGTCCATCTGTAAGCCGCTGAAACGGATGATAAAGGAATGCGGCATAAACAAGTCAATATCATTCCATTGCAGTCGTCACGGCTTCGCAACGTTGGCTTTGAGTAAGGGGATGCCCATCGAGAGTGTAAGCCGTGTATTGGGACATACGAACATTGTCACGACTCAGATATACGCAAAAATAACTACTCAGAAACTAGACAACGACCTGACCATGTTCGGCAACAAACTCAATCAGTCGTTTAACAAAATTTCAATGGGATGAGTATGGGAAGAAACATCATAACAATGAGTGAATCCGGCAATATCATCATGCCGAATAATGTCGCCAGCATTTGGATGAGTGAGCCGGAATTGGTGGAACTGTTCGGGGTAATCGTCCCGACACTCCGTGCCGCCATCAAAGCCGTATATAAAAGCAGCGTATTGAAAGGGCAAGAGGCACAGAAGTATGTCCGGCTGGAGAACGGCTATCATGCCGATGTGTTCAGTTTCCCGATGGTAGTCGCGCTTGCTTTCCGCATCAACAGCTTCGGTGCGGAGCAGGTGCGCAATGCTATTATTGAAAGGCTGTACTTGCGAAAAGAGAAAACAACGTTCTTCTTTTCGCTGGGTATTCACAATCTGAATATGTCTAATTATCAGGCATAAAGTCCAATGATATGGCGACATGAAATAGTGAAACCGACAAATCTTTATGTGTCAATTTATTGCCGATAAAACGCATTATCAATAAAACGTACTGCTGATAAAACGTATTGGTGGTCAGTTGAACAGACGTATTGCCGTTTTACCAGCAATACGTATTACCAACAAAAGTCCGAAGAAGTACCTTTTTCGGGCTTTTGTCGTATGCTTTTAAGCCAAATCCAAGAAATTTATACGTGAGTCACGTGTGGGTTGTCAATCCGTCTTGTTTGTATTGCCGAATTTTGCGCCAAACAAACATCCGACAATCATAAAATCAAGATGCCGATGAAGAAAGAAAATACCGGAAACGGAAAAGAGGAGTTTATCCGTGTAGGTACGACCCTCTACAAGTTAGTGAACCAGCCCCGTCTGAACGGTGGCTATGTGAGGAAACGTATCGTGTGGAACAACGAGACGCTGCGGCAGGACTACGGCAAGGACTATCTCGCCACTGTGCCGAAGTATGACGGCTTTTGCACAGTTCCCGACCATGTGGGCTACCGTCCCGTGGTGGACAAGTTCCTGAACCTCTATGAGCCGATAGAGCACCTCCCACAACAAGGCGAGTTTCCCAGTATCCGGTCATTGGTGCGCCACATCTTTGGCGAGCAATACGAGTTGGGCATGGATTACTTGCAATTGCTCTACCTGCAACCTGTACAGAAACTCCCCATCCTTTTACTGGTATCGGAAGAACGCAATACAGGCAAGAGTACGTTCCTTAATTTCCTGAAAGCCTTGTTTCAGAACAATGTCACGTTCAACACCAACGAGGACTTCCGCAGCCAGTTCAATTCCGACTGGGCAGGGAAACTCCTTATCGTGGTGGACGAGGTGTTGCTCAACCGCAGGGAGGACAGCGAGAGGTTGAAGAACCTCAGCACCACACTCTCCTACAAGGTGGAAGCCAAAGGCAAAGACCGTGACGAGATAGCCTTCTTCGCCAAGTTCGTGCTGTGTTCCAACAACGAGTATCTGCCTGTCATCATTGACGCTGGCGAGACACGCTATTGGGTGCGAAAGATAAGCCGCTTGCAATCTGACGATACCAATTTCCTGCAAAAGCTGAAAGCGGAAATCCCGGCTTTCCTGTATCATTTGCAGCACAGGACGATGGCAACGAAAAAAGAAAGCCGGATGTGGTTTGCCCCGTCATTACTGCATACCGAAGCCTTGCAAAAGATTATCCGCAGCAACCGTAACCGTCTGGAAATCGAGATGTGCGAGCTTATACTCGACATCATGGACAGTACAGGCACGGACACGTTCTCATTCTGCTATAACGATATTCTTCTTTTGTTAATACACTCGCAGGTAAAGGTAGAAAAGCACCAAGTCCGGAAAGTCTTGCAGGAGTGCTGGAAGCTCACACCTGCATCCAACGGGCTGACCTATACCACCTACCAGTTCAACTATAATCGGGAGTGTCGATATGAGCCGATAAAAAGAGTCGGTCGTTTCTACACCGTCACAAGGGAACAGCTTGAATCCCTGTAATACCATTCTTCTTTTGTTGAATTGATGAATAAGGATATAATTATGCTGATAATTAACAATATATATTCTCAACAATTTCTCAACAATCGAAAAAACTGTTGAGAGAGGAACAGCATCCGTTTATTGTTTTCTCTTTTGTCAAGTGGTTTGTTGAGAAGATGTTGAGTACTTATAATGCTGTATATAAATATGTTGTACCTATCATTCATCAAATCAACGTTTTTACATCCACTATCAAATCCTCTGTAAAATCATGAACATCCAAGAAGCCAAACAAATCAGAATCGCAGACTATCTGCAAAGTCTGGGCTACACGCCCGTAAAGCAACAGGGAAACAGCCTGTGGTACAAATCCCCGTTCCGGCAGGAAACGGAAGCCTCGTTCAAGGTGAACTCTGACCGTAACCTGTGGTTCGATTATGGACTGTGCAGGGGCGGCAACATCATCGCACTGGCGCAGGAGCTATACGCATCCGACCATGTGCCTTATCTGCTCAACAAGATAGCGGAACAGGCTCCACACATCCGTCCCGTGTCTTTCTATTTTCGCCAGCAGGCATCCGAACCGAGTTTCCAACATCTGGAAGTGGAAGAACTCACCCATCCGGCATTACTTCGCTATTTACAGGAACGGGGTATAGACATCGCTTTGGCAAAACTGGAATGTAGGGAACTGCACTTCGTTCATAATGGCAAGCCTTATTTTGCCATCGGTTTTCCGAATGTGGCGGGAGGATATGAGGTGCGCAACCGTTTCTTCAAGGGCTGTATTGCACCGAAGGACATCAGCCATATCCGGCAGCATGGAGAGCCGAGGGAGAAATGCCTCGTGTTCGAGGGAATGACGGACTACCTTTCATTTCTTACGTTGCGGATGAAGAACTGCCCGGCCATAGCTAACCTTGATGGGCAGGATTACGTCATTCTCAATTCGGTTGCCAATGTTTCCAAAGCCATAGACGTGCTACACGGGTACGAGCGCATCCACTGTCTGCTCGATAATGACGAGGCGGGAAGAAGAGCGTATTGGGAACTGGAGAGGGAGTTTGCCGGACGCATCAGGGATTTCTCCGACAACTACAAAGGGCACAAAGACCTGAACGATTACCTCTGCGGCAAGCGACAGGAATTAGTCATTAGTCCACCATCACGAACCATCGTAAAACCGAAGAAGAAAGGATTGGGATTATGACATTCCGAATGGGAAAACGGGAGCTGCCCGAAATTCATTCCCTGAAGATTGGAAGGTAGCAAGTTTGTGTTTCGGGTGTACCGAACCCGCTTGCTACCCACCCATCCATATTGCAGGAGGTGGAATCCCGTCGGTCTATACAGTATAACCAGTAACAACATTGAAGAATCAGAATATGGAACACAAGGAATATAGGAAACGTAACAAGGGCGGTCGCCCGAAGAAAGGGGCGACTGAAAAGCTGAGCTATCGCATCAGTGTGAAGATGGCGGCAGCCGACTACTTCCGCTTGCTGACACGGGCGCATGAAGCGGGCGTATCGCCGAGCGAGTACATGAGGGAATGTTACCGGAACGGCCATGTGAAAGAACGATTATCAGAGGAACACGCCGGATACATCCGCCAGCTTTGCGGCATGGCGAACAATCTCAACCAACTTGCGCACAAGGCGAACGCCGGAGGCTTTCAGGATGAAAGGTGGGACTGCAAGATGGCAGTGGCAAGGATTCACGAACTCTTGACCAAGATTGGGATATGATGGCGAAAATTGTAAAGGGCAGCGACTTTAAAGGTGTGGTGAATTACATTCTTGACAAAGACAAGAATGCTCAAGTTGTCGCATACGAAGGCTTGTTTATGGAAAACAGGGACACCATAGCCATGAGTTTCAATGCCCAGTCGCGGATGAACAGCAAGGTGTCGAAACCTGTCGGACATATTGCATTGAGTTTTTCAAAAGAGGATGAGCCACGCTTGACGAACCGCGTAATGGCAGATATCGCACTTGAATATCTGGAAAAGATGGGAATCAAGAACACGCAGTTCTTCATCGCCCGTCACTTCGACAAGGAACATCCGCACGTACATATCGCCTTCAACCGAATCGACAACAACGGCAACACCATTTCTGACAGGAACGAGCGGTTGCGCAGTACCCGTATCTGCAAGGAGCTTACGCAGAAGTATGGCTTGCACATGGCAAACGGAAAGGATAATGTCAAACGCAACCGCCTGAAAGAGCCGGACAAGACGAAATACGAGCTTTACGACATCCTCAAAACGGAAGTCGGCAGGTGCGGCAATTGGAACGTATTTGTTGCCAACCTGAAACGGCATGGCGTGGAAGTGTATTTCAGATACAAGGGACAGACCAACGAGATACAGGGCGTAGTCTTCACCAAGAACGGATACCGTTTCAACGGTTCCAAGGTGGACAGGCGTTTCTGTTATTCCAAGATTGACGCAACCTTACGACGCAATAGGTATGAGGAACGTATGGGAATGACAGCCAAAGTACATGAAACGGCTACACCAAGCGTACCATCCGGAACGGCACACGGCGACTTATTCAACGGTTCGTTGGGACTACTGAACGGCAACAGCTCATCTTTCAACGCCGCTGATGCGGAAGCCAATCAGGAAATGGCGGAGATACTTCGCAGAAAGAAGAAACGCAAACGGGGAATGAGGTTGTAACTACCGCAGATACGCAGTCCGGCAAATGAGCGAAATCCATCGGGAAATTTCATCGCTGACCATATCATTATCGGGCAGCCAGTATTATATGCGAAAGACAAAAACCGTCCCAAAAGTATGAAAATATAGAACTTTCATTGATTTGAAAAGCCATTTGGAGTGAACTTTGCTCTGAATGGCTTTATTTCTCAACAGAATTAAGGACTATTCGGATTAAAATGCTTAACTTTGCAAATGGTTGTAGCGCAGTTATATTAAACAATTAAGAATGGCAAACTTTAACCCGTATATAGATAAGATTGATATGGACTTTTGGCGCGAACTTTGCGCTAAAGAGGGGAAGTTATGCCTTTATAAAAAGGGTGATTATTTTCTTCATTGTGGAGATATAACAAGAAATGTATGGGGATTTATCAAAAAAGGATATTTCAAATACTCCGTGACCGATTCAGAAGGTAATACACATATAACCGGTTTTTCATTTTGCGACACGCCATTGGGTGACTATTCAAGTCTTGTATTGAAAACTCCAGCCGTTACTGATATTATAGCGGCTACAGATGCGGAAGTATTGGTTTGTAACCGCAACATTGTTGATGAACTCTTTGAAAAAGACTTTAAGTTACATTGTGTCATATCAGACGGATTTTTTCACCAGACATATGATAGGTTTTTGAATCTGTATCGCCAATCTGCGAAGGAACGTTATATTCATATATTAGAATATTGTCCTAATATTCTTCAAAATATAACGCTCAAAGAATTAGCATCATATCTGCAAATCACGCCGACATACCTTAGCCGCATTCGCAAAGAAATTACTTTTGAAAAATAGAGCAGATGAAAAGCAAGGCTAATTTTAACCCATATATAGATAAGATAGACCTGAATTTTTGGTGTGAACTTTGCGTCAAAGAGGGTAAACTTTGCCATTATAAAAAGGGAGAGTATTTTCTTCATCGCAGAGAAACACCTAAGTATTTCGGTTTCATTACATCCGGTGCTTTTAAATATACTATCATTGATACTGATGGAAATGAACATATCACGGGGCTTGCATTGTGCGATACTTTAGCCGGAGACTTCTATAGTTCCATTCGGAAGGAATCGTCATTGGTGGCTCTTCAAGCGATAACCGATTCAGACGTATGGGTTTGTAGCACTAATCTTTTTAGACAAATACTGAAAGAAAATATAGAATTACGCTGCGTTATGGCAGAAGAGTTATTTCGGCAAACTCATGACAGATACCTCAATCTTTATCGGCAATCTCCCAAAGAACGGTATTGGGAGTTGATAAGACGCTGTCCTAATATATTGCAAGATATTACGCTCAAAGAACTTGCCTCCTATCTGCAAATTACGCCGACCTATCTTAGCCGTACCCGCAAAGAAATTACTTTTGGCAAGGAATAATACTCTCAAATAAGTGCCTGTAATGCAACTCTCAAAATAGTTTGAGAGTTGTTTCGTTTTATACCCGTAATTTTGCAACCAAAAAAACTTGCAAATCTTATGAGAAGATTAAAGGTCATTTTTCTAATGTTATGTTGTGTGTTGTATTCTGTCTCGGCCTGGAGTCAGCACACAGTCAAAGGGGTTGTCAAAGATAAGGATATACAGCCCATTGTCGGTGCAAGCGTAATAATACGCTCTTTGCAAGACACGCTGAATCATAAAGGATGTATCACCGATGAAAATGGACAATTCACTATAGAGAAAATAAAGTCCGGCAAGTATCGTATTGAAATATTATTCATCGGTTATACGGACTATCGGCAAGAATTAGAATTAGACCAATCTCTTGATTTAGGAGAAATAGTATTATCAGAAAACACCATGTTATTGGATGTAGTAGTAGTCACCGCAAGCATGGTCAAGAGATTCGCGGACAAGAAAGAATATAAACTTACCAACATAGAGAAAGGACAATACAGCAGTGCATTGTCTGCATTGGAACATCTGCCCAAAATACAGGTTATCGACCAAACTGTCAATTCGGTAGACGGGAAAGCGGTAAAAATTTTGATAAACGGCATTCCTTCTACACCGACTGACCTTTCTGTAATTTCTCCTGAAAATATCTCTAAAATAGATTATTACACCCAGCCACCTATCCAATATTCCAACATGGGATTAGGTGCAGTAATCAATGTCGTGACTAAAGAAAAGCACAATGGAGGTTCTGTCGGATTAAACACCCAAAATGCAGTAACTACCGGATTCGGAAACAATGTAGTGAATTTCAAATATAACTGGGGAAACTCGCAACTTGGAGTAACATACAACATCAACTACCGCAACTACAACAAACGCATATTGGATGAAAATATGACTTATGCTGTAGGAGGCAAAACTTATCAAAAACAAAAGACAGGCAAGAACAGTCCATACGCATACGAACAGCAATTGGCTGAAATCAGTTTTAACAATTCTAAGCCGGACAACTATATTTTCAGTACCAAACTCTCATTCAATTCTCTGAACCGCAGACGTTCTTCCAAGCAGGATATTTTTTCTACTATTGACGATGTGGTATTTGAAAAATTTGGAGAAAGTTCCGATAAAGACAAATACATCAGTCCTGTAATGGATATGTATTTCAGCAAAATATTTAATGCTAAGCATGAGTTGACGATGAATCTTGTAGGAACTTACTACAAATCCGATTATGACTATCAATATTCCGAATTGAGTGATGGAGTGACTGATTTTGAAACGGCAACGAATATAAATCTCGATAAGTATTCGCTTATCGGGGAAGCCATATATAACTACAATATGAAGACGGCACAGTTATATGTTGGCACTCGGTATATGTACAACAACAGTACGCAAAAGAATCTCTCTTCAAACAATCAGACACAGACAAATGAAATCTATTCATATCTCGGAATCACAGGTATGCTTGGTAAGAAATTCAATTACAGTGTCAGTGCTGGAGTGAACGGCAATATATTTACTACAATTGAGAATAAGAAATACAAGTTCGTTTATTTCAGACCACAGGTGAAACTTGGTTATTTTATAGATGAAAGTTCAGATTTGACATTCAATTACGAAGTGAATACGGAGAATCCTGCCGTATCTTCATTGACTTATAATCCTTATTACAAGGATGCGAACTATCTGTATGCAGGAAATCCAAATTTGAAACCAAGTAACAATCATGACTTGTCATTATCTTATTTCAAAGGATTCAAGAAATTTGTGATAAACGCAGAAATCGGTTATAAGTATACGAAAGATGCGATAGCTCCTATCTTCCAATCAGACAATACGAATATTATAGAAACATTCGGTAATTTGGACAATGCCCAAAATATAAAGGCAAGCCTGTTTTTGCAGTGGTATCCATTCTCGAATAATATTCTGCGCCTAAGACTATATTCTGAAGTTTTCCACCAGATCAATGTTTTGGGAAGCGAGAAATGGAATCATACAGGCTATTCTTTCATACCTTCCATAAACTTTGCTTACAAAAAATGGGGAGTTTCTGTATTCTATCAGACTGAAAAGAAATCCCTCGTTGGTCAGACAATGAAAACTATCCCAAGTATGGCAAGTGTAGAATTGTCGTACAGCCCGATTAAAAACCTTACTCTGACTGGAGGAATAAGATACCCGTTCTATGACTCATGGAAACAGACAACCTCTGTATCAGGAACACAATTATTACAACGAGCAGAGACAGAACGCATCATCAACAATGCCAATATGGTCTATATCAACCTTGTATATAATTTCACATTTGGCAAAAACAAGCCCAACTTGAAGTTAAAAATGCAAAACAAAGACAAGGATTCAGGAATACTTAATAGATACTGATTTATTCTTCAAAATATATTATAATAGCAACAATATGAAAAAGAAACTTACCCTATTTGCGGCAATCATCGCCTGCACCCTTCTCAGCCTCACCTCCTGTGAAAAGCATGACGGTATCAACTACCTCAAATCCAAATGTACGGCTGATCTGAACGGACAGACGTACATTGACAAACAACCTTACGGAAACAGCATAAAATCTCGTTTGATATGAATGTGTCGTACAATACTAAAGATGTTTCTTACTATACCGAAACTCCAATGAAACTCTATCTGTATGGGCAATTGAAAAAACGTTTCAAGGCGTGCCAATTATCCTTATATGGTTTTTGTAACCTATATATGTATGACGGAAAGATGACAACACATTGGCGGAATAAGTATGAAACCGATAATATACAACGTATCAGTCTAATTAAAGGGGAACCTATCGGTGTCGGTCTTCGTTTCAACTACTATTTTGGGAACAAGAAAGTGAATGGAACAAATGAGCGTAAAACTTCCGGTTCAGAGGCGAAGAGAAGGTTATAATTAAAAATCCATGTATAATATCAAACTAAAAAATTGGATAATATGAACTATCAACTTAAATTGTGGAGCATGATATT
>NZ_CAJULN010000008.1 GCF_910586915.1 uncultured Bacteroides sp.
GGATGCTGCCCACCGTTGCCGCCATACCTTGCATTGCGGTGGCTACGTTCGTCAGTTGCTACCTGACGGCGAAGCTGCTTTCGTACATCCCCGGCAGCAAGTGGGTGATAGGCTGAAAGGCTTACGGGAGTAATTTCCATTGGTAATTCTTTTCTGCCGGTTGCCTGTGGGGAGATGATTCGGCAGGCAGATTTATTTCGTTCCACTATGGTGGTCTTTGCGTTCCACTATAGTGGAACGCAAGGGAAACTGTAGTGTTCCGTTCGTACCACTATAGTGTTCCGCAAAAACAGTAGGAAGAAAAGACAGTCCGGTCAGGCTGCGGGCCGAAACCTTTTGGCAGTGCGGCGGAATCAGAATATGTGCGATTTTATATCACGTTCATTAAGGATAGATAAACTTCTGCCGCTCGTCACTGTCCACATAAAATGGCAGTTCTTCTTTTCCTCTTGTCAAATCTCTGAGCCATAAAAGTGAACCGGACGGAACACTGGCCGTAATATAATTATATTTAGCCCGTTCGCTCAGGATTTTCTTCCATTCGCCCTTATCCCAACAAAACAATTCATATTGATTGCCTGCTATAATACCATTGTCGGCATTCAATGGCATCATCCGTATCTTTGTAACAAATTGAGGTTTCTTCAACATAAAACGTATAGTTGGGTAAGGCTCCGGAGATGTTTGCGGATTACCGTCGTATTCAGCCTTCCATTGAATCCGTTCCAAAGGTTCATCCATTAGTCGGACTTCGGTTTTATCTTCCGATAAAGTATCCTCAGATGACAGTATCGGTAAAGGAGAGGCCGCAATGACATTCTTGTATCCATGTCGGATATCAGTAATGAATTCCAGTTCCGACAGAGTGGCGTGAGGATATTCATTCGTTGTCTTTACCTGGTAATATTGATAAGGGCCGTTTTTCATGTTGAGCTTTATATCCTGAAAATAAGGTTGCAGTGTGTCTGCGATTATCCCAACTGTATCGCAGGATTGAAAACCGGGTTCGTTGCTTGCCTGAATGACTGTTCCGATCAATTTTACTGCCTTGTCCACCAGCCCTTGTTTCATCGGGAACTTACGAAGCAATGTCACCTCGTCGGCGTTACCTTCTATATGAGACTTTATTATCTTCCCATCTTTGTCCAGATAGAAAGGTTCTCCGAAGGAGAATGACTTGCCGAATGGTGAATAGTAAACAGGGAAATAATATCTGTCCGGAATGACGGACGAGAAAGTGACATTCTGTTTCGTACGGTTTATTTTCCCCCAAGTTACGGGAATGATACCTGAGGACATCCCGCTATTAAAAACGGCAAGATAAGCCAGATTATTATTGCCGGTTTCCTGATAAGGAAGAATTAGAGGAATGGTATTCAGCAAATGTGAAGTTACATCCTTCAGAAATGGAGAATCAAAAATGTCCGGGATATATTCACCGCTGTTCTTCATAAAGAAAGGCGTATCTTTTTGTTCTGAAAACATGAAACGATACACATTCAGCATTTCTTCGGGTTTCAGAAAACTGCCATCGGTGGTGGGCAACGAAGACTCCGGATTAAACATCAGCCAATCCTTGTTTTTATCCAATGCCACAGCGTAATAATGTCTTCCCTGAAATTTCTTATAAGATGAATTGAATTCTACGGCGGCGGGTATGCCACACGCCCTCAATACAGACACGCCATAGTTTGCAACCGGGATGCAATCATGAAAGCCATGAAAGAATAATTCTTGGTAACCGACTTCTTCTTTATAAGGATAAGGTGGAAAGAATTCGCGTGTTCGCCCTATCACATAGTTATATCTCCGAACCACTTCCCGCAGGGAGTCTTTATTGACAGCCGACAGGTATTTATTCATAAACGCAGCATGGACATCCGAGAAATCAATCAATGAAAAATCGGGCACACTTCGATAAGGGAGCACATATTCGTAGAAATCTTCAGTAGAAAGCCGTTGCAAACCATTTGTTTGTTTTTTCAATTCAAATACATGGTCAATATGGCTTATCAGTTGCCCAGCTTTCACCCAATGAAGGTCATAGCCATCTTTCCAGAGAATCCGGACAGGTTGCCCCTTTATTCTTTCACCTTGTTCTTTCCGAAACTTGTTCCGTGCCTCATTTATCATTTCCCGCGCTTTCTCGGTATATAAACTATCAGCAGCTAAAGAAACCGAGCGGAAAAGAAGTGAATCCGCCATCCTCGTTAGCGAGTCCAGCAAAGGATGTTGCCGGGAGTTTCTTCTGGAATAATACGAATGGTGGTGCCGCATATTCGCAATTAAAAACTTTGCGGCTTTCAATTTCTGAGGTTCGTGCTTGTAATGATTCAAAACCGTTTCCAACTCACTCCTGTTCGACCCGGAGATTGATAAGACGGTATCAACACGCTTGTCAACTTCGCTTGCACAACCTGACAATAGAAACAGGAAAAAAGTAATAACAAGGCTCTTCTTTGTCATATTCAATTTTATTTTATAATATGAGTATTCTTCAGTCATTCAAAATTCTCTTCTGCCAACAACCTCGTTTGCTCTTTTTCCATTTCCCTTTTCATCATCCTGATAGCTGAGGTCTTAATTTTCATCGGTTTATCTATGATTGTCCTGGCGACAACAAGCATACGTTTCCGGTCATCCTCCTCCTTATATAAATGGAACAATTTATAAAGAGGCAGAAAACGGGAGGGGCACATCATAGATGCATTATCATAATACTTTTCCGCCAGCCCATGTTCATCCAATTCCTGATAGTTTTCACCGATTATAAGCTCTAAATCATAGTCCGCCCAATACTTACGGCATTGCAATGCTACTTTCAAGCTCTCTTCATATTGCTCATTTTCCAAAAGTATGGCTGCATAGTTATAAAGGAAATAAGGATTATCTTCAAATTTCTTCTCTAACTCTTTATAGTCCTGAAGCGTCTTGCCAGATGCTCCGCAAAGCGCAAGTCCGGACATCTTTCCCCATTCCTTTTCCGCCATTACGCGTTCTACCAATTTGTAAACTCCTCCAAGTGAACAAAGAAGAACGAAAACACATACGACATTCTTTATCATTGGACGAGCAAGAATCATAACAACATATTCCCTTGTAAGAATGGCAATGCATAAGAGCATAACAATCCACGTAAAAGGATAAGTGAACGGATAAGAGAAAAACGAGAATACGCTTATTGATATAAGCGAATAAAGGGCTGTTCGTTTCTCCACGCAGGGCTGTTTTTTATAACAGTACATTATCAAAGTTATCATTGCAAGCATCGTGAACAAACCCGTAAACCCGAAATTCAGGAGAACTCCCACATATTCATTAAAAGGATGTTTCACATTATCTGCTAACATAGAATAACGGCTCTCCTCGTGTTGTCGGAAATAATTTGCCTGATAGTCCATATAATGAGCTTCAAAACTACCCACCCCGTGACCGAACCACGGCGCATCTTTTATCATATCTGCGCTGCATCGCCAAATAAGTAACCTGCCATCGGCAGAGTCTTTTTTCATCCAGTAACATCCTGATAGCAACAAAGCGAGACATACTAAAGAAAGATACTTCATCCGTCTTTTATGAAATACCTTCCTGTTCAAAAGAATGAAACAGATAAAGGCAATGCTCATAATACCCGCTCTTGATTGGGACAGTATCACAGCTATTGCAATTACGAATCCTGCCATCCATCCTCCATACCTGATATATTTATTCTTATCCGACAATAAGAAGCCCACAAAGGGAAAGCCTGCACAGAGACAGGCGGCAAAACCTGCTGGATTATCAAAACTTCCTGTAACCTTAAAAACTGTGGACACCTGAAAGAAGCCGGAGAACTGTATTATTCCGAATATTGCCTGCGTAAAGCATGAAATAACAATGATAATACCTTGTGTTAGAATGGTAGTCTTTATCTGATTGTTAAACAATGCTTTAGTAGCTTTATACACTGATATTATCAATGCCATAAACAGCACAAAGTACCATTTGGGTATTATATATGAGTCTGTGAATTGTCGCGAGCAAACAAATACGCTGCCTAAACACAAAACGATGAATAGACTGTAGAATATTCTTGTCATTACAATTGAAGAATCATATCAAAAAAGATATTTTCATATAAACTTAATTTCACTCTCCAATACTATTTTAGTTAGCATAGTATGTTGATTTACAGACTTTATATCTCTCGTTTTTTTATCTAACCATCTTTGCGATAGAGATAATCTTCATCTTCACTTACTAATTCTCATCCTCCAATATTTTTTTCAGTCGATAATAAAGATTCAATTTATGTTCCAAATCCTTCGATTCATCTACAGCCTCTGATTTCTTTTCAATCAAGCAAGTGTGTTCTTCTTTTGCAACAGGCATTGATACTTCTTCAAATTCAGCAACTTCCACCTCTATCACATCCCCAATTTCCAACATTCCTCCATTCCATACCAAGTGTATTTCTTCAGGCATTCTCAAACCGCTAAGACTCCAAAATACACCACTATGCCAAGTAACATTAGCAACAAGACCTACCCCACATTGAGGAATACCAGCCTTGCATATTTTATTTTTAAATTTTACAACAAGTCCTTTCATACAATCTATATGAGCCCATTTTCCTGAAGCTCAACTTTAAGTTGTTCATATTTCATTTTCAATTCATCTTTATCACAATTTTTTTTCATAACAGGAGATACTTTTGATGTCTCAACTACTTTTATTACAACCTTATCACCTATTTTCAAGTTCTCATCAACCCAAACAAGGTTACTCAATGTATCTATTCCGCCTATATGAATATTATCGCCAAAAGAATAATTGCAGTTCATTATTACATATGCTACATCATTGGATGTAATAATCACAGGTTCCCGATTATTAATTATTACTTCAAATCCTATCATATTCTTATATTTTAGTTAGAACGAGGACAATCCCATACCCCTTGTGCTAAACAGTATTCATGGCATCTCCTGCATTCATTATATTTTCTATTACATTCAGTAGCACTCATTGGCATTTCAATTGGCTGAACCTCTCCCGTAGCACGACTTCTCGCCATTGCAGCAAACAGATAATGAGATGTTCTTTTCATTTTACTACACTCTAATAAATTGTACAACTTTGATATTTGCAATACTCCAAAGTCAAATTCATCTATTAGTTAAATACTTACAGAAGAGAAACAAATCTGACTTCGGAGATTTTCCTTACGTTAAATTATTTATCATTCTATAAATAATCATCAATATCACCAAAGCAATACAAGCCATCGACAAATAAATCCAGATACTTTTCTTTTCTTTATTTCTATTTATTTTTGCCAATATAACCAGGAATATTGCCCATACTGATATGTTGCCTAAGGAGGAATACAGAGTATCTATTCGATAGAAAATATCTATTCCAATGATTACTATGTCCAACAAACATAGAAGACATAACGCAATATAATAACGTTTCATATGTTTAGTCTGTATCTGATATTAGTGAATACTTCTCATACAATCCTCATAAGCTCTATCTGCAAGTCTTATATCGTTTGCATAATTGGCCAAAGCAAGCGCATAGCATACGCAGGCTGCAGCTGGTACCTCCAATAAGCACGTACAACCTATCAGAGCGATATCTGCTTGAGCTCTGGCCCATGAGTAGTCTTGAGCTCTTCGTTGCTCACATTCATTAGAGGTTATTTCCGAACGGGTTTTCAGCATAATTGAAGAGTTTCGCTTCGCAGTTTCTAAAAAAAGATTCCCCCGCTCTGTTTCATTCAAATTTGAAAAATCCGCATTATATAGAAGTTTTTCCTTTGCTTTTGTCATTGCTGATATTTCATTCTTAATATTAGCTTTAGCCATAAATTCTTCCATATAATCATCATTATTCAGATTATACATAAGCTCGTCAAACTCTTCTTGAGATAAAGTAGAGGTATAAGATAATGTCTTGTCAGACAAGGCTTCACTTATCTCCACAAAATCAAGAAACTCATCAGACTCAGCAACAGAATCAATAAGTGTATTTTTAGTAGAGCCATCTTCGTCAGAGCTACAACTGGAAATAACAACATTCATACCAATAATAAAGGTAAATACACTCAAACATAAAATTACTTTCTTAAAATTCATAATTCTTCATTTTTTAACTGTTAATACTAAAACTATCTCAAATACAAATATGGCTTGTCAGTATTTGCTTTTTAATAATTGATAGCTTATTATCTTTTTGCAAAAATGTGAACTATTTTGAGGGAATACAATAGTGCGTTACACTCTTTCATACCTTACAAAAGGCTATAGAGGGTTCTAATGCAATATTTTTTTTGTATTTCTCTTGTATTGTAACAGTGCAAAATAAATTCCGATTCTCTCACAGAATGAAAACTGTTTTCTGTAGGACAGAAACATCTCCATACTACTTAATGTTACACTTATAAAGGAATCATATTAACCCTGAAACGTTCCAACTGCATTTAAGGATTTTCTTTTATTCATATTGTAACAAAGCAGATATGTATACAATTACTTGATAAGAAATATTTTCCTTTTTTTTGTGTAAATATTGCCCTAAGAATACATATATTTTCGTTACTTTGCTCTTAGTATTAAATAAAACACTTATAATCATGAGAAAAGAAAAACATTTTTTGTATTATGCAATGACGCTTGTCTACGGATTAGCGACTATTCTTATTATTCATAGCTGTAACACGAACGAATACTATTCTGATGAACTACAAATGGAAGGAAACAGAATACCCCAAAAATCAGCACTTTCATCAGGCATAGTAAATAATACGAATTTACTTATTGACTCTATTACTATTTCTGATGAATTTTGGGAGTTTGAAAGGAGTAGTAAACTCTTATCAGAAAAGTTTCAAGTTTACACTTCAACACTGAGTGAAGAAGAATATAACAACCTCATGGAAAATTTAAACGACGATGATTACATGGAAGAGTTTATCAAAAAAGCGAATTTAGAAAAACAACTTCAACAGATGAATGAAGCTAAGGAAAATTTGCTTCTGCATACCGGATTCTTCAGACTAAGCGAGGATGAACGTATATCTCTATTCAGACAGTATGCTGAGAGCTATGAATCTATAGGTAAAACACTCATAAAAACACGTACTGAAGGCGGAGATACTAATGACTGTGAAACAAAAAGACAAGCTGCGTATGCACAGGCAAAAGCGGATTATGATAATGCCATTATAAAATGTAGAACAGAATCCTCCACTAATTATTGTTACACGCAAGCATTAGCTAACTATGAAAGATGCAAAAGAGCGTCTGATAGAGCATACGAAGAATGTATAAAAAGATAATTATATATATAGTTCTAAATAATGTAATGTGGCTTACCAGCATTGCAATGTGTTATATAGATTGCTTTATTGACAACCTAAATTACACATTTCAAGATTTCCTCATTATTTTTTTCGAACTTCTTGCGCGTATGGCACTTGTAGCAGGAGCTATCAGTATATTTCCACAAGAACCATACTCTAATAAAAGAGTGTGGTTCTATTATATCATTATGGGTGGGAGTCTGACTGTTGTTGACGCATTTATACGATTGGCAGGTACTTTACAAAAGTTATTGTTTTAGCGCTGTTTGCAGGAAAGACTCCAGTTCTTCATCGCCAATCCCCAAACGCTTTCGGGCACGAGACTTCATTGTGCGATAAGTTCCGTCAGTAATACAAAAGATGGTTAATATTTCTTCCTTCGTTTTATGCATCCGAATAAGTATGCATAGTACAATATCCCTCGGTGGAAGTTGACAACCTTGTTTCTTCAGCCAAACAAAGAATTCGGGATCAATCATCTGGCATTCCTCTACCAGCAAAAGATAATCTTTGGCAGAGAATTGGGCAATGGACCGATTTTCAATAAGTTTACGGAGGAGAATAATATCCTTCTGATTTGTCGGGGGAGAATCGAGCAATTGCTGTATTTTTTGAGTTTGAAGAATTGACTGTCGACGTTCGTCTGTCAATTTCTGATACAATGTAATAGAGATTTTAATTGTAGCTGCTACCATTATACCAATAACGGCCAACAAAGGGATGGTATATTCCGACAATACAGGGTCGATTTCCATATGAATCTCTTTCGGCATAATCATATAAATTTGATCTGCTGTAATCAAAATGAAAGCGGCAATGAACTGCCAGTCTATCACTTCAGAAATTCCAATGCGTTCTCTCTTTTCACGAAATGTCCACAATAATGCTCCCACAAAAAGAATCAGCCACATTAACGAATGCATGGAAGACGAGAATGCATTAATATATATACTGGGAAAAAAAGCCTGGAATATATAAGCCGCCACCAGAATCAAACAGCAGAGTAAACCACCTGACAGTAATTGTTTAAAAGAATAAGTCGGATATTTCATCACTCATTTTATTTTATGTTCTTGAATCACAAAGATAGCGAAAAGAATATTCATATTGACATTTTTCTTTAATTTTCGCTTTTATAAAACGAAAAAGTATCGGATTATCCAATATTTTTTGTCGGTTGTCTGTGGATAGATGATTCGGCAGGCAGATTTATTTTGTTCTACTATAATGGAAAGAAAAGACAGTCCGGTCAGGTTGCGGGCCGAAACCTTTTGGCAGTGCGACGGAGTTCGGTATAAAGCGGTTTTGTACTGCAAAAAAAATGGCGGTGAGTGATGACACCGCCATTCGTTTGAAGGTTTTATTATCTAAATCTGCAATCCGTCCAACAACTCCAGGTAAACCCCGATAGCCTCTTCTATCTCTTTCAGCATGATGTATTCCTCGGCCGTGTGCGAGCGCGACGAACGTCCCGGACCGATTTTCACGGACGGGAAAGCCATCAAGGCTTGGTCTGACAGGGTAGGAGAGCCGAAGGGAGTACAGCCCAATTTAACTGCCCTTTGCACAAACGGATGCTTCTCGTCAATCCGTGAAGAGTTGAGGCGGAACGAACGCGCCTGGGCATTGCAGGAGATATGTTTTTTGATTTCGGCAAAGAGCTCTTCGTTGGAATACAGCTCGTTGCTGCGGATGTCGACAACGAACGAACACTTGTCGGGAATCACATTGTGCTGAGTGCCTGCATTGATGACGGTGACACTCATCTTGACAGCCCCCAACAGGGGAGATTCTTTCTCGAAACGATAGTCGCGAAACCAGGCGATGTCGTCCAATACCTTATATATAGCGTTGTCGCCCTCGTTGCGTGCGGCGTGTTCGGCTTTTCCGGTTGCGGTCACGTCCAGCACCATCAGCCCTTTTTCGGCAATGGCAGGCTGCATCTCCGTGGGTTCGCCGACGATGGCGAACGAGACGGGTGGCAGTCCCGGCAACACGCTCTCGATACCCTCTTTTCCCGAAACCTCCTCTTCGCACGAGGCAAGGTAAATCAAGTTGTATTTCTGCGAAGTGCGGCACAGTTGCAGGAACACCTGCAGCAGAGCGACGACACTCGCTCCGGCATCGTTGCTGCCCAGACCATACAGTTTGCCGTTCTCTTCGCGTGGAGTGAACGGGTCTTTCCGCCAGCCGTTGACGGGTTTTACCGTATCGATGTGGGAGTTGAGCAGGATAGTCGGCTTTTTCAGGTCGAACATCGGGCTGAGGCACCACACATTGTTTCCTTTGCGCCCGGTCTGCATACCCTCCATTTCAATATAGTTTTGCAGGAAATCGGCCGCTTGGGTCTCTTCGCGGCTGATGGAGGGGATGCTAATCAATGATTTAAGCAGGCTTATGGCTTCTGTGGCCATATACGGAATGTCATATTTCATAACGCGGTATTTTTATCTTTATTTGCACAAAGATACTCGTTCTGCGCAACAATTTCAAATAAAACCAATACCTTTGCACCATATTTACAAATATAGTGCATATGACTTATCATCATTTATCTGTCTTGGTCCATCGTCAGGCCGAAAAGTACGGCGAAAGGGTAGCGTTGAAATATCGCGATTACGAGACAGCACAGTGGATTCCAATCACCTGGAATCACTTTTCTGCCACTGTGAGACAGGCTGCCAATGCATTGGTAGCGTTGGGAATAGAAGAACAGGAGAATGTGGGAATCTTTTCGCAGAACAAACCCGAATGGTTCTATGTCGACTTCGGCGCATTTGCCAACCGGGCGGTTACCATTCCTTTCTATGCCACCAGTTCGCCGGCACAGGCGCAATACATCATCAACGATGCACAGATACGTTATCTCTTTGTGGGCGAGCAATACCAGTATGATGCCGCTTTCAGCATCTTCGGCTTTTGCCCCTCCCTGCAACAACTCATTATCTTCGACCGTTCGGTGGTGAAAGACCCGCGCGACGTATCGTCCGTCTATTTTGATGAATTCATGGCGATGGGAGCCGCACTGCCGCACAACGATGTGGTGGAAGAACGTACGGCACGCGCTTCGGATGATGATTTGGCAAACATCCTCTATACCTCGGGCACGACGGGCGAGCCGAAAGGAGTCATGTTGCATCATTCCTGCTACCTTGAGCAGTTCCGCACGCACGACGAGCGGCTCACGACGATGTCCGACAAAGACGTATCCATGAACTTCCTGCCCTTGACGCACGTGTTCGAGAAAGCATGGTGTTATTTCTGCATCCATAAAGGCGTGCAGGTGTGCATCAATCTCCGTCCGGCGGATATTCAGACCACGATAAAAGAGATTCGTCCGACAATCATGTGCAGCGTGCCCCGCTTTTGGGAAAAGGTGTATGCAGGCGTGCAGGAGAAGATAAACGAAACCACCGGATTGAAGAAAGCACTGATGCTGGATGCCATCCGCGTGGGTAAAATCCATAACCTCGATTACCTGCGCAAAGGAAAGACCCCGCCGGTGATGAACCAGCTCAAATATAAATTCTACGAAAAGACCATCTACGCGCTGCTGAAAAAGACAATCGGTATCGAGAACGGCAACTTCTTTCCGACTGCCGGTGCTGCCGTGCCCGATGAAATCACCGAGTTTGTCCATTCGGTAGGCATCAATATGATAGTGGGATATGGACTGACGGAATCCACCGCCACCGTGTCGTGCGCGTTGCCCATCGGTTACGAAATCGGTTCGGTAGGCGTCGTGCTGCCGGGCATTGAGGTGAAGATTGGTGAGAACAATGAAGTCCTGCTCCGTGGAAAGACAATTACGAAGGGATATTACAAGAAGGCAGAAGCAACGGCTGCCGCTATCGACCCCGACGGATGGTTCCACACCGGCGACGCCGGCTACTTCAAGCACGGGCAGCTTTTCCTCACCGAACGCATCAAAGACCTCTTCAAGACCTCCAACGGCAAGTACATCGCTCCGCAGGCTTTGGAGACGAAACTCGTCATCGACCGCTACATCGACCAGATAGCCATCATCGCCGACCAGCGTAAGTTTGTTTCCGCCCTGATTGTTCCGGTGTACGAATTTGTGAAGGAGTATGCGAAGGAGAAAGGCCTCGAATATAAAGACATGGCCGAACTGTTGCAGCATCCCAAAATAGTGGGGCTGTTCCGTGCGCGGATAGATACCTTGCAGCAGCAGTTTGCGCATTACGAGCAGATAAAACGTTTCACTTTGCTGCCCGAGCCGTTCAGCATGGAACGGGGCGAGCTGACCAATACGTTGAAACTGAAACGTTCGGTCGTGGCAAAGAATTACAGCGAACTCATTGAACGGATGTATCAGGAAAACTGAATAAGCGGGAAAGTAGATGTTTACCCGATGTGATGCATCTCCGTATGGTTCGGAATTGTGTTAAATTAGGTGAGTATTGATGAACAAAGTAATTATATATCTCTTGTTTCATATGTGTGCCGTAGCGGTGGCGGTAGCTCAGAATGCTGCCGATTCGGCAAAGATATACTTCCGGTTCGGACGTAGCCGCTTTGAACCGGAAACGGCGGATAATGCCCGCACCATGCAGCGTTTCTTGAAAGAAGTGCGCCGCCAGGTTGCTTTAGGCAATATAGACCGCCTGCTTATTTGTTCTTATACCTCGCCTGACGGGGTGAGTACTGCCAATCTGCAGCTCAGTTCGAGCCGTAGCAGGGCTATCGCTTCCCATATTGTGGCGGAAACAGGGGTGAGCTATGCGCTGATAGACACCGTTCCCGGAGGAATAGCGTGGGAAGAGTTGCGCCGCACGATTGCTGCCGACGACCGTGTGCCCTACCGCAAGGAGGCACTCCGCATACTCGACCATACGCCCGTGTGGGTGTTCGACTCGCACCACAACATTGTGGGAAGCCGCAAGAAGAGCCTGATGGATCTTGAGGGCGGCGATACCTATCGCTGGTTGCAGCAGCACATCTTCCCCCAACTGCACAATGCCGTATTGCTTCTGTATGTGAAAGACAAGACTGTGGGCGTCGGGCAATTTCCGGAGGAGGAACTCCCGCACGCGGGAAAAGAAATCCCGTCGGACACTGCCGCCTTGCCGGCCGACACCTTTCCGTCACAGCCGCCCCTGCCTGCCGATACGCTGACGGCTTGGGGAGAGACGCCTACCGAGCCATTCTCGGTAATTGTCGACGAAAGAATTCGTCCACGCTGTTTTGCCTTGAAAACCAATATACTGTATGCTGCCATCCTGATGCCTTCGCTCGAAATGGAATGGCGCGTGGGGCGTTATTGGTCGGTCAATCTGGAAGGAGAGATGGCCTGGTGGAAAAAGCGTCTGCGCCATAAATGTTATCAGGTGGCTGTGGTCAGTCCCGAAGTGCGCCTGTGGTTTCGCGGCAAGAGCCTGCAACGCGGGTTGTATGTCGGCGCTTTTGGCGGCGCAGGCTTGTACGATTGGGAGAACGGCAAGCGGGGCTATCGGGGCGAAGGCGTCATGGCAGGCGTGACGCTCGGCTATATGTGGCCGTTCTCGCAGACCTTTTCGTTCGAAGCCGGTATAGGAGGCGGATGGCTGTCTACCCGTTATAAGGAGTATGTTCCTTACGAAGACCATCACATCTACCTGCGTTCGCGCAACACAAGTTATATCGGCCCGTTGAAACTGAAGTGTGCGCTTGTATGGCGTTTGGGCAACATCGTTTGGCAATAGAAATCGGAGGAGGTTGACGCAATGAAAAGAAGATTCTTCTATACAATGATGGCAATGGCGTGCTTGTCGTTGGCGGGATGTCGCGAGGAGCTTTGCTACAATCATTTCGGTTCGGCCGATATCAGCTTTGAGTGGTCGGTCGAGGAGCATCCCGGAGAGCCGTCTCCCAAAGGGGTCACGGTGCTTGTGTACGACGAGTCGGGGCGGCCTACCGAAGTTTTCCTTTCCCCTTCGGGCGGCAGTGTCAATTTCGGCGAAGGTGGCGTGCATTCCATATTGCTCTACAACAACGATACGGAGAGTGTGCTTATCTCTGGCGAAACGTATGGCCCGTTGGAGGTTTGTGCGACGTCGACGCCCGGTTCGCGCGGTGTGCCTGCCGGATTTAAGGAGTTGCATCCCGACGAGCCTGTCTTGAATCCGCCCGATATGCTTTATGCCGCTTATATTACTTCCATTCCCGACGTCGGCAATCACGAAATGGCGGGTCTGCCCATCGACATGAAGCCGATGGTATTTGCCTACGAGGTGCATTACGAGTTTGAATACGGTTTCCAACGGGTGGTAGGTGCGCGCGGGGCTATCAGTGGAATGTCCCGTTGGGTATATCTGCACAATGGTGCGACGCCAACCGAAGCCGTGACGCTTGTGTACGATTGCCGATTGGATAAAGGAGGGGTTACCGCTACCGTATTGTCGTTTGGCACACCCGGACGCACACCCGAACCGAGCGGGCACGGCAGGGCTTCCCGTCGTCATACGCTAAACCTCGAAGTGGAACTGACCAACGGCAAGACAAAGGAATTCAATTTTGATGTTACCGACCAGCTTATACCTCAACCCAAAGGGGGAACTGTCACGGTGTCGAAGCTTCGTATTGAGGACAACGAGAGCGGTTCGAATTCAGGCTTCGACCCAGATATCAATGATTGGGACAACGATGTGGAGATTGATTTACCGGTGGGTGGACAACAGAAGTAAACAGGGTATTTCTCTTCGTAATTGTGCGGCAATCGTACTCCAATCTACCGCTATTCCGCTTTCAATCGACCAATTGTAAAGTTATTCTTCATTAGGTATAAATTTGCCGGAGAGTAACGGCAATCTTTCTTTTTATCAATTACAAACTATAATTGCAAGTTTCATTTATATAAACGCAACCTTCGTTTTTATAAATGAAGGCTTTGTTTATAAAAACAAAGGTTGCAATTATAGTTTGTAACCAATCGGGCAAAACTTTATATATAGCAGATTGGAAGTTTATCGTTAGTATATAATGACTTTATTATTAGTGCTTTGCAGGGAAAGAACCTGTCGTTTGCATACGTTTTTTCCATTGTTTGTAGTTGGTTCTATAAAAGAAACCCGTCATTGACGTGTATTTTGTCAATGACGGGCCGCTTGTTGTCTTTTTTATATCAAACTTGCGTTGTATTAGCCACCAATATTGAAATCTGTTACCGGAGATTCTGTCCAGTCTTGGAGACCATTGGTAGCATCTACGCTAAATTCGATTTTTTCTACTCCGGCAGCACTACCGTTTACAGTTACGTTATAAGTATATGATGTGCCGAGTGCCCATGTAGGTTGGATATTACCTTTAACATAGTCGGTCTTTATTACATCTGCACCTTGTTTTACTTCAATCTTGAAGCTCAAAGTAACATCGGATGAACTGTATGCTACAGGAAGAACATATCCGGTTCCTGTAGTCAATTCTTTGGCAGCTACCGCGTCGCCACCTTCCGAACCGGCAGGTTTTGCAGCTTGGATAGTGTTGTCTGAGCCTTCTAAGGGAAGTGTCACTTTGGTCCATTCTGAGGCTGCTTCGTTATATGCAATGGAACGTGTCTGGTTGCCCCATTCGTTTGTTTTTGATGAGAAGTCAGCCTTGTCATACACGTTGCGGAATTCTACTTCTGAGATTTTTATTGTGAAATCAGAGTCGAATCCGCTTTTGAACACGGCTTTTACTTTTGATAAGATATGTTTGAAACTAAGTGATACTTCTGAGTTTCCTGTCTCTTTGGCAACAATAGAAGCTGATTCTGCAAAAATCAAATCGTGTTGATGCCCGTCATTGCACTCAAAATCGGTGATTTTGAAAGTTCCTGCATCTACGCCTGATGTGGTGAATGAAGGAGTACCTTTACTTAACGCTATATTTTCGCAACTGTAAGCATAAAATTTGTAAGTGGCGTTTTCTACCCAATACTTTGAAGCGCCTTCATACGTCCATTTGTCTGCATCTTTGGATACTGCTACTCCATTGAATACGGTGTGATAGTCTGATTGGTCTTTGGGAGTGTATCCACCATAAACAAAGAATTTTTTGAAATTCTCCATGGTTATAGCACGTGTGCTGTTGCTGACATGAGAATTAAAACCGATTATTGCACCTGATGCTTCGTTTTCTTCAATCACATCCGTGTTGGTGCAGGCGGCAAATGCTAAAGCTACTGCCACATAAAAAAAACTTCTTTTTAACATACTTGTAAAATAATATAATTTAACATCTGCGTTTAAAAACAGCGCAAAATTAATAATTATCTCGATGTGAAAAGTCATGTTTTATCGTTAAATTCGTGTTTGTTTAACACTTTTTTAACGTCGGACTGCTTAGATGGATAAAAGGATGTGGAAGAAACGGTGTTTGTATCCGCTTTCTTTCCTCGATATCATAGAGATTAAACCTATAGATGAGAAAGTTCGGTAGATATCAAAGACGAAGGAAATTCAAGGAAAAGGCTATCTGCTCGCATCTTTAATATGTTAAATTCACCTTCTTTTGATAGCGAAAACCTTTTTCGGCAGTTCGGCTTGGAAAGTAAGGAGATTTGTTAACAAGCGATGTTACCTCCGTTCGCTTTCTCATTTTTAATTTTTATCTTTGTACCCGATAAGACAAGCATCGGCAGGTTGTGCCTGCCCCGTTTGTCGGGCAGAAATTTATAAATAACCATAAACGTAAACTCAAATGATTACTATCGAACAACTTAAAGACGTGAAAGAGCGCACAGACGCGCTGAGGAGGTATCTTTGACATCGACGGGAAGAAAATTCAAGTCGAGGAAGAACAATTGAGAACACAAGCTCCCGGATTTTGGGACGACCAGAAGCGGGCGGAAGCTCAAATGAAACTGGTGAAAGACCTGCAAAAATGGATTGACGGATACAATGAAGTCAAAACACTGGCAGACGAACTGGAACTTTCGTTTGATTTCTACAAAGAAGAATTGGTGACGGAAGAAGACGTAGACGTAGCCTATGCAAAGGCACACGAAGCGATAGAAGCACTTGAATTCAAGAATATGCTGCGCGACGAGGCCGACCAAATGGACTGTGTGCTCAAAATCAATTCCGGTGCCGGCGGTACAGAGAGCCAGGACTGGGCTTCGATGCTGATGCGTATGTATCTGCGCTACGCCGAAACGAACGGCTACAAAGCCACCATCGCCAATCTCCAGGAAGGCGACGAAGCAGGCATAAAGACCTGTACTATCAACATCGAAGGCGACTTTGCCTACGGCTATCTGAAAGGAGAAAACGGTGTGCACCGACTGGTGCGCGTGTCGCCCTACAATGCTCAGGGCAAACGCATGACCTCTTTCGCTTCCGTCTTTGTCACTCCGTTGGTAGACGACAGCATCGAGGTGAATATCGAGCCTGCACGCATCTCATGGGATACGTTCCGAAGCGGCGGTGCCGGCGGACAGAATGTGAATAAAGTGGAATCTGGTGTCCGGTTGCGCTATCAGTACAAAGACCCCTACACGGGCGAGGAAGAGGAAATACTGATTGAAAACACCGAAACCCGCGACCAGCCCAAGAACCGCGAGAATGCAATGCGTCAGTTGCGCTCCATCCTATACGATAAAGAATTGCAGCACCGCATGGCCGAACAGGCGAAAGTGGAAGCGGGCAAGAAGAAAATCGAATGGGGCTCGCAGATACGAAGCTATGTGTTTGATGACCGCCGCGTGAAAGACCATCGCACCAACTATCAGACATCGGACGTGAACGGCGTGATGGATGGCAAGATTGATAACTTCATCAAAGCCTATCTGATGGAGTTTTCTTCGCAGGAGTCATAAAATGCAAAAATAGCGGAGTAATTTTTGGAAAGTTAAAAGATTTATCCTTACTTTGTTAGCGTTGAACTTTAAAACTAACTATTATGGGTAAGGGTAAGAAAAAAACTGCTATAAGCAAGAAAGAAGAGGAACAAGCCCGGAGAGTTGTCAAAATAGTATTTGTATCACTCATTATTTTGGCACTGGTGATGCTGATCGGATTCTCCTTTCTCGGCTGACGAAGAGAGAAACTCCACCACAGATTGCATGGATTTGTGGTGGAGTTTCCTTTTAATAATTTGTTTACTTTGGTATCATGTCACAAGAAATAGAACGTAAGTTTTTGGTATCGGGCGATTTCAAGTCCCGTGTATTTGCGCAGAGCCGCATCGTACAAGGCTATATCAGCAGTGCCCGTGGCAGGACGGTGCGTATCCGTATCCGCGACGGGAAAGGGTATCTCACCATCAAAGGAGCTTCCAATGCCTCCGGCACCAGCCGCTACGAATGGGAGCGCGAACTTCCTCTGTGCGAAGCGGAGGAACTGATGCAGTTGTGCGAGCCGGGCGTTATCGATAAAACCCGCTACCTGGTGCGCAGTGGCAACCACGTGTTTGAAATAGACGAGTTTTATGGCGATAACGACGGACTGGTCGTGGCGGAGGTGGAACTGGCTGCTGAAGATGAAGCCTTTGTGAAGCCGGACTTCATTAGCGAAGAGGTGACGGGAGACGTACGCTACTACAATTCCCAACTAATGAAAAAACCGTATAAAACGTGGTGAGTGTTAACAAATAAATCGTATATTTGTTCTTATCTAAAAAAGAGCAATATATGGAACAGTTGTACAATTATCTGCCGCGCGAACTGGTTACTTTCGTACTGGTCGCCCTGTTTTCTTTGCTAATTGGACTTTCGCAACGCCGTATCAGCCTGAAGCGCGAAGGCGAAACCACTCTTTTTGGAACCGACCGCACCTTTACCTTTATTGGTATATTGGGATACCTGCTCTATATACTCGACCCTGTCGATATGCGCCTTTTTATGGGCGGCGGCGCAGTGCTTGGCTTGCTGTTGGGGCTGAACTATTACGTGAAGCAATCCCAGTTCCATGTGTTCGGTATCACTACCATTATCATAGCCTTGATAACTTATTGCATGGCTCCCATCGTAGTCACCCAGCCTTCGTGGTTCTACGTGATGGTCATTGTCACTGTGCTTCTGCTCACCGAACTTAAGCATACTTTTACCGAGTTTGCCCAGCGTATGAAGAACGACGAGATGATAACGCTGGCAAAATTCCTGGCAATCAGTGGTATTATACTGCCTATGCTTCCCGACCAAAACCTGATTCCCGGCATCAACCTCACACCTTATTCCATTTGGCTGGCAACGGTTGTTGTCTCCGGTGTCTCTTACCTCTCTTACTTGTTGAAACGTTATGTATTCCACGAATCGGGAACGTTGGTTTCCGGCATTATCGGCGGATTATACAGCAGTACGGCAACCATCTCTGTGATTGCCCGCAAAAGCCGTACGGCTTCGGAGCAGGAAGCGACGGATTATGTTGCCGCCATGTTGCTGGCAGTCAGTATGATGTTTTTGCGGTTTATGATGCTGATATTTATTTTCAGCAAGGAGATTTTCCGTTCTATCTATCCTTACTTGCTGATTATGGCGGTGGTGGCTGCCAGTGTTGCGTGGTTTGTCCATACCCGGCAAAAGCGTCCGGCAGGTCAGTCCGCAGTGGCGGAAGAGGATGACAGCAGCAATCCGTTGGAATTCAAAATAGCCTTGATTTTTGCCGTACTCTTCGTCGTCTTTACGTTTCTGACTCACTATACGCTGCTGTATGCCGGCACCGATGGTCTGAACCTACTCTCCTTCGTCTCCGGTTTCAGCGACATAACGCCTTTTATTCTCAATCTGTTGCAGAACACGGGCAACGTTGCGGCATTGGTTATTACAGCTTGCAGTATGCAGGCAATCATCAGCAATATACTGGTCAATATGTGTTACGCCCTGTTCTTTGCAGGAAAGGGGAGCAGGCTTCGTTCGTGGATTTTAGGAGGATTCGGAACGGTGATTGGGGTGAATTTGGTGTTGTTGCTGTTCTTCTATTTGTAAGAAGGAAAAATAGGAGAACGAATTATAATGTTTTGAGAAAGGAATTGGAACAGGCAGTAAAGTAGACTGATGCTGGGTTATCTGTTGTGCAAACATAGAAAAGGCTGTATCCGCATCAGACGGATACAGCCTTTTCTATGTTTATGTTTTTTGCGTAAACTGATATCGCAAAAATAACCGTGATGGTGGAGTGCGTTATAATCCCCAGTCGTTCTTGTTGTAGCTTGCTTCTACTTTGTTTTCTATATCATCAGGAAGATTGTGGAAGAAATCAATACCTGTTTTCTCTTCCAGTTCGTCGATGGAGACTGTGTGATTGGCATAGCTGGCATTCTTATCATAGGATTTGTGGTCGAGCCAAAAGCCGATGGCTTTGTAACTTCCGTTTTTCAACCACAATAAGGCCATGAAGTAATGTTTAGGTACAGCGATGCGTTGCGAATTACTATCGATATACTTCTCTATTTGGTCATCTCGTATGGTTCCGCCTTTTACTACATACAACGTGTCATTTGAATTGGTGATTTTGCCCCAACTCTGCACTTTGTCTTCCAGTTTTTGCCATATACCACCGTTGAATCCGTTTTGGATTTGCGGACTCATGTTCGACATATAGAATGTCATCTTGTTGGCAGTTGTCGAATACTGTCTGTCGCTCGATGCTACCAGATGTCCGCGACTGTAGCCGGAGTTTGAGTAAGATTCTTTTGTCAACTGGTAGTCTTTCGGAAGTTTGGGGTCTGCCCGGAAATCTTCATTTCGGCCTACATTCTTGTCGGGGGTTGCCGTGCTAAAGGTGAAAGCTACCCAGCGTGAATGCAATTTTGTGCAGTCATATTCATAGCTGTATGCGATGACTTCTTTTCCGTTTTCAGTTGTGGTATGCGTAATGAAAGGATACATATTTCCGCCTTTCAGTTTGGGAATCTCAATTCTTCTTGCATATTCCGCAGGGTTTTCCGGATTTGAGCCATTGCCAGCCAACTGCTTGACTGTGAATGTTGTCTTTTCTTTTCCTGAACTGATTTGAATGGTAGCGCTGCGCTCAGCACCGGTATTGGCTTTTATGTAACCGCTAATGGAACCGTTGCCGCTACCGGATGTTCTGTTTAGTGTACACCATGTTTCGTTGCTTGCGGCTTGCCATGTTCCGTTGGTTGTTACCCGAATGATAAATCCGCCGCCGTTGGCGTTGATTTGCGTTTGGTCGATGGAGGCGATACCTTGTTGGTCGTCACCTTCGTGACCGGGCAATTCCGGAATATTTTGTTCGCTACACGAAAATGCTGTGCAGCACGCGATGAGCAGGACGAATAGTTTGGAGTATATCTTTGTCATTGCACTTCTTTAATTAAATAGATGATAGTGGGAAGGTGGTCGCTGTAACCGTTGGTCCATACGCCGCCCGCCTGTGTACGTTTGGGATATCCTTTGTATTTCCCTTCCTTTTGGAACATGAAGTCACGGCGGAAGATTTCATGTTTGTAGAATTTTAGCGTACTGCGGTCGCTGCCCAACAGGTTTCCGGTGAATACGATTTGGTCAAACAAGTTCCATTTACCTCTATACATCAGAGTACCGTAACCTTTTTTCAGCGTGTCCCACCACGGGTTGTATAAGTCGGTTGGGCCTACATCGGCTGGTTTACGTTTGGCTCCTAAAGAAACTGCCATACTTTTATTCATCGGGTCGTCGTTCATGTCTCCCATAATGACGATTTTGGCTGCCGCATCTTCTCTCAACAGCGAATCTTTGATGGCTCTCACTTGTTCACCGGCGCGTTCGCGTGCCGGAGATGCGGCCGCTCTTGAGGGCCAATGGTTGACGATAAAATGCATTTTCTCGCCTGCTATCTTGCCACTGGCAACCAAAAAGCCGCGTGTTTTATGCACGGTATCGTTTATATATACATAAGGTACGAGTTTGCTGTTTATCAGTTCAAACAGGTTGGGGTTATAGAAAAACGCGCAATCCACACCACGCTGGTCTTCTCCTTCGTAGTGGATATACCGGTAGCCCCTATCGGCAAGGGCGGGTTGTTTCAGGATATCTTCCAGCACCCGGTGATTTTCTATTTCGGAAACGCCGATAATGGCAGGCCCCATCGGGAGTTTGTCGGTACTGAGCAGGCTTAATACTTCCGACATATTTTTGAGTTTGGCTTTATACTTCCTTGTGTTCCATTGGTTGGTACCGTTGGGAAGGTATTCGTAGTCGTTTTTGCCCTCGTCGTGAATTGTATCGAATAGGTTTTCCATATTATAGAAAGCTACGCTGTAAAGGGCGAATTTCTTTTCTTGTCCGTAAACTGTCAGGACGAAGAGAATGAACATACTTAAAGTTGTTAAGTTTCTTTTCATCTTTGAAATTGTTTTTAAAAGTGGATAAACGCTTATTTTGTTGACAAATATCTAAAAAGAAAATGAAAAAATGCCCTTATCAGATGACTTTTTTACGAAAAAACATTGTTATTCATAAAATTCTTTGTTATTTTGCCTTTCTTCTTATTTTATGTGCATTGTAGGTGAAAGACCAATTAACATTAATATAAATTAAATTATGAGACAACGATTAGGGTTCGTTATTGTGCTATTTTGCTTAGGACCAGCTCTTTTTGCTCAGCAGAAGACAAAGCAGAATGCCCGTGAAGACAATGCTTCTTTCATGTTTACGGAATCACAGTTGAGTGAAGATGATGATTCGGCTCAAAGTACATCCGCATTGGTGACTTCCAACAATGATGTTTATCTGTCAAATGTGGGTTATTTGTTCAGCCCGATGAGATTTCGTGTGCGGGGATATGACTCCCAATATAGCGATATGTACATCAACGGCGTTCTGTTTAATGATGCGGAAACGGGACGTTTTAGCTATGGTTTGATTGGAGGATTGAACGACGCTACCCGTAACAAGGAAGGCATCGGACCTTTTGAAATTAATAATTTTACTTTTGGTGCGATAGGCGGGGCGACTAATATCAATTTGCGTGCCAGCCAATACGCCGCCGGTTCCAAACTTACGGTGTCGGGTAGTAACCGTAACTACATTCTGCGCGGAATGTACACTTATTCTACCGGTTTGATGAACAATGGATGGGCTTTCACCGGTTCGTTGGGATATCGTTGGGGAAATGAAGGCAATATCGAAGGTATCAAGTATAATTCTTTCTCTTATTTCCTCGGTGCGGAGAAAGTGTTTAACGAGCAGCACAGCCTTTCTTTGGCTACTTGGGGAACACCTACCGAAAGAGGACAGCAAATGGCGGCAACCGAAGAGGCCTATTATTTGGCAAATAGCCATTACTACAATCCGAACTGGGGATATCAGAACGGTGAGAAACGCAATGCACGCATTGTACGTCAATTCGAACCGTCGGCCATCGCTTCCTGGAATTTCACTATCGACGACAACAAGAAGTTGGTGACAAGTGCCGGATTCAAGTATTCCAATTATGGTAAGAGTGCCTTAGGATGGAACGGTAACGCGGCAGACCCGCGTCCGGACTATTACAAGAAATTGCCCAGCTCCATCTTTGATGTATGGGAGTCTGTTCCTACGGCAGATGAATTGCAGCAGTTCAACGAAGTAACCGATAACTGGAAGAACAACAAGGCTTATCGTCAGTTGGACTGGGACGCTCTTTATCTGGCAAACAAGCAGGCAAATGCTTTAGGCAAAGAAGCATTGTATTATGTGGAAGAACGCCACGACGATCAGTTGGCTTTCAATCTCAGCTCTATATTCAGCCATCAGTGGAACGAGCGCAACAACTATATTGCCGGTATTGCTGTGAATACAACAAAGGGTATGCACTATAAGAAGATGAAAGACCTGTTGGGCGCCAATCTTTATACCGACGTTGACAAGTTTGCCATACGCGACCACGGTATGAACTCCAGCATGGCGCAGAACGACTTGGACAATCCGAACCGCCGTATCGGCGAGGGCGATAAGTTCGGCTATCATTACAACATTTATGTAAACAAGCAAAGCGCCTGGATGCGTTATCAGGGAAATAACGGAAAGGCTTTGAACTATTTCGTTTCAGGTAAAATCGGGTCTACGCAGATGTTCCGCGACGGATTGATGAGAAACGGACGTGCTCCGTTGAAATCAATCGGCAGCAGTGGTACGGCGAAGTTCCTGGAAGGTGGCGTCAAAGCCGGACTGAATTGGGCTATCAATGGCAATCATTCATTTACGCTGAATGCCGGTTATGAAGACCGTGCACCGTTGGCTTACAACTCTTTCATAGCTCCGCGTATTAAAAACGATTTTGTAAGAGACCTCAAGACCGAACGCATCTTCAGCGGCGACCTGACTTACAACTTCAATACTCCGTGGGTGATGGGACGCTTGACCGGTTATTACACTCGTTTCCAGAACCAAGTAGAGATGGATGCTTTCTATAACGACAACGAAGCACGCTTCACTTACCTCTCCATGAACGGAATTGAAAAAGAACATTGGGGAGTGGAAGCGGCAGCCACTTTCAAACTGACAAGCGAACTGTCGTTGACAGCTATCGGAACCTGGAGCGATGCCCAATACATCAACAACCCCAATGCGGTGATGACATACGAAAGTGAAAACGAATCTACTCTCGACCGCGTATATACCAAAGGAATGCGTGCCAACGGCACTCCGTTGTCTGCCTATAGCCTTGCGCTGGACTACAACGTGAAAGGCTGGTTCTTCAATCTGACCGGCAATTATTATGACCGCGTATATATTGATTTCTCAAGCTATCGTCGTCTGGCAAGTGTGGTAGATAAAAACGGAGGCGGGGTAGATGCCAATGGTAATCCGGTTCTTAACGTGCCGGGACAGGAGAAACTCGACGGTGGCTTTATGCTTGACGCTTCAGTCGGAAAGTTCATCCGTCTGCGCAACGGCAAGAGCATCAGCCTTAACCTGAGCCTGACCAACATACTGAATAATACCGACCTCCGTACGGGTGGTTTCGAACAAAACCGCGATGATAACTACAAAGACGGCGATGCCCGCATCTACAAGTTCTCCAAGAACTCCAAGTACTTCTATGCATTCCCGTTCAATGCTTTCTTGAATATCGGTTACAGATTTTAAGCGAGTATGTGTTTATCCATCCAAAAGAAAAAGAAAGGAAAAACGATTATGAAGAAATTACTATCTATATTGTGTGCCGGACTGCTGATGTGTGGCGTGGGACTTACTTCGTGTGAGAACTATGATGAGCCGGTGACCGGAAATGCTTACGGCAATAATTCGATTCCGGAGGGACGTACGATTTCGATTGCTGCGTTGAAGGAGAAATACAACGAGTTTATCGATACAAGCAAAGATACTTATACGACCATCGAGGGAGAAACCCGCATCGAAGGTGTGATTACTTGCGATGATGAGAGCGGCAATTTGTATAAAAAACTGGTGGTTGCCGACGAAACCGGTGCTATTGTCATTGGTGTGAATGCAACAGGTTTGTATGCTTTTTGCCCTGTAGGTCAGAAAGTAGTCATTGATTGCAAAGGTTTGCAGATAGGCAGCTATCGCAAGCAGGCGCAGATTGGTACTGTTTATAACAACTCGGTAGGACGTATGCCCGAATATGTATGGAAACAGCACGTGCGTTTGATTAACGAACCGAAGTTGTATTACGAAGAGTTGAAACCGATTGAGGTGAACACGCCTGCCGAGCTTGCTGCTATTAATCTGAACGAAGCGCCGGTATTGGTTACTTTTAAAAACGTAAAACTTTCCGAAGCAGACGGAACGGCAACCTACGCTCCTGGCGATGAAGGTTCCGTAAAGCGTTATTTCACTTATGCTGATGGTACAGAGAGTGGAAGTAACTTGTTCCTTTATACTAGTGCTTACGCAAACTTCTCAAAGGAGGTAATGCCGCAAGGTAGTGTGAATATTACAGGTATTTTGTTACGTTACAATAACCAATGGGAGGTTATTGTCCGCACTTTAAATGATATCAAACGAAATAATTAATTCAATTAACACATATAATTATGAAAAAGATTCTAAATGCTTTATTCTTAACGCTGCTTGCGGTGTTTACATTTAGTTCATGTAGTGATGTTCCTGCTCCTTATGATATATTGGGAGAAGGTGATGTTCCGGGGCTTACAGGTGGTGGCACTAAGGAAGATCCATATAATATTGAAACCGCACAGAAGAAACAAGACGGTTCTATTGCTTGGGTACAAGGATATATTGTAGGTTGTGTAGACGGAGAAGGAAAAGCGATTGCTACGGAAAGCAAGTTTGAAGCTCCTTTTACAGTGCCTTCTAATTTACTGATTGCAGATAATCCGGGTGAAACCAATCATAAGAACTGTATTCCTGTGCAGTTGGTAGGTGGTTCGGATGTTCGTATAGCATTGAACTTGGTAGATAATGCCGGAAATTTAGGCAAAGTGGTAATGATTTACGGCTCTTTGGAGAAATATTTCGGTGTAGCCGGATTGAAATCGCCAACTGCGGCTGTGTTGGACGGTGTTGAAATCGGTGAAGGAGGGTCTGAACAACCGAGTGGCAGTTTGATAGAGTTGCTTGATGCTACTAACCCCGTGAATCAAGTAGTGAATACTTTTGATGAAGCAGAAAAAGATAAAGATTATTTAAAAGAAGGTTATGTGAACTTTGCGGAAGTTGGTGGAAGAACTTGGAGAGGAAAACCGCATGAAGGCAATGGACTGATTCAGGCAACTGCTTATGGTAGTAAACAACCTTCTGTTATTTCATGGTTTGTTACTCCGGCTGTGAATGTTGCACAGATGGAAGTGAAGAAGGTTACTTTTGATTGTATCTCTGCTTATTACAAAGAAGGAACAAAACTGGAAGTTTACTTCCTTGAAAAGAATGGAAATGAATTGAATCAGACATTGTTGAATGTAGGTACTCTGCCGCAAGATGCAGATGGATATTCCGAACCTGTAACTTTAACTGGCGACTTGACTGCAATTGGAGATAAAGTAGGATTTATCGGATTTAAATATATTGGTAGTGAAGCTGCAAGTGGAACTTATCAGATTGATAATTTGTATGTGGGTGTAGAGGCTACTGAAAATCCGGAGCCGAGTCCTGGTCCCGAACCTGAAGAAAATTCTGTTTTCGTAGAAACCTTTGGAGAAACGGTTAAAACTAATACGAATGTAGCTGATTTTACAGGATGGGATAATAAAAACTTAAAATTTGAAGTTGCTAATTCTAAATGTAATATTCGTGCAAAAGCACACATGACAGATGCCAATCGTACTGAACAGACGAAAGTCAATAGTATATGGTTCCCTGCTAACAATGACCATTCTTTTACAATCTCAGGTATAGATGCTTCAAAATACAGTAAATTTATAGTTAAATATGAATTGGGTGCAAATGTGTTCAATCAAGGCACTTCTATTGATTTGAATGTATTGAAAGTTTCATTGAATGACGTGGAAGTGACTGCTGCAAGTAAAGTTGTTAGTAATGACAATAAGGATGCAAATGTCTTTTTTGATATGCAGGTGGAAATTGATGTACAGGGAACAGCTAACTCTACATTGAAATTCTCTGCGACTGGAGCGGATAATACGATGGGATTGCTTCTTTATAATGTTAGGTTAATTGGTGTTACAGGAGACAGTGAGGAACCGGGACTTGGTGAAGCTGACGGCACAGAAGAACATCCTTATTCAGTAGCAGATGTAATAGCATTCAATAGTACAAAAAAAGGTCCATATTATGTGAAAGCTTATATTGTAGGTTTTGCAAATGGTAAGATGGATGCTATTCAGACTTCGGACTTTGCGGGAGATACTAATATTGTAATTGCTGATCAACAAAATGAAACTGATAAAAGCAAGTTGATTCCTGTACAATTGCCTTCTGGTACTATACGTACTGAATGGGGATTAAAATCTAATCCGGGTAAACTTGGCAAACAAGTTCTTATTAAAGCAAATTTGGAAAACTATTTCAGTGTTCCTGGGCTTAAATCTCCGACAAGTATTGTAGAAGTGGTAAAATAAATTGTTTGTGAGACAATAGATGAGGCTATCCAAAAAGTCTGAAAGTTTAAATCTATGATTGCTATTTGTAAGTAACAAGATTTGATTTTGGCTTTTTGGATGGTCTTTTTTTCTTTTAATAGTAATATATAATAGGAAGAATATGAGGAATAAAATGATTGGTGTGTGGTTAGCTTGTTTATGCTTACTATTGTTTGCTTGTGATAACGACGACAATTACGATTCCAAAAACTTCGCCACCGGCATCGTAGAACTCCCCGCCCTTCGTAATGGTGCAAACGATGTATTCTTAACCCACTCTACGATAGTCAACGGACAAAAAGTGACCACCTTTAGTACAGAGTACGATAAGAGTAAGAAGCACTCCCGTTGGATTGCCTTCCGGTTCGACAATCAGACCCGGCTACAGACAGCAACCCGTGGCAATGAATTTATCCCAGACCCTTCGCTTGGCACAGAATACCAGCGCGTACAAGCAGATTTCGGGAGAAGAGGTTATGACAGAGGCCATCTCTGCGCTTCTGCCGACCGGCTCTACAATCAAGAAGCCAACGACCAGACTTTCTATTATACCAACATGAGCCCGCAACGAAACAATTTCAATACAGGCGTTTGGCTGGCATTGGAAGGACAAGTGCAGTCGTGGGGACGTAGCTGTACCGCTTCCGACACCTTGTACGTAGTGAAAGGCGGAACGATTGATAAGGAAGAACATATTAAGGAATATATCGGCGGCGACCGCAGCAAGCCCGTTCCCAAATATTACTACATGGCCTTATTGTTTAAGAAAGGCGAATCGTTCAAAGCGATAGCCTTTTGGATGGAACACCAAGACAGCAAACCGTCACCAATCAGACTCGCCGACTACGCCCTTACGATAGACGAACTGGAAGAAAAAACAGGAATCGACTTTTTCCCAAGCCTGAATGATAATCTCGAAAATGCACTTGAAGCAACTTATTCAATCAAGTCTTGGCCGGGGCTGAACTAAACCGGAACTTAAAAGATTATCCGTTATTACGGACACATAACGCGGGATTGTTATTAAATCAAGCGATAGTACGTTGCCCGTCATTGACAAAATCCACGTCAATGACGGGCTTCTTTTCATGCAAACGACTAATAATAAAGTTGTTGTCTCCTCACGGCAAACTTTCGATTTGCCATATATAAAGTTCCGACCGATTGGTTATAAACTATAATTGCAACCTTCGTTTATATAATTGCAACCTTTGTTTTTATAAACGAAGGCTTCATTTATAAAAACAAAGGTTGCATTTATAGTTTGCAATTGGTAAAAACAAAGTTTGTTGTTACCCTCCGGCAAGTTTATCTATAATAAAGGATGACTTTATAAGGGGGCGATTGAGGGTGGGATAGCGGTAGATTGGAGTGCGATAGCCGTATCGTTGCTATGAGCAATATCAATCAATTACATAAAGATACTAAATTTCCCATATATACAATTGGTTGTCAATCTTTAAATACCTATATTTGTCTGCATTTCATATAAATAAGAACAGGCGTTATGGAACATCCTTTCAGAATATACCCCATCGGAATACAAAGTTTTGAAGACTTGCGTAATAATAACAACGTGTATGTGGACAAGACAGAGTTGATATATCGTTTGGCAAATACCAACAAAGTCTATTTCTTGAGCCGTCCGCGCCGTTTCGGGAAAAGCCTGCTTATCTCCACGCTGGATGCTTACTTCCGTGGGAAGAAGGAACTGTTTGCAGGGTTGGCGATGGAACGCCTGGAAAAAGAATGGAATGTATATCCGGTGCTGCGCCTTGATTTCAGCATGACGAAATACACTGCCATGAGCGATTTGGAAGAGCGGCTCAATATCCAACTGCGCGAGTGGGAACGGCTGTATGGCAAAGACTCGGCAGAAGAAGGGTATGCCGCCCGTTTTTCCGGAATCATAAAAAGAGCTTACGAACAGACGGGCAAACCGGTGGTGGTACTTATCGACGAATATGACGCTCCGCTATTGGACAGTAATCATCTTCCGGAACTGCAACAAGCCTTGCGCGAAGAGATGCGGAAACTGTTCAGCCCCCTGAAGGCACAGGGAGAGTATCTCCGCTTTCTTTTCCTCACCGGTATAAGCAAATTCAGCCAGATGAGTATTTTCAGCGAACTGAACAATTTGCAGAACATCAGTATGCGCGACGACTATAGCGCCATCTGCGGAATTACCGAACACGAATTGCGCACGCAACTGAAAACCGATATCGAGATGATGGCGCAGGCCAACAATGAAACTTACGACGAGGCGTGCATTCATCTGAAACAGCAGTATGACGGATACCATTTCAGTAAAAGTTGTGAAGATATTTACAACCCCTTCAGCCTGTTCAACGCCTTTGCTCAAAAAAGTTATGAAAACTTTTGGTTTTCTACCGGAACGCCTACGTTCTTGATAAACATATTGCAGCAGAGCAACTTCGATATCCGAGAGTTGGACGGTGCCACTGCCACCGCCGAGCAGTTTGATGCTCCTACAAGTGTTATTACAGACCCGCTTCCCGTGCTCTATCAGAGCGGTTATCTTACCATCAAAGAGTACGACCCCGAGTTTCAACTCTATACGCTTGCCTATCCCAATAGAGAGGTGCGGAAAGGATTTCTCGAATCCCTTATGCCTGCCTATGTGCATTTGCCTGCCCGCGAAAATACGTTTTATGTCGTTTCCTTTATTAAAGACCTGCGTGCCGGCAAGCTGACCGAGTGTTTGGAGAGGATACGCTCTTTCTTTGCCTCCATCCCGAATGATTTGGAGAATAAGCACGAAAAACATTATCAGACTATCTTTTATCTCTTGTTCCGGCTCATGGGGCAGTATGTAGACGTGGAGGTGAAGAGCGCAATTGGGCGTGCGGATGTCGTTGTGAAATTGCAGGATGCTGTCTACGTCTTTGAGTTTAAGGTAGACGGCACGCCGCAAGAAGCGTTGGAGCAAATCAACAGCAAGGGATATGCCATACCCTATCAGCCGGATTGCCGGAAGGTCATAAAAGTAGGAGTCGCCTTCGACAGTGCGACACGGACCATCGTCGACTGGATAATTGCCGGAGAATGACGGTCGGTTTGCAGCATTTTAGGATATGCTGCGTCTAATAAATAAAAAAATTTAAATCAGTAGGATTATGAAACACAGATTTTTGCTGCTATTACTATTCGCGTGTGTGGAATGTGCTGCCGGATGGGCGCAGAAAACGACCGCTTCTTCTTTTATTATCAAAGGAGTGCTTCTCGACTCGTTGACACGGGAGGGAGAACCGTATGCCACCATCCGCATCACCCGCAAGGAGACTCCCGCCGAAGCGGTAAAGATGGCGGTGACCGGGGCAAACGGTAAGTTTCAGGAGAAACTCAATGTGCCGGCAGGCGATTATGTCATCAGCATCTCTTCGATAGGCAAAGCACCGGTAGTGCGAAGTATGACTTTGGTGCCTTCCGTCCGCACGGTCGATTTGGGAACGCTGTATTCCGCCGAAGCCACCAACGAATTGAAAGGAGTGGAGGTTGTAGCCCAGAAACCTTTGGTAAAGGTGGATGTGGATAAGATAGAGTACAACATTGAGGACGACCCCGACTCCAAATCGAATAATATTCTTGAGATGCTGCGGAAAGTCCCGCTGGTGACGGTGGACGGAGAGGATAATGTGCAGGTGAACGGCAGCAGTAGTTTCAAGATACACGTTAACGGCAAGCCCAACAGCATGATGAGCAATAATCCCAAAGAAGTGCTGAAAAGTATGCCGGCAAATACCATCAAATACATCGAAGTGATTACTTCTCCCGGAGCAAAATACGATGCCGAGGGCGTTGGCGGTATTCTCAACATTGTGACGGTAGGCAGCGGATTCGATGGCTATACGGCAACCTTCCGTGCCGATGCGAACAACAACGGCGTCGGAGCAGGCACGTATGCGATGGTGAAACAGGGCAAACTGACCGTTTCCCTCAATTATAATTACGACCACAACGACTCTCCGCGCAGCTACTCGGACAGCTATCGCGAGAGTTACGAACCGGGGGCAAGAGATGAAAAATACCTGGAGTCCGAAAGTAGCTCCACTTCCAATGGGAATTTCCAATACGGCAATCTCGAAGCGAGTTATGAGATTGATACGCTGAGGCTTTTCACGGTCGCTTTCGGAATGTATGGCAGCAACGATAAGAGCAGCAGTGGCGGGCAAACCGTCATGTATAAGTCCAACCACGAAGACGTTTCCTATCGCTATCGCACGGACAATTACGGCAAATCTTCCTGGTATTCCATCAATGGAAACATCGACTATCAGCGCACCTCCCGCATCAACAAGGAGCGGATGGTTACTTTATCCTATAAGATCAACACACATCCCCAGACCAGTGACTCCTACAGTACGTATCAGGATATATTCCCCGACGAACAAAAAGACGACTTGGTGGAGCGCCTGCGCCTGAGAAACTACCATTCCGACGGCAAGACGAATACAATGGAACAGACCTTGCAGGCAGATTACACTACCCCGATAGGCAAACTGCATACCATCGAGGCGGGAGCGAAATATATTTTCCGTCGCAACAGCAGCGATAACGGGTTTTACGAAGCGGCAGGCGGCAGCGACAACTACGCCTACAACGAAAGCCGGAGCAGTGAGTACCGCCATCTCAACCATATCCTGTCTGCCTACGCGGGTTATACCTTGAAGTACAAGAACTTCTCTTTCAAACCCGGCGTCCGTTATGAGCAAACCATCCAGCGGGTGGAGTACATCATCGGGCAGGGGGAGGACTTCCGCACGGATTTCAGCGACTTGATTCCCTCCGTTTCGTTGGGAATGAAGATAGGCGACACTCAAAATCTGCGTGCCGGATACAATATGCGCATCTGGCGTCCGAGTATCTGGAACCTGAATCCTTATTTCGACGACCAGAATCCGATGTTCATCCGTCAGGGAAATCCTGACTTGAAGAGTGAGAAAAGCCATGCCTTCGACATTGCCTATAGTAACTTCAATGCCAAGTTCAATATCAATGTTTCGCTACGCCATTCGTTCAATAACAACGGAATAGAACGGGTGAGCCGGCTGATAACTGCTGCGGATGGTGAAATATTTGACAACAATCCGCAACATATTGCACCCGAAGGAGCCTTGTATAGCACGTACGGTAATATCGGCAAGAACCGCGAAACAGGCCTGTCGCTTTACATGAACTGGAATGCCACTTCCAAAACCCGCATTTATCTGAATGGGCGCGGCAACTACAGAGACCTGAAAAGCGAGGCACAGGAATTGCACAATTACGGATGGGGCGGCTCTCTCCATGGCGGTATCCAGCACACACTTCCTTTCAAAATCCGTTTGAGCCTGAATGGCGGTGGAAGCACACCCTACATCAGTTTGCAGGGAAAAGGTTCCGGCTATCAATATTATAGCATCGGTGTGAGCCGTTCGTTCCTAAAGGAAGAACGCTTGTCGGTCAACTTGCACTGTAGCAATATCTTTACCAAATACAGAACATACAGCAGCCGTACGGAAGATGCCAACTTTATTTCACGAAGCAGTAGCAGGTATCCCGACCGTTATGTAAGTCTCGGTGTCAGCTACCGGATTGGGGAGTTGAAAGCCAGTGTGAAGAAAGCGGCGCGAAGCATCACTAACGACGATGTGAAAGGCAGCGACGGAAATAGTGGCGGCGGTCAGTAAGACGATGCGAATCGGTGTAATCATAAATTAAGAGGGATGTTCCGAAAACGGGACATCCCTCTTAATTTATCGATATGAAAAAGTGCGGATGATAGGACTCGAACCTACACGCCTCACGGCACCAGATCCTAAGTCTGGCGCGGCTACCAATTACGCCACATCCGCCTGTGTAGCTTTTTGTTTAGCGGTGCAAAGATAGGAAGAATTTCCGATTTGGCAAACTATTCGCAGATAAAGTTACTCATTTAGTATCCTGAACGCCTCTTCAATCAGGGCGTCTTTCTTTTGCGACTCCGTGTCGCCTGCTGCTATTCCCTCTTCCAGAATCTTATCCATATTTATATATACATCCGGCTCTATCCCGTTTTCGAGAGCGTTTCCGTATTTGTCGAAGTGCGGGCTGGCAGAGAAACGGATACTCCATCCGTTGGGCAATTCGGAAGAGAAGGGCAGTCCCGAGCCGCCGCCGGTCTGGTCACCTACCTGGAAAATTCGTTGCTCCTCGCCGTCGTTGTTTATGCTTCGCATGGCGTTGATAAAATCGTTGGTAGCGCTGTAGCAGCGACGGTTGGTCAGCAGGACGACTTTCTTTTGCCAACGGATGCTGTTGGAGGGATGCAGGTAGATAGGCTCCATTGCCGAAAAGTCATTGTGTCCTTTACCTGTCTTATGCCGGATGTAGCTCGTCAGAACCGGGTGGTCTGTAAATCGGGCGGCTATGCGTGAAGAGTTGGTCAGGTTGCCGCCCCCGTTGTCGCGGACATCGATAATCAGTCCGTTGCAGATTTGCAGGTAACGGAGTACTTCGTCCAAGTTGCCGTCGCCCACTCCGGCACTGAAACTTTCGTAGCGTATATAGCCTATGTTGTTGTCGAATATCTTATACTTCAAACCGGCGGAGGTGCGATAGTCCGAACCGGCGCTTCCCAAATAGAATTTGTAGAGAATATCCTCGCGGTAGTTCCAGGGGAATCCGTAGTACCATGCATCGTAATAAGAGACGCGGCTGGCGGAAGAGAGGTTGACGTGCCCATCTTTCAGCGTGTATAGCATCCGGCTCAGAATGTCGAACAAGTCGTCGTTGGACAGGGTCGGGATAATCAGTTTGCGGTATTCTTCGTGAACGGCGTCCCAGTCAATCCCTTTGGCTTCTAAAAAACAATATTGCTCGTCGATAATTTTCCATAATTGCTCGAAGTTGCCTACGGGGTCATTGGCGTACTCCTCCTCTCTGATGCAACCGGCCGGAACCGACAGGCAACAGAGCAGCAAAAGCAGTTGTATAATCCTGTTTCTCATTCTTGTGTATCTCTCACGCTTTGAAGTTTGCGACATAAAATATTTCTGTTCTCTCAGTAAGCTCCTGCTGCCGGCAGCAGAGAGGTTGCATCCTTTCTGCTTCGGATGCGGTATAGCTCTTTCACCACTCCCACCATGAATACATGGGAGTATGCGTGCGTTCTGATGTTGTTCGCTTTATATTGCTGCCAGTCGGCAAGGTAGCTGAAACGCATCTTGACATCTCCTATCGGGAGGTCGGCGGTGAACATCTGCCGCAGCGAGGGCTGGTTGTGCAGCGAGGTGAATTTCACCACGCCGCCTGCATTGCCCAGTGAGAATATCTCGTAGTAAGACTGTCCGTAGTGTGGCGAGAACAGTGCCCCCATCACGGGCAGATTGACCTGATAGCGCAACACCATCGGATAGCGCCTGATTTTCAGATGCCAGATTGCCATCCCCGAAGCGTCTAAGTTGAGGTAAGCCCTTGCCGAAGCGGGGTTGTTTGTGTTCCGAAGATTGTAGACAAAGCCTCCGTTGACGTCAAGCAGCCCTCCTGCCAGCAATTTGAAGTTGTCCGTCAGCCGGAACTGATAGTGGAGACCGTAGTTCCAGTTGACCAGTCCGGAGAAGGTGTTGTTGTTCTCGGCGCGGTTGTGCGTATAGCCGATGTTTGCCTGGAAGAAATTCTGCACAGACACATTCCCGTCGGACAACCGGGTCATCCGAATTGTTTCGCGGGAGACGCGGAACTCCATTCCTTTGTACTCCTGCGGCGAAAGATAGGTGTCGAATACATTGGTAACCCCGACGCCATACAGGGTGGCACGTGTCACGTAGCGATGGAGTTGCAGACTGTCGGTCTGCGCTTGTGCTTTGGTGCAGAGGGCCGACAGGATATATCCTGCCACTCCCAAGTATATCAGTACTTTCTTCATCAGAACAACTTCATCTGCCCGGTTATTTCGTCAATGATATCTCCTTCGCTCTTGCCGTTGTCCGGGTCTAAGTTTTCCGGTTCCTCTTCCTCTTCGGGCTGCGGCTGCTGTTCGGGTTCGGGGAAACGGGTAGGTTCGAGTTCGTTGATGGTCTCGACCGTATAAGTGGTGATGCGTTTGCCTTTCGCCTTGAAGCCTTTGACAGCGATGAACTCCTCCGCATCCACTTCCAACGGTTCGCGGAAACTGTCGTTTCCACCGAATACGACCTCCAGGCGCGGATAGTACTCGTCGGTCAGCAAGATGAGACGGTTGTTCTTGTTCTCGCCCAGGTAATTCTGTTTGCGGGCTGAACCTTCAAAACAGAAACGTTTCAAGTAAGGGTAATTCTGTTGCTCGGCGTCGTAGAGCGCGGCAGTCCATATTTTGTTGGGGTCGTATTTCTCGACGATGCTTACGCTATCCTCGTAGTGGTTGCTCAGGTCGAAGTTGCTGGTGTAGAAGTCGCCGTTGTTGAGAATCACCAGGATGCTGTCCTCGCTTTGGAATTCGCCCAAATACTCACCGCGTCCGTCGTAGTTGAGGCGGAGGATGTCGCGGTCGAACCACACTTTCCGTCCGCCGAGGGTAGAGCCGCCTTTTTGTTTCAGCGTGATTTTGTGTATCGGCAGGCGGGTAAGGATGACACCCCGTGCCTGGCGTCCTTTGATGCCTACTTCGCTGAAATCTTCCTCGAAGATGATGCGCCGCACGCGCGGGTTGGGTTTTAGCGTGACTTTGATGATTTCGGCTTCACCGTTCGGATTGGCGCTGAAATAGGTGATGCGGGAATCGGGCGTGCCCTGTGTGACATCGTATTCACGGTCGCGGACAACAGAAGTCACGGCAAAACGTTTGATGTAGGTCGTTCCCTCTTTCCCGTCGCGGTAGGCAACGTTGTAAATCGTCCGCTTGTCGTTCTTCTTGAACACATTGATGTAGAGCACGTTCTTGCCGACAAACTTCTTGTCGGCAACGGGTGTCACGAGGTACTTGCCGTCGCGGAAGAAGATGATGACATCGTCGATGTCCGAACAGCACGCCACAAACTCGTCTTTCTTCAAGGCTGTCCCGATGAATCCTTCCTCGCGGTTGATATAGAGCTTTTCGTTTGCCTCCACTACTTTGGCGGCTTCGATGGTGTCGAAGTTGCGCAGTTCCGTACGGCGCGGGAAGTTCTTGCCGTATTTGTTCTTCAACATCTGATACCAGTTGACGGTGTAGTCTGTGATGTGTGCCAGGTGATTGTCTATTTCGGCAACCTCTTCTTTCATCCGTGCGATGAGTTCGTCCGCTTTGTCCGAGTTGAACTTGAGGATGCGTCCCATTTTTATTTCCATCAACTTGAGGATGTCCTCTTTGGTCACCTCACGGATAAATTGCGGATAGAACGGCGTCAGACGTTCGTCGATGTGTTCGCAGGCGGCGTCCATATTCTTGGACTGTTCGAACTCCCTGTCCTTGTAGATGCGCTCTTCGATGAATATCTTTTCGAGCGAGGAGAAGTGCAGTGCCTCCAGTATTTCGCCTTTTTTGATTTCCAATTCCTGTTTCAGCAGGCTCAGCGTGTTGTCTGCCGATTTTTTCAGTACTTTGCTCACGGTGAGGAAGTGAGGCTTGCTGTCGTCGATGACACAGCAGTTGGGCGAGATGCTCACCTCGCAGTCGGTGAAGGCGTAGAGGGCGTCAATCGTTTTGTCCGACGACGTGCCGGGTGCCAGGTGTACTAAGATTTCGACGTTGGCAGCCGTGTTGTCGTCTACCTTGCGAATCTTGATTTTTCCTTTGTCGACAGCTTTCAGGATGGAGTCGATGACGGACGATGTGGTTTTGCCGTAAGGAATCTCCGTGATGGCGAGCGTCTTGTTGTCGAGCTTGTTGATTTTGGCGCGTACCTTCACCGCTCCGCCGCGTTCGCCGTCGTTGTATTTGGCCACGTCGATGGAACCACCCGTCTGGAAGTCGGGATATAGTTGGAACTCCTCGCCGTGGAGATAGCTGATGGCGGCGTCGCAAAGCTCGTTGAAGTTGTGCGGCAGTATTTTGGAAGAGAGACCGACGGCGATACCTTCTACTCCCTGTGCCAGTAATAGTGGGAATTTCACGGGAAGAGTGACCGGTTCCTTGTTGCGTCCGTCGTAAGAGAGTTTCCACTCGGTAGTCTTGGGATTGAACACGACATCCAAAGCAAATTTGGACAGACGCGCTTCGATGTAACGCGGCGCGGCAGCACCGTCTCCGGTGAGAATATTACCCCAGTTTCCCTGGCAGTCGACCAGCAAATCTTTCTGTCCGAGTTGCACCAAGGCATCGCCGATGGAAGCGTCGCCGTGCGGATGAAACTGCATGGTGTGTCCCACAATGTTGGCAACTTTGTTGTAACGTCCGTCGTCGAGACGCTTCATCGAATGCAGGATGCGTCGCTGAACGGGCTTTAAACCATCGTTGATGTGGGGCACGGCACGTTCGAGAATCACATACGAGGCGTAGTCCAGAAACCAGTTCTGGTACATACCTGTCAGTTGATGTTTCACGTTTTCGTCCCGTGCGTCCGCCGGTTTGTAGTCTGAATGTTCTTCTGGTATCTCGTTAATTTCGTCACTCATAAATCAATCTTCGCTTTAATACACGCAAAAATACGAAATAAATTCATATGAGAACGAAAAGCAAACACGTTTTTTAGCTAAGTGAATATTCTAAATCAGTGTACAAGTAGTGTTTTCATTGAGAGGGATAATGTACCGGATTCTTATGGTGAATTCCCGTCCAGAATGAGACTTCTGTTTCTGAAAGTCTGTTATTCGTAGCGGTTGATTCCTTCGCGCGTGCCAAACCACATTCTTCCCAATTCATCCTGATAAATGGATAAGACGGAAGGTTGTGTCAGGCCTTCCGACAATCCGATATGTTTGAAATAGTTTCTATATAGGAGCTTGCTTGATATTATCAGCAGAAAAAATAATACCGATAAGAATTTATGTCTCATAGCTCTAATATAATTTGATTGCGGTTGTTGTTTTTGAAAATATACAGTCTAAATACTTAATATGAACAAATTATTTATAAATTCTATTCAAAATAATTTCCACACGGCAGTTGACAGGCCTGAACCTTGTGCCGCCCGCCTGCCGGTGGAAGGGAGGAAAAGGCCGGACGATTTTCATAGGGCGATAAAGCCTGCCGGATGAACCGGAATTCTTAAATGCATTCATTTTTTTGTTTATATGCAGGAAAGAGTTACTTTTGCTGCGAATAAGACTTTGCTGACACCCGGGTCTCAGTGATGCTGACATCCGGGTGTCGGTATGTCTGAGACCCGGGTCCTGGTATCGCTGACACCCGGGTGTCAGTCAAAGCGCGAATACGAACCAAAAAAGAAAGGAGTACAGACAATGACAGTCCCCTATGTAGTGCGGAAAAAAGCGGATTTAACGTCCGGAGAACGAAGAGAGTTGTGGTATGGTGTGCCAAAGAGTTTGATAGACACCATCCAGAATAAAGAGTTTGCCGAATATCTCGAAAAACGGAGCGGTTTCCACCGTGGGCAGATAGATGGGATACTGACCGAAATGGTCGATGCCATTTACAGTCTGCTCTCCATCGGGCAGTCGGTCACCATCGAGGGGTTGGGCACATTTCATACCTCGCTTACCAGCCAAGGATTCGAACGCCCCGAGCAGGTGACTCCGGGAAAAGTCTCAGTATCACGCGTTTATTTTGTGGCTTGCCCCGAATTCAGCCGGCGGGTGAAGAAGATAAAATGCTCGCGCATCCCCTTCAACCTCTATATGCCCGAAAGTCAACTGACGAAGGAAATGAAAGAGGCCGACCGGAAACAGGAGCAGCAGGAGTATGCCCGCATGATGGCGCCCCAAACCGACGAAGAAGACGGAGAATAAGATAAATTAATACCCTACCTGTCCCCACTTACGAGATAAATCTCTATCTTTGTGGCACTTTTTACGGAAAAAAGAAAAACAAATTAATAGATATAAAAAAGAAAATGGCACAAGAAGACGTTTTTAAGAAACTTGTATCGCACTGTAAGGAGTATGGTTTCGTATTCCCCTCGAGCGATATCTACGACGGACTGGGCGCTGTGTATGACTACGGTCAGATGGGCGTTGAACTGAAAAACAACATTAAGAAATACTGGTGGGACAGCATGGTGCTGTTGCACGAAAATATTGTCGGAATCGACTCTGCCATCTTTATGCATCCCACCATCTGGAAGGCTTCCGGACACGTTGACGCATTCAACGACCCTTTGATTGACAATAAAGATTCTAAAAAGCGTTACCGTGCCGACGTGCTCATCGAAGACCAGTTGGCAAAGTACGACGATAAAATCAACAAGGAAGTGGCGAAAGCCGCCAAGAGATTCGGCGAAAGTTTCGACGAGGCACAGTTCCGCTCCACCAACGCACGCGTGTTGGAACAGCAGGCCAAGCGCGACGCGCTTCACACCCGTTTTGCACAAGCCTTGAACGACGGCAACCTGGAGGAATTGCGTCAGATTATCATCGATGAAGAAATCGTATGCCCCATCTCCGGAACCAAGAACTGGACGGAAGTACGCCAGTTCAATCTCATGTTCTCCACCGAAATGGGTTCTACTGCCGACGGTGCGATGAAAGTCTACCTCCGCCCCGAAACCGCGCAGGGTATTTTCGTCAACTACCTCAACGTGCAGAAAACGGGCCGCATGAAGGTTCCTTTCGGTATTGCGCAGATTGGTAAGGCGTTCCGCAACGAGATTGTTGCCCGTCAGTTCATCTTCCGTATGCGTGAGTTTGAGCAGATGGAGATGCAGTTCTTCGTAAAACCGGGCACCGAACTCGACTGGTTCAAGAAATGGAAGGAAATCCGCCTGAAATGGCACAAGGCACTGGGCTTTGGCGATGCAAGCTACCGCTATCACGACCACGACAAGCTGGCGCATTACGCCAATGCCGCTACCGACATCGAATTCTTGATGCCGTTCGGATTCAAGGAAGTCGAAGGTATCCACTCGCGTACCAACTTCGACCTCTCGCAACACGAGAAGTACTGCGGAAAGAGCATTAAGTATTTCGACCCCGAACTGAATGAGTCCTACACGCCGTATGTCATCGAGACTTCCATCGGTGTAGACCGTATGTTCCTCAGCATCATGAGCGCCGCTTACTGCGAAGAGCAGTTGGAGAGTGGCGAGAGCCGCGTCGTGCTGAAATTGCCTGCTGCCCTGGCTCCGGTGAAGCTGGCGGTAATGCCGTTGGTGAAGAAAGACGGCCTGCCCGAAAAGGCACGCGAAATCATCGACAGCCTCAAGTTCCACTTCCATTGCCAATACGACGAAAAAGACAGCATCGGCAAGCGTTACCGCCGCCAGGATGCCATCGGTACTCCGTATTGCGTGACGGTCGACCACCAGACGTTGGAAGACAACTGTGTGACCTTGCGCAACCGCGATACGATGCAGCAGGAGCGTGTGGCTATCTCCGAACTGAACAATATCATTGCCGACAGAGTGAGTATCACTTCTCTGTTGAAAACTTTACAATAAACCTTTGACGAATGAGCAAAAAGATCTATTTTCTCTCCTTAGTATGGTTGGCACTTGCGTTCACTGCCTGTAGTGAGACGGAAGAGGTAGACCGTTATGATAATTGGCGCGCGCGTAACGAGGCTTTTATCGATTCTATTGCAAATGTATGTAACAGTGCCGAGAACAGGAACTTACCGGATAACGACCCGAAGAAACTTCATGCTTACGAAGATGAAGTGACGGGGCAGTGGATATACGTCAAGAAGATAAAAGCGGGAGATGGAACAGTGACTCCCGTATATACTTCTACTATCAGTGCGCATTATCGGATGTCTTATTTGAATGGAGATGTAGTTCAGCAGACTTTCACCGAGGCAGAGCCGACGGAGTTTGACGCTCCTGCGGAGTTCTCTTTGGATGGAGTGATTTCCGGCTGGTCTTATGCATTGACTCATATGAAAGAAGGCGATTACTGGACGTTGTATATTCCTTATCAAAGCGGCTATGGCTCCGGTACGGGTAGCGATGGATCTTTACAGGCTTATTCTGCACTGGTGTACAATGTAAAGTTGGAGAAGATTGTAAAACAGTAATCTTATAGAAATTGCCGAATTAAAGTAGCGTTTTTAGTGAAAAGTGCTACTTTAATTCGGCAATTTGTTAATAAAATCGACGGAAGAGCGTAACCGCCTGTTTTTAAAATACAGCAGCTATTTTCTTTATATTGTTTAGCTTTTCACGTAGAGAGTTATTCTTCCGTGCCATCTGTATGTTATAATCTGTTTGCATTCTTACAAGCAAATCGGCATTGATACCTAAAGCTGCTTCTAAGAATAAGGCAAACTCGGTAGTTATCGGACGTTTTGTATTTAACGTTTCATTCAGGGCAGAATACGACAAGCCGAATTTTTTTGCAAAGTCCTTTTGTTTTATCCCTCTATATTCCAGTTCTTCCTTTACTAATTCACCTGGATGATAGGGGCGGAATGACTGTAAATTATTTGCTGATATACCCATAGTACCTCCTATTTATAATGATTTGTAATATCTGTCAAAGAACATATTTCTACGATAGTTTGATTGCCCGCATTGGTAATTTCCCTAAATTCCAATCTGTATTGATCATTGATACGCAAAGAGGAAATTCCTTTCTTATCACCTTTCAGCTTCTCATAATTTAAAGACCTGTACTGATATAATTCTTCCATTCGAGAAGCATTCAACAGGGCTTTGACGCACTTTAAATAACCATTGACTATTTGAGGCTGGAACCGATGCTTCTTATCATCGGTCTTTCCTTTTTCATAAAGTTCCGCCAAATACTTTTTCTCAAATTCTACATTCATATTGCCTGTTCTTTGATAGTACAAAGATAGTTATAAATTATATAATTCGCAAAATTAGCGAATCGTTTTCAACAAGTGCCATCGCAAAAATACTCCTTTCAGAAGTCATTCATTAAGGCAGTGGCTTTACACTGCTCTCCCTAATCTGCAAATGCGTCGGAATCACCACCTGCCTCACGCTCCTGTCTCCCTTAATCTGTTCAATCAGCAACCGGCAGGCAGTTTCCCCCATCCGGTAGGTCTGATGAGACACGGCAGATAGCTTAGGTTCTACATAATTGGCGTGTTGCTCGTCGGTATAGCCGATGATTGCTACATCGTCCGGAATGCGGAGCCCCCGGCTTTTGACGACTTCCATCGCGGCAAAGGCCAGCGTATCGTTCATGGCAAGAATGGCGTCGGGGGGCTGGGGGAGAGCTAACAACGTTTCCGTTGCAATCTTTCCCTCCTCGTAGTCAATCTTCCGACAAACCACCAACTCCTTTTCGATAGGAATCCGGTTGTCGCGCAAGGCTTCCAGATAACCGTGCTTCCTGCTTTTCACAATATCAAGGTGATTGGCTCCGCCGATAAAGGCCACCCGTTTGCTTCCGTTGTCCAACAAATGCTGGGTTGCTATTTGTGCAGATTGCGCCCCGTCTGCAACGACCGAAGAGAACCGGTCGGTCAGGCAAACACGGTCGAACAAGATAAGCGGCATATTAATCTCTTTCAAGGCAGCGAGATGAGCGTAATCCGTAGTCTCTTGCGACAGGCAGGCGATGATACCTTCCACGCGCATATTGACTAAATGCTCGATGTTCCGTTTCTCGTGTTCGTACGATTCGTGCGATGTGGTGATAATCACAAAATATCCGTTGTCGACCGCCATATGCTCGATTCCGTTGAGGATGGAAGCAAAGAAATGAGTGACGATATCCGGAACCACCACGCCGATAATGCGCGGCGCATTTTTCCGTAAGCTCATGGCGAAAGGGTTGGGACGATAATTCATCTCTTCGGCAAGCGCCTTGGCTTTGGCACAAAGCTCGCGACTGATTTCGGGACTGTCTTTCAGCGCCCTGGACACGGTAGGAACCGACACCCCTAAGGCCTGGGCAATATCTTTGAGCGAAGTATGTTTTCGGTATTCCATTAATAAAGGCCTCCAACTTTGAATCTTTCCACAAAGAAAGCACATTCCCGAATAAATAAAAAACATACCAGGCAATATTTTTTACGTAAACCGTTACGTCGCTTTTTCTGCCTGCCGCCGACCGGCCGCACTCATTCCTGCTCTACTTTTGCCGCATACAAAACTATTTAAAACCTATGTATATGCAATACCATGAAATCGGAAAGACGGGAATGAAAGTCTCCTCGCTTAGTTTCGGGGCATCTTCTTTAGGAGGGGTTTTCCATGATTTGAAAGAAAAAGAGGGTGTACAGGCAGTGTTTGCCGCTATTGAATCGGGTATGAACTTCATTGACGTCTCCCCTTATTACGGACACTATAAGGCAGAAACCGTGTTGGGGAAAGCATTGAAAGAACTTCCCCGCGATTGCTATTATCTGTCTACGAAAGTAGGACGTTACGGCAAAGACGGTGTGAACTTGTGGGATTATTCTGCCCGGCGTGCCGTCGAAAGCGTGTACGAGAGTATGGAGCGCCTGAACATAGACTTCATCGACCTGATAAACGTGCACGATGTTGAGTTTGCCGATTTAAACCAAGTAGTAAATGAGACACTTCCTGCTTTGGTGGAATTGCGTGAGAAAGGAGTGGTAGGCCATGTCGGAATCACTGATTTGCAGTTGGAGAACTTGAAATGGGTCATCAACCACTCTCCAAACGGTACGGTGGAATCGGTGCTTAACTTTTGCCACCATTGTCTGTGCGACGATAAACTGACCGACTTCCTGGATTATTTTGAGTCGAAAGAAATCGGTGTCATCAACGCCTCTCCGCTCTCAATGGGATTGCTGAGCGAACGGGGTGTTCCCGCCTGGCATCCGGCGCCCGACACATTGGTGGAAGCGTGCCGCAAAGCAATGCTGCATTGCAAGGCGAAGAATTATCCGATTGAGAAACTTGCCATGCAGTTCGCTGTCAGCAACCCCCGCATTGCGACTACGCTGTTCAGTACGACCCATCCGGAGAATGTGAAAAAGAACATCGCTTTCATCGAAGAACCGATTGACTGGGAACTTGTCCGTGAAGTGCAGGATATCATCGGCGAACAGAAATGCGTAAGTTGGGCAAACTCATAAAAAACGGAACCGCTCGTATGGATTATACAATTATTGATGCACACGCCCATTTGTGGCTGCGGCAGGATACGGTCGTAGACGGATTCCCGATACGGACGCTCGAAAACGGACGTTCGCTGTTCATGGGGGAAGTTCGGCAGATGGTTCCGCCTTTTATGATAGACGGGGTGAATAGCGCGGAAGTCTTCCTTTCGAATATGGACTATGCGCAAGTGTCGGCCGCCGTCATTACGCAGGAATTCATTGATGGCTTGCAGAACGACTATCTGGCCGAGGTCGCGGCACGTTATCCCAACCGTTTCTTTGTATGCGGAATGTGTGAATTCCGCCAGCCGGGATTCGCCGGACAGGCAAAGGAACTTATAGCCAAAGGTTTTAAGGCAATCAAGATTCCCGCACACCGGCTGCTGCTGAAAGAAGGCAGAGTGATGCTGAACAGTGAGGAGATGATGCGGATGTTTCACTATATGGAAGAGCGGGAGGTGATGCTCTCCGTCGATTTGGCGGAAGGGGAGACACAGGTTGCTGAAATGGAAGAAATCATTCGGGAGTGTCCCCGCCTGAAGATAGCTGTCGGACATTTCGGGATGGTTAGCTTGCCCGGGTGGCTTGAACAGATAAAGCTGGCACGCCACCCCAATGTCATGATTGAATCCGGAGGAATCACATGGCTTTTCAATGACGAATTCTATCCGTTCAAGGGAGCAGTCAGAGCCATTCGTGAAGCGGCGGAATTGGTGGGGATAGAGAAACTGATGTGGGGCTCGGATTATCCGCGTACCATTACCGCCATTACCTATAAAATGTCGTATGACTTTGTGGTGAAATCACCGGAACTTTCGGAGCGGGAAAAAGCACTCTTTTTGGGAGAGAATGCCCGCAATTTCTACGGATTTGCCGACCTTCCCGTGCTTCCCTACATACGGAATATGTCAGAATAAGAATTTAAAATTAGAATCAAAACATATCAGAATGAAAGCAGTTCAAATAGTCAATCCCTTTGAAATGAAGGTGGTTGAAGTGGAAAAACCGGCTGTCGGCGTCGGTGAAGTATTGGTAAGAATCAGCTATGTAGGTTTTTGCGGTTCGGACTTAAACACGTTTTTGGGCAAGAACCCGATGGTGAAGCTGCCGGTAGTGCCGGGACACGAAGTGGGAGCGGTCATTGAAGAGGTCGGTCCGGAGGTTCCGGCAGGTTTCGTAAAGGGGATGAGTGTGACATTGAATCCCTACACCAATTGCGGCAAATGTGCTTCCTGCCGGAATGGGCGGGTCAACGCCTGCGAGCATAACGAAACGTTGGGCGTGCAACGCAACGGAGTGATGTGTGAATATGCCGCATTGCCCTGGACGAAAATTATTCCGGCAGGCAATATCTCGTCGCGCGACTGTGCGCTGATTGAACCGATGAGTGTCGGCTTTCATGCCGTATCGCGTGCGCAAGTGACGGATAACGAGTGCGTGATGGTCATTGGCTGCGGTATGATTGGGATAGGCGCCATCGTACGTGCTGCCTTGAGAGGGGCGACGGTGATTGCGGTCGACTTGGACGACGAGAAACTGGAATTGGCGAAAAAGGTCGGTGCTTCTTATGCGGTTAACTCTAAAACGGAGAATGTGCACGAGCGGATACAGGAAATAACGGAAGGACTGGGCGCGGATGTGGTGATTGAAGCTGTCGGCAGCCCGGTTACTTATGTAATGGCTGTAGACGAAGTGGGATTTACAGGCCGTGTGGTTTGCATCGGCTATGCCAAGAGCGAAGTGGCTTTCCAAACAAAACTTTTCGTTCAGAAAGAGTTGGATATCCGTGGCTCGAGAAATGCATTGCCTGCCGACTTCCGTGCCGTCATCAATTATATGAAGGAAGGAAACTGCCCGGTGGAAGAGCTGATTTCAAAGGTTGTCAAACCGGAAGGTGCTTTGGAAGCCATGCAGGAATGGGCGGCCAATCCGGGAAAAGTATTCCGTATCTTGGTCGAATTTTAGGTCAAAATGTATAGGCTTTCAATCAAAATGAATACATATAGACAGAATGCCATGAAACAGAACTTTTTTGCAGTCGACCTGGGCGCAACGAGCGGCCGTACAATCTTGGGAACGTTCATTGAAGGCGGATTGAAGCTGGAAGAAATCAACCGTTTTCCTAACCACCTGATTGAAGTCGGTGGACATTTCTATTGGGATATTTATGCTTTGTATCGTCATATCATTGACGGGCTGAAACTGGTGGCCCGGCGCGGCGAATCCATCACCTCTATCGGTATCGACACATGGGGAGTGGATTTTGTTTGTATCGGAAAAGACGGCAACCTGCTTCGTCAGCCTTATGCGTACCGCGACCCGCATACGGCGGGAGCGCCGGAAGCCTTTTTCTCCCGCATCTCGCGTAGCGAAGTCTATGGTAAGACGGGTATTCAGGTCATGAATTTCAATTCACTTTTCCAGTTGGACACCTTACGCCGCAATCATGACAGTGCGCTGGCTGCGGCAGACAAGATTCTGTTTATGCCGGATACATTGAGCTATATGCTCACCGGCGAAATGGTGACGGAATATACGATTGCTTCGACGGCCCAGTTAGTGAACGCCCAAACCCGCCGTCTCGAACCGGAGCTGTTGCAGGCAGTCGGCTTGAGCGAGAAGAACTTCGGCCGTTTTGTCTTTCCCGGCGAAAAGGTGGGGGTATTGACCGAAGAGGTGCAGAAGATAACCGGACTGGGAGCCATCCCCGTGATTGCCATAGCCGGACACGATACGGGCTCTGCCGTAGCTGCCGTTCCGGCGCTGGACCGCAACTTTGCTTATCTGAGTAGCGGAACATGGTCGCTGATGGGTGTTGAGGCGGATGCTCCGGTAATCAATGCGGAGACGGAAGCGCTGAACTTTACCAACGAAGGCGGTGTGGAAGGAACCATCCGCCTGCTGAAGAACATCTGCGGAATGTGGCTGCTGGAACGCTGTCGTTTGAACTGGGGAGATACAAGTTATCCCGAACTTATCAGCGAAGCGGAGGCGTGCGAACCGTTCCGCAGCCTGATTAATCCCGATGACGACTGTTTTGCGAATCCTGCGGATATGGAAAAAGCCATCGCAGCATATTGCCATGCTACCGAGCAGCCTGTGCCCGAACAGCGTGGACAAGTGGTACGTTGCATCTTTGAGAGCTTGGCTTTGCGTTATCGTCAGGTATTGGAGAACTTGCGTTCGCTTTCTCCCCGCCCGGTCGAGACATTGCACGTGATTGGCGGCGGCAGCCGCAACGACCTGCTGAACCAGTTTACCGCCAATGCCATTGGTATTCCGGTAGTTGCGGGGCCGTCCGAAGCTACGGCTATCGGCAATGTGATGATTCAGGCAATGGCGGCGGGAGAGGCGACCGACGTGGCAGGTATGCGTCGGTTGATAAACCGTTCCATCCCGTTGAAAACCTATCATCCCCAGGATGCGGAAGCGTGGGAGGCGGCGTATATCCATTTTAAAAACTGTATCCGGTAGCCGACCGGTACATCATCGGCAAAATAATCATTTTTAAACAATAGAATATCATGAAGAAAGAAGAACTGATTCAGAAAGCGTATGAGATTGCTGTGGAACGTTATGCAGCAGTAGGTGTAGACACCGAGCAAGTATTGAAAACCATGCAGGATTTTCACCTGTCGCTCCACTGCTGGCAGGCTGACGACGTGGCAGGATTCGAAGTGCAGGCAGGCTCGCTCACAGGTGGTATCCAGGCTACCGGCAACTATCCCGGCAAAGCCCGAAACATTGACGAACTGCGCGCCGACATCTTGAAAGCCGCTTCTTATATCCCCGGTACTCACCGCCTGAATCTGCATGAGATTTACGGAGATTTCCAGGGCAAGGTGGTAGACCGCGACCAGGTAGAGCCCGGACATTTCAAAAGCTGGATGGAATGGGGTAAGGAGCATAACATGAAACTTGACTTCAATTCCACCTCTTTCTCACATCCGAAATCGGGCGACTTGTCACTTTCCAATCCGGACGAGGGCATCCGCCAATTCTGGATTGAACATACCAAACGTTGCCGTGCCGTTGCAGAAGCGATGGGCGAGGCACAGGGAGACCCGTGTATCATGAATCTTTGGGTACATGACGGAAGCAAGGATATTACGGTAAACCGCATGAAATATCGTGCATTGCTGAAAGATTCTCTGGACCAGATCTTCGCCACCGAATATAAGAATATGAAAGACTGCATCGAATCCAAAGTATTCGGTATCGGTCTCGAAAGTTATACGGTAGGTTCCAATGACTTCTACATCGGTTATGGCGCTTCGCACAACAAGATGATTACGTTGGACACCGGTCACTTCCACCCGACGGAAAGCGTGGCCGACAAAGTATCCTCCTTGTTACTTTATGTTCCCGAACTGATGTTGCACGTAAGCCGTCCGGTTCGTTGGGACTCCGACCACGTTACCATCATGGACGACCCGACGATGGAACTGTTCAGCGAAATTGTACGTTGCGGCGCATTAGACCGCGTGCATTACGGTCTTGACTATTTCGATGCTTCTATCAACCGTATCGGTGCGTATGTAATCGGTAGCCGTGCCGCACAGAAGTGCATGACCCGTGCCCTCCTCGAACCGATTGCCAGACTGCGTGAGTACGAAGCCAACGGACAGGGATTCCAACGCCTGGCTCTGCTCGAAGAAGAAAAAGCACTTCCGTGGAATGCTGTGTGGGATATGTTCTGTTTGCGGAACAATGTTCCGGTAGGCGAAGATTTCATTGCGGAAATCGAAAAGTACGAAGCCGAAGTAACTTCTAAACGATAAGTGTTTATGGATATTTTAATCGGCTTGTTGATTATAGCCATCGGTAGCTTTTGCCAGTCCAGTTCCTATGTACCTATTAATAAGGTAAAGGAATGGAGCTGGGAAAGCTTCTGGTTGGTGCAAGGTGTGTTCGCCTGGTTGGTATTCCCGCTATTGGGTGCATTGCTGGGTGTTCCTCAAGGAGGCAGTTTGCTCGGCTTGTGGGGAGCGGGAGGTGCCGCAATGAGTATCTTTTATGGTATATTGTGGGGAGTGGGCGGACTGACGTTCGGGCTTTCCATGCGTTATTTGGGTGTAGCGTTGGGGCAGAGTATCTCATTGGGTACTTGTGCCGGTTTCGGAACACTGCTTCCGGCTCTTTTTGCCGGAACAAACCTGTTTGAAGGTAACGGACTGGTTCTTCTGCTCGGCGTTTGTATCACTTTGGCGGGTATTGCCATCATCGGCTACGCCGGTAGCTTGCGTGCACAAAATATGAGCGAAGAGGAGAAATGTGCTGCTGTGAAAGATTTTGCTCTGACAAAAGGACTGTTGGTAGCATTGTTGGCAGGTGTGATGAGCGCTTGCTTCGCTTTGGGGCTGGATGCAGGGACACCCATCAAAGAAGCTGCTTTGGCAGGTGACGTTGAAGGGCTTTACGCAGGCCTTCCTGTCATCTTTTTGGTTACGCTTGGCGGATTTTTCACGAATGCAGTGTATTGTCTGCAACAGAATGTAGTGAATAAGTCGATGGGCGACTATGCCAAAGGAAAAGTATGGGGCAACAACCTGCTGTTCTGCGCTTTGGCCGGCGTGCTTTGGTATATGCAGTTCTTCGGGCTGGAAATGGGCAAGAGTTTCCTTACGGGAAGCCCCGTATTGCTGGCCTTCTCCTGGTGTATACTGATGGCACTGAATGTAACCTTCAGCAACGTTTGGGGAATTCTTCTCAAAGAATGGAAAGGAGTATCCCCTAAAACAATCACCGTGTTGATTTGCGGATTGGTAGTACTGATATTCTCACTGATATTCCCGAATTTATTTTAATATTCCACCAAAAGACATAACGAAATGAAATCAATTTTAGAAAACCGTCCGGCACTTGCCAAAGAAGTGAACAAGGTAGCGGAAGTTGCTGGATATTTGTGGCAGAAAGGTTGGGCTGAACGTAACGGTGGCAATATCACCGTCAATATCACGGAATTTGTCGACGATGAAATCCGTCGGATGCCGCCGATTAGCGAAGTAAAGCCTATCGGCCTCACATTGCCTTATCTGAAAGGTTGTTACTTCTACTGCAAAGGAACCAACAAACGTATGCGTGATTTAGCCCGTTGGCCGATGGAGAACGGTTCGGTAATCCGTATTCTGGACGATTGTGCCAGCTACGTCATTATTGCCGACGAAGCAGTGGCGCCGACATCGGAATTGCCTTCTCACTTGAGCGTACACAATGACTTGTTGCGTAAGAACTCTCCCTATAAAGCATCTGTACATACTCATCCGATAGAGTTGGTTGCCATGACGCATTGCCCGAAATTCTTGGAAAAAGACGTAGCTACCAATCTTCTGTGGAGCATGATTCCCGAAACAAAAGCGTTTTGCCCGCGTGGCTTGGGCATCATTCCTTATAAGTTGCCCAGCTCGGTGGAACTGGCGGAAGCTACCATCAGAGAATTGCAGGACTATGACGTGGTGATGTGGGAGAAGCACGGTGTGTTCGCAGTAGACTGTGACGCCATGCAGGCCTTCGACCAGATTGATGTGCTGAACAAATCCGCTTTAATCTATATCGCAGCCAAGAATATGGGCTTTGAACCCGATGGCATGAGCCGGGAACAGATGAAAGAAATGACAGTTGCTTTCAATCTTCCTAAATAATCGCCGTCGTAAATCGCATGATAAATTTTCACCACAGATTGCACCGATTTTAGATTCAATATTTAAATCTAAAATCGGTGTAATCTGTGTCGTTTTTTATAAATAATTCCTACTTTTATCCATCCCAATTGCATGAAAACACATTGATATGACTGAGGATAATCGCTTAGAAGTTGAATTTAAATATCTGATTGTAAACGACATGGACTGTAAGTTCGGTTTGTGGGTTAATACAGTCGGTTATCAGTCTATTCTGCCCGATTCTCCTTATCCATTGAAAGAGCATCCTTCCGGTTACTTCTTTAATGCGGAAAAGGGGCGGGTACTTCGCGAATACCAATTAGTTTATATTACGAAGGGACGCGGCTTATTCTCATCCGAATCGACTTCCGAAAAATAAGTATGTAAAGGCAGGCTCATGGTGTTGTTTCCCGGTCAGTGGCATACATACCATCCGTTGCGTCAGACAGGATGGACGGAATATTATATTGGATTTGAAGGCCCGGCAATAGACGCAATCGTGAACAACTCTTTTTTATCTCCTGAGCAACAGATATTGGAGGTCGGTATCAACGAAGAACTGGTTTCATTATTCTCCCGTGCTCTTGCTGTAGCTGAAGCAGACAAGATTTCGGCACAGCAATATCTCTCCGGCCTGGTGCTCCACATGATTGGCCTGATTCTTTCTGTCTCTAAAAACAAGATTTTTGAGATGAGCGATGTAGACCAGAAGATAGAGCAGGCAAAGATTATAATGAACGAGAATGTTTCCGACAATATAGACCCGGAAGAACTGGCAATGCGTCTCAATATCAGCTACTCATGGTTTCGTCGTGTCTTTAAAGAGTATACAGGTTATGCTCCCGGCAAATATTTCCAGGAATTGAAACTTCGTAAGGCCAAGCAAATGCTGGTTGGTACTTCTCAATCGGTCAAGGAGATTTCTTTCTTGGTTTTCAGTCTACTGAATATTTCTTCTCTTTCTTTAAAAAGCGTACAGGATTTACTCCTTTAGAATATCGTTCGTTCGGGCGGGAGGAGTGAATTTCTAAATGTTCTTGCTACAAACTTTTCAATTTAAGACTGTTATTTATTAAGTATTTATAAAATACTTAATAAAGTATACGTAGCTATATCTCTGCTTTTACTCTATTTCATCTGTGGAACCGGTAAAATCTAAAAAATAGCCCCTATGTTATTGCTTGTTAATGTATAATAACTATATTTGTAGCGTAAAACCTAAAAAAATAATACAGATGAAAAAAAAGTATTTAGTATATCGTTTGTTAATGTGTTGAATACCTTCGAAAAATCTGTTTGCATCTTTTTGAAATAACGTCTGTAGATATAACTCCCGTTATTTATTAAAACTATTTTAAATTTAATTTATTATTGAATGAAAACAAATCTGAATCGCAAAGGTTTCTGTTTGCTTTTTAGCTTGTTGCTATTAGCAGGTGGAGGCAGCTTGTATGCGTCTGACTCTCATTTCGTCAGTCAGGTGCAAGACAATGTAATCAGTGTTTCCGGTACAGTGAAAGATACCAAAGGAGAACCGCTGATTGGTGTAAGTGTTTTGGCGAAGGGTACTACTAATGGTACTGTAACTGACCTGGACGGAAAATTTACATTGAAAGTTTCTGTCGGTGATGTTCTTGAGTTTTCTTATATCGGTTATTCTAACCAGTCAGTAACCGTAGCAAATGCTGCTCCCTTGAACGTTGTGCTTGGTGAAGATACAGAAGTATTGGAAGAAGTAGTTGTAACTGCTTTGGGTATCAAACGTTCGGAAAAGGCGTTGAGTTACAATGTGCAGAAAGTTGGTGGTGAATCGCTGACTGCCGTGAAAGATGCCAACTTTATGAACGGTCTGAATGGTAAGGTGGCAGGTGTGAACATACAACGCAGTTCTTCGGGAGTAGGTGGAGGAACACGTGTAGTTATGCGTGGTAACAAATCGATTGCAGGCGATAATAACGTATTGTATGTGATTGACGGTGTGCCTATCGGTAACCAGGCCGACCGTGCCGGCGACGGAACCGGTTTCGGCGGTAAAACATCGGGCGAAGGTATTGCCAATTTCAATCCGGACGATATTGAGAGCCTGTCTGTGCTGACAGGACCGTCGGCTGCTGCTTTGTATGGTGCGAGTGCTGCTAATGGTGTGATTTTGATTAATACTAAAAAAGGTGCGGCAGGTGCTTTAAGAGTGAATGTTTCTTCCTCTGTGGAGTTTTCCAATCCTTTTGTTACTCCTGCGTTCCAAGACATTTACGGAAGTGTAGATGGAGCATCGACTTCCTGGGGCGACAGACTGGAACAACCTTCAGGATACAATCCGATCGATTTCTTCCAGACCGGTGCTACTTACAACAACTCTTTCAATCTGTCTGTGGGAAATGATAAGACCCAGACTTACCTGTCCGGTTCGGCTGTCAATTCGGATGGTATGGTGGTGAACAACAAATACCATCGTTACAATGTGACATTGAGAAATACATCCAAATTCCTGAACGACAAGTTGACTTTGGATGTATCGGCCAATTATGTCCGCGAATTTTATAACAATATGGTAGCTTATGGTACCTATTTCAATCCGATTGTAGGTGCTTATCTCTATCCGCGTGGAATGAACTTTGCACAGGAAAAATATTTTGAACGTTTCGATGAAACGGATGGTTACAGCAAGCAGCATTGGGCTTGCGGTGACTTGGGTATGGATATTCAGAATCCTTACTGGATAGCTTATCGTAATATCCGTCCTGAGACTAAAGACCGTTATATGTTGTTCGGTAGTCTGAAATATGATATTTGCGATTTCTTGAATGTGAGCGGTCGTGTACGTATTGATAATACTTACACAGAAAAGGAAGACAAGCGTTATGCTTCTACCAGCAGTACGTTTGCAGGCCCGAACGGACGCTATAACTATTTCAACGAAAGCTACAAGCAGAAGTATGCGGATGTTATGGTCAACTTCGATAAAGCGTTTGCGACTCATTATCGTGCTACAGTCAATGCCGGTGTGTCGTTTGAGGAATACGATACGAAAGGGCATGGATATGGTGGCGACTTGCTGCTGGTTCCCAACAAATTTACGTATGCCAATGTAGACCCGGGAAAGGCTTCTCCGAGCCAGACGGGAGGTGACAGCCGTACAAGAAACTTTGCAGCCTTTGCATCGGCTGAGTTCGCTTGGAAATCAATGTTGTATCTCACTTTGACTGGACGTATGGACAAGCCTTCGCAGTTGGTCAACACGAAGAGAGAGTGGGTTGCTTATCCTTCAGTGGGTGTATCTGCTCTTATCACAGAGATGTTGGACGAAAATCTGCGTAACAGCATACAGCCTGTATTGGGATATTTGAAGGTACGTGCCTCTTTTACGGAAGTCGGTTCGCCTATTTCATTTACGGGATTGACTCCGGGTACTATTACACACGAAATGGCAGGTGGTACTTACAAGCCGTATGAATATTATCCGTTGCCGGACTTCAAGGCCGAAAGAACTCGTTCTTACGAATTGGGTATCGACTCTAGATGGTTGAACAATACCATCACGTTGGGAGTGACATTCTATCATTCAAATACTTACAATCAGTTGTTGAAGGCTGATATGCCGAAGGGTTCCGGTTATAACTATATGTTTGTGCAGGCAGGTAATGTACAGAACAGAGGTGTTGAAATCACTTTGGGCTATGACCAGACTTTCGGTAAGTTCAACTACAACACTACTTTCACGGCTACTACTAACAAAAACAAGATTAAAGAGCTGCCTTCCAGCGTAAAAGACCCTATGGGCAACATACATGATTTGAGCGATATCAAGGTTGGACGCTTCCGTTTGCGTGAAGGCGGTGAGATTGGTGATATCTATGCCGACGAGTGGATTGCCCGCGATGCCGACGGTTATATCAACTACACGCCGGGACAGCCTTTGCTTACTGAGGTGACTACTCCTTATAAATTAGGTTCGGTCAATCCGAAATGGAATTTGGGCTGGAACAATGGTTTCTCTTATAAAGGATTCAACCTCAATTTCTTGTTCAATGCCCGTATAGGTGGTAATGTCATTTCCAAGACTCAGGCGGTTCTCGATCGTTCGGGTGTATCAAAGGCGTCTGCTTTGGCCCGTGAAGCGGGTGGGGTGAAACTTGGTAATGTGACAATCGATCCGAAAGCATATTATGAAACTGTTTCTAATTTGGATGCTTATTACGTTTATTCCGCCACAAACGTTCGTTTGCAGGAAGCTCGTTTGGGATATACTTTTCCCGACAAATGGTTTAAGAGCGTCTTGAAGGGCTTGAATGTATCTGTCTATGGAACCAATTTGTGGATGATTTACAACAAAGCGCCTTTCGACCCTGAACTGACTGCTTCTACAGGTACATTCGGACAAGGATACGACTATTTTATGCTTCCAAGTCAGCGCACTTTCGGAGTTAGCCTGAAGTTTGGATTTTAATCAATGAGTAATTAAAAAGAATTTTAGATGTTATGAAAATAAAAAATTGCATACTTATAATTGCATCCCTTCTTGCTGTGTCGGCTTGTGACTACGACGATGTCAATACATCTACTACCGGTGTGTCTGACGATGAATTGAAGCAGAAGGGACTGATATACGGTGCACCGTTTATGGCGATGCAGCAAAGGGTGATTCCTATCGGTTCGCCCAGTTTGACCACTGGTCCTGGTAATGATTTGCAGAATACGGATTTGATTTCGTCAGGAAGTTATATCGGCTATTTTGGAAACAACAACAACTGGGCAAACAATCCTTTGGAAGCTACCTGGTATTTCACTGAAAACAGGATGGTCTATGCTTATAAGAATTTCTATTCTACTTTCTTCCAGTCGTGGATTGACATCCATAATCTGGTGAAAGATTCGGATCTACCTTCCGACCAGGCAATTGGTGCTCTTTCTGATATTGTGAAAGTGATAGCATGGAGCCGTGCGACCGATGTTTTCGGTCCGATAGCTTACACCAGAGCGGGACAGGGTGAAATCTCTCCCAAGTTCGATGCTCAGGAAGATGTATATAAAGCGATGTTGGCTGATTTGGCTGCTGCGGTAGAGGTGTTGAACCGTGCTCCTGCTCAGATTCTTCCTTCATACGATTTGATATACGGAGGAAATACTGCACAATGGATTAAGTTGGCAAATTCCGTCATGCTCCGTCTGGCTGTGCGAACACACTTCAAAAATGAAGCATTGGCGAGAGAATATATCGAGAAAGCGCTCAATCCTGACAATGGCGGTGTGATGGAAGCAGTATCGGACGCAGCTAAAATAGCGGACGGCCCTCTGATGCCGTTGAAGAACTCCATGATGGCCTCTGTGGAGGAATATGGAGAAACTCGTATGGGGGCTACAATCTGGGCTTATCTGAAAGGATATGGCGATGGACGTATTTCCAAAATGTTTACTGAAGTAGGAAGTGGAACTTGGTATGACCCGAAGGAATATAGGTTCTTACCGCCTACAAACAACCAGCCTAAAGATGCCTCTTTTGCAGATGATATGTCTAAGCCTATTGTAACCGATGCAACTCCTTTATATTGGATGCGTGCTTCAGAAGTCTATTTCCTGCGTGCGGAAGCTGTACTTTATGGATTGGCTTCGGGAGATGTGCAGAGTTTATATGAGACTGGAGTAAGGACTTCTTTTGAGGAGCATGGTGTTACAGGTGTTGACTCTTATTTGGCAAAGACAACATTGCCGTTGGATATCAATATGGAAGATTGTCTATTTAATGAAGATTACGCCAGTGCAATGCAACCGGGTAATACCTCTCCTAAATGGGATGATTACAAGACATCTAATCGGCAAGAAGAACAGTTGCAGAAAATCATGACGCAAAAATATCTCGCTCTTTATCCGAATGCGGTAGAAGCCTGGACAGAGTATCGCCGAACAGGTTATCCTTACGTAGCAAAACCTGCCGACACTCAAGCTTATAGCCGCATTGGTGCTGCGGAGGATGCAAGAGTTCCGGAACGTTTCCGGTTTGCTCCGTCAGAGTATCAGACCAATCCGAATATGGCAGAGATACCTGCCTTATTGGGTGGTCCCGATCAGGGAGCGACTACCTTGTGGTGGGTACGGGACAATCGTCCGAAACAACCGGCTAATTGATTGTTGAATTAAAAAAATATACATATGAAATTAAAAAACATTTTATACATATGTCTTGCCGCATCGCTTTCATTGGTAGCCTGCTCGGACTGGACAGAAGAAGAAAGAGTAACTTATGAGAATCAGGAGGGGTTGGAACGTCTGATTCCTCTGATTGAAGCGCAAGGAGAAGAAGACTTGACTCCGACCCAGCGCGAATATTATGCAAAACTGCGCGAATACCGCAAGACTCCTCATGTGAAAGGGTTCGGATGGTTCGGTAACTGGACCGGAAAGGGAACCAACGCGCAGAATTATTTGAAAATGTTGCCCGACAGTGTCGATTTTGTTTCTTTATGGGGTACCCGTGGAAACTTGTCGGACGAACAGAAAGCCGATTTGAAGTTCTTCCAGGAAGTGAAGGGCGGAAAGGCCTTATTGTGCTGGATTATAGATAATTTGGGTGTGGGTATTACGCCTGAGGGAGTGGAAGACAGACGTGAATATTGGTTGCAGAAAGGTGGAGGCGATGAAACAAAAGCCATTGAAGCCTATGCCAATGCACTTTGTGATACAATAGATAAATACAACCTCGATGGCTTTGATATTGACTATGAACCGGGATACGGACATAGCGGTGACTTGGCAAATAGGCAAACAATTGCCGAAAACAGCGGTAATACGAATATGTGGACGCTTATTAAAACAATGAGCGACCGTCTGCGTCCTCAGGGTAAGATGCTGGTGATGGACGGCGAACCGTATCTTTTGTCTGCGGAGGCTTCCGAGATGATCGACCATTATATTTACCAGGCTTATTGGGAGACTTCCACAAGGGGAGTATTGTTGAAACTGAATAAGGGAGAACATTTGAAAGACTGGGAGCGTAGATCGATTATTACGGTAGAGTTTGAACAGAACTGGCGTACCGGAGGCGTTAAGAACTACACCAGTTCCGTCCATCCGGAGTTTTCCAAGACAGACGGAGGACAGATTTTTGATTATGCTACTCTCGACCTGCCCAGTGGAAAACGTATCGGAGGTATAGGCTCTTATCATATGGAATATGATTTCAAGAACGAGCCTCCTTATAAATGGTTGCGCACTGCTTTGTATTTCGGTAATGTCGTATATCCGGGTGAATATCAATAATAAATTAGTTTTTAGATATGAAGAAATTAATATTTAGTTTGGCAAGTATATGTTTTTTGACTGCTTGTCAGAATGAACTTTATAAAAATCCGCTTGAGGATTTTCAAAGTGAACAAGGGGCATTTATCGATTCGAAGAGTACGGTTCAGGTATTCGTGGAAGAGGGTACGGAATTGCCGGTCAAAGATGTGAAGATAGCTTTGGTAAAGCCCACTGGGGCTGCTGTCAAAGTATCTGTAATTGCGGGCGACAAAGGGCAGCTCGACCGTTTCAATAGTAAAAATAAAACAGATTACACTTTACTTCCGGCTGAGATGTATGCTGTAAGCAAAGAGGTAGAATTTGCATCAATGTCTACTTCGCAGGCATTGGACGTGACGTTGAAGAACGTAAAATTTGAATCGGGAGTGAGCTATGCTTTGCCGATTAAGATTGCCAATGGCGATGTTGCCGGTATCGACGGTGAGAAAGAAACACTGATTGTTTTGGAACAGCGTATCAGAACCAAGTGTCTGATGATAGAAGGCAACGGTGCCGAAGATGCTAATATGTGGCCGGAAGGTCTCTCTGTTCCGCAATGGACGTATGAGGTAATGGTCAATCGTGCGGCTTACAAACAGAATAACATGGCTATCGGCGGAACCAAGCAGGTGACAGGTTCTACACCGTTGGACGAAATCTATACCCGTTTCGGTGACGTGACCATCGAACCGAACCAGTTGCAGATTAAGACCGGTGCATCACAAATTGATGTAGACAAAGAAAAGTTTGCCGCTCAACCCAATACCTGGTATATGATTGCGTTTGTGTACGATGGCAAAAAGACCTATGTTTATGTCAACGGTAATCTGGTAGCCGAACAGGAAATTCGTAGCGGCGAATATAAACTGGCAGGCTTCTGGATTGGAGGAAAGAATGACTACGTTCGCGAATACCGTTTTTGGAGAACAGCCCGTACGCCCAAGCAGTTGAGTGATTACGCATGGAAGATGGTTGACCCGACCGACGATGACTTGGTTGTTTACTATCCGTGTAATGGTAAGAAGCGCAATGCTGACGGAACGATTGTTGAAGACGAAACCATGATTTGGGACTGGAGTAAGGGAGCACATCACCTTGCTATGCCTAACAAGGCTTATTTCGACGACAACGGCGGTAATATGTTTATCTTCCCTGAAGCAAAATAAGAAATGAACCCGACAGAAAGTAATCCGTTATTTTCTGTATCTTAATAATGTGGCATGGGGGTGCGTCAAAACTCACTGTGGTGAAAACCGGTTCTGACACATCCCTGTGCTTTTTTACTATATGTCCACAATTTAATTGCATGATAATGATGATGGATAAGGAGAGTTTTGACCAAAGAGATTTCTTTTCGCGGTTGGTCAAAGCCAACTATTCCAGGATAAAGCAGTTTGCTTACGGCTTGCTGAGAACCGAGTTGGATGCGGAAGACGTTGCTCAGGAAGTTTTTACCCGACTTTGGGAAAGGCGTCACATATGGGTGGACAATGAAAGAGAGATTGATTCCTATCTTTTGATTATGACGCGAAACATCGCAATCAACCGCTACAAGCATGAACTGGTGAGACAGGAGTACGAAGAGCGTTTTACGCTGGAAGCTCCCTCATTTCTGGTGGAAGAGGATTTTCTGGAGAGATATTACTGCCGGGAAATGCTTCGGGATGTATATTCCGTACTCGCTGCGCTTCCCGAGCGCAGGAGAAGAGCGTTTGAACTTAGCCGTTTTGACGACAAAAGCCATAAGGAGATAGCCGATATCATGAACGTATCCGTCCGTACGATAGAGCGGCAAATCTATTTGACGTTGGTGGAACTGAGAAGGATTTTGGGGAATTCACATTTTTCCTAAGCTGTTTATAACGCCGGCAGCTATTCCGTTAATACATTTATTATAAATAAATTAACCTGTTGATAACTTTGTTGGTATCCTTGTTGATAATTGCAGCGAAGGGTGTTGATAACACTATCGGAGAGTAAATTGCCATAAAAAAGAAGAACCGCATTTCTGCGATTCTTCCTCTCTTAGTTGCGGAGATCCGACTCGAACGAATGACCTTTGGGTTATGAGCCCAACGAGCTACCAACTGCTCCACTCCGCGATGTTTAACGAGTGCAAAGGTACGGCTTTATTCGGAATATGCAAACTATTTGCCGAATATTTTTCATAAAAAATGCATCCTTTTCCTTATCTCTTTGAAAATGAGTACTGTTTTGTGTGCCTGTTTTCCCTACTCCGTTCATGTACAAATGTTAATATTCTCTTCGTTTTCTTGTATGGTCTGAAGAAAAGAATTACTTTTGCTCAAAATATTCAGCAATGTGCAATTTGTAACCTATGACCGTATCCAAGACCAAAGCCCAATTAGTAGATGTTGCCCGTCAGCTTTTTGCAAAGATGGGGGTAGAGAATACGACAATGAACGACATCGCCCTTGCTTCCAAGAAAGGCAGAAGAACATTATATACCTATTTTAAAAGCAAGGAAGAAATCTATTTGGCTGTGGTGGAATCGGAACTGGACATTCTGTCGGATATCATGAAGCGGGTGTCGGAAAAGAATATTTCGCCCGACGCAAAGTTACTCGAACTGATATACACCCGGCTGGATGCGGTGAAAGAGGCGGTCTACCGGAACGGAACGCTGCGTGCCAACTTCTTCCGCGACATATGGCGCGTGGAGAAAGTGCGCAAGAAATTCGATGCAAAGGAGATACAGCTTTTCAAGGCGGTTCTGCTGGAAGGACAGGCAAAGGGAGTTTTCCACATCGACGACGTAGAGATGACTGCCGACCTGGTACATTATTGCGTCAAGGGAATCGAAGTCCCTTATATCCGCGGCCATATCGGTGCACACCTGGATGAAGAAACAAGAAACAGATATGTGTCCAACATTGTGTTTGGCGCACTGCATAGAACAGAAACTTAATTAAATAACTTTTAGTATGGGATTATTAGACGGAAAAACAGCCATTGTGACCGGTGCTGCCCGCGGTATCGGTAAGGCTATCGCCCTGAAGTTTGCAGCCGAAGGCGCAAACATCGCATTCACTGACCTTGTCATTGACGAAAATGCAGAAAATACAACCAAAGAACTCGAAGCAATGGGTGTGAAAGCCAAAGGCTATGCGTCCAACGCTGCCAACTTTGAAGATACGGCAAAGGTCGTAGAGGAAATCCACAAAGACTTCGGACGCATCGATATCCTGGTAAACAACGCAGGTATCACACGCGACGGTCTGATGATGCGTATGAGCGAACAGCAGTGGGACATGGTAATCAACGTGAACCTGAAGTCTGCATTCAACTTCATCCACGCTTGCACACCTATCATGATGCGTCAGAAAGCAGGTAGCATTATCAACATGGCGTCTGTAGTAGGTGTTCACGGTAATGCGGGACAAGCTAACTACGCCGCTTCCAAAGCCGGTATGATTGCATTGGCGAAGTCTATCGCTCAGGAACTCGGCTCTCGTGGCATCCGCGCCAACGCCATCGCTCCGGGATTCATCATGACAGACATGACAGCCGCTCTTTCGGACGAAGTAAGAGCCGAATGGGCAAAGAAAATTCCTTTGCGCCGTGGCGGTACTCCCGAAGATGTAGCAAACATCGCTACCTTCCTCGCTTCCGATATGTCTTCTTACGTGTCGGGACAGGTGATTCAGGTAGATGGTGGTATGAATATGTAATCGAACAGCATGACTGTCGTATACGAAGACAACCATATCATTGTAGTCAACAAGACCGCTTCCGAGATTGTCCAGGCAGACAAGACGGGCGATACGCCGCTTTCGGAGACTGTGAAACAGTATTTGAAGGAGAAGTACCAGAAGCCCGGCAATGTTTTCCTCGGTGTGACACACCGGTTGGACCGCCCCGTAAGCGGTCTTGTCATATTCGCCAAAACGAGCAAGGCACTTACCCGGCTGAATGAAATGTTCCGCACCGGCGGGATGAAAAAGACCTATTGGGCAGTGGTGAAGAACGCCCCTAAGCAGCCCGAAGGCGAACTGGTGCATTTTCTTGTGCGCAATGAAAAGCAGAACAAGAGCTATGCATACGATAAGGAAGTGCCCAACAGCAAGAAGGCGATATTGGACTACCGCCTGATAGGACATTCGGAGAATTATCATTTGCTCGAAGTGGACTTGAAGACCGGACGCCACCATCAGATACGTTGCCAACTGGCAAAGATGGGCTGCCCCATCAAGGGCGACTTGAAATATGGTTCTCCGCGCTCCAATCCCGATGGAAGCATTTGCCTGCACGCCCGAAGGGTACGGTTTGTACATCCCGTCTCGAAAGAGCCGATAGCGCTCGAAGCGCCCCTTCCCGACGGAAACTTATGGAAAGGATTTGAACTGTTTTAATCAGTCAAATCCTTTTTTCTTTTCTTCTCCTCTCATGCAACAGAAGTGCCGTACGCTTTGAAACGAGAGTTTCCATTGCTTGAAACTTTAGTTTCATTGGGATGAAACTCTTGTTCCAACCCTGATGGAACTTTAGTTTCTTCCCGATGAAACCGAAGTTTCAACCAAACGCCCCGGCAGTATTACCGGATGCTGTTGAGCAACTCTACCTTTCCTTCGTTGACAAGTTTCAGTATTAACTCCCCGAACAGCGTATTCTGCCATGCAAACCATGCGCGGGTGAATTTCTGCGGGTCGTTCTTGTGGAAAGATTCGTGCATGAAGCCCGTTCCGGCATCCGTGTCCATCAGCATTTTGATGCAGGCTTTGATTTCCTCGTCGTCTTGGCTGGTGAATGCTTTCATCATGATGCTCATCGGCCAAATCATGTCATAGCCGATGTGCGGTCCGCCGATACCTTCGCCGGCAGTGCCCTTGAAGAAGTAAGGGTTGTCTTCGCTCCAAACAAAACGGCGGGTATTCTGATAAATCGGGTCGTTCACTTTCACGTCTCCCAAATAAGGCAGGGCGATAAGGCTCGGCACGTTGGCGTCGTCCATTAATAGCTGGTTGCCGAAGCCGTCTACCTCGAAAGCATAGATTTTGCCATATTTCGGATGGTTGTGGACGGCATATTTCTTCAACGCTTTCTCCACTTCGTCTGCAAGCACGCTACATTGTTTTGCCATATCCGGCTTCTTGTTGACGGTTTTCAGGATTTCGGCAGCTTTGCGGAGAGAGGTGACGGCGAAGAAGTTGGACGGGACAAGGAACTGGAAAGTGGTGGCATCGTCCGAGGGGCGGAAGGCGGAGGCAATCAGTCCGACAGGCTTCACCGGATTCCCCCAGCCGTCGTTGGTCATTGTGTCGAGCGCACGCTCCGTTTTGCGCTGGAAGCGGTAAGGGCCTTTGGCGTCGTCCTTGCGTTGCTGTTCCCTGAAGGTTTGGAGGATGTTGGCGATGGCGGCGAGCCATTCGTCGGAAAAGATGCTGGCGTCTCCCGTTGTCTTCCAGTAATGGTAGGCAAGGCGGATGGGGTAGCAGAGCGAGTCGATTTCCCATTTACGCTCGTGCAGTTCGGGTTTCATGGCGGTGAGGTCGCTCATCCATTCGCCTCCTTCGGCGTTTTTGTTGAAAGCGTTGGCGTACGGGTCGATGTTGATGCACTTGAACTGGCGGCTGATAACTCCGGCAAGCATCTTCTTCAGTTCCGGGTCTTTGTTGGCAAGCTGCACGTAAGGCCATACCTGTGCGCCCGAATCGCGCAGCCACATGGCATGGATGTCGCCGGTGTAGACAAACGTGTCGTCCGTGCCGTTGAAGTGGACGGTTGTGTCCAGTGTGTTGGGGAAGCAGTTTTCAAACATCCACGCCAGGCGGGCGTTGGTGAGCAGTTGCTTGATGTGGGCAATCTGCTGCTCTACGGCTTGCGAAACGAAGAGACGCTTTGACGCTTCCGGGCGGTTGGTGCGGTAGTTGTTCACTTGGGTGTTGTCTTGCAGTACGATGATGTCGTTGTGCTGCATGGCCTGTAGGTTGGCAGCGCCAAGAAGCGTTGCCGACAGGCAGAAGGCTTTGGTAATATTCATATTGATAGTTTTTTAGTTTTCATCGTGGGATTCCGTGATGCAAGATTTATGGCTGTTCCAGCTCCACCTTTACAGGGAAATGGTCGGAGGGAGTGCGCGCCTGGCAAGGCTGTTCTGTATTGCTGCGGTAGGTATCCGTCAGCACGCCATACCTTTTCACGCGGAAAGAGGGGGAGACGAATACATGGTCGATGCGGCTATCCGTAAAACCGTTGGTGTCGTAATCGTTGAACGTGCCGTTGAGCGCATAGCGGAAGTCGCACTTCTCGTAAGAGTCGCACAATACCCCTTTGCTGACGAGGGCGTCATACGACGGGTGCGTCTGGTCGACGTTGAAGTCGCCCGTGAGGATGGCGGGAAGCTCTTTCCCTCTGCCCAACTCTTTCATTTTCTCCTGCACGAGAAAAGCACTTTCCACACGTGCCTGCTTGCCTACGTGGTCCATGTGCAGGTTGAAGAAGAGAAATTCAAATCCGGTATCTTTGCATTTGAAGTGTCCTCAACTGCAAATGCGCGGCAGCACGGCATCCCATCCCTTGCTTGGCACGTCGGGAGTTTCCGACAGCCAGAAGTTGCCTTTTTCTATCACGTCGAACTTGTCGGTACGGTAGAAGATGGCAGCGTATTCGCCTTTTTCCTTACCGTCGTCGCGTCCTACGCCGATGTAGTCGTAGCCGGGGAGTTCTTTTTTCAAATCGTTCAGTTGGTGGATAAAGCACTCTTGAGTGCCTACGATATCGAAGTCGTGGTATTGAATCAGTTGTGCAATCACCGGACAGCGTTGCCCCCAACCGTTCCCACGGATGGAGTCGTGGCTGTTTGCCTGTCTTATGTTGTAGGAAGCAACGGTGAGGGAAGTGGGTTGGTGACTGCTCCGGCAACTGCCCAGGCACATCGCCGTGAGGGCAATAAATACAAGTTGTTTTAGTTTCATGTCTTTGATAGTTTGCTTGATAAATAGTTTATTGCCTTCAAAAGTACGATATTTTTTATTCACACGGAGGGGAAAAATGAAAAAAAGCCATCCCCGGAATAGACGAAATTTTGGGATGGCTTCTTGTATAGTGTGCTTACTATGCTTCGGCATACTATGTTCGGTTTATCAATCGGTAAAGGTTATTCCTTGACAGGCTCCGCCGGTTTGTCTTTGGATGCGGTGTCTTTCACCACCGTATCGTTGACCATAGCAGCGGGTGCAACGAGTTCCACCTTTTCGGGCTTGTCTTTCTGGGTCACAGTGTCTTTCACCACTGTGTCGTTGACCACTGTTGCATTGACTTCTGTCCGGGCTGTCTCAGCTTTCACAGAATTCTGAGCCCTGACAAGGAATGAACCACCACAAACAAACATAAACATTGCTACTACTAATACTAATTTTTTCATAATCGTTTGCTTTACATTAGACTTATATTTTCAATTCTCTCATTTTAAGTTAAGGAATCGGTAACTGTTGTATTAACATTCACACTTACATAAAGTTCAAAGTGCGTGCCAGAAAGAGAGAAAAAATAGTAAGTAGTTGCTATACAGTGCGATGGTGTCTGCTCAGTGTACAAACCGTGTGTGGCGGATAATGGGGAATGTGTGGAAAGTGTGTTGTTCGGGTGGGGAATAATTCTACACCCGAACGACACGCTGTTTCTTTCTTTTCAGGAGTTAATTACTTTCGTCGGGCCACGGACAGGGTTTGCCTGTTGCTTTGACAACGGGACGCTGTGCATCCGTTTTTCTCAGATAGCTGCCCAATTCTTTGGATAACTTTCTGACGATGTCCGGATGTTGCGTGCTGAGGTCTTTGCTTTCACCAATGTCGTCGGCTATGTTGAACAACTCTTTTTTCCCGCTTCCATAATAATAAATCAGTTTCCAGTCGCCGTTGCGTACGGCACAGTTGAAGTTGATACCCGGCCCGTCGTTTCCCCAGTTGTTGGGCATATTCCAGAAAAGGCTTCTGTTTTCGGACGGGTTGCCTGTTTGTTTCAGAAGAGGCAGGAAGCTGACACCGTCTATTGGCTGAACGGTTTTATACTTCTTGATTCCCGCCATTTCGAGGATGCTGGGGTAGAAGTCTTCAATCAGCAAGTAACTGTCGCATCGACTGCCCGGTGCCACCACTCCCGGCCAACTGACAATCATCGGTTCGCGGATACCGCCTTCATAAAGAGAACCTTTGCCACTGGTTAAAGGATAATTCTGCGTGTGCAGTTTGCCGTCGCGCCAATAAGGTGAAGAGGCAAGTCCGCCGTTGTCGCTCATAAAGATGATGACGGTGTTGTCGGCTTCTCCGTTTTTCTCCAGCCAGTCCATCAGGTCGCCCAGGCTCTTGTCCATACCTTCGATAAGTGTGGCGTAGGCCGCTTCGTGGTCGGTCAGGCCTTTTTTCTTGTACTTCTCATAGAAACGCATATCTTTATTCAAGGGAATATGGACGGCATACTGCGACATATAGAGAAAGAAAGGTTGGTTGTATTTTGGGGCTTTGTCCAGCGCTTTCAGGGCTTCAAGGGTCAATGCTTCGGTCACGAAGGTTTCCGTTCCCCAGTATTTCTCCAGTCCGGGCACTGCCATGAGTGATATGGGTTTGCCGTCTTTGGTGTGTCCGTAGTTCTCTTCTCCCAAATAGCTGGCAAGCCCGCCGGCGGCGTGTCCGGCAATATTGACTTCAAATCCCCAGTGGAGCGGGCTCTCTCCCGGGGTGTCGATGGCGCCGAAGTGGGCCTTTCCGCAGTGGATGGTGTGATAGCCGTGCGCTTTCAGAATTTGCACGAAGGAAGTTCCGACATACGTGTTGGCGGTGCCGGGCACTTGGCTTACACCGTTATAATTCCAGTCGGGTACGGCAAGTAGCGAGTCTTCACGGTCGGTCATCGTGTTTTTTTGCAATGTCCAGTTGGTGACCCGGTGGCGTGCGGCGTTTGTTCCGGTGATGAGGCTGCATCGGGTGGGAGAGCTGATGCTGTTGGCATATGCTTGGGTAAACATCATTCCCTGCCGGGCGAGCCGTTCCATGTTGGGCGTTTCGTATCGTTCGTTGTAGTGTGTTTTCTGTTTCCAGAAAGGAAGCGAGGTGTCTTGCCACCCCATGTCGTCCACCATAAACAGGATGATGTTGGGACGTTTCGTTTCGTCCTTTGCCGGTGTACGGTCCTTTGCTTGCAGTGGGAAGGCAGCAAGCGGTACAAGTGCGAGGGAGTATAATGCTTTTTTATCCATAATGTTTTGTGACGTATTTCGTTGGGCAAACAATCGTTCGTGCATTCTCTGCGCTGGCAAAGATACACATTTTATAGACTAAAAAAGCGGAGTAACGAGCGAAGAGTTGGCGGCTCCCGGTGTTCCTCCGGTAACATCGTCGGAAGAACGCCAGTTCTTCCGGGTTGAAGAAGATAATTCGGGCGAGAGTTTTTCGAGCGATATACCTTGATGTCTTTTGTTGCCCGAAGTGTGCATCGACTCGAAATAGCTGCACTTGTCAATCAGCCGCGATTCTTCTTCATCGGTCATGATGGCTATATAGCTGTCCTCATTCGTAAGTTTAGGGAAATTGGCTATTTCCACAATTGTCTTTCCGTCGGCTTTGTGCTTGCTGACAAGTTTGGCGGCATACTTCGTCAGGCAGATGTAGCCGTAAGGAGGAACCTGAATCTGCCGGTTGCCGTCTGCTTGTTGCAGTACGACCGAAGTCTTGGTCGTGGTGGAACCGAAGCCTGTATCGACATATCTGATAAACTTTAACGCCGCAACGGAAACAGGAGAGGCGGATGGATTGTAGAGTTCGATATACTCCGCACCGTCGGTTGCATTGTCGTACATTACTTCGTTGAACGACAGCAGATTTCTCACCTCTTTCGGATAATCGGGAAGAGACGGCTCTGCCGGAGGGTCAGTCCCGTCCGGAGCATTGCCGGAAGATATATCCCTGGTCAGTTGCACATGGTGGAATCTGAAACCTTGACGACGCGTTTTGGTATAAACGCAATAGATACCTGCGCAGACCGAACTTTGCAGGCCGGTGTCTTTTACTCTTTTCTCTTCGGTGTACTCCTTTTCGGTATCCAGCCGTGTCCAGAAAGTCCAGTAACCGTTGTTGTCGCATTCTACCTTTATAGATAGTTTCGGCGAGTTGTTTCCTTTCATGAGTTCCCTTCCCGAAGCCAACAGTTTCGGTTGTCCGTCGTCCTGGCGGTAAAGCCCCACGTTGTCTTTGGCTCCGCCTATCTGTATAAAGTATCCGTTCAGATTGCCGGACAGGACTTCGGAGGATGACGCCAGATAAAACCGGGCGTAATTGTAGGAAGAGGGATTGAAGGTGAGGCACACGCCAAATTCCCAACGGGTATTTCTTACAGTGGTGGACGGGATGGTGATATACGCCGTTCCGCTCTCTTCCTGCGGGGCGTTCAGGCGGATGCCTTCTTGGGGGCTGATTGTGAATTTGTCTGTTTCACCTTTCCACGGGAGCAGGGCGGTGATGTTGTCTTTCTCTTCCAAAGATTCGTCCTCGTAAAGTCGCGAACAACTGTGGAGTGAAAGAAGGAAAAGACTTAGAAGAAGTGTAAATGCTTTGCGGATGTCCATACGATTCTGTTTAAAGGTGTTTTTCATGAAACCGTATTTGTTTGTCGATGTCGCAAAAGCAATTGCGGTTCGGAAAGTTGTAACTATGACGGCGGTGTATCAAGAGACGCACCGCCGCCACTGTGTATTAAATGTTTTTGACTTTAATCAGATATTCGGCAATCTGAACAGCGTTCAGAGCGGCGCCTTTCTTTATCTGGTCGCCTACAATCCAGAAACTCAGCCCGTTTTCGTTTGTCAGGTCTTTGCGGATACGTCCTACGTAAACCGGGTCTTTACCTGCTAAGAACAACGGCATCGGATATTCCTTCTCGGCAGGGTTGTCCTGAAGAATCAGTCCTTCGCCTTTGGCAAATGCTTCGCGGGCTTCTTCTACGGAAATCGGACGTTCGGTCTCTACCCAGATACTTTCGGAGTGAGCACGCAAGGCGGGGACACGTACGCAGGTGGCGCTTACCTTGATGTCGGAGTGCATGATTTTGCGTGTCTCGTTATACATCTTCATCTCCTCCTTCGTATAGCCGTTTTCCGTGAACACGTCAATCTGCGGAATCAGATTGAAAGCCAACTGATAGGCAAACTTCTCTACGGTGACAGGTTCGTTGGCCAATACTTGGCGGTATTGTTCGTACAACTCGTCCATAGCGGCGGCACCTGCGCCGCTTGCAGCCTGGTAGGTAGACACGTGCACGGTTTTTATATGAGAAAGTTGTTCGATGGCTTTCAGTGCAACTACCATTTGGATTGTTGTACAGTTCGGGTTGGCAATGACGCCGCGAGGACGTTCCAATGCGTCTTCGGCATTTACTTCGGGCACTACCAAAGGTACATCTTCATCCATACGGAATGCGCTGGAATTGTCTATCATTACAGCACCATACTTGGTGATTGTCTTTTCAAACTCCTTAGATGTTCCTGCTCCGGCAGAAGTGAAAGCAATGTCTACCCCTTTAAAGTCATCGTTGTGTTGTAAGAGTTTCACCTCGATTTGTTTACCGCGGAAAGTATAAGTCGTTCCGGCACTACGTTTAGAACCGAACAAAACTAACTCGTCCAACGGGAAATTTCTTTCATCGAGCACACGCAGGAATTCCTGTCCCACGGCTCCGCTTACGCCAACAATAGCTACTTTCATCTTTTTCTTTTGTTAAATTGTGAATATTGAATTTCTCCTCCTCACACTGTCGAATAGAAGAGATTTGGTTGCAAAAGTATAACATTTTGCCGTATAATAAGTATTTCAGATAAGAAAAAGTTATACGGCAGTTCGTTTTTAGAGGTAATTGGTAAAACTGCTGTTGAAATAGCCTGAAACTTTTGTCCCGGATGCCTGAACAGATTTGTTTTGCTTCCTGCTTTTATTTCGTTCCACTATAGTTGTCTTTGCGTTCCACTATAGTGTTCCGAAAGGGAAACTATAGTGTTTTTTGCGGAACACTATAGTGGAACGCAAAAACGACAGGCAGTAAGGATGATTCTTGCAGGCAATGGAACGAATCGTGCATACGGGAGAAAGAAATGAAAATCTCATGCCGGTTGTTGCTGATATGAGTCTATATCGGATATCAACTTATTGGTGGTATGCAAACTTTTTTGTTCCTTTGCATTGTGAATTCCTAAAGCCAAAGCCTATGAGCCTGTTTGATTTTAATTTAACCTTGCCGATTGCCGACCCCACCTGGGTATTCTTTCTGGTACTGATTATCATTCTCTTTGCTCCCATGATTCTGGGTCGTTTGCATATTCCTCACATCATAGGCATGATTTTGGCGGGTGTGGTGATTGGCGAACACGGTTTCCATGTGCTCGACCGCGACAGCAGTTTCGAACTCTTCGGCAAAGTGGGCTTGCACTACATCATGTTCCTTGCCGGGCTTGAGATGGATATGGAAGACTTTAAGAAAAACCGGACGAAAAGCGTTGTATTCGGCTGGCTCACCTTTCTTATTCCGATGGGGCTGGGTATATGGAGCAGCATGAGTATGCTGGGCTACGGTTTTCTTACGGCGGTGCTGCTTGCCAGTATGTACGCCTCTCATACGTTGATTGCTTATCCCATCGTCAGCCGTTACGGATTGTCGCGCTTGCGCAGTGTCAACATCACCATCGGCGGCACGGCAGTGACGGTGACTCTTGCCTTGATAATCCTTGCAGTCATAGGCGGTATGTTCAAAGGCGGTGTCGACGGATGGTTTTGGGGATTTCTTGTGGCGAAAGTGGCCTTCCTCGGCTTTCTGATTGTATTCTTTTTTCCCCGTATCGGGCGTTGGTTCTTCCGGAAGTACGACGACAGCGTGATGCAGTTCGTGTTTGTGCTGGCAATGGTCTTTCTCGGTGGCGGGCTGATGGAGTTTGTCGGGATGGAGGGCATTTTGGGCACTTTCCTTGCCGGCCTGGTGCTGAACCGGCTGATTCCTCACGTATCTCCTCTGATGAATCGTCTGGAGTTTGTGGGGAATGCATTGTTTATCCCTTATTTCCTGATTGGGGTGGGGATGATAATTGATGTAAGAAGCCTGTTTGCCGGCGGCGAGGCGCTGAAAGTGGCGGCAGTCATGACAGTGGTGGCCACCTTTAGCAAATGGCTCGCCGCATGGATTACACAGAAAATCTACGGTATGCACCCCAACGAGCGGAATATGATGTTCGGCTTGAGCAATGCGCAGGCGGCAGCCACGTTGGCGGCAGTGCTGATTGGGCACGGAATTGTGATGGACAATGGCGAACGCCTGTTGAACGACGATGTACTCAACGGTACGGTCGTGATGATTCTTTTCACTTGCGTCATCAGTTCGTTGGTGACCGAGCGTGCGGCACGGCGCTTTGCCCTGAATGAAACGGCGCAGCCGGAAGAAGAGGAGACCCGCAAAAACAATGAGCAGATACTGATTCCGGTAGCCAATCCGGACACGATTGAAGAACTGGTCAACCTCGCATTGGTGATAAAGGATGCCAAACAGAAGAATGCACTGATAGCCCTTAACGTTATCAACGACAATAACAGCTCCGGAAAGAAAGAGTCGCAGGGAAAACGCAATCTGGAAAAGGCGGCGATGATTGCCGCCGCAGCCGATGTGCCCGTCACGATGGTGAGCCGTTATGATTTGAACATCGCTTCGGGTATTATCCATACGATAAAGGAGTATGAGGCTACGGATGTGGTCATCGGTCTGCACCGTAAGGCCAACATTGTAGACTCTTTCTTCGGACACCTGGCAGAGAGTCTGCTCAAAGGCACACACCGCGAAGTGATGATTGCCAAATTTCTGATGCCGGTGAATACCTTGCGGCGAATCCATATTGCCGTTCCGCCGAAAGCCGAGTATGAGACGGGGTTTGCGAAATGGGTGGAGCACTTCTGCCGCATGGGAAGCATCTTGGGATGCCGCGTGCATTTTCTCGCCAACGATCGGACATTGATGAGGCTCCGCCAACTTGTGCAGAAGAAGTATGCGGGAATGTCGGCGGAGTTTACTGCGCTCGACGAATGGGAAGACCTTCTTCTCTTGACAGGACAGGTGAACTACGACCATCTGTTGGTGGTTGTTTCCGCCCGCCGGGGGTCGATTTCCTACGACACCTCTTTTGAACGTCTGCCTGCGCAACTCGGAAAATACTTCTCCAATAATAGTTTGATTGTATTGTATCCCGACCAGTTCGGTGAGCCGCAGGAGATTGTCTCTTTCTCCGACCCTCTCGGACATAATGAGTCACAGCATTACGAAAAGGTCGGCAAATGGTTCTATAAATGGTTAAAGAAAAACTGATGGAAAAAGAGAACTGGCAACAAAGGACGGAACTTCTTCTCGGCGAAGAGAAGATGAACCGCATCCGCAACGCCCACGTGCTCGTAGTGGGGCTGGGCGGAGTAGGCGCTTATGCCGCCGAGATGATTTGCCGTGCGGGAGTAGGGCGGATGACGATTGTCGATGCCGATACGGTGCAACCCACCAACATAAACAGGCAATTGCCTGCCCTGCATTCCACTTTGGGGATGCCGAAGGCGGAAGCATTGGCTGCCCGCTATAAGGATATTAATCCGGATATAGAGCTGACCGTTTTTCCGGTGTATCTGAAAGATGAAAACATCCCCCAGCTGCTGGATGACGGCAAGTACGATTTTATTGTCGATGCCATCGATACCATCAGCCCGAAGTGCTATCTGATTTGTGAAGCGATGAAGCGGCGCATCCGAATTGTCTCCAGTATGGGAGCGGGGGCGAAGAGCGATATTACCCAGGTTCACTTTGCCGACCTTTGGGACACGTATCATTGCGGACTGAGCAAAGCGGTACGGAAACGTTTGCAGAAAATGGGAATGAAACGGAAACTTCCGGTAGTATTCAGCACCGAACAGGCAGACCCGAAAGCCGTGCTGCTGACGGATGAGGAACAGAATAAGAAATCCACCTGCGGAACGGTCAGTTATATGCCCGCCGTGTTCGGGTGTTACCTGGCAGAATATGTCATTAAACGATTATAAAAGGCTGTTATGATAAAATTAGAAGGAATTACGAAAAGTTTCGGTTCGTTGCAAGTGCTGAAAGGGATTGATTTGGAAATCAATAAGGGTGAGATTGTCAGCATCGTAGGGCCGAGTGGGGCGGGCAAGACCACGCTGTTGCAGATTATGGGTACTTTGGACGAACCCGATGTGGGCACGGTGGAGATTGCCGGAACGGTAGTCAGCCGGATGAAAGAGAAGGAATTGGCTGCTTTCCGCAACAGGAATATCGGTTTCGTGTTCCAGTTTCATCAACTTTTGCCGGAGTTTACCGCCGTGGAGAATGTGATGATTCCTGCGTTTATAGCCGGCGTCTCCTCAAAAGAGGCAAACGACCGCGCCATGAAGATATTGACGTTTATGGGACTTGCCGGCCGTGCTTTGCACAAGCCCAACGAGTTGTCGGGCGGAGAGAAACAGCGGGTGGCCGTGGCACGTGCTCTCATCAACAATCCGGCCGTAATCCTGGCCGACGAACCGTCAGGAAGCCTTGATACGCACAACAAAGAAGATTTGCACCAGTTGTTTTTTGACTTGAGAGACAGGTTGGGACAGACGTTCGTCATCGTCACCCACGACGAGGGACTTGCCCAAATCACCGACCGGACGGTACATATGGTGGATGGTATGATTAAAGAATAAGGGTGTATGACCTGACGCCTTATTCCTTATTATAGCTCGTTTGTATTGTGCTGCAATCGATAAAATTCTTTTTGCCGTTCGAGTTCTTCACGCAATTCCTTTTCGGTCGGCATATAGAGCATATATTTCGAAGCGAACAATCTATCGTTATCGTGCAGGACGGAGTAACGGGCGATGTCTTCGTCGGTCTCCGAACAGAGGACAAGGCCGATGGTCGGATTATCGCCTTCGCCGCGCACTCGCTCGTCGTACATTCTTACGTACATATCCATCTGTCCGACGTCTTGGTGTGTGATAGTCGTCGTTTTGAGGTCGATTAGCACGAACGATTTGAGTATATAGTTGTAGAAAACAAGGTCGATGAAGTAATCTTTCTTTTCGGTACGGACTAATTTCTGCCGTGCGACGAACGAAAAGCCTTTACCCAATTCGAGCAGGAATTTTTGCAGATTGCCGATGATGGCTTTTTCCAAATCTGATTCCGTGAAATCGCTGTTGGGCACAAGACCTATGAACTCGGCGACGGTCGGGTTCTTGATGAACTCCATGCAGTCGTGCTCGAATGGGGCGGTCAAAGTCTTCATTTCGGAAGCTATTGTCTCCTTGTATTGCGAAAGTAGCAACCGCTCATAATACTGCGAGCCGATATTACGGTCGAGTGTGCGGTAGCTCCACATCTGCTCGGCAGCCTCTTTCAGATACCATGCGCGAGCTTCAGCATTGGAAACGCTTAATAGCCGCTTGTAATGCGACCATGTCAAAATTCTCCACGGTGTGGAGAATATCTCGGGAAAGAGCAGGTAGAACGAGCGATAGCTATATAAACTAGGTACAGAAAATCCTTTGCCGAACTCTGTAGTAAGTTCTTTCGAGAGCGATTTCAACAACTGCGACCCATAATCGGCGCGGTCTTTTCCCTGTTGCTCCTGCTCCACGATGCGCTTGCCCATCTGCCAATAAGCCTCGACCATTGCTGAGTTAATTGCAGTATATGCTCTTTGACGGGCTTGCGTTACGATGCGTTTGATTTCTTGTATAAAATCAGAATTATATATGGAAATATCGCTTTTTTTCATTGTGTTATAATCATTTATACGCAAAGGTACATAAATAAGCGAAAGAGTAGTCTTGTTCTTCCGCTTATTCTTAATATTACTCGTCTCAGTTGCTCTTTTTTATCCTCTGCCGCGTTGTTTTCGAGTGAAAATTAAGCAGACTCTTATTAATCAAAGCAGACGTAAGGTTCAAGACGTTCAAAATCTGCCGGAGTGAATTCTTCATAGAGCGATAATTGTTTCAGGCTTTTTATGTTTCCTCTCTTTTTCCGGTATTCTACAATGACTTTCGCCTGGTAGAAATTAATGTACGGATGGCGCATCATCCGCTCCAGGCTTGCCTTGTTCAAGTTGATGCGTTGTATCTGGCTACTATCGATGGAAAACCAGGGGCGCAGTTTCTCGGCTTTCAGGTGAATCTCCTGCAACTGCTCTATCTTGCAGAAAGCCCCTCCCAACTGTGTACGGTAATTTACAATCCTTCGCGCAATGCCGCTTCCGATACCGGGAATCTTCTTTAGTTCGGTGGTGTCGGCAGAGTTGAGGCAGACAACCGTGCCGGGTTGGTATTTGAATATGCTGTCCCGTTGTACGTTGGATACGGTTAATAACTCTACTGTGTCTTTGTGGAGAGGACTTTCCGCAATCCGGATATAGGGAAGCAACGTCTGGTATTGTTCTTCGGTCAGTCCGTATATCTTCCGGAAGTCTTTCGGTTGGCGGAACCGTCCCTGCCTGGCGCGATAGCGCAGGATGTTCTTAATCATCCACGGCGGCAACCCGAGAGAAAGGAAAGTGAGAGAATCGGCAGTGTTCGGGTCAAAGGCGGCAAGTTTGATTTCCCTCTTGAAAGAAGTCGGGAAAGCGTTGCCGGCAGATTGCCGACGGGGCTTTGTCTCTTCGAGTGAAGCGATAAACTCACGATACTCTTTCTCGAACTTCTTTTGTGCTGCCCCGTCCGTCTCTTGGGAAGTGCTGAAAAGCGTGGAGAGTTTGGGAATTGCCAACACTGCCAAAATAAGAACGACAAGGACAATAATTCCTTGTCGTTCGGCCTTGGTGAAATATAAGAATTCTTTCCACATCATAGCTTGATAAGTCCTAACTCGTTGATGAATATCAGTGCGATGGCAACCGGAGCGATATACCTTAATATAAAGATGATAAGTCTGTAGACGGGAACTTTCAAAGTCCCGTCATTGGTTATTTCCGACCACACCACCTGTCGGTCGAGATACCATCCCGTGAAGACCGAAATGCACAATCCTCCAAGCGGCAGCATGATTTTAGCCGTTACAAAGTCGAAAAGGTCGAATGTCCCCAATCCGAAGATGGTGAATCCTTTCGTTACGCCTAAAGATAACGAACAGAATATCCCTAAGAATATACATCCGCCGGTGACCATCCTTGCCGCTTTTGCGCGGGAGAACTTGAATTCCTCATGCAGATAAGCCGTCACCACTTCGTGCAGGGAAATGGTGGAAGTCAATGCAGCCATAGCCAACAAGGTATAGAACATCACCGAGAATATATAAGCCAATAGGGGAATCCCGCCAAAGGCCTGCTGGAATACATTGGGCAGTGTGATAAAGATAAGGCTCGGCCCCGAACCGGGCTGGATACCTACGGAGAACGCTGCCGGAAAAATGATAAAGCCTGCCAATATCGCCACCAAAGTATCAATGATACCTACACTGAAGGCAGTTTTAGCTAAGTTGGTCTCTTTGCTGAAATAGGAAGCATACGTACAGAGGCAACCCATTCCCAAGCTGAGGGAGAAGAAGGCCTGTCCCATAGCGCTGAGGAATACATTTCCGTCCACTTTGCTGAAATCCGGTTTCAGCAGAAATTCAATCCCTGCACCGGCTCCCGGCAGGGTAACCGAACAGACTACCAATATGAGTATGATAATGAACAAGGCGGGCATCATAATCTTGGAAGATTTCTCGATACCTTTCTCCACCCCTTTGACAATGATAAAATGGGTAATCAGCAGAAACGCCATCAACCATCCCACGGGACGCCACGGATTGCTGGAAAAATCTTGGAAAGAAGTGATGAACTCACCCGACGTTTTACCGGAGAAGCCGTTGATAACTGCTTCGAAAATGTATTCAAGCGTCCATCCTGCCACTACCGAGTAGTAACTTAGTATCAGGAATCCGGCTAAAACCCCCATGCGTCCCACCCAACGCCAATGTGTGCCGGGGGCAAGTTCCTGATAGGCGCCTGCGGTGTTTGCCCTCGAACGGCGACCGATAAGGAACTCGGCAATCAGGATGGGAAGTCCGAGAAGAAGCACACAGCCTAAATAAATTAAAATAAAGGCTGCGCCGCCATGATTGCCGGTTTCATAAGGAAATCTCCAGATATTTCCCAAGCCTACCGCCGAGCCGGCGGAAGCAAGTATCACGCCTAATTTGCTGCCAAAGTTTGCTCTATCACTTTTTGTCATAAATCTTGTTCTCTCTTACAAATCGTTATAAATAATACGTATTAAATCGCAAATATAGAAAATGATACTTATATTTGCACCGGATTTGTAATATTATTTAGGTATGCTATCTTATATTAAGAAATATCCCGTTTCGCTTTTAATCATATTGGCGGTGATTTACCTCTCTTTTTTCAAGCCGCCCAAGACGGATTTGAATGAGATTCCCAACCTGGACAAGTTGGTTCATATCTGTATGTATTTCGGGATGTCGGGGATGTTATGGCTGGAGTTTTTGCGGGCACACCGCAGAGAGTATGCACCGATGTGGCACGCATGGGTGGGTGCTTTCCTTTGCCCTGTTCTTTTCAGCGGATGTGTGGAATTGCTGCAAGAGTATTGCACGGATTATCGCGGGGGAGACTGGATGGACTTTGCTGCCAATTTCACAGGAGCGCTTTTGGCAAGTTTGAGTGCATTGCTGGCTATTAGGCTTAAGATAATAAAGTAAGTGCGGAAGGAGGAGATTTGAGTGACAACTGAGCTATAATATCGGGTTATAACTCAGTTGTAATGGAATTACTCCGATTTATGTGGAACTCATTTATAGATGTTCTACTGTCGAACTGAGTCTGATACCGTTTGAGCCTTTGATGAGGATGGTGTATCCTTTCGGTTTATGGGTTTCCAGTTCTTTGATGACTTCCTGCACATTGGCGTATGTTTTAAAAGAATGCTGTGCGACTGCAAACTGTTCGCCTACCAGCCATACTTGTTCAAAGTTACTCTCTTTGATGTAATCTGCTATCTTCTGATGTTCGGCAGCGCTTTCGGTGCCAAGCTCTCTCATATCTCCCAATAAAAGCATTTTATGGGGCACGGTCATGTTGCGGAAGTTTTGCAAGGCAGCCATCATGCTGGTCGGGTTTGCATTGTAAGCGTCGATAATCAGCGTGTTATCTGCTGTCTTTTTGAGTTGGGAACGGTTGTTCTGAGGGGTATATTCCGCTAAGGCCTCATCTATCTTTTGCGCCTCCACTCCAAAGAAACGGCCGATGGTGATGGCGGCTAAGGCATTTGCGAAGTTATATTCTCCGATTAACTGCGTGCGCACCTGGTGAGTCTCCCCCTCTTTGCCTGCTTTCCATTCGAAAGTGAGGAAAGGAGAGTTGTCCGTAATGCGTCCGTTGATGTACAGTCCCTCTTGCGTACCATAAGACACTAAGTCCAATCCATTGGCTATGTTCATCAGATAAGGATTGTCGTGGTGGATGAAAACGGTGGATTCCCCTTTCTTGCGCAGGAAGTCGTAAAGCTCTCCTTTCGTCTTGATAACCCCTTCAAAAGAGCCGAATCCTTCCAGGTGGGCTTTGCCTACATTGGTGATGATACCGTAATCGGGTTCGGCTATTCCGCAAAGAAACTTGATTTCTCCCTGATGGTTGGCTCCCATTTCAATGACGGCAAGGTCATGTTCCGGTTTCAGGCGGAGCAGGGTGAGCGGCACGCCGATGTGGTTGTTGAGATTGCCTAAGGTGTACAATACGTTATGGGCTTTGCAGAGAACGGACGAAATCAATTCTTTGGTCGTTGTCTTCCCGTTTGTTCCGGTGATTCCGATGACACGTGTGCCGAGTTGGCGGCGGTGGTAGTTGGCAAGTTGTTGCAAGGTTTGCAGGCAGTCGTCTACAAGGATGTATCGGCAGTCGCCTTCTGCGGCATATGCGGCTTCGTCGATGATGGCATATGCGCATCCCGAATCTAATGCTTTCTCAGCAAATGCATTACCGTTGAACGATTCGCCTTTCAAAGCGATAAACAAGGAGCCTTCCGGGCAGTTCCGGCTGTCGGTAGTGACCGACTGGCACTTCTGGAATATTGGGTAAAGGTCAGTAAGATTCATAACCAGCGCTTATTGATTAAAAAACGCGGCAAAGATAGAAGATTCTTTCGGATTATTTCTCTACATTTGCAACAATCTAAAAGGAATAGTATCAATGATGAAACCTGTATCTCCTATTTATATAAATGTAAAAGGGCGCTTGCTCGACCTCACTGTTCCGCAGGTGATGGGTATCCTGAATGTGACTCCCGATTCTTTTTATTCCGGCAGCCGGATGCAGACCGAAGAGGACATTGCCGCCCGTGCCCGGCAAATTATCGACGAAGGTGCCTCCATTATTGATATAGGGGCCTATTCTTCGCGTCCCGACGCCGAGCATATCTCTGCCGAAGAGGAGATGCGCAGGCTTCGCACCGGATTGGAAATTCTCAACCGCAATCATCCTGACGTCCTTATTTCCGTTGATACCTTCCGTGCCGATGTGGCGGAACAATGTGTGAAAGAATATGGCGTCGCTATCATCAACGACATCGCTGCCGGTGAGATGGACGACCGGATGTTTCCTACGGTAGCCCGGTTGGGAGTGCCTTACATCATGATGCATATGCAGGGAACTCCGCAAAATATGCAGCACGCCCCCCATTACGATAATCTGATAAAGGAAGTGTTTCTGTATTTTGCCCGCAAAGTGCAGCAACTGCGCGATTTGGGTGTGAAGGACATTGTTCTCGACCCGGGCTTCGGATTCGGAAAGACATTGGAGCATAACTACGAACTGATGGCACACCTGGAAGAGTTCCGTATATTCGAACTGCCCGTTTTGGTGGGAGTGTCGCGAAAATCGATGATTTATAAATTATTAGGCGGAACCCCGCAGGATTCGCTGAACGGGACTACCGTATTGGATACGGTTGCCTTGATGAAGGGCGCGCATATACTTCGCGTACACGACGTGCGTGAAGCCGTGGAGGCCGTTCGCATCACGGAAAAGTTGAAAAAGGAGCGTTTGTATTGCAAATAAAAGGAAGAAGATAGTATGTTTTTTGAGTTTGGCATAAAAGATTTTATAGATATTCTGCTGGTAGCTTTGCTGTTGTATTACACCTACAAACTGATGAAAGCATCCGGTTCCATCAAGGTTTTCACCGGCATTCTTGTTTTTATGTTGATTTGGCTCGTTGTGACTCAGGTGTTGGATATGAAACTGTTGGGGTCTATCTTCGACACCTTGATAAACGTGGGTGTGATAGCCTTGATTGTGCTTTTTCAGGACGAGATACGCCGTTTCTTGCTGACCTTAGGTTCTCACAGGCACGTCAGTGCGTTGGCGCATCTTTTCAACGGTTCAAAGAAAGATGCCTTGAAGCACGATGACATCATGCCGGTGGTGATGGCTTGCCTGAGTATGGGCAAGCAGAAAGTAGGTGCATTGATTGTCGTGGAGCGTAGCGTTCCGTTGGATGAAATAGTCCGTACAGGTGAAGTTGTCGACGCATCAATCAACCAGCGCTTGATTGAAAATATATTTTTCAAGAACAGTCCTCTGCACGACGGCGCTATGGTAATCAGCAACAAACGCATCAAAGCCGCCGGATGCATCCTGCCCGTATCCCATGATTTGAATATCCCCAAAGAATTAGGGTTGCGCCATCGCGCGGCGATGGGAATCTCGCAACAATCGGACGCGCACGCTATCATCGTTTCCGAAGAGACAGGCTCCATATCCGTCGCCTATCGCGGACAGTTCTATCTTCGCCTGAATGCGGAGGAACTGGAAAGCCTGCTGACCAAAGAAGACTGATTTACATCACAAGAATAAGACAATGGTCAAAAGATGATGGTCATTTTATGACCATCATCTTTTGACCATTGCTGCAAATTGGCTATCTTTGTTGCAGAAATCAATGTAATACGAATATGAACAATCCTTTTGTGACGAATGGTTATGTATCTGACAAGTACTTCTGCGATAGGGAGAAAGAGACAGAGGATGTGATAACAATGCTGCTTAACGGGAATAATATCGCCTTGATTTCTCCGCGAAGATATGGGAAAACGGATTTAATCAGACATTGTTTTTCCCGTCCGGAAATAAGCAAGCATTTCTATACGTTTATCGTAGATATTTACGCGACCCGTTCCTTGCGTGATTTGGTAAACAAGTTGGGGAAAGCTATTCTGGAAGAGTTGAAACCTCGTGGAAGACAATCTTGGGAATTGTTTGTCAATGCCATCTCCTCTTTGAAAGCAGGTATTGCTTATGATATATCGGGAATGCCTTCATGGTCTGTCAGTTTGGGAGACATCACCAATCCGGCGGTGTCTTTGGATGAAATATTCAATTATCTGCAGAAGGCGGACAAACCATGCCTGGTAGCGATTGACGAGTTTCAGCAAATAGGAAAATACGACGAAGACACCGTTGAGGCAACGTTGCGTACCTATGTGCAGTATTGCAGCAATGCCCACTTTGTTTTTGCCGGTTCGCAACGCCACTTGATGGGCAACATTTTCACTTTCCCTTCCCGTCCGTTCTATCAGAGTGTGACGATTATGAATCTTCCCCCCATCCCGAAAGATAAATACCGCGAATTTGCGGTCAGACATTTCGCTGAAAACCGTAAGAGCTTGTGTCCGGAGGTTGTCGATGCATTGTACGACCGCTTTGAAGGTGGGACATTTTATTTGCAGAAAGTGATGAATGTGCTTTTCTTAAAGACACCCGAGAAAGGCGTTTGCGGAATGAATATGATACAGTCTGCCATCGACTATATTGTAAACTTTACTGCGGATACCTATGCCGAACTTCTGTATCAGTTGCCCGAAAAGCAGAAAGAAGTTTTCATAGCCATCAATAAAGAAGGAAAAGCGAGGGCGGTCAATTCGGGAGCGTTTTGCAAACGCTACGGACTGGCTTCTCCCAGCTCTGTCAAATCGGCCGTGAACGGACTTTTGGATAAAGACTTCATCACCAAAGAACGTGATTATTACGAAGTGTATGATAAGTTTTTCAGTCTTTGGCTGGAAAGACAATAACTTTGGAATCCGGTGGAAATGAGGCAGAACAGGCTTGTTGAAAGCCGTTTTGCTCTATTTCCCACCCTTTTTGAATGATAATTGCCCCCCTCCATTCGGGCGAATCGCCTACCTTTGCCCCCAGTACTATTAAAATCTTATATTTTTTTGAATAAACCATGAAAAACAGATTCATTGCTTTACTCGTACTTTTTACAGTCGTTTTCTGTAGCAGTAGCGTGCAGGCACAAACTACCGCCCGTAGATTTGAGGCGGGCAAGAACACCTTCCTGCTCGATGGCAAACCCTTTGTCGTGAAGGCTGCCGAACTGCATTACACCCGTATCCCGCAGCCCTATTGGGAACACCGCATCGAAATGTGCAAAGCATTGGGGATGAATGCCATCTGCATTTATATCTTTTGGAACATCCATGAGCAGGAAGAAGGAAGGTTTGACTTCTCCGGTCAGAACGACATTGCTGCCTTCTGCCGTGCCGCACAGAAGCACGGTATGTACGTCATTGTCCGTCCCGGGCCGTACGTATGTGCGGAGTGGGAGATGGGCGGCCTTCCCTGGTGGCTGTTGAAGAAGAAAGACGTGGCGCTGCGCACGCTCGACCCTTATTATATGGAACGCGTAGGTATTTTCATGAAAGAAGTGGGCAGGCAACTGGCCCCGTTGCAAGTAACCAAAGGCGGCAACATCATCATGGTGCAGGTCGAAAACGAGTATGGTTCCTACGCGACGGACAAGCCCTATGTATCCGCCGTGCGCGATTTGGTTCGCGAAGCCGGTTTCACCGACGTGCCTTTGTTTCAATGCGACTGGAGCAGCAACTTCACCAATAACGCACTCGACGACCTGCTCTGGACGGTGAACTTCGGAACGGGAGCCAACATCGACCAGCAATTCAGGAAACTCAAAGAACTGCGCCCCGAAACTCCGCTGATGTGCAGCGAATTCTGGAGCGGCTGGTTCGACCATTGGGGACGCAAGCACGAGACGCGTCCTGCCAAAGATATGGTGCAAGGCATCAAGGATATGCTCGACCGCAACATCTCTTTCAGCCTCTACATGACCCACGGCGGAACCACCTTCGGCCATTGGGGCGGAGCCAACAATCCGGCTTATTCCGCCATGTGCAACTCTTACGATTATGACGCCCCCATCAGCGAGCCGGGCTGGACGACGGAGAAATACTTCCTGCTGCGCGACTTGTTGAAAAACTACCTTCCCGCCGGTGAATCGCTGCCTGAAGTCCCTGCTGCATTGCCCGTTATCGAGATTCCCGAATTCCATTTCAATCAGGCGGCCCCGCTTTTCTCCAATCTACCGGAAGCGAAACATTCGGTAGCTATCCGGCCGATGGAACAGTTCGGCCAGGGATGGGGAACAATCCTGTACCGTACCACTTTGCCCGAAGCCGTTGCCGCAGCCACCGTCCTGAAGATAACCGAAGTGCACGACTGGGCGCAGGTATATGCCGACGGCAAGCTCCTTGCCCGTCTCGACCGTCGCAAAGGAGAGTTTGCAACGACGTTGCCCGCGTTGAAGAAAGGCACACGGCTCGATATTCTTGTCGAAGCGATGGGGCGTGTCAACTTCGACAAGTCCATCCACGACCGCAAGGGGATTACGGAAAAGGTGGAACTGATTTCGGCCGACCGGACCGAGGAACTGAAAAACTGGACGATATATAACTTCCCGGTCGATTACTCCTTCGTCAAAGACAAGAAATATCATCATACCAAGTTCCTGCCTGCCATGCCTGCCTACTACAAGGCCACCTTCAACCTCGATAAAGTGGGCGATACCTTCCTCGATATGAGCACATGGGGCAAAGGGATGGTTTGGGTCAACGGCCATGCGATGGGACGTTTCTGGGAAATCGGCCCCCAGCAGACACTCTTCATGCCGGGCTGCTGGCTGAAAGAGGGCGAAAACGAGATTCTGGTTTTAGACCTGAAAGGCCCCTCGGAAGCATCCGTCAGAGGTTTGAAGAACCCCATCCTTGACGTGCTGCGCGAAAAAGCACCCGAAACACACCGCAAGGAGGGCGAGAAACTGAATCTGTCCGGCGAGAAAGCCGTACACGAAGGCGCGTTTGCCCCCGGCAACGGATGGCAGGAAGTACGTTTTGCCGCTCCGGCGAAAGGGCGTTTCTTCTGCCTGGAGGCACTGTCGCCGCAAGCCGCTGACAACATTGCCGCCGTTGCCGAACTCGACGTCCTCGGTGCGGACGGCAAGCCGGTATCCCGCCAACACTGGAAGATTCGTTACGCCGACAGCGAAGAAACGCGTAGCGGCAACCGCACGGCCGATAAGGTGTTCGACCTGCAGGAGTCTACCTTCTGGATGACGGTGGACAATGTGGCCTATCCTCACCAGTTGGTAATCGACCTCGACAAAGTGCAGACGGTGACAGGCTTCCGTTATCTTCCGCGTGCCGAAAAGCACTATCCGGGCATGATTAAGGAATACCGCGTCTATGTGAAACCTGCCGATTTCAAGTACTGAACCACAGTTTTTTCCACCCTCGTCTCTTTCCGCCCCGTTGCCTGCGGAGAGATGATTCGTCAGTGATATGTATTGCGTTCCACTATGGTTGTCCTTGCGGAACACTATAGTGGAACGCAAGAAACACTGTAGTGTTCCGTTCGTTCCACTATAGTGTTCCGCAAAAAGCGCAGAGAGAAAAGCCAATCTTATCGGGCAATAATCTAAAAACAGATAAAAAAGAAGGATAATTCTCTCATTATACGGATAAAAGTGGCTATTTTTGTTTCCGTAAAACCACAGTTATAGTACTTTATGAAAAACAAACGGTGTATAAATCTTATCCACAAGAAGATTTTATTCATTCTATTCTGCTTTTGCCTGAAGCCTTCCACATCATTTCCCGCATCGGGCGATATGCTTGTCTCCAATCTGAAATTCAAGCGTTTTGCGGCTTTGAATAATCTGCCGTCGGACGAGATACAGAAAATATATCAGGATAAGGACGGATTTGTATGGTTGGCAAGCCGCTACGGATTCTATCAGTACGACGGTTATGAAACGACTTTGTACAAATCGAACCTGTACACTCCCGGATTGCTCACCAACAACAATATTCTCTGCCTGGCCGACGACTACGAGCATAACCTGTGGGTCGGTACGCAGGAGGGACTGAACATCCTGAACAAGAAAACCGGGGAAATAAGGAAAATCCTCTCTCCTGCCATTCCCAACAACGTGATATCCTGCCTGTTGGTGACGCGCGACCATTCCGTGTGGCTGGGCACGGATACCGGACTGTGCAGGTATGATGCGGAAAAAGATACATTTACCGTCTACAACCGCGAACTGACCGGAGGGGTGCTGGACTATACCGCTATCAAATCCTTGTTGGAAGATTCGGAAGGCGACTTATGGATAGGCACCTGGTCGTCGGGGCTGTACAGATACGTCCCTTCCACCGGAAAGTTTTACGCTTATCCTACCATGAACGAACGCAATTCGGCCCATGTCATTTATGAAGATTCGGATAAGAACATCTGGGTGGGCAGTTGGAACTGCGGGCTTTTCAGGCTCAATCATCCGAAGGAGCTCGGCAAGGTGTCCTACGTCAACTACCGGCATAAGGCGGGCGACGGCGCGAGCCTGTCCGACGACATCGTATATGACATCAGCGAAGACCTCAATACCGGAACCTTGTGGGTGGGTACGCGTAGCGGATTGAGTATCATGGAAAAAGAGCTTCCCGGACGTTTCATCAATTATAAGCCGCGAGGCTCTTCACACTATATCTTTTGCGACGAAATCAATACCATTCTGCGCGACAAATCGGGAGTCATGTGGATTGGCTCCATCGGTGGCGGCGTGTTGGCTGCCGATACCAGCCGGCCGATGTTTACTTCCTACAGCCTGGATTTTGCAGACAATGACATCCCTCTCACCTCCGTCCGTGCGTTGTTTACCGATTCCGAACGCAACATCTGGATGGGAATCGGCACGTACGGGCTGGCGTGTATCGAATATGCTACCGGCAAGTTGAAGTCCCATTTGCAAATACCCGAATTTGCAGGAATGAGTGTTCCTACCGTGTTCTCCGTCGTGCAGCGGCGGAATAGCGGCGATATCTGGTTTGGCACTTACGATGGCGGAATTTTCATCTACCGGAAAGGGGAGCAGGTAGAGAACCTGACGACCGACAACTGCAAATTCATGGGAAATTCCTGTGTCTCCGCACTCTATGAGGACGGACGCGGCAACTGCTGGGTAGGAACCCGTGGCAGTTTGGGAGTGCAGTTTGCCAATGGCAACAGTTTCCTGTTCGGCCCCATCACCTTTGCCGACAATACACGCCTGGACTGGATTTATGTACGCGATATCATAGCCGATAGCGAGAACAGTGTGTGGATAGCTACCTCCAACTACGGGCTGATTCACATTCGCGGAGATATCGCTCATCCCTCCACGCTGAAGTACGACAATTACAGCTTTTACAACGGGGCGCTCACGACAAACAACATCCTGTGCCTCTACAAAGACAAGACGGGACGTTTGTGGATGGGAACCGAGGGAGGAGGACTCTACCTCTATGACCGTGCGAACGACCGTTTCGACGCGAAAAACCAGGAATACAACATTCCCGGCGATATGGTGGGCAGCATCCAGGAGGATGAGAGCGGCAATCTGTGGCTGGGAACCAACGCCGGATTGGTGAAGCTGGACGCACAGCCCGTAGGGCGCGATGCGGTAGTGCGTGTATATACCGAAGTCGACGGGTTGCAAGGCAACTTTTTCATTTCGCGTTCTGCCTGTAGCCGCGACGGAGAGTTGTTTTTCGGAGGCTACAGGGGATACAACAGCTTTATTCCCGCACAGATGGAAGAAAAGCAGAAAGACATCTCGCTTGCCATCACCGATATAAAGATATTCAACCGTTCCATAACCTTGCTGCCGCCGGACGTACGGCAGAAGATATCCCGCTTCACTCCGGTTTTTACGCAAAAAATAGAGCTGCCTTATACGTACAATAATTTCAGTATCGAGTTTGCCACGCTTACCTACAAGAATCCCGAACTCAACCGGTATGCCTACCAGTTGGAAGGATTCGACAAGAACTGGGTGTACACCAACTCCAACCGCCGTTTTGCTTACTACAACAATCTGACGAGCGGAACTTATACGTTCCGTCTCAAAGCAACCGACGAAAACGGAATCTGGAGCGGTTACGTCCGCGAGTTGACGGTGGTGATACTTCCTCCGTTCTGGGCAACCTGGTGGGCGTACATCCTGTATGTACTCTTTGCTGCCGGAATGGTTTTCTGGCTCTTCCGCATTACGCGCAACCGCATCCTGCTGCGCAACGAACTGCGCCTGCGCGAAATGGAAAAGATGAAAGCGGAGGAATTGAACCACGCCAAACTGCAATTCTTTACCAATATCACCCACGAACTGCTGACGCCGCTTACCATTGTTTCGGCCACGGTCGACGAACTGAAGGCACAGGTTCCGCAGCACACCGACCTGTTTGCGGTGATGTACAACAATATTCATCGGCTGATACGCCTGCTGCAACAAATCCTGGAGTTCCGCAAGGCAGAAACCGGGAATCTGAAACTCAGGGTTTCGCCCGGCGATGTGGCCGCTTTCGTGAGGAAGGAAGCGGAAGGATTCCAGCCTTTGATAAAGAAATCGAAAATACATTTCTCGGTATTGTGCAATCCGGATTCCATCACGGGCTATTTTGATACCGATAAGTTGGACAAGATTCTATACAATCTCTTGTCTAATGCGGCTAAATATACGGAAGAGGGCGGCTTCATACAGGTGACGCTGTCGTATGCGGAAGACAAAGACCATGTGTTGCTCAAAGTGAAGGACAACGGCGAGGGAATATCGAAGGAGAAGCAGAAAACCCTTTTCCAGCGTTTTTATGAAGGAGACTACCGCAAGTTCAATACCATCGGTACGGGAATCGGGCTGTCGCTGACCAAAGATCTGGTGGAGTTGCACAAAGGAACCATTGCGGTGGAGAGTGAAACCGGACAAGGTACGGAGTTTATGGTATGCATCCCCGTCGACCGCTCTTATTTCAGGGAGGACGAAATCGACGACGAGGCTATCGAGCCGATACGGAATACCGCCGCAACTTATGCCGACGAGGAAGACATACAGCCGGACGACGCGACGGAGACGGTGAAGAAAAAACATTCGGTACTCGTGATAGAGGACAATGAAGAACTGCTGCAACTCATGACCAGGCTGCTGAAACGCGAATACAATGTGTTCACTGCGGAAAACGGCAAGGAAGGAATCATTGTACTGGAAAATGAGGACATCGATTTGATAGTATCCGACGTGATGATGCCCGAAATGGATGGAATCGAATTCTGTAAATACGTGAAAGGCAATCTCGAAATCAGCCATATTCCTGTGATACTTTTGACTGCCAAGAACAAGGAGGAAGACCGGGCGGAGGCTTACGAAGTGGGGGCGGACGCATTTATCAGCAAACCGTTCAATCTACCCGTGCTTTATGCGCGTATCCGTAATCTGCTGAAATACAAAGAAGGGGTGGTGCACGATTTCAAACGCCAGTTGGTGTTCGAATTGAAAGACCTGAATTATACAAGCCTGGATGAAGACTTCCTGCAACGGGCCATTGATTGTGTGAACGGCCATCTCGACGATGGCGAATTTGACCAGGCGCAGTTTGCCGAGGAGATGAAAACCAGCAAATCCACCCTGTATAAGAAACTCAAATCCTTGACAGGACTCAATACGTCGGCTTTTATCCGCAACGCCCGGCTGAAATCCGCCTGCCGCATTATGGAGGAGAAGGGCAGTAATATCCGCATTTCCGAACTGGCCTATGCGGTGGGGTTCAACGACCCCAAATACTTCAGCTCTTGCTTCAAGAAAGAGTTCGGAATGTTGCCTTCCGAGTATATCGAACGCTTTTTGGATACTCCTGCCAAGTAGAGGGGAGGAGGGTAGTCCGCATCGGGAGGTTGAATTATCGTTCGATTTGGTGGAGTAACTAAAATTCATCCTAAGATAAGTATTATTGGAGCCTTGCAGAGAGGCAGCTCCTTACTTTTGCACAGGTTCTTCTATATGACCCATAGAAGAACCTGTAGTTCACTTAATGTTTAATCTTAATATTTATACTAAATGGAAAAACAAAAGCAATTCCATGAAAGACAAGCGGGAAAGAAATGTCGGCTGCTTCCGATAGTGCTCTCGTTGTTTCTGTTTCTTTTGATTCCTCTGCATGGATATGGAGACGAGCGTCCCATGCCGGAGGTGGTGCAACAAAGTTCCAAAGTGACAGGTACGGTGGTCGATGCCAATGGCGAGCCTGTGATTGGTGCCAATGTTACAGTAGTGGGAACTACGCAGGGAACCATCACCGACATCGATGGGCGTTTTTCGCTTCAAGCCAATTCCGGTGCGAAAATTAAAGTCAGTTTTATCGGTTACAAGGAAAAGGTGGTAACTGTTAAGAAAGGTGTGAGTCTCAATATCGTTTTGGAAGAAGACGCACAGTCGTTGGGAGAGGTTCAAGTAGTGGCTTATGGCGTTCAGAAAAAAGTATCCATCACGGGAGCCATCTCCTCCATGAAGGGCGACGACCTGTTGAAAACTCCGGCAGGCTCTTTGTCCAACGTGTTGTCAGGACAAATCACGGGTATTTCGTCTGTGCAGTATTCCGGCGAGCCGGGAGCGGATGCGGCGGATATTTACGTGCGTGGTGTCGCTACGTGGAACAACGCGAAGCCGTTGATTCAGGTAGACGGCGTAGAGCGTGATTTCTCGCAGATTGACCCCAATGAAATTGAAAGCGTCACTGTGCTGAAAGATGCTTCAGCCACGGCGGTATTCGGTGTGCGCGGTGCCAATGGCGTTATCCTGATTACTACCAAGCGTGGCGCGGAAGGAAAGGCAAAGGTCTCTTTCTCCACATCGGCGGGTGTCAATGTGCGGACGAAGGATTTGGATTTTGCCAATTCCTACCAGTATGCCTCCTATTATAATATGATGAAGGTCAATGACGGTGGAGTGGCCACCTTTAGCGACGAACAGTTGGAAACGTTCCGCAACCATTCCAACCCGTTGCTATATCCCGATATCAACTGGATTGATTACTGTATGAACAAGGCCGCTTTCCAGTCGCAACACAATGTGAACATATCCGGTGGAACCAACAATATGAAGTATTTTGTATCGGCGGGTTTGTTTACGCAAAGTGGTATGTTCAAACAGTTCAATGCCGCCGATAACTTTAACTTTGATTACAAACGGTACAACTATCGCGCCAATCTGGATTTTGATGTGACGAAAACCACTCTGTTGTCTGTCAATATCGGCGGCCGTGTAGAAACGAAGCGTACGCCCGAATCCGGCGAAGACCAGAATCAGTTGTTCCGTAAGCTCTATTGGGCGGTTCCCTTTGCCGGTGCGGGAATTGTAAACGGCGAGCGGGTGGTGTCCAATTCCGACATTCTGCCTTTTACGGGAGTGGACGGATTAAGTTCATATTATGGAAAGGGCTTCCAGACAAGGACGACCAATGTGCTGAATGTAGACCTTGCCTTGAATCAGAAACTGGATTTTATCACGAAAGGATTGTCTGTGAAACTGAAAGGGGCTTATAATTCCGAATATTCCAATACCAAACGGGCAAGCTCATCCAAAGCCTATTATACGCCTGTTGCGAATGCGGACGGTTCTATTTCGCTTCGTAAGTACGGAACAGACTCCCAATCGAGTTACGACGAACCCGGCTTTTCGAAAGCACGCAACTGGTATATGGAACTGGCACTGAATTATGCCCGCAAGTTTGGCGACCATAATGTGACCGCCCTGTTGCTGTACAATCAGTCGAAGAAATATTATCCGTCGGAGTATTCGGACATTCCTACCGGATACGTAGGTTTGGTAGGACGTGTGACCTACGATTGGAAAACCCGTTACATGGCAGAGTTTAATGCTGGCTACAATGGTTCCGAAAACTTCCGCCCGGGCAACCGGTATGGTTTCTTTCCGGCAGGTTCGTTGGGCTGGGTCGTGAGTGAGGAACCTTTCTTTCAGCCGGTCAAGAGCGTGGTGAACTATTTGAAGTTGCGCGCTTCGGTGGGAATGGTCGGTAATGATGTGTCGCAACGGTTCTTGTATCTGCCCGACTCTTATCAATATGGCAGCGGCGGATACTATTTCGGACAGAATGTAGGCAATAAGATGCCGGGTGCAAGTGAGGTGAGCCGTTCCAATCCCGACGCCAAGTGGGAAACGGCTGTAAAACAGAATTATGGAGTGGATGCCACTTTCCTGAAAGAACGCTTGTCCGTCTCTTTGGATTACTTTAGGGAAGACCGTGGCGATATTTTGTCCAAGCCGGATTACTTGCCGGGTATTTTGGGTATGTCGCTCCCTTCTGTCAACGTCGGAGAAACATTGAACAGAGGATTTGAAGTACAGTTGAAATGGAACGAAACGTTGAAGAATGATTTCAGATATTGGGCGAATTTCAATGTCTCTTTCTCAAGGAACAAGATTGTCTATAAGAACGAGGTGGCTCAGAATGAACCCTGGATGTATGAGACAGGGCGTCGCATCGGTTCCCGTTCGATGTATAAGTTCTGGGGATTCTATGACGAGACGGCCGATATGCGTTATCAGGAGGAATTCGGACGTCCGATAGCTGACCACGGTATTACGCTTGTGCCGGGCGACTGCGTTTATGTGGACTTGAATGGCGACGGCGAAATAAACTCCAATGATGCGACGCGCGATATCGGATATACGGATATGCCCGAATACACCGCCGGATTGAATACCGGGTTCACCTGGAAGAACTTCGATTTCTCCATGCAATGGACAGGCGCCTGGAATGTAGACCGTATGCTGAGCGAGTTCAGACGTCCGTTGGGCGATACCAACGAAAAAGGATTGCTGCTTTATCAGTATGACACGACGTGGCGCTCCTCGGCCGATACGTTTACGGCCAAATTCCCGCGCGCTTCCAGCTTGCACGCTTCCAACAATTATGCAGGGTCCGACCTGTATCTCATTAATGCCAGCTATCTGCGCCTGAAGAGTGTGGAGATTGGTTATAATTTTAACTTCCCTTTTATGAAGAAGCTGAAGATGGACAATTGCCGGTTGTACGTAAACGGATATAATCTGCTGACTATTACCGGATTCAAATGGGGTGACCCGGAATCTCGTCAGAGCGACCGCCCCAATTATCCCCTGACACGCGTGTTTAATATCGGATTGAAACTTGGATTCTAATGCCTTATGAATAATATGATGAAACATTTAAGTAAATGGTTTATAGCTGCCTTTGCAGGAGTGGCTTTGTTCTCCTCTTCTTGTGTCGACCAGGTGAAATTTGGAGATAGCTTTTTGGAAAAAGCTCCGGGAGTAGCGGTAACGCAAGATACAATCTTCGGAAAAGCTACGTATGCCCGTGCTTTCCTGTGGGATACTTATAGCAAACTTTATTATGGGCTTCCCGTATATTGGAATGCGGTGGAAGGTAAAATGAATACCGGAATCTTTGAAATGATGTCCGACTGCTGGCATAGCCACACCGATTGGAACGGGGTGAACCGGAAATACTATTCGGGCTCTTATAAAGCAGGCGACGAGGATAGCGGCGATGATACACGCTTTGGATATACCAAAGAGAACTGTTGGGAGGCGATTCGTGCCGCATGGTTGTTTATCGAGAATGTAGATAAAGTCCCCGATATGGAGGAGGCGGAGAAAAATCGGTTGATAGCGGAAGCTAAAATCATTGTGGCGTCTCGTTATTTTGACTTATTCCGCCATTTTGGAGGACTTCCGTTAATTAAGGAAACCTACGATGTACAGCCCTCTTATGAACTGCCGCGTGCCACGGTAGAGGAAACAGTAAATTACATGGTGAATCTTTTGGATGAGGCTGCCGCTACTCCTCAGCTTCCCTGGGATTTGGGAACGGACGACACGAACTGGCAAGGACGTTTCACCAAAGCGTCTGCTATGGGATTGAAGTGTAAGATTCTGTTGTTTGCAGCCAGTCCGTTGTTCAATGACGATGTTCCTTATTGCACGGAATCACCGCAGGATGCCGTGACGAACCATCAGGTGTGGTATGGCGCTTATAAACCGGAATTGTGGGAACAGTGCTGGCAGTCTTGCGTCGATTTCTTTACCGAATTGGAGTCGAAAGGATACTATGAACTGACGCAGGCGACGGAAGCTACGGTCAGTGGGTATAGAAATGCGTATAATAAAGCATATTTTACTCGTGAGAATAACAAAGAACTGCTCATTTCCACACATATTTCGCGCTTCGGCAAATTCAATTCATGGGATGAATGGCAATATATTTTTGTCAATGGAAGTAACGGCACGGTCACTACAGGAGGACTGACTCCCACACTGGAATTTATGGAGATGTTCCCGATGAGCGACGGCAATCCTTTCCGCCTGGACAACACGACCAATCCGTTTTATACGGATAATGACTACAATAAACCGACCCGCGACCCGCGTCTGTACGAAACGATGTTAGTGAACGGAACACAATTCGGCGATCATGCTGCCGAGTTATGGATTGGAGGACGCGACAACGTGAATGACACGGAGAAAGAGACCGGAAAATATGCTACCGGATTCGGATGCTACAAGTTCTATAAAGAAGGGCTCAATTCGCTGAAGGATAAATATCTGCAATGGCCCTATCTGCGACTGGCGGAAATGCATCTGATTTATGCAGAAGCGTTGCTCCAATGCAAGCACGACTTGACGGGAGCTATTGAACAGGTCAATAAAGTGCGTGCCCGTGTCGGTCTGGGCGACTTGGCGGCTTGCAATCCGGGCAAGAACTTGACAACCGATTCCGACGCCTTGCTGGAAGAGATTCTGAGAGAACGAGCTTGCGAATTGGGTCTGGAAGACGTCCGCCTGTTTGATATGGTACGCTATAAGAGAGAAGACCTTTTCAGAAAACAACTTCATGGATTGAAGATTTATAGAAATGACGGAAGTGGAAATACACCGTGGTCGGGAAGCACCGGCAACAGCAGTACTTATCCTAAGCCTACTCAATTCATTTACGAGGCCTTCCCGTTGGTGAATCCTTCCCGTGCATGGTGGAGCAATTTCAGCCCGAAATGGTATTTGTCGGCCTTCCCACCGTCGGAAGTGAATAAAAACTACGGATTGACTCAGAATCCGGGATGGAATTAATGTGGAATAACTACGATTAATCATAGAGTAAAATGAAGAAATATAAGATATTAGCTTTAGCAATATTCGCTTGTGCCACTCTGAACGGATGGGCGCAAAGTGAAGGTAATGTGACCGGAAAGGTGCTCGACAAAAAAGGGAAACCGGTAGCGGGAGCTTTAGTCTCGGTGGAAGAAAATCCGTTGCTACGGGTGGCTACTGATAAAGACGGACGTTTTGAAATCGTTGCGGTGAAAGGAAACCGATTGAAAGTACAGACCGGCGACGATGCGATGAAGGTAGTGAAAGTGGGCAACAGTCCGGAACTGACTGTTGTCATGGATTACTCGTCGGAGAAGGTGAATTATGGCTTTGGCTTGCAGCAGACAAATGCGGTATCTACGGGAGCCGTAGCTACCGTATATGCGGAGGAGATAGAGAAGAGTTCGGCTTTCTCTATCGGAAATTCCTTATATGGCAATGCGTTGGGGCTGACTACTTTGCAAAATACCGGTGTGGTGTGGGAACAGATGCCGGCAATGTATATTCGCGGACTTAAAACACTGAATGGTAATAACGGAATCCTGCTGGTAGTGGACGGGATTGAACGGGATAATAATTGGCAGGCTTTGAAATACATCACTCCGGAAGAGGTGGAATCTGTCAGTGTGCTTCGTGATGCGGCCGCAGTGGCTCTTTATGGCTACCGGGGAGTGAACGGCGTAGTCAATATTGTGACAAAACGTGGAAAATACAATGCCCGTGAGATTAATTTCTCTTACGACCATGCTTTTAACTACATGACGCGTAAGCCGGAAATGGCGGACGCTTATATGTATGCTTCTGCTCTGAACGAGGCCTTGACAAATGACGGCAAGCAGGTGCGCTACTCGCAGAATGAGTTGAATGCGTTCAAGAATGGCACTTCTCCTTATCTTTATCCGAATGTAAACTGGTGGGAAGAGGTCTTTCGTGATCGTGGAACGTCGGATATCGCGACATTGAGCTTCCGTGGCGGTTCTACCAAAATGCGTTATTATACGATGATGAATTTGCAGAACAACCGGGGCTTTATCAGGCACTTCAATGCAACTCCGGATTATTCTACCCAGGAAAAGTATTCGAAAGCAAATTTCCGGTCGAATTTGGATATCGATTTGTCGCCGAAAACAAAGATGCAGGCCAATATTATGGGAATCTTGAATGAATTCAGCCGTCCGGGTATGGGCAGTGATAATTTGATAAGTAAGCTGTATCAGTTGCCTTCGGCAGCTTTCCCGGTTCGTACGGAAAGCGGATTGTGGGGAGGAAACACGACTTGGGGCGAGAACTGGAATCCGGTAGCGTTGACCGAAGGACGTGCATACTCCAAAGGACACACGCGTGGGTTATATGCGGATATGTCGTTGCGTCAGGATTTGTCTGCTTTAACCAAAGGATTGGGAGCCTCTGTTCGTATGGGATATGACAACCTCGCTTCTTACTGGGAAAATCATACGAGAGGATATAAATATGGTATGGCAACTGTGGATTCTTGGGAAAACGGATTGCCTGTGCCCGGCGAGGAAGTGACGGGGGGCAGAGACACGGAAATGTCGGGCGACAGTAAACTCGACTGGCAATACCGTGCCTTTAATTTTCAGATGAACGTCGATTGGCAACGTCAGTTTGGTGCGCACGATTTGTACTCCATGTTGCTCTATTCTTATAAATACGATAATGCTAACGGCATCAACAATACGTTCTATCGTCAGAATGTGGGCTGGTACACTCATTATGGCTTTAAAAACCGTTATCTGGCAGATTTTACGTTGATGGCTTCCGCTTCCAACTTGTTGGCGCCCGACCATCGCTGGAATGTATCTCCTACAGTGGGACTGGCCTGGATTATATCCAACGAGAAATTCATGCAACAGCAGAAGGCGGTGGATTTTCTGAAACTACGGGCTTCGTTCGGTATGCTGAATACGGACAATATTCCCGGTAACGGCTATTGGAATGAAACAGTAGGCGGAGGTAACGGTTATCCGATTAATAACAACTTTAGTGGCGACGGTGGCTGGCAGGAGGGCCGTCTGGCTTCTGTAAACGGAACCACAGAGAAAGCCTACAAATACAATGCCGGTGTAGACGCTACTTTGTTCAGAGGCCTGACTCTGACAGTGGACGGATTTTATGAAAGACGTTCGGATATCTGGGTCAGCTCGGCAGGGCAGAATTCGGCAGTTCTCGGTGCAACCGGTTCTTATGTAAATGCAGGTATCGTAGATAGCTGGGGTACGGAAATCGGTGCCAATTATTTTAAAAAGATTGGTGGCGTGGAGTTAAATCTGGGAGGAACCTTTACCTACAACCGGAGCAAAATTATAGAGATGCTGGAAGAACCTGCCGCTTATGACTATACGCGTGCCACAGGCAATCCGGTAGGACAGATTTTTGGCTTGCAGGCAATCGGATATTTTGTGGATCAGGCGGATATAGACAATAGCTTGCCGCAGCAGTTCGGCCCGGTAAAAGCCGGAGATATCAAATACAAGGATATGAACGGTGATAAAGTCATTAATTCGGACGACAGAGTGGCTATGGGATACAATAGCACCTGTCCTGAAACGTACTATTCGTTCAGTCTCGGTTTGGAATGGAAGGGATTGGGCTTCAGTGCACAATTCCAGGGAGTGGGAAATTATACGGCAATTTTGTCTGCAAACTACTACCGCCCGTTGGTCGGTAATACGACGATTTCCACTTATGCTTACCAGAACCGATGGACACCGGAAACTCCGAATGCCCGCTTCCCGAGACTGACGACGGAAACTGTCGATAATAACCTGCAAACAAGCTCATTGTGGCTGGCAGACCGTTCTTTCCTGAAGTTGCGCAACTGCGAAGTGTATTACAAACTTCCCTCATCCTGGCTGAACAAATGCCTGATGAAGAATGCGAAAGTATATGTAAGAGGAGTCGATTTGCTCTGCTTCGATAGTATTGAACATTTAGATCCGGAAGCGATGAATAACTCATATCCTGCTACCCGTTCGGTTCATGTTGGTTTGTCAGTAGGATTTTAACGTTTAACGCTTTAAAAAGAAAGAAACTATGAAATTGAAAAATATATGCTTGGGAATAGCTTGTATAGCGGTGGTGTCAGCTTGCAGCGATAAGATGGATTATCATGAATATACGTCGTACGACAAGAGTTATGTCTTTTCCGACTTTTCCCGGACGGCGGGATTTGTGAATAACATCTACAGTTATCTGGACACTGATTTGCCAAGCTACCAATCGTTGGCTTCTGCTTGTGACGAAGCGGAAATGGCTGTTACTTATTCATCTGTTCTCGACTATACGAATGGTGGTTGGAGCGCATTGAACCCTAAATCCTTATGGGGATATTATTCCGGTATCCGTGCAGCTAATTTCTATCTGGCGGAGAGTAAAGACCTTGATTTCTATGACTTGCGTTATGCGCAGGATTATGAAGCTCAAATGAATCGGTTCAATCGTTATCAGTACGAAGTTCGTCTGTTGCGTGCATATTATTACTTTCTGTTGGTACGCGCATATGGCGATGTGCCTTTCACGGTGAATGTGCTGACCGAGAGTGAAGCCAATTCCCTTTCACGTACTCCGGCGTCGGAAATCTTCGATTTTATTATCAACGAATGTGAGGAAGTGGCACCCGAACTGCCTGTCTCTTATTCGGCTTTGGACAATGACGCCGCAGGTGGCTCCAATCCGGAGGCCGGACGTGTCACGCAAGGAACGGCTTTGGCTTTGAAAGCACGTGCCGCATTGTACAGAGCAAGCAAATTGTTCAATAGTGGTGAAGAACGGGAATTATGGTACGAAGCTGCTGTAGCCAACAAGGCTGTGATTGACTATTGTAATGCCAACGGTATCCGGCTTGGAAAATATACCGATATCTGGGGAACGGACAATCATCAGGCTTCCGAAATGATTTTCGTCCGTCGCATAGGAGACACAAGCAGTCCGGAATATGCAAACTTCCCGGTAGGTATGGAAAATGCCAACTCTGGCAATTGCCCGACGCAGACATTGGTAGATGCTTACGAATCTAAGGATGGGGTTAAAGATCCGCGTTTCGGTATGACCATCGCTTGTAATGGCGATAAATGGCCGAATACCAATCCGAATCCGTTGGAGACATTTATTGGCGGTAAGAATGGTATGCCTCTTCCTTATGCAACGCCGACCGGTTATTATCTGAAGAAATATTTGGATGCGTCTACCGATATCAGTGCGGAGAGCGGCAGTGGAGGCAAACGGCACAACTGGGTTATTTTCCGTTTGGGAGAATTTTATCTGAATTATGCGGAGGCAATCTTCCGCTATCTCGGCTCGGCGGGTGCTACGGACAATGAATTCAGAATGTCGGCTTGTGCCGCAGTCAACAAAGTACGTCAGCGCTCGGATGTACAGATGCCCGATTTCCCCGATAATATTTCCAATACCGAGTTTTGGGGACGGTATAAAAACGAAAGAATGGTGGAATTGGCTTTTGAACAGCACCGTTTCTGGGATGTACGCCGTTGGAAAGAGGGTGGTTTCACTCAAATCGGGCGTATGCAGATTACCAGAAAAGAGGATGGCAGTTTCCTCTATGAGCGGAAAACCAAGTCGTTGGTTTGGGACGATAAAATGTATTTCTTCCCGATTCCGGCTTCAGAAATACGTAAGAACCCGAATCTCACTCAGAATCCGGGATGGTAAGTCTTATTTAATGAAAAAAGAGAAAAACTATGAAGTTGAATGTTAGATATATGCTTGCAGCCTTTGTGTTATTGGGAATGGTGGGCTGTGATAAGAATTTTGAAGAATTTGAAACAACGGGGGGAGGAAGTCCTGCTTCCGTGGAACTCTCTACAGTGGTGTCGGAGGCTTTGCCGGGACAGATTAAATTGACTTGGAAAGCACCCGAAGGAGATTACGCTTATATGCAGATTCGCTATTACGACCCTTTGCAGAAGAAAGATATCTGCAAGATTGCTTCTAAAGGAACAACGGAAATGCTGATAGACAATACCCGTGCCCGTTTTGGAGACTACACTTTCTATTTGCAAACGTTTAATGTGGCTCACGAAGCGGGAGCCGTGCAGGAATTGAAAGCACGGTCGGGAGCGATGCCTGCATCCTATACGGAGAAATCACGTACACAGGTTGGACTGACGGTAGAGCAGTTGTCTTGCAACTATCCGGATGCGGCTGAGGGGTATTTTGACCGTTTGATAGATGGCAAAACAGCCGATCCCTCTTTCTTTCATACCAATTGGCATAGTCCACAAGTCGATTTGCCGCATTATATACAGATTGATCTTAAAGAAGAACATGAGAATTTTGCCTTCGAGTATTATACGCGGGATACCGGTAATTCGGACGGATTTCCTACTTCCGCAGAATTGCAGATTAGTACGGACGGTGAGCATTGGGAAACGGTTTCTACTTTGAGTGGGCTGCCTGCGACACGTCAGACAAAGTACGCTTCTGATTTTGTAATGCCGGGTAAGAAGTTTAAATATTTCCGTTTCAATGTGCTGACAAGTTCGCAGAATAAGAAATATTTCCATATAGGAGAGATAGCCTTCTTTGATGCGGATATCGAGAAGTACGACCCCGAAACAGTTCCTTTGGATTAATTAAAAATGAGACTTATGATGAAAATGAATAAAATATGGATGGTCGCTTGTGTGGCGGCCACCCTCATCGGCGGAGTGTATGGTTGTGACGACGATAAAGACTTTACTTACGAAGGTCGGTTGGATTTAAGTTTGTTGAACCTGACACAAGCTCGCGAAGTGTGGGACGGTGCGGAGTGCAATGTCGTTACGGCTTTGCAGCAAAACGCGGATGAAACGCCTGTTAAGAACTTTACTTATAAGTTGAACTTATCTCTTTATCAGGACCGCACCGCCGGGCAAGAAGCTAAAGTCAGCTTGGCCGTGAATAAAGATACGCTCAATAAAGTATCGGCTAAAGTGGCGGAAGGAGGTATCTATGCAAAGTATGACGGTGCAAAATTGCTTCCCGAAGGCTATTATCATTTGTCCTCGCAGACATTGACCTTACAGGCCGGTGAAACAAAATCGGATGCCGTATCAGTGACCGTTTATTCCAACGAACTGGTTACTGCTTGTCAGGAGGCGGAGCGTGATTTGCTGTATGTACTTCCGCTGACAATTGAGGCTTCGTCTTCTTATGGAATCAATCCCAAGACGAATACCTTGATGCTGCTTTTCAATGTGACTTATGTAGAGCCGGCCGAGGATGAAAGTGGTCCGGAATATGTACCTGACCCTAACGACGCGCCGGAAACGACGGAGGACGGACTTGTTTTGAAGTTTCATGATGAATTTAATGGAACAGGCGAACCGGACTGGAATGTATGGCGTTGGGAAGAAGGTTTCCAGCGTAATCAGGAATTGCAATGGTATCAGAAAGAAAATGCGATTTGCAAAGACGGTGCATTAGTAATCACAGGAAAAGAGGAACGGGTAAAGAATACGAATTATGAGGCTGGAAGCAGCGATTGGAAAAAGAATCGTGAATATGCGGATTATACTTCAAGCAGTCTGATTACGAAAGATTACAGATTTCGGAAGGGACGACTGCTTGTCAGAGCCAAGATACCTACGGCAATGGGTGCATGGCCGGCTATTTGGACAACCGGTGGAAGTACCGACAGTTGGTGTTGGGAATGGCCGTTGGGAGGTGAGATTGATTTGCTCGAATACTATTTGGTAAATGGAAAGCCGAGCATACACGCCAATGTATGTTGGGGTTCGGATACCCGTTGGAGCGGCAAATGGAAATCTTACAACAGGCCTCTTGCCGAATTTATAGCGAAAGACAAGAACTGGGGAAAGAAATATCATGTTTGGCGCCTGGACTGGTGTTTGGATGAAGACGAGAATACGTTGAGGGTTTATCTGGACGATGAACTGATGAATGAAATTGATAATCTGGAAGCAACTACAATGAATGGTTCTGGCGGACTGGATGATTGGTGGAGAGGAGCATGGCGTAATCCGTATCTTGACGAAGGCAATGCTAATGAAGGCTTCGGGCAATGTATCTGGTTGAACTTGGCTTTAGGCTCCAACGGGGGCGAACCGGACTTGTCGAAGTTTCCGCTCGAATATCATGTAGACTACGTTCGTGTTTATCAGTTCGAATAAACGATGGGATTAAGCAATGGCATATTTTAAGAATTATTTGGTTATACCACTGTTACTGGCGTTTTTGCCTTTGCTTGCAAAGGCGCAAAATGACGGTTGGCAGTTGGTTTGGAGCGAAGAGTTTGATACGGAAGGGAGATTGTCCCCTTCCGTATGGAATTACGAACAAGGTTATGCACGTAACGAAGAGGCTCAGTGGTATCAGCCCGACAACGCTGTCTGCAAAGGAGGCTCTCTCATTATCGAAGCCCGGAAGGAGCACGGTCGTCCGAATCCTCTTTACGTGCCCGGTAGTAACGACTGGCGTAAGAAACGGGAGTTTATAGAATACACCTCTTCATCGGTGACAACTGCCGGAAAGAAGGAATTTCTTTACGGACGTTTTGAAGTGCGTGCCCGCATACCGGTAGCGAAAGGTGCATGGCCGGCTATTTGGCTGTTGGGCAGTCATATGGAATGGCCCTCTTGCGGGGAAATTGATATGATGGAATATTACCACATCAAGGGGATTCCTCATATATTGGCAAATGCTGCATGGGGAACAGATAAGAAATGGAGTGCAAAGTGGGATAGCCAGGCTATTCCATACACTCATTTTACCGATAAGGACCCCGATTGGGCTTCGAAATTCCACATTTGGAGAATGGACTGGGACGAGGAAGCGATTAAACTTTATTTGGATGATGAACTTTTAAATGAGATTCCTTTGAACCAGACGGTGAACGGAAGCATCGGCAAAGGGACGAATCCTTTTACGAAGCCGCAATATCTGTTGTTGAATCTGGCTATTGGAGGTATGAATGGCGGTCCGATTGATGAAACCGCTTTGCCGATGAAGTATGAGATTGATTATGTGCGGGTGTATCAGAAGGAGAAAAAGATAGCCTCCGGCAAAGTGTGGAGGGATACGGAAGGCGATGTGATTAACGCACATGGAGGAGGCCTGCTCTTTCACCGGGGTGTATATTATTGGTTTGGCGAACATCGTTCCGAGTCCGGCTTTGTGACGGAAAAAGGAATAAACTGCTATTCTTCCGTCGATTTATGCGAATGGAAACCCGAAGGCATTGTCTTGGCAGTATCCGGTGAGGAAGGGGCGGAGATTGAAAAAGGATGCATCATGGAACGCCCGAAAGTGATTTACAATGAGAAAACCGGAAAATTCGTTATGTGGTTTCATCTGGAAAAGAAAGGGAAAGGATATGCTTCGGCCTATGCAGCCGTTGCCGTTAGTGATTCGCCTGCGGGACCATATCGCTTTATTCGTGCCGACCGTGTCAATCCGGGCGTGTATCCGATGAATATGACGAAAAAGGAGAAACGGACGAAATGGAATCTTTCGGCGTATAAAGAATGGTGGACTCCGGAATGGTATAAGGCCATTGAAAAGGGAATGTTTGTAAAAAGAGACTTGGAAGGAGGACAAATGTCGCGCGATATGACTCTGTTTGTAGACGACGACCGGAAGGCTTATCATATTTATTCTTCGGAGGATAATCTGACCTTACAGATAGCGGAATTGTCGGATGATTATCTGAGCCACACCGGGCGGTATATACGTATTTTCCCGGGAGGGCACAATGAAGCACCCGCCATTTTTAAGAAAGACGGAAACTATTGGATGATAACTTCCGGCTGTACGGGATGGGAACCCAACAAAGCCCGTCTGCTGACTGCCACTTCGATTCTTGGAGAATGGAAGCAGCTTCCGAATCCTTGCGTCGGCGAGAAGGCGGACGAAACTTTCGGAGGGCAGGGCACCTATGTATTGCCTTTGCAGGGGGCGGAAGAGCGGTTTGTCTTTATGGCAGACAACTGGCGTCCGGAAAGTCTGGCCGATTCCCGTTACATTTGGCTGCCTATCGGATTTGACGAGAAAGGAATACCTTTTATCAAATGGGTGGACGGATGGAAACCGGATTGACGACTCTTATTGTATATAAACTATTTTGCGTACGAAAAAACTGAAACAATATCATGAATTTGAATAAACATTGTGTATTGCTGTTGCTGCTTGCAGTATTATGGATACCATTGCAGGATGCATCGGCTAAAAAGAAGAAACAGGTGAAGGAACCCACCGACCGCGAATTGTGGGCGGGCGTGTTGTATCGTATGGCTGCTCCGGTGCTTAGCAACATGAGTGAGGGCAAGTTGCAACAGAATATGTTGGTAGAGCTGAGCCCCACGTGGGACGGAAGAAACAAGAAGGTGACTTATATGGAGTGCTTCGGACGTTTGATGGCAGGACTGGCTCCCTGGATTTCATTGCCCGATGATGATACACCCGAAGGTATCCAACGTAAACAGTTGCGCGAATGGGCGCTTAAAAGTTACGCGCAGGCTGTCGACCCGGAAAGTCCCGACTATTTGTTGTGGAGAAAAGAGGGGCAGACTTTGGTCGATGCCGCATACATCGCCGAGAGCTTCATCAGAGGATACGACGCTTTGTGGATGCCGTTGGACAGTGTGACCAAGCAACGCTACATTGCGGAGTTTACACAGCTCCGCCGGGTAGACCCTCCTTATACGAACTGGTTGTTGTTTTCGGCTACCGTAGAATCCTTCTTGCGCAAAGTAGGTGCGCAGAGTGACACTTACCGCATTGCTTCGGCTTTGCGTAAAGTCGAAGAGTGGTACGTGGGCGACGGTTGGTATTCGGACGGAAAAGACTTCGCTTTCGACTACTATAATAGTTTTGTGCTGCATCCCATGTACATAGAGCCGTTGGAAATAATGACCCATGCGGGCAAGCATAAAGTATGGAATATGCCCGACTGTGATTATAACCGTGCAAAGAAGCGGATGCAACGTTTCGGAATCATTTTAGAGCGGTTTATCTCTCCCGAAGGCACGCTTCCCGTTTTCGGTCGTTCCATAACCTATCGCACGGGAACTTTGCAGCCTTTGGCGTTATTGGCCTGGAGGGAATGGTTGCCTGCGGAGTTGCCCAACGGACAGGTACGTGCTGCTATGACAGCAGTCATCAGGCGGATGTTTAGCGATGACCGCAACTTCAATGAGAAGGGATTCCTCACGTTGGGATTCAATGGCAAGCAGCCCAATATCTCCGACTGGTACACAAACAACGGCAGCCTGTATATGGCTTCACTCGCTTTCCTGCCGCTCGGACTTCCTGCCGACCATCCGTTCTGGACATCTTCTGCCGAAGACTGGACCAGTAAAAAAGCCTGGGAAGGGAACGATTTTCCGAAAGACCATGCTGTCCGTTAACCGGCAGATGCCATGAATCATCAATCAAGAAGATACATGAAACGGATTTTGTCACTGCTTTGTTGCATCCTGTCCATTCCCGTATTGTGCCATTCGCAGCATTTGGTGGAAGTGGCGAAGGGATATAGCCGTACTTCCGTCAATACGGCCGTATTCCGCAACAACTCGCTGGTCACTTCCGGCGACGAGCAGTATATCAGCTATTACGATGCCGACGGTTATCTGACGCTTGGCAAGCGTAAACTCGGTTCGGAACAGTGGACACTGCACCGTTCCCGATACCGGGGGAATGTGGAGGACGCCCACAATGTCATCAGTATGGCGGTAGACGGAGAGGGATATATACACGTGTCTTTCGACCATCACGGACATAGGCTGAACTACTGCCGTAGCATTGCGCCCGGTTCGTTGGAATTGGGAGATAAAAGCCCGATGACGGGAATCGACGAAGGAAATGTCACTTATCCCGAATTCTATCCTTTAGCGGGCGGCGACTTGCTGTTTGCCTACCGTTCCGGCTCTTCGGGGCGTGGAAATTTAGTGATGAACCGTTATTCGTTGAAAGAACATCGGTGGATGCGCGTGCAGGATGTCTTGATTGACGGAGAGAACCGGCGCAATGCCTACTGGCAGTTGTACGTCGACGAGCAGGGGACAATCCATCTCTCGTGGGTGTGGCGTGAAACCTGGCAGGTAGAAACCAATCACGACATCTGCTATGCCCGCTCCTTTGACAACGGTGTCACCTGGTATAAGTCGACAGGAGAGCGATACACGCTTCCGATTAAACTTTCGAATGCGGAATACGCCTGCCGTCTGCCGCAGAACTGCGAACTGATTAATCAGACAAGCATGAGTGCCGATGCAGGCGGCCATCCTTATATCGCCACTTACTGGAGAGACACCAACAGCGACGTGCCGCAATACCGCCTCGTGTGGAATGATGGAAAGGCCTGGCATCACCGGCAAGTGACCGAACGTAAGACACCTTTTACCCTGAAAGGCGGCGGAACGAAGATGATTCCCATAGCCCGTCCGCGCATTGTTGTGGAGGGGGGAGAGGTATTCTATATTTTCCGCGACGAGGAGCGGAGAAGCCGTGTCTCGATGGCCCGTACTACCGACGTGCGTAGTGGGCGGTGGAACATAACGGACCTGACGGACTTTCCGGTCGGCGCATGGGAACCGTCGCACGATACGGAATTGTGGAAGCGGCAGCGCCGGCTTCACCTCTTCGTCCAGCATACCCGCCAGGGAGACGGCGAACGCACGGCCGAAATAGAACCTCAAATGGTCTATGTGTTGGAAACAGAAATGGATACAAATAAATGAAAGATGATATGAAAAAATTAGATGCAATGCTGACGTTTATCTCTGCATTTCTTCTTTGTGCCGTCATATCGGCGGGATGTGCGGACAAGACGACCGCTTCTTCGGAAGAAGTGACAGAGATGATTCATCGGGTGAATACCTATTGGCAGGCGAACCATCCGGAACACGGACGTTCCTTTTGGGATAACGCCGCCTATCATACGGGCAACATGGAAGCCTACTTCCTGACCGAGAAGCCCGAATACCTGGCCTACTCGAAAGCCTGGGCGGAACATAACCAGTGGAAAGGGGCGAAATCGGACGACAAAGCCCGTTGGAAGTACAGCTACGGCGAAAGCGACGACTATGTGCTTTTTGGCGATTATCAGATTTGCTTCCAGACCTACGCCGACTTGTACCGCCTGGAGCCGGATACGCAGAAAATAGCCCGTGCCCGCGAAGTGATGGAATATCAGATGGGCACGCCCGCCCGTGATTACTGGTGGTGGGCAGACGGTTTGTATATGGTAATGCCCGTAATGACAAAGATGTACAATATCACCCGCAATCCGCTTTATCTGGAGAAGCTGCACGAATACTTCGCTTATGCCGACAGCCTTATGTACGACAAAGAAGCCGGACTTTACTACCGCGATGCCAAATACGTATATCCCAAACACAAGAGTGTGAACGGCAAGAAAGATTTCTGGGCACGTGGAGACGGTTGGGTGTTGGCAGCACTGGCGAAGGTGCTTAAAGACTTGCCCGAAACCGACAGATACCGCCCCGAATACATCGCTCGCTTCCGTGCCTTGTCCAAATCCGTCGCTGCCTGCCAGCAACCGGAAGGATATTGGACACGCAGTATGCTCGACCCCGAACATACGCCGGGTCCGGAAACCAGCGGAACGGCTTTCTTCGCCTACGGCTTGCAATGGGGGATAAACAACGGCTTCCTCCCTTCCGCCGACTATCAGCCGGTAGTAGAGAAAGCCTGGCAATACCTGTCGACAGTCGCTTTGCAGCCCGACGGAAAGGTCGGCTATGTGCAACCGATTGGTGAGAAAGCCATCCCCGGACAGGTGGTCGATGCAAACTCCACTTCCAATTTTGGAGTAGGAGCCTTCCTGTTGGCGGCTTGCGAACGGCTGCGCTATCTGGATAAATAATCCCTACTTCCATCGCGGCAAACGCGAGCCGGCAATAAACCAACCGATAACAAGTCGCCCGTCATTGATAGAATCCGCTTCAATGACGGGCTTCTTTTTGTGAAAACGACTCGTAATAAAGTCGTTGCGGCTTAATGACAAACTTCCGTTGGGTTATATCCAAACTTCCGGCCGATTGCTCATAAACTATAAACGCAACCTTTGTTTTTATAAACGAAGCCTTCATTTATAAAAACAAAGCCTTCGTTTATATAAATGAAACTTGCAATTATAGTTTGCAATCAATAAAAACAAAGATAGCCGTTACTCCCCCATAAGTTTATCTGTAAGGAAGAACAACTTTATTATCAATCGACTGAAGTAAAAATAGCGGTAGATTCACCTGAAATATAAGCAAGAGCAACGGAAAACTCCTCCTTTCCGGCCAAAACTCAGTTTAACATCAAACTCATGTACGGCTTTAGCCTTTTGAGTATCCGCTCGGTCAGCTCACTGATATCCATCCGTGTGTGTGCGCCGGGCAGCCGTTCGGCACTATATCTGCATTTCCCGCCCGACAGGTAATAATAGCCGTTATTCACCGACAACTGTTTGTCTGACAATTCCAGTTGCATCCGCTCTTCCGGAAAGGCGGATGCATACACCTGCAATACTTCCTTTGCACGGATGATACGCGCCATACCCAACGGGTGTTGCGGCAATTCTTCGTCCGGCGGCAACAGTTGAGCCAGTCGACTGCATCCCGTACATTGTTTGATGGCATACAGCAAACCATACTCCGCATCCTTATTGTCCGCCAAAAGCTCGTTGACGACGATTCGGTCCGCTCTTTTATAGGCAATGGCTACTCCTTTTATCTCATCGGCCTGCCTTGCCACCCATAGATTTCCGTCGCTGATAGCGAGGTCTGCCATGATAACCTCGAAATCGGCTGCCGTATGCTGGATGCAGCAAGGGCGTTCGGACAACTTCTTGTTCAGATAAGCATAGACCTCCTCCCGGGGCGCGGCAACCCTATCGACAACCACCTCTTTCGGAGGAATAAACTCCGGCAACGTCCTCTCTTTGACCGAATATTGGAAGACGGCGGCATATCCCATCCGCTTGTAATAATCGAACAGCCACGGCTCTGCCGGTATCAGCGTGCTGAAATAGACCCCGTCGCGCAACATACGGGCGAAAGATTGTGACAAGAGTTCACGCATGGCCCCTTTGCCACGGAAGTCGGGATGCGTGCAAGCTCCCGAAACATAGGCAGTCGGCACTGTCTTTCCGCCGAAGGTCATCGGATAGGGAAGCATCTGAAGTGCAGCGATTACCTCGTCGCCGCTCCGGATGGCATGGTTTATTTCATTCCTATAGCGCAGGCTGAAGTACATCTCGGTAAACTCCTCGCTGTCGTTGAAGCATAGCTCCCATAAAGCCTTTACTCTCTTTTTCATGTTGTAGGTTGTCTTTTCATTCATTCTATCAGCAAAAGTATCTTAAAAACGTGTAACTGACGTATAATTGTTCGATAATATTTGAATTCGCATTCTTTTTTTGCGTATCATTGTGGTAATTACCTTGATGTTTAACTCTTAAATGAATGCCTTATGAAAACAAAATTACTCATGCTGGTTATTTCTTTATTGGTGTGCCTGCCATTATTGTCTCAGAACCGCCCCACGCAGAAGGTGGATGAAGACGGAGTTTACCTGATGCCCGATAAACTGCCGGAATTCCCCGGAGGGATATCGGCCTTGATGAACCACTTGGGCGCAAATATCAAGTATCCTGTAGAAGCACAGAAGAAAGGCGTTTCCGGACGCGTTCTCGTACAGTTTGTAGTGATGGAAGACGGCACGCTGAGCCAGGTAAAGACACTGAAAGGCGTTGAACCTTCGCTGGACGAAGAAGCGCTCCGCGTGGTAAGAGAAATGCCAAAGTGGACTCCCGGAATGGCAGATGGTAAAAAAGTCAAAGTGAAATTCACCATTCCCATTGTGTTCGGCCTGGAGAAAATCAAGTCTGGCAACCAATCATTCAAACTTGTCATTCCAAGCGGACAGGAGGTGAAGAACCGGACCCTGTCGGGCGTATGGCAACAGTGTATGATTGATTTGAAGGAAGAAGGCTACCGGCTTTCGTTAGGCTCGTTGATGAAAATCTTCTCGGCCGACAATTCTTTCATGAATATCCTTTTCGATGTTCAGAAGATGGGGTCGGTCATTCTGGCGCAAGGCGAATATGAAGTCGTTTCGGATACGGTGTATGTCGAAAAGTTGAGCAAGTCTGTCTATTCTTCATTTCCGGCAGGTGTGAAAAATGAGATAAGCATTGAGTACTTGCATGATAACCTGATTAAACTTTCATTTAAAGTTCCGGGAAACGAACAGACGGGAACCGAATATTGGTACCGGGTTCCGTCGCCGGATATAAAGATAATGACTGATTGGTAGTCTACCATTTTACCATATCCAACGGATGATTCTTGAGACACGCCATGTGCTTCTCAAGAATCGTCACCGGCTGATAGGAAAGTTTTGCCTTCCGCAACCCTTCGAGTCCCAAGTCCTCTTCGCGGTTGATGTAAACGTACTGTTCGGGAATCCGGTTGGCAAATTCATAATTAATCATTGCATAAGCACCGTCGATGGAAGTGTCGGCCTTCTCTACGTGTATTCCGAAGGTCTCGTGGTTGATAGGCATACCGAAAGTGAAGGCGACGATTCTTCCGTTCACGTGAAGGATACCGCCGGTCAGCCCGAGGGCTTCAAAGTTGTGGAGGGCATAAATCAGGGCACGCCGTTCGTTGCCCGTTCCTTCCTGTTGGTCGCAATTGTTCACTTTGCACCATTCCGCTTCCAAATCCAGGCATTTCCGGATGTGCTCGGGCGTAATGGGAGTATATTCATAATCCGGATATGTATTGCGGAACCGGTTGATGTGGTTTCTTTTGGCTTGGAATTTCTTCCCTTTCAAGGTCGACAGGTCACTTCGCAAATAAATATAGTCCGCATAATCACGCTCTTCCGTGAAAGTAAATTGTCCGGGAAGAATCGCATCCAGCTCGGTACGCATATTGCTGCATATACCCAACATACAGAAGGGCTGGTTTTCCTCTCCGGCGTCCGCTATCAGTGCTTTCAATGCAACTTTCAGGTCGCCCGTGCCTACGGGCATCATGTATGCTAATTGCCCTCCGGCCCAGAATTTGAATACTAAAAAGTTGTCGATAATTGCAAATTTCGTATCGTACAGAAACCTCCAACTGCAAAGATTGGAGAACGACAAGTCGCAGTTGCGCCGCCCGCTCTTCATTGTAAATGAGGTAATCGTGTCTTTATCTGCTAATGTGATATCTTTAAATGGTATCATAAGATTGAGTTTTGCTTTCACTCTTTATATAACGGAAAGTCTGAGGGTTTTGTTTTTACAGAATACCTAAAAAACGGAGGATGGCGGGAGTCAGCAGGGCTGTGAATATTCCGTTCAACGTCAGTCCTAAGCTGGCGTATGCTCCATATTTGCTGCTGACGTCCATTGCCGTCGAGGTGCCTACCGCATGGGCGGCTGTCCCCATCGAAAGCCCCTGTGCAATCGGGCTGCCTACGCGCATAATCTGCATGGTCTTGAAACCGCAGATGGCTCCTAACAATCCCACTGCCACTACAACCGCCGCCGTGAGCGAGGGGATACCTCCGATGGCTTTCGTTACCTCCATCGCAATCGGGGTAGTCACCGATTTCGGAGCAAGAGACAGGATGACCTCATGCGAAGCCCCCATCAACTTTGCAATCAGCACTACCGAAACAACACCCACAATGCATCCTGCCAACTGCGACAGCAGAATCGGTAATAACTGCTTCTTTATCATTTCCAACTGGAGATATAAAGGTACGCCTAAGGCAACTACGGCGGGGCGTAACCAAAATTCGATAAGGTGTCCTCCTCGGTTGTAAGTCTCGTAAGAGATACCGGTCGTTTTAAGAAAGATGATAAGAATGGCGATAGTCAGCAATATCGGGTTAAGCAACACCAGCCCTGTCTTCTTCTGAAGCAGTTTGGCAAAAAAGAAAACTCCGAAGGTGATGGCAAGCAGGAAGAAATTATTCTCTAAGAAACTCATTTTTCTTTATCGGTTAAGTGGTTGTTTTCTTTGCGGTAAACTCTTTCCGGCAATCTTGTTTTGCGTACAATTTGGTGAACCCATCCTGTGACAACCAATACCAGGGCGGTACTGACGACGGTGGCTACTACTATCGGCCAGAACTCTGCCGCAATCACATCGAAGTACAACATAAGCGCCACCCCGGGCGGAACAAAAAAGAAACCTAAATTGGCTACTAAAAAGTCGGACAACCCCTGCACCCAATGCAGTTTAATCCAACCTAATTTCAAAAAGAGGGTGAGCAACAGCATACCGATGATGCTGGAGGGAAGTTTGATGCCTGTGAGGTAAACAATCAATTCACCCAAAGCCAAACAGCCAAATAAAATGGCACACTGACGTATCATATACTAATTACCTGTTGATTTTGTTCGAAAACGCTGCAAAGGTAGGAAAAATAGGAGTACAGTGTTAAATATTATAATATTTTAGACTTGAAAGTAAAAAAGGAATCGAATTGTAATGTGGATATTGCAAAATTGACTACTTTTGCATCGCAAACTACACATTATAAATAGGTTTTATAATATTATTCAATATATCTTATGCTTAATTTAATCAACCAAATCGTTGAACGCGCAAAAGCAAACCGCCAACGTATTGTTCTTCCCGAAGGTACTGAAGAACGCACATTGAAAGCTGCCAACCAGATTTTGACAGATGAAGTTGCCGACCTTATTTTGTTGGGAAATCCGACCGAAATTAACGAACTCGCTACAAAATGGGGATTGGGAAACATCGGTAAAGCTACTATCATCGACCCTGAAACTTCTCCGAAACACGAAGAGTATGCACAATTGCTGTGCGAACTCCGCAAGAAGAAAGGAATGACCATCGAAGAGGCCCGTAAACTGACAAACGATCCTTTGTTCTTCGGCTGTCTGATGATGAAGAGCGGCGATGCTGACGGTCAGTTGGCAGGTGCCCGCAACACTACCGGTAATGTATTGCGTCCTGCTTTGCAGATTATCAAAACGGCTCCGGGCATCACTTGTGTGTCAGGTGCTATGTTGTTGCTGACTCATGCTCCCGAATACGGAAAGAATGGAGTTTTAGTGATGGGCGACGTAGCTGTAACACCGGTTCCCGATGCTAATCAGTTGGCTCAGATTGCCGTTTGCACAGCTCAGACTGCTAAGGCGGTTGCCGGTATCGAGAATCCGAAAGTTGCCATGTTGAGCTTCTCTACCAAAGGCTCGGCCAAGCACGAAGTGGTAGATAAAGTGATTGAAGCAACCAAGATTGCCAAAGAAATGGCTCCGACCCTTGATTTGGACGGCGAATTGCAGGCAGATGCGGCTCTCGTTCCCGAAGTGGGTACAAGCAAAGCTCCGGGTTCTCTTGTAGCCGGACAGGCAAACGTGCTGATTGTTCCGAGCCTGGAAGTCGGTAACATCTCTTATAAATTGGTTCAACGCCTGGGACACGCTGACGCTGTCGGTCCGATTCTTCAAGGTATCGCTTGTCCGGTAAACGACCTGTCGCGCGGATGCTCCATCGAAGATGTATATCGCATGATTGCTATCACTGCCAATCAGGCTATCGCTGCAAAAGCAAACAAATAAGTATCAGATATAAACGTTTCAAGCATTAAATCGAAAAACGATATGAAAATCTTAGTATTGAACTGCGGAAGTTCATCTATCAAATATAAATTGTTCGATATGACCACTAAAGAGGTGATTGCTCAGGGTGGTATCGAGAAAATAGGTCTGAAGGGCTCTTTCCTGAAACTGACTTTGCCGAATGGTGAAAAGAAAGTGTTGGAAAAAGACATTCCCGAACATACGATTGGTGTGGAATTTATCCTGAATACGTTGATTAGCCCCGAGTATGGTGCCATCAAGTCTTTGGATGAAATCAATGCGGTGGGTCACCGTATGGTACACGGCGGCGAACGTTTCAGCGAATCGGTATTGCTGAACAAAGAAGTGCTGGAGGCTTTCACTGCCTGCAACGACTTGGCTCCGCTTCATAACCCTGCCAATTTGAAAGGTGTGAATGCTGTTTCGGCTATTCTTCCCAACATCCCTCAAGTGGGCGTATTTGATACGGCTTTCCATCAGACTATGCCGGATTACGCATATATGTATGCTATTCCTTACGAATTGTACGAGAAATACGGCGTACGTCGTTACGGCTTCCACGGAACTTCACACCGCTATGTATCGAAGCGTGTATGCGAATTCCTGGGTATCAATCCCGAAGGAAAGAAAATCATCACCTGCCACATTGGTAATGGTGGCTCTATCGCTGCCATTAAAGACGGCAAGTGTATCGACACTACAATGGGCTTGACTCCGTTGGAAGGTTTGATGATGGGTACCCGTAGCGGTGACATTGACGCCGGTGCGGTAACGTTCATCATGGAAAAGGAAGGACTGAATACGACAGGCGTTTCCAATCTGCTGAACAAGAAGAGCGGTGTGCTGGGTATTTCCGGTGTATCGAGCGATATGCGCGAACTGTTGGCCGCTTGTGAAGCGGGTAATGAAAAGGCTATTTTGGCCGAAAAGATGTACTACTACCGTATTAAGAAATACGTTGGTGCTTATGCTGCCGCATTAGGTGGTGTGGATATCATCCTGTTTACCGGTGGGGTCGGCGAGAACCAGATGGAATGTCGTCGTGAAGTTTGCAGGGACATGGAATTCATGGGCATCGAACTCGACTACGAGGTAAATGCGAAGGTTCGTGGCAAAGAAGCCATCATTTCCACTCCTGCCTCCAAAGTGAAGGTGGTAGTGATTCCGACAGACGAAGAGTTGCTGATTGCTTCGGATACAATGGATATTCTGAATAAGTAATCACTCCGTTGCCAAATAAATAGAGAGGATACCTTTCATTCGTGAAGGGTATCCTCTTTTTGTATCCCCATTCCGATAAACATCTTTTAGTACATAAAACCGCTTCCTTAGGAAACAAAACAGATATTGGCTTGTTTTTAATAATAAAGTTGAATTATCAGCAAATATAACAAGTGGATTAACCGTCATATAGCAACAAGAACACCATGAAAACTTATACGAAATACATAGTGACTTTGTTGCCGCATACTCCCGTTTTGCCACGCAGCCTGAGGCAACCGAAGACGACTTGGTGAAATATGCCTTCGCCTTGTTTCTGAACCACGATTTCGCCAAGTCGATCGAGGTGACCGATATGGGCTTGAAGAAGAATCCCCGCCATGCTGCGCTCAACCGCCTGGCAATGTACAACTACACCGACCTGAAACGTTTTGAGGAAGCGATGAAAGCCGCCGACCTCTTCTTCAACGCCTGCGACCGTGCCGACTATTCCTACCTCGACTATATGTACTACGGCCATCTGCTCGAAAACCTCGAGAAATACGACGAGGCAGTGGCGCAATACGAAAAGGCACTCACGCTCGACCCTTCAAAGACCGACTTGTATCAAAACATCTCCACCGCCTGCGAACAGAAAAACGACTATAAGAAAGCAATAAGTGCCTACCAGCGTTATTATGCATCGCTCGGCAAAGAGGAGCAGACGCCCGATTTGCAGTTCCAGTTGGGCAGACTCTACTACGGAGCGGGCACGCAGCCCGATTCGCTGGTCATCACCCCCGACGAGCGCAAACAGGCGTTGGCGGCTGCCGATTCGGTGTTTCAAACCATTGCCGCCGCAGCGCCCGACAATTACTTGGGCAACTTCTGGCGTGCGCGTGCCAACTCCGCCCTCGACCCCGAAACCACACAAGGACTGGCAAAACCCTTCTACGAAGAGGTTACCGCCCTGCTCGAAAGCAAGAACGACTCCCGCTACCACGCCGCCCTGATAGAGTGCTACAGTTACCTCGGCTACTACTACCTCCTGGCCATCGAAGACCCTGCACAGAAAGCCCAGGCGGTTGCCAACCGCGACAAGTCGAAGGAGTACTGGAGCAAGATTCTTGCCCTCGACCCCGACAATGCGACTGCGCAAAAAGCATTAAACGGTATCAGGTAGCCCTTCATACGTGAAGAGAACCACGCCGATACTGTGGCACAGTCGTGCCAATGTATATGGAATGCTTGTTTCATTGCTTTGAAACAAGTGTTCCATTGCTTTGAAACTCTTGTTTCATTGCTTGTGAACACCTGTGCCAACCTATGGGCGCGAGTCCTGACACACCGCCATACTCTTTTTCTTCTATTTTTTTCGTCCTTCCTCTTGCTTTATTCAAAAGATTACTTACCTTTGCGGTGTACTATTATACTAATACACTGTACGGCTAACTATTTAAACAAAACAAAAGTACTATGATTACAGTAAAGAATCTTTCGTTTGCTTATCGTAGCTCGAAGCGTGAGGTGCTACGCGATTTTTCTCTTTCCCTCAGCACCGGCAGGGTGTATGGACTGTTGGGGAAGAACGGTACGGGGAAGTCCACACTTCTTTACCTCATGTCGGGCTTGCTTACGCCTAAGAGCGGCAAGGTGATGTTTCACGGCACCGATGTCCGCCGCCGGTTGCCTGCCACCCTTCAGGATATGTTCCTCGTGCCCGAAGAGTTCGACCTTCCCCCAGTGTCGCTGGTCAGCTATGTGGAGTTGAACAGCCCTTTCTATCCCCGTTTCGACAAAGCGGAGATGATAAAGTACCTCCATTGTTTTGAGATGGATGTCGATATCAACCTCGGCGCACTCTCTATGGGGCAGAAGAAGAAAGTGTTTATGAGTTTCGCGCTCGCCACAAACACCTCGCTCCTGCTCATGGACGAGCCTACCAACGGACTCGACATCCCCGGAAAGAGCCAGTTCCGCAAATTCATCGCCGCCGGAATGTCCGACGACAAGACCATCGTGATTTCCACGCATCAGGTGCGCGATATAGACCATGTACTCGACCATGTGCTGATAGTGGATGAAAGCCGTGTGCTGCTCGACGAATCGACAAGCAACATCTGCGACAAACTCTTCTTTGTCGAAAGCGACGACCGCCAATTGGCGAAGCAGGCACTTTTTGCCATCCCCACCCTCCAGGGCAATCATCTCATACTCCCCAACACCGACAAGGCCGAATCGGAGATAAACTTAGAACTGCTGTTCAGCGCCACCTTAGCCGCTCCCGACGAGATAGCCCGATTGTTTCACCCTCAAAAATAGACGACGATGATGAAAGATACTTTTTTTAGTTTGCCTCGTTTTATGAATCTCTGCCGCAAGGAGATGGTGGAGAATTGGAAATCGAACCTGCTCCGCATCGTGCTGATGTATGGGCTGATGGCGGTGGTGATGATATGGAACGCACATTTTGCCTACCGGTACAATACTAACCCGACGCACGACCGTACATGGGAATTTCTTCTGATTGCCTTCGTGTGGGCTTTGTGGGGCTTCGGCTGTCTGAGCGCCTCGTTCATGATGGAGAAGATGAAGACCAAAACCGGACGTACCTCCGTACTGATGATTCCGGTCACTCCCTTCGAGAGCTTCTTCGCACGCTGGTTTGTGCATACGGTTGTGTTTTTGGTGGTATTTCTCATTGCCTATAAACTGGCAGACTATACGCGCGTACTGCTCTATTCGTTGATTTATCCCGAAATGGAATTCATTCTCCCTGTCAATTTGGCTCATTTGGTAGGGAAGGTGAAGGGTTACTATACCTTGTGCCCTACGGGATGGGAATTCGGCGCATTGATGGCAGCCTATTTCTTTGTGCAGTCTTTGTTTGTGCTGGGCAGCACCATATGGCCCAAGAACTCTTTCCTCAAGACATTTGCCGCAGGAGCGGTGATTGTGGCTGTCTACTCTTTGACAGCAATAGGTCTGTCGGAATTAGTGGACAACTCAAATAAGTACTATCCTTTTCCGCAGAGTGTTCATGCGTCCGACGAAACCGCTTGGGGCTTGTTCATACTTGTTGTTTCCTTCTTCACGCTGCTCAACTGGACATTGGCGTATTTCCGCTTTAAAGAATCCGAAATTATTAACCGAATGTAACCGCTTATGAACTTTAAGGAAAGTAAGGCCATTTATTTGCAGATAGCAGACAGAATCTGTGACGAGATATTGCTGGGGCAGTATCCGGAAGAAGAGCGCATCCCTTCCGTAAGGGAATACGCTGCCATCGTCGAGGTGAACGCGAATACGGTGATGCGCTCCTTCGACTACCTCCAGGCGCAGCAGGTTATCTACAACAAACGCGGCATCGGGTATTTTGTGGCTTCGGGGGCAAAGGAACTGATTCGCTCTCTTCGCAAGGAGACTTTCTTGAAGGAGGAACTGGAGTACTTTTTCCGCCAGTTGTACACGCTTGACATCCCGATTGGAAAGATAGAGACCATGTACCGCGAATTTATGAAACAGCAAAAATAAAAAAAACGAAATCTTATGAAACGTACTACTTATATATTGATGGGGCTTATCGGCTCCGGACTGATAATGATTGTAGCCTTTTTTGTGCTGGTATTCTTGCTCGCACAACCGCGCGAACGCGACAAACTGTTCGTAGGCGGAGAGCCGGCGGAGATGAATATGGACGGCATACGTGTGGTAAAGGTCTCCGTCCGCCAATCCGACGACAAAAACCATGTTTACATACTCGGCGAAATGACCCTCGCCAATGCTGCCGCAGCGGGCGGCGAACGGAAAGCGGTCTATCCGAAGAATGACTACCTGAAAGTGAGCCGAACCAAAGATACACTCTTGCTGGAATTAGACTTCACCACGCCCAACCTTCCGGAACAACAGCAAACGAAAAGCTATATATATACCGACGGACTGGCTGTGCAGATATATGCCGACACGCTGACAAGCATCCTTTGCCCTACGGACGGGTTGGACTTGAAACTGAAGCAATTGGCAACGGATTCCATCTCTATCTGTGGGGGCTATCAGGACATAGTGCTCGATTCCTGCCGTCTGCACTATTTGAGCATCGATGGAAAGCGGGTGTCTTTCGAAGCAAAGAAGAGTGAAATCGACAATCTTCACCTGAATCTCGACCGCATCAACAGATGGAGCTTAGACAGTTGCAAGATAGATACGGAATACCTGCGGGGAAGCGGACATCATCGCAATCATTTGCAGACAGGAGAGTGCAGAAAGGTTATGTGGGTGCCTGCAGGTGAAAACGCGAGGTTGGAGTTGACCTTTCCGCAGAAGTCGTCGATATCTGTGGAGCCTTGATGAAGGACCGGACAGGATTATAACCGGAATCTAAAAAAGGAGCAAGAATGAACTGGCTTTCATTCTTGCTCCTTTTTCTTGGAAAGGGGGTGATGTGTAGGTGCTTATATATGAACGGTTTGCAGGGCATATAGATGCTGCTTTCACGGCATATATGTCCTGCGTCCAGCATCTATATGTCCTGTGTCCAGCTCATATATGTCCTGCACACAGCATCTATATGCGCTGTAACAAGCTGATTATAAGGCTGCAATATGGATAATAATCAGCCTACAAATCAATATTATACAATTTTAGTTTATTATACAACGTCTTCCGGTCGATATCCAACAACTGTGCAGCCTTGCTCTTGTTGTTCCCCGTTTGCCGCAACGCTTCTAAGATATGTTCTTTTTCGTTCTCTTCATTGCGGAGTGCCATGCTGTTGGCAGTCGCAACCGGAGCTTCGAGCAGTTCGCTTCCCAACTCCGGCAACGTAATGAAACTCCCCTGTGCCAGTAGAGTCGCCCTTTTGACAATATTCCTCATCTGCCGCAGGTTGCCCGGCCAGTGATAATTGAGCAAAGCCTGCGAAGCCTTTGCGTCGAAGCCTATCAGTTGTTTGTCCAGTTCCTTGTTCGCCTGGTCGAGGAAGAAGTTGGCGAAGAGCAGAATATCCTCTTTCCGTTCTTTCAGGTCGGGCATTCGTAAGGTAAATTCATTGATGCGGTGATAGAGATCTTCGCGGAACGTACCCTTCTCTATCGCCTGCTCCAAGTGTTCGTTGGTAGCCGACACCAGGCGAATGTCTACGGCAATCTCCTGTGTGGAGCCGACGGGGCGTATCTTGCGCTCTTGTAGTGCGCGGAGCAGTTGGACTTGCACTTCGTAACTGAGGTTTCCTATTTCGTCCAGAAAGATAGTGCCGCCGTTGGCAGCCACGAAAGCTCCCGTCTTGTCTGTCAAAGCGCCGGTGAACGAACCTTTCACGTGTCCGAAAAACTCCGATGCGGCAAGCTCTTTGGGGATAGAGCCGCAGTCGACGGCAACGAACGGTTTGCCGTTTCGCTTGCTGAGCTGGTGGATGCGGTGTGCCACATACTCTTTGCCCGTTCCGCTGGAGCCGTTGATAAGTACCGACATATTGGTAGGCGCCACCAGTCCCACGTAGTTGTAAAGCTGCCTGGCAGCATCGCTTTCTCCTTCCAGATAAGAGTGGGCTTCGGCGGCGGGAGCCTGACAGCTTTCCGTTGGCAGGGCTTCGGATATTTTCTTCAGCAGCTCTTCCGGGTTGACGGGCTTGGCGATGTAATCCCGCGCTCCGAGTTTCATAGCCAGCACGGCCGACTGGATATCCGCATATCCGGTCATGATGATAAGAGGGATGGATACTCCCCGGTCGTTCATCCACTTCAGCAGGTCGATGCCTTCGTGGTCGGGCAACCGCAAATCGGACAATACCAAGTCGACCTTCCGGCTTTCGATATGCTTCCGGGCACGGGCAATGTTACTCACCGAAGATACTTCGAACCCTTTCTTGCCTAACCAGGTTTTGAGCATCATTCCAAAAGTTATATCATCTTCCACTATCAATATGGCTTTCATCCTATCGGGTTTTTGATTCTTTTATCGTACAAAATTATATAGAAAAATCGAGTTTTTCTACACCGGCCCAATAAAAACCGA
>NZ_CAJULN010000009.1 GCF_910586915.1 uncultured Bacteroides sp.
TTTGTATGTGAAATATATCAACTGTCTGTGAAGATAGTTGATATATTAGTTTTAGAGGGGGATATCGGCAGAAGTTGATATTTTTTCGTAGTTTTGCGAGTAGAAGATATTTTCACTCAAAGAAAACAACCTTATGGAACATCAAAAGAAGAAATACATTCATTGGCTATGTGCCACGGCGGCAGTAATGTTCGTCTTACCTTTTGCAGTAGCCCGCCTGGCTTCGGAATGTAGCGGTATGGCGTTGTGTATGCTATTGTTCTTAATCCTCAATCCGATGTATTCGCTCCTATTGGGGAGCCATTGCGGAAGCGATATCAAGCGGATGTGGAATCTTCCGTTGATTTCTGCGGTGATGTTCCTGTCCGGAACGTGGTTGTTCTTCGATATCAAAGAGGTGTGGTTCATTATCTATGCGGCAATCTATCTTGTATTAGGCTGGACGGCGATGTTCGTAAGCAAATATCTTGGAGATATCGGACGGAAGCAATAACTTTGCAGAAACCTTAAAACAACAAGCGATTATAGAACATTCAGAATATACCAATGAACAACGACAAGCATCCCGGAGGGATTCATCCGTACAGAGCCTCCCGAAAGGAACAATTCGTACTCGTTACTGAGAACGGCAAAGAACGAACCTCCAACGTCACTGACGAACGGATATTTCAAGCTGTCTATGAAGTAAACTCCCATTCCTTAGTCGGACTGGAGAAATGCGTGCCGGTGGCGATAGGGTCTTCCGCCTATGTGTTTGCCATGTCCTACAACGATGATTCCCTGTTTGCTGTCCATATCGACATCAAGGGGTGCATCTTGCGTGTGTTGCATCCGGAGTGCAGCCCTGAAACGGCGGTCGACCGGCTGTGCGACTTCTTCCATTCATCCCAAGTGCCCGACATACAGAACTGGGAATGCGAAGAACTGACAACTGTTCCGAAAAAGCCCGAAACCCATCTGACCGTTGACGGAGAAGATTTCCGGTTCTTCGATTTTACAGATGTCATGGCAGCACTCGAAAATATCAGGGACGGTAAATCGAAATGGCTATACCTCAACCATACAGGAGAGAATGGCGGATATATGGAAATCCACCGTTGCGACGACAGCGAGCCGCTTGCCTACAAGGTGGAATGGGTAAAGTGGGCAGAAGAGCCTGTAGCAACAGGATGCCGCGCTGTCGTCACCGATTTCAAATCCTTGTACAACTGGCTTTGGGATATTGCCCTCAACCGGAAATATCCCGAACTTTCGTCCACATGGACACAATTTGATGTAAACGATTATTTTCAAAAATTAGTTTTTAGATTTCTCGATAATCATGAAAGGTAAATACAGTCTGCCGGTCGTTAAGGCCGTCGATTTAATTTGGACAAGTTTCGATAAGGAAGAGATGCGCCGAGGGTATGAGATGCTGCTTCAAGCCGGACAGAAAGGCGATGCCGACGCCCTCTGTTTCATTGCTCGTTGCCATATGGGCGAAGAATATGTGTGGAGCGGAGGCGGTTTCGCTACTGACGACGACAATGCTTCGCTGCTAATGCAGAGAAGTGCACTTATGGGTAGTGCCACGGGAGTGTTGTGTGCCGTGCGTAGCGGCAATTTCACCCCTTCGGTGGAACGCGGAATGCCTTTCGCCTCGTTCAAGGAAGCGTATGAAGAGGTATTGGCACAGGCCGAACGCGGCAATGCTTTCTGCCAATACCTGATAGGCAACGTCTACTATTGGGGCGACTACCTGATGGTAGAACCCGAACTTGCCCAGCAATTCAAAAATGTGGAAGCATACAACAAGTTTGCCTACCCCATCGCAAGAAAATACTACGAACAGAGTTTCAGAGGACGCATCACTGCCGGCTGGGGAAACTACCGCAACATCTGGAAATCGGGCTTATCTCCGGAAAATCCGGAACTTTACGAATCCTATTTCATCCAACTTGCCGAAATCTCGCCAATCGTATGCTGTTCCTACGGAATCTATCTCGATACCGAGAAGAACGATAAACAAGGAGCCTTGAGTTATTACATCCGCGCAGCTCACAGAGGAGACATACAGGCCACCTTCAATGCCGGATGTTGCTACGACCAGGGTTCTGGCGTGGAACAGGACGTCGATATGGCTTTCCGTTTCTATGAAATAGCCGCCATCGGAGGAGAAGCAAGCGCCCAATGGCAGGTAGGCTACTATTATTTCGACGGCTGGGGCAGTGTGGAGCAGGATTATGCCAAAGCGGCTTACTGGTTTCAACAGGCTTACGAAAATCCCAATGGCAATTGCGAACTCAGATCGGCAGCCTATCTCGCCATTTGTTATCAGGACGGATTGGGGGTTGTGCAAGACTATGATATAGCGTTTTCCTATCTTGAAGTGGTAGAAGACCAGACAGACGAATTGTGGGACCCTATCAATGCAATGGTACTCAACGCCCTGGGAGTCGCCTATGCCTACGGACTGGGAACAGAGCAGGATATCGAACTGGGACGGGAGAATTTGGAAGCCGCCGCCGAGTTGGGTTCGGAAACAGCGAAAGAGAATCTGCAATACTTGAAGCAGCAAGGTTTTATACAGTAAAAAGATAATAGGATTCATGAGAGACTTTGCAGCAATCGACTTTGAAACAGCCAACGGCAAGCGTACCAGTGTATGCAGTGTCGGTGTCGTCATTGTAAGAGACGGTAAGATTGTGAATAAAATCTACCGTCTTATCCGCCCCGCCCCCAACTATTACACGCAATGGACAACAGCCATTCACGGACTGACCTACAACGACACAGTAGAAGCCGAAGATTTCCCCTATGTATGGGCGGAAATCAAGCCATTGATAGAAGGTTTGCCACTCGTGGCGCACAACAGTTCTTTTGACGAGGGGTGTCTCCGTGCTGTTCACGAATTGTATGGGATGACTTATCCCGGTTATAAGTTCTATTGTACTTGCCGTGCTTCGAGAAAAGTATTTGGAAAAGAACTGCCGAATCATCAGTTGCACACAGTAGCAGAACGATGTGGATACGACCTGACCAACCATCACCACGCACTATCCGATGCAGAGGCGTGCACCGAAATCGCATTGCTCATCATTCCCGAACCATAGGAAACGGAAAAGAGACAAAAACACCCATAGAAAAAGCACTACAGCTATCACTCCAATCGGGAATAGCGTAGTGCTTTTATTACAGAATACCAATTTATATTAAAGAATAGACTTGGCAATACCCATCTCCAAACCACGAAGTTCTGCCAATCCGCGAAGGCGTCCTAAGCAGGAATATCCCGGATTTGTCTTTTTCTTCAAGTCATCAATCATCTGATGTCCGTGGTCGGGACGCATGGCGATAGAGCATTTACGACGTTGTTGCAGCAGAATAAGAGCCTTCATCACGCCATACATATCCACATTTCCTTCCAAGTGATTAGCTTCGTAGAAGTTACCCTCTTCGTCACGCTGTGTACTACGCAGATGAACAAAGTTCACACGGTCTCCAAAGCGTTCCATCATGCCGGCAAGGTCATTATCGGCACGTACACCGAAGGAACCTGTGCACAGGCAAAGACCGTTGGATTCGTTAGGCACGGCTTCTATCAGTTTTCTGAAATCCTCTTCCGTACTTAAGATACGCGGCAGACCCAAGATTGTATAAGGAGGATCGTCTGGATGAATCACCAACTTCACTCCTACTTCATCGGCAACGGGAGCTATCTCCTTCAAAAAGAATATCAAGTTGGCACGAAGTTTTTCGGCGTCGATGTCATTGTAACGGTCGAGTGCTTCCTGGAATTGCTCTACGGTGAAACTTTCTTCAGAACCCGGAAGCCCAGCAATCATATTGCGTACCAAAAGCTGCTTGTCGTCTTCGTTCATCTGCTCAAAACGAGCTTTCGCTTTGGCAATTTCTTCCGGAGTATAGTCTTTTTCCGCATTCGGACGTTTCAAGATGAATAGGTCGAAAGCCACAAAGGCAGCTTTTTCAAAGCGGAGGGCTTTGGAGCCGTCGGGCATGGTATAGGCAAGGTCGGTACGTGTCCAGTCCAATACAGGCATAAAGTTGTAGGTTACTACCATTACGCCGCATTTTGCGAGGTTACGGATGCTTTCCTTGTAGTTTTCGATGTATTTCATAAAGTCACCTGTCTGTGTCCTGATGTGTTCGTGTACAGGTACACTTTCCACAACAGACCATGTCAGACCTACTTCTTCAATCATTTGCTTGCGCTTCATGATTTCTTCCACTGTCCACACTTCCCCATTCGGAATGTGATGAAGCGCGTTTACTATACCGGTAGCACCAGCCTGCTTAATATCCCACAAACTCACCGGATCGTTAGGACCATACCAGCGCCAGGTTTGTTCACATAAATACATAGTATTGTTAAATTAAAAATTGAGAATTAAAAAATAAGAGTTGAGTATTAAATGGAGAATGCGTCGAAACCACCGTCAATAACGGCTACCGTACCTGTCACGAAATTAGAAGCATCACTAATCAGATAATGGATGGTTCCATAAAGGTCTTCCGGTTCGCCGAAACGATTGAACGGAGTATGGGCGAGGATTGTCTTTGAACGGTCAGTCAGAGAACCGTCAGGATTGGTCAGCAGCGTACGGTTTTGTTCGGTCAGGAAGAAGCCCGGAGCGATGGCATTTACACGCAGGCCGTTGCCGAATTTCAGAGCCAGTTCGCCGGCCATATATTTAGTGAAGTTAGCAATAGCTGCTTTTGCCGCACCGTAACCTACCACACGGGTGAGCGGACGGAGTGCCGATTCAGAGCAGAAGTTTACAATAGAGCCTTTCTTCTGTTCTACCATGACTTCGGCAAATACCATCGTAGGCAATACTGTACCAAACAGGTTGAGGTCTACCACCTTCTTGAAAGCGTCAATCTGCAAATCGAAGAAAGTCTTATCCGGCGCGATTGTCGCACCTGCCATATTACCACCGGCAGCGTTCAGCAATACATCAATGCGGCCGTAAGCCCTCATTATTTCTGCCTTGTTGCCCTCCAGGACTTCTTTGTCCATTACATCGGTGTAAAGGAACATCGCTTCGTTTCCTTCGGCCTTGATGCTTTCTACCAATGCTTTTCCCGCCTCTTCGCTTCTGTCGAGCACAACTACTTTTGCACCTTCTTTGGCAAGATATGCAGCAATTCCTTTACCTAAGATTCCGGCTCCACCGGTGATTACGACAACTTTGTCCTTTACGTTAAATAATTCATTCATGGTCTTTAAAAAAATTATATGTTTACAGTTTATTGTTCAGATAATATTTCAGATTCTCCTTCAGAAGAATATCTATCGGCATGAGATTCACCTTTTCAGAATGTTGCTTGAACAGCAGATGGTTGCATAAGGATTTAACTCCTTCATATCCCTGCCATTCGGGACGCTGCGCAACCAATGCGGTAATCACTCCTTCCGAAAGCAACTGCGTATTTCTCCCGATAAGGTCGTAACCGACCAGTTTTACCGTCTGTATGGCTCTTGCCTTGAGGTAATTCCCCAAAATATAGCAGGTAGAGTTAAAAATAACAGCACCTTCGATATTTGGTTTCGTCGCAAAGAGTTCGTCGAGTTTGGAGAAATTATATACCGAATCATTGATTTTCAATTCCACTTCATGCAACTCTCCGGTGAATCCTATTTCTTTCAGGTAACGACAAAATCCTTCCCTTCGGTTTCTTCCCTGGTTGGAGTCATTCTTTCCGCTATGGACAATTCGTGCCATGAGCATATCGGAAGCGGAAGAAATCCGGTCTGCCAACAATCGGGCGGCAATCACTCCGGCGTCATAAGACTCCGTACCGAAATAGGCAAGCTGGTGCTGTCCTTCAATGTTGGAATCGACATAAACATAGGGTATCTCAAATCGGTCAAGTTCCTGCGAAAGCCGAATAACAGAGTCGGTAAACAAGGTGGCAATCAATACACCGTCTACTTTAGCGTCCAGCAGATTGCGGACGATATCATCAAACGTTTTGTTGTTATACTGGTCAAAAAAGAGTTTCGTGACAGTTATGTTATAAGACTCCATCTCGGAAGCAGCCTTATCGATGCCTTCCGAAATGGCTTCCCAATACTCTCCCTGAACAAAAGAAGGAATGATTGCAACCAAACGATATTGTTTCTTGGACGCCAATGAACGTGCCATAAGATTAGGTTGATAATGAACCATCTCTAAAATGGCCTGCACCTTTTTCCTGTTTTCTTCGGATACCCGTCCACGATTATGAATGACTCTATCCACCGTACCGACAGAAACACCCGCCATTTTAGCAATATCTACAATACGAATATTTGAGAACTCTTTGTCCATCCTTAATAAGCATCTTGTTTTTCGGAGGCAAAAGTAGAATGAATTATTGAATTAGGCAATAGTGTGTGCGCACACACATAGAAGTACAAAACAGCTTATTGCATTAATTTATAATAGCTTATACAGAATCAGGGGAAATACACATATGTTGTTAAACATAAGAAAAAGGATAAAAAACAAAGAAATTGGTAATCAATTACATATAACTGATTACCAATTCTCATGGAAACTATTTTTCCCACTTTTCTTTTGCTTTTCCAGCCATCTTATCAGCTTCAGTTGCCACTTTATCAGCAATTTCGGCTCCGGTTTCTACCGCTTTCTGTCCAACATCCTTTACTTTTTCCTTTGCACAAGCAGCAGCCGTCTCCGCACTACTACCGATGCGGTGGATAGCATCACTGATTTTACTTTCCAGTTGTTTGGCTTTTGCGGTACGTGAAAAACGATAAGCAACAGCACCTAGGACAGAACCTACTCCAAGTCCGATCCAGAAATTTCCATTTTTACATCCCATAATTAAGTTCAGTTTTAGATTAAAAAATAAATTATATCATATTTCAAATAAAGCTCTTATCAGCCTTCTTGTTCATTAAAAACAGACGATATGGCAAATGGTTCAACGTAGCGAAAGCGAATTAACTACAATTTGCAATCCTTATGTGTTAGAGAAAAGCAGAAGTTTACGTACCTTTGCAGGCATTTTTTTCAGAAAAATCGTAAAAGAACAGGTATTATGGTACAGAATCAAGAACAACCCGTAAGTAAAATCACATTCTCTATTTTAATTGCATTGAGTCTTTCACATTGTCTCAACGACCTTTTACAGTCGGTAGTTTCGGCAGCTTATCCGATATTTAAAGATGACTTAGGACTTAGTTTCGCTCAAATCGGACTGATAACATTGGTATATCAACTCTCAGCTTCGGTGTTTCAACCGATTACAGGAATTATTTTCGACAAATATCCCGTCGCATGGTCACTGCCCATCGGAATGAGTTTTACCATGATAGGACTGATAAACTTGGCTTTTTCCGACAATCTTTATTGGATATTATTGTCTGTCTTCTTAATCGGAATCGGTTCTTCCGTACTGCATCCGGAAGCCTCACGCATCACATTCCTTGCTTCGGGCGGCAAACGCGGGTTGGCACAGTCACTCTTTCAGGTAGGAGGCAATTTCGGAGGTTCATTAGGCCCTCTGTTGGTAGCTCTGTTAGTGGCACCTTATGGAAGACAGCACCTTATTATATTTGCGTTGGTCGCACTGGCAGCCATTGCCGTCATGTATCCGATATGCAAATGGTACAAGTCTTATCTCAACCGGTTGAAAGCGCAGACCTCCACTATCAAAAAGCCGGTTCATCTCCCACTGCCCATAAATAAAACAGTTCTTTCCATCGGGATATTATTGATATTGATTTTCTCGAAATATATTTATATGGCAAGTCTGACCAGTTATTATACCTTTTATTTGATTCATAAATTCAATGTCACGGTACAGGAATCACAGCTATATTTGTTTATATTCTTGGTTGCTACGGCTATCGGAACATTGGTGGGCGGACCGGTAGGCGACCGCGTTGGGCGGAAATATGTCATCTGGGCTTCAATTTTAGGAACCGCCCCATTCAGTTTACTGATGCCTCACGCCAATCTGGTATGGACCATTATTCTCAGCTTCTGTGTAGGACTGATGCTTTCTTCCGCCTTCCCTGCCATATTGCTTTATGCACAAGAACTGCTCCCTACCAAACTCGGACTCATATCCGGACTCTTCTTTGGATTTGCTTTCGGAGTTGCCGGTGTTGCGTCGGCTGTACTTGGCAACTTAGCAGACAAGACCAGCATTGAGTATGTCTATAACATTTGTGCTTATATGCCGTTGTTAGGACTGGTCACGTTCTTTTTGCCTAATTTGAAGAAACAGAAAGGATAAAATATAAATGGTTCTTATGTTCAAACATATTCTTCTGTTTTTCTTTCTGCTGTCGCTCTCTTTACAGGTTCGTGCCGAGAAAAGAGACAGCCTTATGAACCATACGGTAAAAGCCGATTCGCTCCCGCCCGCCCGTTCGGGGTTCTTTCAAAAGACAATCGGAAAATTATTGAACAACGATTTCGATACGCTTTATATCAGCCCCAACCGATATAACTATGCGCTGATGGTTACCCATTTCAGCAACTTCGAATATTACACAGTCAGCAGCGAACTGCCTCAACCGCAGAAACTCAGTTTCTCGCCCAACCCACATAACAAGATAGGAGTTTACTTTGGCTGGAGATGGATTTTCTTGGGCTGGTCTGTCGATGTGGATGACATTTATCGCAAAACCAACCGGAAGAATAAAGGAACGGAGTTCGACTTGAGCCTTTACAGTTCCAAATTGGGCGTTGACCTCTTTTACCGCCGTACGGGAAATAATTACAAGATTCATAAAATAAAAGGATTCTATGACGAGATTCCGACCGATTATTCCGAAAACTTCAACGGATTGGAAGTAGATATCAAAGGGCTGAATCTATACTATATATTCAACAACCGTAGGTTCTCTTATCCGGCAGCTTTCAGCCAATCGACCAATCAACGATGCAATACGGGCAGTTTTATTACAGGATTCTCCATCTCCAAACATAAACTCGACTTTGACTACCTGCAACTGCCAGAATATATACAGCGAAAGATGAACCCCGGAATGAAAGTAAACAAAATCAAATATACCAACGCTAACATCAGCTTCGGATATGCTTACAACTGGGTGTTTGCCCGCAATTGCCTGGCGTGCCTCTCTCTCACTCCCGCCCTTGCCTTTAAGGCTTCCGAAGTAGATGCCGAAATCCACGAAGGCAAACAGTGGTATAGTAAATTCAATCTTGACTTCCTGCTCCGTGCGGGCGTTGTCTACAATAACGGAAAATACTTTGTAGGTTCCTCTTTTATCGGAAAAAACTATAACTACCACCGAAATAATTTCTCGCTTGACAACGGATTCGGTACCCTCCAGGTATATGCAGGTTTCAACTTTCATCTACGCAAAGAATACAGGAAGAAGAAATAAAAATGCGTACATCAGAAATCGCCCGTCCTGCTTGCTTATCCAAAGAATCTTTGTACATTTGCCGCGTTCTTTACCTTAAGAAAACAAGAACCTGATGAAGAAACAACGCCATATACAGACCACACGTCCCCTTCTCTCCCGTTTCCGCTATTGGGGAAGGAAGAACTATGCTGCTTTTGCAAGTATGGGACGCGAACTCCAAATCGGTCACCTGCACACGAATGTGGTGGACGTTGCCCTTCGCAAGCAGAATGCTGCACAAATTATCCCTTATCATACATTTATGACACTTCAAGAAATCAAAGACCAAGCACTGGCAGGCGTTGATATATCGCCCGACCAAGCCGCTTGGCTGGCCAATACGGCCGACAGCGAGGCGCTCTATGCCGCCGCACACGAGATTACCGCCGCACGTGCTTCGCACGAATTCGATATGTGTTCCATCATCAACGCCAAGTCCGGCAGATGTCCGGAAAATTGTAAATGGTGCGCACAGTCTTCCCACTACAAGACACAAGCCGAGGTTTACGACCTCCTTCCCGCCGAAGAATGTCTGCGGCAGGCAACCTACAATGAAGCCCAAGACGTCAATCGTTTTTCCCTCGTCACCAGTGGACGCAAACCCTCTCCCAAACAGATAACCCAACTTTGTGATACTGTTCGCCACATACGCCGTCACTCGTCAATCCAACTTTGTGCTTCGTTAGGCTTGCTCAATGAAGAAGAACTGCGTTCTTTACACGAAGCCGGCGTAACCCGCTATCACTGTAATCTGGAAACGGCTCCTTCTTACTTTTCAAAACTCTGCTCCACACATACGCAGGAGCAGAAACTTGCCACTCTCCATACTGCCCGCCGGGTAGGAATGGACATTTGTTGCGGTGGAATCATCGGGATGGGTGAAACAATGGAACAACGGATTGAATTCGCTTTTACACTGAAAGAGCTGAATGTACAATCCATTCCTATCAATCTGCTAAGTCCGATACCCGGAACACCGTTGGAAAACGAAAAGCCTTTGAGCGAAGAAGAGATTCTCAGGACGATTTCGATATTCCGCTTCATCAATCCGACAGCGTTTCTACGCTTTGCCGGCGGACGCTCACAACTCTCTTCCGAAGCGATGCACAAGGCTTTGTATATCGGTATTAATTCTGCCATCGTAGGCGATTTGCTGACAACACTCGGTTCCAAAGTGTCGGAAGACAAACAAATGATTCGGGAAGAAGGATATCGTTTTGCAAGTTCCCAGTTCGACCGTGAACATCTGTGGCATCCCTATACTTCGACTACCGACCCGCTACCCGTATATAAAGTGAAACGGGCGGACGGAGCTACCATCACTCTCGAAGACGGGCGGACGCTTATTGAAGGAATGTCTTCCTGGTGGTGCGCAGTGCATGGATACAATCATCCGGTGTTGAATCAGGCCGCTAAAGACCAACTGAATAAAATGTCTCATGTCATGTTCGGCGGACTGACACACGACCCAGCCATTGAGTTGGGCAAGTTGCTGTTGCCGTTGGTTCCACCATCCATGCAGAAAATATTCTATGCAGATTCCGGTTCGGTAGCCGTAGAAGTAGCCTTGAAGATGGCCGTACAATATTGGTATGCCGCCGGAAAACCGGACAAGAATAATTTTGTAACCATCCGCTCGGGATATCACGGCGATACATGGAACGCCATGTCCGTATGCGACCCAGTAACGGGAATGCACAGCCTATTCGGTTCGGCACTTCCTGTCCGTCATTTTGTTCCGGCTCCTTCGTCCCGTTTCGACGGCGAATGGAATCCGCAAGACATAGAACCGTTGCGGAAAACAATCGAAAAACATTCGGAAGAATTGGCTGCGCTCATCCTCGAACCGGTTGTTCAAGGGGCAGGCGGTATGTGGTTTTACCATCCGCAATACCTTCGCGAAGCGGAGAAACTCTGCAAGGAGCACGGACTTCTTTTAATCTTTGACGAGATAGCCACAGGATTCGGACGGACAGGGAAACTCTTTGCATGGGAACACGCCGGAGTGGAACCGGACATCATGTGCATAGGCAAAGCACTGACCGGCGGATACATGACACTTTCTGCCGTGCTTGCCAGCAATTTAGTGGCGGATACTATCTCTAATCATGCGCCGGGAGCTTTCATGCACGGGCCTACTTTCATGGGAAATCCGCTCGCTTGTGCGGTGGCTTGCGCGTCCGTACGTCTGTTGTTGGATTCCGGCTGGCAGGAGAATGTAAAACGCATTGAAGCACAACTGAGAGAAGAGCTTGCGCCTACACGGGAACTTCCGCAAGTGGCCGATGTACGTGTGTTAGGAGCCATCGGAGTTATTGAAATGAAGCAACCGGTAAATATGGCGTATATGCAACAACGGTTTGTGGAAGAAGGTATCTGGGTACGCCCGTTCGGAAAGTTGGTTTATCTGATGCCTCCCTTTATCATCACCTCCGAGCAGCTAAGCAAACTGACAACCGGATTACTGAAAACAATCTGATTTAAAATAGTCATGTATGATTCTAAATAATATAAGTCAAGAACTTCTTATCCTAAAGGAAAAGAAAAATTATCGCTCTCTCCCACCCCTCATCCACGATGGGCGGGATGTTATTCTGAACGGGCAACGGATGTTGAACCTCTCTTCCAACGATTATCTCGGACTGGCTAACGACCTGTCGTTACGCGAGGAATTCCTAAAAACAGTAACTCCCGAAACATTTCTGCCCACCTCTTCCTCTTCCCGGTTGCTTACAGGCAACTTTACGGTTTATCAGGAGTTAGAGCAACAGTTGGCGGCTATGTTCGGAACAGAAGGTGCGCTTATATTCAATAGCGGTTATCATGCCAATACGGGAATTCTTCCCGCCATCAGCAATGCCCGGACATTGATTCTTGCAGACAAATTGGTACACGCCAGCCTGATAGACGGAATCAGACTGTCATCGGCAAAATGTATCCGCTATCGCCACAACGACTTATCTCAACTGCAACGGCTGGTTTCTGAAAATCACCACGCATATGAACAAATCGTTGTTGTCACCGAAAGCATCTTCAGTATGGACGGAGACGAAGCCGACCTTCGCGTGCTTGTCCGATTAAAAAAAAGCCATTCCAACGTGCTTCTTTATGTGGACGAAGCCCATGCTTTCGGCACACGCGGAGAGAGAGGATTGGGATGTGCGGAGGAACAGGGCTGTATCAACGATATAGACTTTTTAGTAGGAACCTTCGGAAAAGCAATAGCCTCGGCAGGCGCTTACATTGTGTGCCGACAGGTTGTCCGGGAATACTTGATTAACAAGATGCGCACGTTTATATTCACAACAGCCCTTCCGCCCATAAATATTCAATGGACTTCGTGGATACTGAAACATCTCTCCGCTCTCCGGCAAAAAAGAACTCATTTGCTGCACATCAGCAACAAACTGAAGAATGTACTTGCCGATAAAGGATATGACTGTCCTTCGGTAAGTCACATTGTCCCCATGATTGTAGGAGCAAGCGAGGATACGATATACAAAGCAGAGGAAATGCAGCGTAAAGGATTCTACGCATTGCCGGTACGCCCGCCTACGGTTCCCGAGGGAACTTCACGCATCCGGTTCTCGCTGACGGCAGATATTACCGAACATGAAATCGACCAACTTATAAAACTGATAAACGGATGAAACAGCATTTTATCATCAAAAACAACCAAAAACATCTGTTGCTTTTCTTCGCAGGCTGGGGAATGGATGAGACTCCGTTCCTGCAACTTCACCCGACCGATAAGGATTGGATGCTCTGTTACGATTACCGCTCGCTGGAATTCGATGCCACCACGCTGCAAGAATATTCCGAAATCACTCTTATTGCCTGGTCGATGGGAGTATGGGTAGCTTCTCAGATAATGAAACAACACCCATCCCTACCCGTTTCGCAAAGTATCGCCATCAATGGCACTCCCTATCCCATACACGAAACGAAAGGAATCAGTCCCGCCATTTTCGCAGGAACCTTGCAAGGGTTGAACGAACAATCCCTGCAAAAGTTCCAAAGAAGGATGTGCGGTTCAGCAGCCGACTACCAGGCTTTTCAGTCAATAGTTCCCCGACGCCCTGTCGAGGAACTCAAAGAAGAACTTGCCGCCATACAAGAACACTACTTATCGACTCCTCCTTCAGACTTTGCCTGGCAAAAAGCCATCATAGGAAAGCACGACCGCATCTTCCTGCCGGACAACCAATGGCTGGCCTGGAGAAACAAAGCGGACTCCCTCGAATATGCGGAAGCCGCCCATTATCAACAAGCACTTTTTGCTAACGTAATCATGCCAACCGACTAATTATTGATTTATGAACAAACAACTCATTGCCGAACGTTTCGCAAAAGCCGTTGCCACCTATCCGCAGGAAGCCAACGTGCAACGGCAGATAGCAGATAAAATGATTCGCCTGCTTACGGAACATCTGTCCGCTCCCTGTTCGAGAGTCATCGAATTCGGATGCGGCACAGGCCTCTATTCACGTATGCTGTTGCAAGCGCTTCGACCGGAGGAGCTGTTACTCAACGACCTTTGCCCGGAAATGGAACACTGCTGTGAGGACTTATTAAGAAAAGAGCAGGTATCTTTTCTTCCGGGAGATGCGGAAACCGTCTCTTTTCCTGCCGAGAGCACACTGATAACATCCTGTTCGGCCTTGCAATGGTTCGAATCGCCCGAAATGTTTTTCAAGAAGTGCCATGCTTTGCTCAGCAACCAGGGGTATCTCGCTTTCAGTACTTTCGGGAAAAAGAATATGAGAGAGATAAGAGAACTGACCGGAAACGGACTTCCTTACCGTTCGCGGGAGGAACTTACGGCAACCCTGTCAGCGTACTTTGACATTCTACATTCGGAAGAGGAACTTATCTCTCTTCCGTTCGACAATCCGATAAAGGTACTTTATCATTTGAAGCAGACGGGCGTGACCGGCGTATCCGGTCTGTCCTCCCGACAACTGCGGACACGCCGCGACTTGCAGCTATTCAGTGAACGTTATACCAAAGAATTTGCTCAGGGCACTTCCGTGTCACTGACCTATCACCCCATTTATATCATCGCAAAAAAGAAAGAAATATGAAACAGAATGTATATTTCGTAAGCGGCATCGACACCGATGCCGGCAAGAGTTACGCCACCGGATTTTTAGCCCGCGAATGGAACGGGAACGGACTACGGACAATTACTCAAAAGTTTATCCAGACAGGCAATGTCGGCCGGTCGGAAGACATAGAGTTGCACCGGAAACTCATGGGAATCTCTTTTACGGAAGAAGATAAAGAAGGATTGACCATGCCGGAAATATTCTCCTATCCCGCCTCTCCGCATCTCGCTTCCCAACTGGACAACCGTCCCATCGACTTCGGCAAAATCAAACGTGCCACGGAAACACTGAGCGAACGCTACGACCGCGTACTGCTTGAAGGAGCAGGCGGGCTGATGGTACCGCTAACGACCGAACTACTGACCATAGACTACATCGCCCAAGAGAATTACCCGCTTATTTTTGTCACCTCGGGCAAATTGGGCAGCATCAACCACACCCTGCTCAGCCTTGAAGCCATACAAAAACGTGGGATTATGCTGGATACGGTACTTTATAATATGTATCCTACCGTAGAGGACAAAACGATTCAGAATGATACTATGGAGTTCATTCAAAACTGGCTGAAGAAGTATTTCCCCGATACGAAGTTTATCCTGATACCCGAAATAAAATAAATCCGCCGGCCGTATTGACCCAAACGAGACGTTTGTTTGTTATACTCATAACAAATGAACGTCTCACTTTTTTAAAACCCAAACCGCTATGACCTTGATTCTTGCCATCATTCCGGTATTGCTATTAATCGTATTAATGGCTTTTTTCAAAATGCCGGGCGACAAAAGTAGTATCATCTCCTTAATTGCAACGATGCTGATTGCGTTTTTCGGCTTTGCCTTTTCGGTAGATAACTTGTTGTATTCTTTTTTATATGGAGCGTTGAAAGCAGTCTCCCCCATTCTAATCATTATACTAATGGCGATTTTCAGCTACAACGTATTACTGAAAACGAAGAAGATGGAGATTATAAAACAACAGTTCGCTTCCATTTCTACGGATAAGAGCATTCAGGTATTGCTGCTGACTTGGGGATTCGGCGGACTGCTGGAAGCAATGGCAGGATTCGGGACGGCAGTTGCCATTCCGGCAGCAATTCTTATCAGCCTGGGCTTCAGACCGGTATTCTCGGCTACTGTGAGCCTGATAGCCAACAGCGTAGCTACCGCTTTCGGAGCTATCGGAACTCCGGTGCTTGTATTGGCGAAAGAGACAAACTTGGATGTGTTGACTCTTAGCACCAATGTCGTACTGCAATTATCAGTCCTCATGTTCCTTGTTCCGCTTGTATTGCTTTTCCTTACCGACCCCAAACTGAAATCACTCCCCAAAAATCTGTTTTTAGCTCTCTTGGTAGGCAGCGTTTCCTTAATCAGCCAATATCTTGCAGCTAAATATATGGGAGCGGAATCTCCCGCCATCATCGGAAGTATCCTGTCTGTCATCGTCATTGTGCTTTATGGCAAACTGACTGCATCGAAAGAAGAAAAGGCACGAAAAAGTTCGTTGAAGGCAAAAGAGATTCTGAATGCATGGAGCATCTACCTGCTCATTCTTTTTCTCATTATTCTCACCAGTCCGTTATTCCCGGGATTGCGGCACACGCTGGAGAGTAACTGGGTGACAAGCATCAGCCTGTCTATCAATGGTTCTACCGTCAGTTACAGCATTTCATGGCTGACTCATGCAGGAGTATTGCTTTTCGTGGGCACTTTCATCGGCGGACTGATACAGGGAGCTAAAATCAGGGAGTTGTTCGCCGTGCTTTGGGATACCGTCAGACAGTTGAAAAAGACTTTCATCACCGTTGTGTGCCTGGTTGGACTGTCTACCGTCATGGACACTTCGGGAATGATTGCCGTTATTGCCACGGTACTCGCCACGGCTACGGGAAGTTTATATCCGTTGTTTGCACCGGCCATCGGTTGTTTAGGTACGTTTATTACCGGAAGCGACACTTCCTCCAACATCCTTTTCGGCAAACTACAGGCAAGTGTAGCCGGACAAATTCATGTCAATCCCGATTGGCTTTCGGCTGCAAACACGGTAGGAGCCACGGGTGGGAAGATTATCTCTCCACAAAGCATTGCCATCGCTACTTCTGCCGGAAACCAGCAAGGCAAAGAAGGGGAAATTCTGAAAACTGCCATTCCGTATGCATTGGCTTATGTGGCAATTACAGGAATTATCGTCTATATTTTCAGTTAATCTCTCCCCCAAATATATCTTTACCGAATACAGAGGTATTGCCTGCCCGAAAACGTTGCATACACACGCATGAGCCTTATATAAAACTAATCTTTTTCCTGCGATGGCCTGTCGGCTGCCATGCGAATGTCTGTCGGTTTTCTTACTAAAATTTATTCGTCTGACTATAGTGACCGTTTCGTCTGACTATAGTCAGACGAAAGAAACACTACAGTCAGACGCAAGTTCAACTATAGTCAGACGAATAAATTTATGCATCCCGACCGTTAGTCTGTAGGCAACGGAAAATTAAATCGTAGGCAATTCTCCACTAACCGATTGGAGAATGGTAGGTATTTCATTTCAGATATAAAAGGTAAAGAGATGATTCGTTAACCCAACCATTCTATCATATACCAAGTCCTTTTGTTATCACCGGAAGTCCGAAGAATCCTCTTTGCAAAGTCAAGGTTCTTGTACCTCCTGTCCGCGTCTTATTATAGACCGACAAGGAAACATGAACATCTTTCTTCATACCATTTTTAAAAGTCACTTGCAAGTAGTACTCTTTACGCACTCCATCTGCCACGTATCTCCCCCGCCCTACCCGGCGGGTTTTCCTATGTGTCTTTTGAAATTTCCGTTGTACCACCACCTCTTCTTCCTGTGTAGAAGAGGGATCGGCCAGGCAATAGTTACCTATAAGGAACAAGGCATAAGAAAGAGTTCCCACACATAACAAATGGCACAGGAGATTCGCCGTTTTATTATCACAAGTAGTCAGCCATACCCACTTCTTGTAAAAAGGGAAGGTAATACCGGCTATCGTCAGCGCCATTCCAACAGGTATCCACCACGCCGACAATGTTTTTTCATAAAGCATATAACCACCGACACCTGCCAAGAGAATAATAAAGAGCGTCAGTCCGCGAAGTATATTAACGAAAGTCTGTTTCATAATAATGTCAACTTGTATCCGCTTGCAAAGATAAGAAAAAGCAAACCATTGTATCTACATATACAGGCATAAAAAAAGGCTATCTATCCCAGACAGCCAATCTTTGTTGTTAACCTTAAATCTAATACTATGAAAAACACATTGCAAAGATACGGACTTTCCGGTTATCTCCAAATTTTCGAAGCAAAGCAGCGTATCTTATAATATGGTTTAACAAAAGCAATAGACTTGTTAACATTTAACACAAATCGCTCGTTCGTTAACACACGAGCGAGCGAATGATTCGGTGTTATTCATATCGTAAGGAACGGGCAGGTTTGGCGATTATAATCTTCATTGTCTGCACAGCTACCGTCACAAACGAAATAAACAGCATCAGTAATACGGGTACTACAAAGAACCATGCTTTCAGTTCCGTATGGAAAGCATAATGGCTCAACCATGCATCCATGCTGAACCATGCTACGGGAAGGGCAATGGCCACCGCTATCAGAATCAGCACGAAGAACCCTTTGACCAACTCATAAAACAGTGCGAACCGCGCAGCACCCAACACTTTGCGTATTCCCATCTCCTTGACCCGTGTGGAACAGGAGAACATCACCAATACCCAAAGTCCCAGACAGGAAATAAATATTGCCAATGCGGTGAAGGCACCCATCATCACGCCGAATATTTCATCCTGGCGATACTGGCGGTCAAAGAATTGGTCGAGGAAGAAATAATCGAAACTGGTGTCGGCAAAATAGCGGTTCCACACCTCTTGCACTTGCGATACCAGTTCGCGAGGGTCGCCGGCTGTCATTACCACAGAGATATAACGCTGCGGCAACCAGTCAATCTTATCTTTATGAATGAGCATGATGGGCGTATATTTCTTGTTCAACGACTGTTGGTGATAGTCTTTTACCACTCCGATAATCTGCATCGGAGCGTCGGTACATTCGACGGTTACCAACTCTCCTATCGCTTCGTCGTTGGATGCAAATCCCAAGTTGCGTGCAGCCGTTTCGTTAATCACCAATTTGTCCACATCTCCACCATAGTCTTCCGAAAAACTTCTGCCCGCCACCACGTGCATCCCGTAGGCTTCGACGTAATCGGGATCGCAAACTAACATTTCATAGAGCCGGTTTTGCTTCAAAGCATCATTCGTGCGGTGATTGGAAAGGAAAGTAGCCACCTCCTCGCCCGGCACAGCACCGGAAAACGTGACACGCTGCACCAAAGGCAGGCGGTTTATCGCCTTCTTCATTGCTTCCAACCTGACATTCATTCCTTCCGTACGTCCGGGAAATTTAACCACCAATGTCCGGTCGGTCCTTACGCCCAACGACTGGCTGCGCATAAAGTTCAATTGCGCAAAGACAATCAAGGTGATGCAAAGTAATATCATGGACGCGGTATATTGGACGACTACCAACATCCGGCGTGTCCGCTCGCCGGAGGCGCTATGCAGAAATTTTCCCTTCAACAGCGTTATGGGCTTCCGTCCCAACAGGGCTTGTGCAGGATAGTAACCGGAGAGGAACACACCTGCCATGAAAACCAGCAGCAACCATACCCACCTATCATTCACCAGCCAGACAGAAAACATAACGGCACGCCCTACCAACCGGCTGAAAGAGGGCAACACCAATTCGATTAACCCTACGGAGAGAACGAAAGCCATCAGATTCATGACGAACGATTCAAACAAAAACTGATGAATCAACTGCCTGCGGAAAGCTCCTATCACCTGCCGCACTCCCACCTCTTTGGCACGCTCCATCGAACGGGCTACGGTGAGATTTATATAGTTAATCCAGGCAATCGCCAAAATGGCAAACGCAGCGAAAACCAATGCAATCATCGCCGAGCGGTTACCTTTGGTCTCTGCTTCGTATCCGAGTTGCGGCGTCAGGTGCACATCGGTCAAAGGAACCAATGAGACTCCCCACCGTTTGTTTTTCAATGCTTCTTCCGTCTTGTATTTCTCTGCCATCGCAGGAAATTCCCTCTCTATTTCTGCTTTCCGTTCGGGCGATTCGAGCAACACGTATGTATAGGCTTCGTGCTTATACCAGTACTCATGCATATATAGAGGCAGAGATTGATAAGATATCAGAAAACTGTAATGTATATGCGAATTGGAAGGCATCTCTTTCATCACTCCGGTCACTTCGCACGAAACCTTATCGTATGTTCCGGTAAACACGAGTATCTTGCCGAGAGGGTCTTCGTCTTTGAAATACTTACGGGCGATACGTTCGGTGATGACCACCTGCCCCGGCATGGAAAGGCAGGTATTCCTGTCGCCTTTGAGAAGTTCAAAATCGAAAAGGCGGAAAAAGCCCGGATCGGCATAAGCTATCTGATTCTCACGTAAGGTCAGATTGCCGTATTTCACTAACTGTTCCGGTTGCCACAGGGAAGCGATGCGGGTATAGTCTTCGATTCCGGCAAGGTGTTCCTTCATTGCCGAACCGTATCCGAAGGAGCTGCTTGCCCAATAGTCGGTAAGCACCTCTCCTTCGTGGAAAGTACTTTGCACACGGTATATATTGGCGTGCTTTGTGTGCATTTTATCGTAGCTGAACTCAAAAATGACATAAGTAAGAATCAGCAGTGCCGACGCCATACCAATCGCTAAACCGGCTATATTGATAAAACTGAACCGTTTCCGCTTCATCAGGTTCCGCCAGGTGCTATTCCAGTAGTTTCCTATCATACGGTTTCACTTTTAGAGGTCGTGTTCCTGTCCAATGGGCGGTTGATGTTTTCGGCGATGATTTGTCCGTCCAGCAGTTGGATGACCCGATGGGCGTACATGGCATCCCGTTGGGAGTGGGTGACGATGATAATGGTAGTCCCTTGCCGGTTCAGTTGGCTCAGCAGTTCCATTACTTCCACACCGTTTGTCGAGTCGAGATTGCCGGTGGGTTCATCGGCAAAAAGCAGTTTGCAGTCCGTCACTACGGCGCGGGCAATGGCTACGCGCTGTTGCTGCCCGCCGGAGAGTTGTTGGGGGTAATGGTTGGCACGATGTTGCAGATTCACCTTTTCAAGTATCTCCGTTACCTTTTCTTTGCGCTTGCCCGCCTTGACGCCTGTATAGACGAGGGGCAACTCCACGTTCTCATACACGGTCAGCTCGTCGATGAGGTTAAAGCTCTGGAAGATAAAGCCGATGTTGCCCTTCCGGAGAGCGGTGAGCTGGTTCTCGTTCATGGTATCCACTCGTTTTCCTTCAAAGAAATAAGTACCCGAACTGGGTGAATCGAGCGTACCCAAGATATTCAGCAAAGTTGATTTGCCGCATCCCGAAGGCCCCATAATGGCTACAAATTCTCCCTGTTCCACCTGTAAGGTGACTTCGTTCAATGCTTTTGTCTGCACCTCTTCGGTAGTGAAGAGCTTCGTCAGTTTTTCAGTCTTAATCATAATCTATTCTATAGTTGTTTAGTTATTCATATTTCAAAATACGCATCGGTTTCAGGCAGATGATACGCCGTACCTGGCGAAAGACGGTAAGAAACGCAATCAGCATGAGCAACGCGAAAGCCACCGAATATATCCACCACGGCAGCGAAATGTGGAAAGCATAGGTTTGCAGCCAACCGTTCATCAGCACTGCCGATACAGGGATGCCGATGGCAGAGGCAAGTACCGTAAGCATCATCAGTTCTTTCGTCAGAATAAAGAACAAGCTGCTTTTGCCGGCACCGAGCACTTTGCGGATGCCCACCTCCTTCAAGCGCGACAAAGTGGAAAACAGTGTCACAATCCACAAACCGAGACACGCCACAAACACGGCGAGCAACGAAGCACTGACAAATATCCAGCCAAAATTACGGTCGGATTTATACAAGAAAGTATTCAAGTCGCTCAAGAAGAAATAAGAGAACAGCGAGGTCGGGAAGTATTCGCGATACATCTCTTCGATTTCCGCCAATGCACTGTCTCCCTCCTCGCCTGTCAGCCGGATAGAGATGTAAGGAGTGGCGATGAACGGTACGCGTTCTTTCAGGAAGAAGATAATCGGTTTGTAAGCAACGGAAAGCGACTGCTGGTGATAGTTTCTCACGACTCCGATTATCTCGAGAGGGTCATTCACCACCTCCATTTTCACCTGCTGCCCTACGGCAGCTTCGGGCGAGTCGTAGCCCAACAGTCTGACGGCTTCCTCGTTAAGTACTATCCGGTTGAAGTCGCCTCCAAACTCCTCGGAGAATCCCCGTCCGCAAACCATATCAGGCATATAGGCGGAGAGATAATCATAATCGACGGCAAACATCTGTATGAGTTTCACTTGCGAAGGGTCGCTTCCATAAGGACGATTGGTGAAATAGTTGGCTACCTCCACCCCGGGGACAGCTCCCGAAACGGTAACGTGGCTCACGTCTGCCCGCTGCTTCAGACGTCTGGTGAAACTTTCGAGACGCAGCGCCAACCCTTCGGTAAATGAAGGGTACTTAACAACTAACATACGCGAATGGGCTTCGGCAGCATTCTCACGCTGCATATAACGCACCTGCCCAACCACCGTAAACGTGCCGGCAATCAAGACAAACGACGCCGCAAACTGAACCACAATCAGTATCTTTCTTATCCGGTTGCCACGTTTGCCGTGCAACAGTTTTCCCCTCATTATCTCCGACGGACGTATCGTAACCATCAGATAGGAAGGATAAAGCCCCACGACAAATGTACCAACAATCACTATTCCGACCACCATTCCTCCAAAGAGCGGAGACATCAGTATGTCTGCCCCGAAGTTCTGCCCCACCCAGCGATAGACAAAAGGCAACAGGAGTTCCAGCCAGCCGAGAGCTATCAGCGTAGCCAACAGATTCATGAAGCCTGATTCGAGAAGTCCCTGAATAATAATCTGACGGCGCGAAGCACCGAACACCTTGCGCAGCCCGAACTCACGGCCGCGTTCCAGGAAGCGCGCCACGGTCAGGTTCAAAGCGTTTGCCCAACCTATCAGCAGCAGGGCAACTGCCATCACCAACAGGATAAAGACTGCCGTGCGGCTTCCTTTCACCTCTTTTTCGTAGGCTTTTTGCGGCGTAAGGTGAATGTCTTTCAAAGGTATCAGCTCTACTGCCCACTTCTTATGTTTCAAAGCCTCGGTCCTATATTTGTCGGAGATGGCGAGGAAAGCCTCCTCAACCTCTGCGGGCTGCTTACCGGACGCGAGGCGGACGTAGGTATAGACTCCGTGAATGTACCAGATGTCTTGCCGCTCTTTAGGAATCGTACTGTAAGAAAGCAGAAAATCATAATGCAGGTGGGAGCGGACGGGCATATCCGCTATCACGCCGGTGACTTCGAAGTTCTGCTGCGAAGAAGAGGTACTGAAGGTGAGCACCTTGCCTATCGGGTCTTCGCCGTCAAAATAACGGCTTGCCGCACGCTCGGTAAGCACCACCGTATTGGGACGCACCAATTGTCCGGTCTTTTCTCCTTTCAGAATCGGGAAATTAAATATCTCGAAGAAAGCAGGTTCGGCATAGCAGTAATGCTCCTCGGCAAACCTTCTGTCGAAGTAGTTCACCACCTGTTCGCGGTCTTGCGCCGTCACGCGGACATACTTCTCGATACCGGCTATCTCACGCGCCATTGCCGGCGCGTGCCCGTAGGCTGTGGTCGCCCAGTTGTCTGTCAGCGTCTCGCCTTCGTACAGCCGGCTCTCGACACGATATACACATTCACCGGAGTGGAACGAATCGTAGCTCAATTCCGACCATACGTAAAGTATGATAAGCAGTGCCGTTGCAACACATACGGACAATCCCGTTATATTTATCAGCGTCAGGGATTTCTTCACCCGCTGACTACGCATCACTTGTGAAAGGTAATTAATCATCTTACAAAATTATTTCAGTATCAGTTTTTCGTTATCGCCAAATAATTCATAGCCGGACACAATCACCCGGTCGCCTGGTTTCAACCCTTCGGTCACTTCATAGTACTGCGGGTTTTGCCGCCCGATGCGGATGGGGCGGCGGATAGCAAATTTACCACTTTCGTCGACAACATACATCCATCTCCCGCCGCTAATTTGGAAAAATCCGCCTCGCGGCACCAAAATAGCCTGTGCAGGGTCGCCCAACTGAAGGTTGATGTGATAGGTTTGTCCAGCACGTATATTCTCCGGCCGTCCGGCAGTGAACTGCAGGTCGGTGCGAAACTGCCCTTCTTTCACTTCGGGATAGGCTTTGGTCACTTTCAGCCGGTAGGTATTTCCGTCGCGGACAAAATCGGCCGGAAGTCCGGGCAGCACACGTTCCACGTAATGTTCGTCTATCTGCGCCTGTACCTTCAAATCGGAGGTGATAATCTGACCGATGTGTTCGCCTGCCGAGATGGATTGCCCCACCTGCGCATTGAGGTTTCCCACCTGTCCGTCAATCGGCGCTTTGATTTTCAGGTTTTCCAGCCGTTCGCGCACCAACGTAAGGCTACGCTTCATATTCCGGATGTTCTCGTCGAGACTGCTTATCTGACTTTCGCGAAAGATATCCTCCTGCCGGATGCGCTCGTCGATGATGCGGAGTTGCTCTTTGGCTGCTTCGTACTCTTCCTCCGCTTGCAGGAAGTCTTCACGGGCTATCAGTTGTTCTTCCACCAGGCGTTTGTATTGCCCGTAACGGCGTTTCTTCGCAGTGAGTTCCTTGTTCAGCCCGATGCGTTCCTGCCTGAGTTGCAGGCGTACCTGCTCCATGCTGATGCGGGTATTGCGCAATTCGTTCTCCTGGTAGGCAAGGTCTGCTTCGCTTTGCATGATGCCGATATTCAGCAACGGATTGCTGAGACGCAGAATCACGTCGCCGGCCTTTACCACTGCACCTTCTTCTTTGAGGCGTTCTTCCACACGTCCGCCTTCGATGGCGTCCATATAGATGATGCGGTTGGGCGTCACCTCGCCGATGACACGGATGTAGTCATTAAATTCCGCTTGCCGAACGGTGGCAATCGTCAGCCGCTCCTTCTCTACGGTCATGGCAGAGGAGGTATCTCTGAAAACAAGATATAGCACCGTGGCAACGGCAAAGAGTGCGCCACCTATTATATATAGGTGTTTGCGTTTGAAGCCGGAGGTAGGTTCGATGAGTGTATCCATAAAGAGTTTATTAAGTTATATGATTATCTGCTATTTTTCCTTGCCGTATGGCTGGTTTGCAATATATATAGATGCTACTTCCAGCGCATATATGTCCTGTTTCCAGCATCCATATGCGCTGCGTCCAGCATCTATATGTCTTGCACGCAGCGCATATATACGCTGTAACAGGCTGATTATTACGTTGTAATAAGTTCATTTATTACAGAAAAGTTCCTTCGCGGTAATATTTCTCCAGTTTCAGGGTCATTTCCACCTGCAGGCGCACGCGTATCAACTCCGCCCTGGCAGAGATAAACCGGTTGCGTGCTTCCATCAACTGAAAGACGGAGATAAGTCCCTCCTCCCACTTCCGTTCGGACTCTTTGAGCACCCGTGTTTCCGCACTCAACTGCTGCAACGCCTGCTGATGTTCGGCATAACCGGCACGCAAGGAAAGGAGTGTCTGCTCGATGTCGGTGTACAACTGCTGCTTCTCCAACGCCTCTTCCTGTTTGAGACGATGCAGGTTCAGTTTCAGTTTGCGTTGATTCGCCAGCCGTTCGAAACCGCTCAGCAACGGAAAGGAGATACCGAAGCCGACATATCGCCCCATATGTTCGCGCAGTTGGCGGGCAGAGAACAGAGTATGGCTGAAATTGGAACCGACCGTCAGACGGGCATAGAAGGAAGGGGCAAAAGCACCGCCCGCCACGGCATATTCCTTGCGGGCAGCCTGTTGCTTCAAATCCATCAGACGCACGACGGGCATCACCTCCAACGACTGCCCGTAGAGCGTCTCGGCCGACGGACACGGAAGCAACGGAAGCCTGCCTGGGTCGGCAATGGTATCCATAATGACCAATGTATCTCCCTGCGGGAAGTTCACCAACTGTTGCAGATGCAATCCTGCCAACCGGCAACTCTTGGCACGCGACCGGTAACGGTATATATCCCCCTCTCTGCGGGCTTTCACCTCCTGCATATCGGACATGGATTTCAGACCCAATTCCACAAATGCTTCGGTCTGCTTCAGGTAGCGTTCGCTCAGGCGGCTTTGCTCCAAAGCAAGTTGCAACAGTTTTCTCTCCAACAGCAGTTTGTAGTATGCATCCGTCACTTGATAAGCAAGTTCGTTCCGTCGGTTTTTCAATTCCCATTCGGCGTGTTCCCTGTTTATCTTGCGGAAGCGTACCCGATTGATGCGCGAAAAGCCTTCAAACAGAGACAAGGTCATGTCCAGCCCCACGGTTCCTTCTTCAAACGTCTTGTCCGTGTAGCCGTTGGTGTCCGGGTCTATCGAACGCCCGAACCGCTTTCCCGTCTCTGCATGAGCGGTGATGCGGGGAAGGAAATTGCCGATAGCGGCCACATATTCCGTCTGCGCCTCCTTTATACCGATTACACCGCTTTGTATGGAGGGATGTTGCTCCCACGCCAGGCGGATGCATTCGTCCAGGCTCAAGGCAGGCTGGGCAAGTGCTACCGAAGGCCATAGCAAGCATAAAAAGAAAATGTTTCTCATCTTTTATAATATATGTTTGGTGCAGTCAGTAGAGCAAACACAATGCCAAAACAGATAAGCATCTGATTTAAAAGCCAATGGCAAATGAGCGGTTATCGCCGGCGTCCAATTATTGGACGGCACAGTGTGTAATAATTGGACGTTATCCGACAACGATGCCCGCAAACGGCCGTTGTATGGCGTACAAGCCCCGGATAGCTCGAAAACAGAAGCACCGCTACAAGAAATTCCTTTCAAAACGTCTAATTATTGGACACTCGCTTGCAGAGAAAGGCGAAAACGGATATCTTTACCCAAAAACTTTAAGAACGCTATTCCTCCCTGTATGGAAAACGGAACGATTTTAATAGTAGATGACAATAAAAGTGTGCTGGCTTCGCTCGAGCTCTTGTTGGAAAACGAGTTCAGCACCATTCGTATCGCCACCCATCCCAACCAGATATCGACGCTGCTTGCCACCTCTTCCATCGATGTGGTCATTCTTGACATGAATTTCTCGGCAGGTATCAACAACGGCAACGAAGGGCTGTACTGGCTGAAACGTATTCATGAGATGCGCCCTTCGCTTCCCGTGGTGATGCTGACTGCCTATGGGGATGTGGAGCTTGCCGTAAAAGCCTTGAAGAACGGTGCTTCGGACTTCTTGCTCAAACCGTGGGACAACCGGACGCTGGTTCGGAAGATAAAAGAAGCCTTTCAGCCTCAACCGAACAGCAAAGGCACTTCAAAAGCCAAAAAACAACCCGCCGACGCGGGCAACCCTTCTAAAACGGAGATGCTGACAGGACACTCGCCCGCCATGCTGCAACTGATAAAGGTGGTGAACAAGGTAGCCAAAACCGACGCCAACATCCTGATAACCGGAGAGAACGGAACCGGAAAGGAGATGCTGGCAAGGGAGATTCACCGCCTTTCGTCGCGCAACGCCCGCCCGATGCTGAGCATCGATATGGGTGCCATCAGCGAATCTCTTTTTGAAAGCGAGCTTTTCGGGCACGAACGCGGAGCGTTTACGGATGCCTACGAAAGCCGTCCAGGAAAATTCGAGGCTGCCAACGGCAGTTCGCTCTTTATGGACGAAATCGGGAACCTCCCCCTTGCCCTGCAAGCCAAGCTACTGACCGTACTGCAAAACAGAAACATCACCCGCATCGGAAGCAATAAGGTGGTCCCCGTCGATATCCGCCTGATTTCCGCCACCAACAAGGACATTCCGGAAATGGTGAAAGAGGGATTGTTTCGCGAAGACCTGTTCTACCGCATCAACACCATCCATCTGGAAATCCCTCCCTTGCGGGAACGGGGAAACGACATCCTTCTGTTTGCCGAAACCTTTCTCCGCCGTTTCGCTTCCAAGTATCAGCGTCCGGAACTGCGGATGCATGAGCAGACGATGGAGAAGCTGCGCTCTTATCATTGGCCGGGCAACATCCGCGAATTGCAGCACGCCATCGAGAAAGCCGTCATCTTGTGTGAAGGCAGCGTGATACGCCCCAAAGATATTTTGGTCAAACAGACCTGGAAACCGCAAACTACCCATACCGTACCCAACTTGGAGGAGGTGGAAAGGCAAGCCATCGAAACCGCCATCCTGCAAAACAACGGCAATCTGACTGCCGCCGCCGAACAACTGCGAATCAGCCGGCAGACACTCTACAACAAACTGAAACGCTTTAAACCCTGAACCGCATGATATTCAGCCGACACCTCTATTGGATGATATTGCTACACATCGTATTGATTCTTGTCACTTCGGGAACCGGGAGTTGGCTCATCATTTCACAACGCGGATTTGTGATAGGCACACTACTCGTTGTCTGCTCTCTCTTCCAGATAGGCGCACTGGTGGACAAGCTCAACTCTTTCAACCAAAAGCTGCGCATCTTCTTCGATGCCATAGAGGACAAGGACAATATGCTTTACTTTCCCGAACATCACGTCAACAAAGACCAGGAAAGGCTCAACCGTTCGCTCAACCGCATCAATCTCCTGCTTGCCAAAACCCAAGCCGAATATGCCAAGCAGGAACATTTCTACCGCTCGCTCCTGGAAGAGGTACCCAACGGTGTATTGGCGTGGGACTCTACGGGAAAAATAATCCTGGCAAACAGCGCCGCCCACTCTCTCTTAGCGTGCAAGCAACTGACGCACCACGGGCAACTGCAATCGCTCTTGTACGAAAAAGGCAGAAAGGAGCATCTCAGCCTTTCGAAAAGGGATATGAAACTGCAAGAGGAAACTATCACTCTTCTCTCTATCAAGGACATTGGCGACGAGCTAAGCGACAAGGAAAGCGAATCGTGGAACAAGCTGAGCCACGTGCTCACGCATGAAATCATGAATACTATCGCTCCCATCATCTCGCTGTCGCAAACCTTATCCGCCTACCCGGACATCAACGAGAAAGCCATTCGTGGCCTGCGCATCATCCAGGCACAGAGCGAACGCCTGTTGCAATTCACCGAATCGTTCCGCCATCTCTCCTACCTGCCACAACCCGACAAAAAACGCTTCTCGCTCACTGCAACTTTGGAAAATCTGCGTGAACTGCTGTCGGGCGACTTCCAAGCGAACAGCATCGCCTTCTCGCTCACCTGTCTGCCTGAGACGATTTATATGGAAGGAGACGAAAACCAGCTCTCGCAAGTCTTGCTCAACCTGCTGAAAAACTCCATGCAGGCGTTGGAAGGAAAAGAGAACGGAAGCATCCGCATAGACGTGCGACAAAGCGAACGGATAACCATTGACATCGAAGACAACGGCACAGGCATCCCGCCCGAATTGCAAGAAAAAGTATTCATCCCTTTCTACACGACCAAAACGGAGGGTAGCGGCATCGGACTTACCCTCTGCAAACAGATTGTCCGTCTGCACAACGGACATCTCACCATCCACGAAAGCAGCCCGGGCAAAACGGTTTTTCACATTGATATACCGCTATAGACAAACCTTTCCATGCTTTTGTGTGTTATTGCGTAAAGAACTTATCACATCCGAAAAGCATGAAAGAAAAATACTGGAAATATTCGCTCATTGCCATTATCCTGTTAATGGGAGTTATCATCTTCCGGCAAATCACTCCTTTTATGGGAGGATTGTTGGGCGCACTCACCATCTATATCCTCGTACGCGGGCAGATGGAGTATCTGACCGGCAAAAGACATCTGAAACGATACGTCGCTGCCTTGCTGATTATCGCCGAAACCGTCCTTCTCTTCTTAGTTCCCGCAGGACTGACGGTATGGTTGCTCATCGACCTGCTGCAACACATCAATCTCGACCCTCAAACTTTCATCGGGCCTATCCAGCAGGCGGCGGAAGCTATCAAGAACAAGACCGGATACGATGTGTTGGGCAACGACACACTTTCGTACCTCATCTCCTTGACACCGCGTGTCGGACAGCTAATCATGGGTAGCATCAGCAGCCTTGCCGTCAATCTGTTTGTCATGATATTCATCCTGTACTTCATGCTGTTGGGAGGTAAAAAAATGGAAGCGTATGTTGACGACCTGCTCCCCTTCAACGACAAGAACACACAAGAGGTAACGAATGAAATCGCGATGACTGTGCGCTCCAACGCCATTGGTATCCCATTGTTGGCAATCATCCAGGGAGCTGTGGCGATGATAGGTTATCTCATCTTCGGTGCTCCCAATGTATGGATTTTAGGGTTCTTCACCTGCTTTGCCACGATTATCCCGATGGTAGGCACGGCGTTGGTATGGTTTCCGGTATGTGTCTATTTCGCACTGACGGGCAACTGGTTCGGTGCCATCGGCCTGTTTGCATACGGTGCCATTGTCATCTCACAATCCGACAACCTGATACGGTTTATCCTCCAGAAGAAAATGGCCGACATCCATCCGCTCATCACCATCTTCGGTGTTGTTATCGGACTGCCGATTTTCGGATTTATGGGCGTAATCTTCGGCCCGTTGTTGCTTTCTCTGTTCTTTCTCTTTGTGGATATGTTTAAAAAAGAATACTTAGGTTCGCGAAATAAGCTCCTCCCTAAAGAACCGGACTAACAAAAAAATGCGTACTTTTGCAGCGTAAAAAACGACACTGAATTTCAATGGAAGCACTTACATTCAATACTGCCGAACTGATTGCATTATCGATGGCAGGAGTTCTTTTAGTTATCCAACTTATTTACTATTTCGGTTTGTACAACCGGATACACCTGCGTAACAAAACAATACGTAACGAAGAAGCGCATTTCTCGCGCGAACTGCCGCCGGTTTCCGTCATCATCTGTACGCGCAACGAAGCCGACAACCTGCGCAAAGTCCTTCCCGCCATATTGGAACAGGACTATCCGCAGTTTGAAGTAGTCGTCATCAACGATGATTCTACCGACGAGACGGAGGATGTATTGGGACACTTGGAAGAGAAATATCCCAATCTTTATCATAGCTTTACGCCGGACAGTGCCCGCTATATCAGCCACAAGAAATTGGCTCTGACTTTAGGCATCAAAGCCAGCAAATACGACTGGCTGGTGTTTACGGAAACAAACTGCCTTCCTGCCAGCAACCAATGGCTGAGACTGATGGCACGCAACTTCACCCCGCAGACCCAAATCGTATTGGGATACAGCGGATACAACCGCACCAAAGACTGGTTGCACAAACGTGTGGCGTTCGACACGCTGTTCCAGTCGTTGCGATACTTGGGCTTTGCCCTGGCGGGCAAGCCTTATATGGGTATCGGCCGCAATATGGCCTACCGCAAAGAGTTGTTCTTCAAGCAAAAAGGATATTCCAAATACCTGAACCTGCAACGCGGGGAGGACGACTTGTTTGTCAACCAAATGGGAAACAGCAGCAACACCCGTGTAGAAACGGACTTTCATGCATCCATGCGGATACAACCCGTTTACCGTTACAAAGACTGGAAAGAAGAAAAAGTAAGTTATGTAGCCACCTCGCGCTTCTACAACGGGACGCAACGCTATCTGTTAGGTTTTGAAACCTGTTCGCGCTTGTTGCTGTACGTTGCCTGCATCGCAGGTTTTGTGTCGGGTATCCTCAGTTTTCATTGGTTGGCGGCGGGAACGGCACTATTGCTTTGGCTCATTCGCTACACCGTGCAGGCGGTCATTATCAACCGTACTGCCAAAGAGATGGGCGGCAACAGGAAGTATTACTTCTCATTGCCGGTATTCGACATTCTGCAACCGATGCAATCGCTTCATTTCAAGCTATGCCGTCTGTTACGGGGGAAAGGTGAGTTTATGAGAAAATAAGAGAATCCGTTATTCGTATCTCATCGAGGTTGCCGGATTGATTTTGGTAATCAAAAACGAAGGGCCTATCAGCATCAACACGGCAGACAGCAATGTGCCGATATTGATGAGCAGGAAAAGCAGAACATTGAAAGAGACCGGAACGGTATCCACATAATAGTTTTCCGGGTCGAGTTTGAAAAGGCCGAACTGCGACTGAAGAAGGCAGAACGCCAAGCCGATAACATTTCCCCAAAGCATCCCTTTGCCAATCAGGAAAACAGCAAACCAAAGGAAGGTTTTGCGGATGGTGAGGTTGGTAGCTCCCAATGCTTTCAGAATACCAATCATATTCGTGCGTTCGATAATGATAATGAGCAGGCCGGAAATCATGGTAAATCCGGCAACAGCTATCATCAGGAACAGTATCACCCACACATTCATATCCAACAGGCCGAGCCATTCAAATATCTGCGGATTCAACTGTTCGATATGGCGCACATAGTACACCCCTCCAAATTCATCCTGTCTGTTGTCGGTGTCGAGTGCTATTTCATACGTCGTATCTTCGAGCTTATCGTAGTCTTTCACTTGAAGTTCCACGCCGGTCACCTGTTCGGGTTGCCAACCATTGAGGCGGTTCACCAAATAAAGGTCGGTCAGCAGGAAGAGATTATCGTATTCGGAGAAGTTAGTCTGATAGATTCCGGCAATAGTCAGCCGGCGCGCACGGACATTGTCCTGTATGTAATAGGTATAAATCTTATCCCCCAACTTCAACTTCATCTTTGTTGCCAAAGACTTGGAGATAAGTACCCGGTTGCCAGATACCGAATCGCTGAAAGCAGGAGTCTCGCCTTCCAACAGATACTCTTGCATGAAACGAGGGTCGAACTCCGGCCCGACGCCTTTGAGCACCATTCCCTGAAAAGCATCTTCCGTCTTAATCATGCCCGGCTTGGTGGAAAAACGCTGCACATGAGCCACCTCCGGATAATCGGAAAGGGCGGTCATCAGGCTATCTCCTGCTACAATGGGATGGGTCTCATAAGAACTTGCGGCGTCCAAATTGGCAATCTGGATATGCGAGCCGAAGCCTATGACCTTATTCCGTACTTCGCTCTTAAACCCGATAACCACCGCCACGGCAATAATCATCACCGCCAATCCGAGCGCAATACCCGTCATGGCAATGAGGACCGCAGGACGTGAGGCCTGCTTTCCACCATCGCTTTCACGATAAATACGCCGGGCTATGAAAAGTGACAGAGACAAGTTTCCTTCGGTGATTTAGTGATTAATCCACTCTTCCCGGATACGCTTCCAGAGCCTTCTGCAAGACGAACAGCGCACGGGTCAAATCTTCTTTGTTCAGCACGTAAGCGATACGGACTTCATTGACACCCGAACCGGGAGTGGTGTAGAAACCAGAAGCCGGAGCCATGAATACCGTCTGCCCTTCGTATTCGAAATCGGAGAGACACCAGGCGCAGAACTTGTCCGAATCATCCACCGGAAGTTTCGCCACGGTGTAGAAGGCGCCCATCGGAATGGGAGAATAGACGCCCGGGATACGGTTCAATCCGTCAATGAGGCACTTACGGCGTTCCACATATTCGTCATACGTCTCGCGCGAATACTCTTCGGGGGCGTCCAACGAGGCTTCGGCAGCAATCTGTCCAATCAAAGGAGGGCTCAGACGTGCCTGGCAGAACTTCATCACTGCATCGCGAATCTCTTTGTTTTTCGTAATCAGCGCGCCGATACGGATACCGCATTCCGAGTAACGCTTGGATACGGAGTCAATCAGCACCACATTGTTCTCAATACCTTCCAAATGGCAGGCGGAGATATAGGGAGAACCGGTGTAGATAAACTCGCGATACACTTCGTCGGAAAAGAGGAACAAATCATATTTCTTTACCAAGTCGCGAATCTGATTCATCTCGCGGCGGGTGTACAAGTATCCCGTCGGGTTGTTGGGGTTGCAAATCAGAATGGCTTTGGTGCGTTCGTTTATCAGTTCTTCGAACTTCTCCACTTTCGGCAACGAGAAGCCCTCTTCGATGGTAGTGGCAATGGTGCGTATCTTTGCTCCGGCCGAGATGGCAAACGCCATGTAGTTGGCATACGCCGGCTCCGGAACAATAATCTCGTCGCCCGGATTGAGACAGGAGAGGAAGGAGAACAGTACCGCTTCCGAACCGCCTGCCGTAATGATGATATCGTCGGCCGTAAGGTTAATATTGTACTTTGCATAATATCCCACTAACTTCTCGCGATAGCTACGGTAGCCTGCACTGGGACTGTATTCCAGCACTTTGCGGTCGATGTTGCGTATCGCGTCAATCGCGGCCTGAGGGGTGGGCAGGTCGGGCTGTCCGATGTTCAGGTGAAACACGTGTACTCCGCGTTGCTTGGCGGCATCCGCCAAAGGAGCCAGTTTTCTGATAGGAGATGCAGGCATCTCGTTTCCGCGAATGGATATAGTTGGCATAATTTTAACTACAAATTACTTAATTAGTATTTACTTTATCTGCTTGAATGTGCAAATGTACGCAATAATTTGAATACAGAGACATAAAAACTTTAAAAACCTTAGCAAGGTTAAATTCGTTACGGTAATATGAAAAGAAAACGATACATTTGTTGTGCATAACTTAAAACAATATCACAATGACCGTACACCTTATCTCCTTTGCATCATTCCTTCATAAACAAGCCACGATGCGCAGTTCGCACGAAGCGGTTTTAAGCGAGCTCGAAAAATATTATACCGTCCACTTGGTCGATTATCGGGATATGGACAAGCTGACAAGCGATGATTTCAAAATTATCTTTATCGCCACCGGCGGAGTGGAAAAGTTGGTCGTCCAACAATTCGAAAAACTCCCCCGTCCTGCCATTCTGTTGGCAGACGGGATGCAGAACTCTCTGGCCGCCGCTCTGGAGATATCGACATGGCTGCGCAGCAAGGGGATGAAAAGTGAGATACTTCACGGCGAATTGCCGTCCATCATACAGCGTGTACATACGCTTTATCACAATTACCAGGCACAACGTTCCCTGTTCGGCAAGCGCATCGGGGTCATCGGTGCTCCTTCGTCGTGGTTGGTTGCTAGCAATGTTGACTATCTGTTGGCGAAACGGCGCTGGGGCATCGACTACCTTGACATTCCGTTGGAACGGGTCTACGAGCATTTCCACCGAATCGCGGACAACGAAGTGGGTGCTTCGTGTGCCGCAGTCGCTTCGCAAGCCCTTGCCTGCCGCGAGGGAACGCCCGAAGATATCATCAAATCCATGCGACTGTACCGGGCAATCAAGAAGGTATGCGAAGAGGAGCAGTTGGAAGCACTCACCCTAAGCTGTTTCAAACTGATTGAACAAATCGACACTACCGGCTGCCTGGCGTTGTCTCTTCTGAACGACGACGGAATCATAGCCGGATGCGAAGGCGACCTCCAATCGGTATTCACCCTGCTTGCCGTAAAAGCATTGACCGGAAAGGGCGGATTCATGGCAAACCCTTCGATGATTAACACGCGCACCAACGAACTTGTCTTAGCACACTGCACCGTGGGGCTCAAACAAACGGACAGGTATGTGATACGCAACCACTTTGAAACAGAAAAGAGCATCGCCATCCAGGGAATGCTCCCGACGGGAGACGTGACCATCGTCAAGTGCGGCGGCGAATGTCTGGACGAATATTATTTATCGACGGGAACGCTCTCCGAAAATACAAATTACATCAATATGTGCCGCACACAAGTGCGTGTCCGCATGAATACTCCGGCCGAATATTTCCTGAAGAATCCGTTGGGCAATCATCACATCCTCGTGCAAGGAAACTACGAAGATGCATTGCACGAGTTTTTTCAGGCAAACGCCTGTAAACGGACTGAATGATGTATTGTGACATTTTTGTATGATTCTTAGTTATAAGGGGGAAAAACAACCTGTTTTTAAGATAAGTTTGCAAAAAAGAGCGGGATGTTTTCACCTTTTTCCGGAAGAGAACTGCACTTTCAAGTTTATAAATGGACAAGTACAAGTGCAATTACACTTGTCCATTCAGTCAGTTATACAGGTGCATTTGGATAACTCATTGGGATGATTTGCCTAACAGATAAGGAAGAAATGACTAACAGATTAGGAAGAAGTCATTAAATCTTACGGTTGTTTTCGCCCAATCGACAGCAAGATATGGAGTCATGTTACATATTATCTTTATAAATAAAGCATATTCAAACAAAAAAGTTATATTTGCAACCTAATCAACAGATACCGAATGAAAAAGCAACTACTATTATTTCTCTTTATCACGTGCTGTACAGTCCGCGCGCAACAATCATTCAGCGATTCAATAGCACTGCTTAAGAACAATTATATAAAGGCCACTTTGGGAGAGGATGAAGGAAAGAAGGCTCTTCTCAAACAACTTGCAACCATCCCCCGCGAACAGGAAGTGTCCGACCAGAATGTAATCGAGTTGCAACAGCTATATCCCATCTCCTCTCAGGAAATCAAGCATCTCACAAAGGCGCTTTGTGCAGACGGTTCGTGGAGAGATATCAATTACAAAGACACCAAACGTTCCGGCTGGGAACCCAAAATCCATGCGGAACGAATCTTGAAACTGACCAAGTATTATCACCAACAACAGCAACAACTGAAACCCGCCCAGCGCTCCCGACTGACCGACGCCATCCACCGGGCAATGTATTTTTGGTTCAAACAGGAACCGGTATGCCTCAACTGGTGGTACAACCAAATCGGGATACCACGCACACTTGGACCGGCTTTCTTACTCTTCGAAGGGGAAATGAACGAAGTGGAAAAGCAGGCAGCCGTAAAAGTAATGAAGAAGTCGGCTTTCGGAATGACCGGACAGAATAAAGTATGGTTGGCAGGCAATGTACTTATCAGAGCCTTGCTGCAAAACGACTGGAGACTGGCGAAAGAAGCACGAAACGTTATCACCTCCGAAATACTGCTCGGACAAAAGGAAGGAATCAAGGCCGACTGGAGTTTCCACCAACATGGGGCGCAACAACAATTCGGCAATTACGGATTGTCCTATCTATGCAATATGAGTTTCTATGCAGAGATGTTTGCCGGCACTTCCCTTGCTTTTTCCAACGAGCATCAGCAAATACTCACCTCACTCCTGCTCGACGGCTATCAATGGATTATCTGGAAGGGGTATTGGGATGTAAACGGGCTAAACAGGCAACTATTCCGGAATGCGGATATCGACAAAGGATTCAGATTGTTTTTTGCAGCATATTCACTCATGAAAAGTTGCGGACCGGAAACTGCCGGGAAAATAGGTAAAATGCTCAACCGGAATTCCATCTCTTCACAAAGTTCCAATGCATTTGTCGGTAACAAGCATTTCTGGGAGTCGGATTATACCATTCACCGTACTCCGCGATGGATGGCTTCCGTACGGATGGCTTCCGAACGGGTCATCGGTACGGAACTGGTGAACGAAGATAACCTGAAAGGATATTACATGGCCGACGGCGCATTGTACACTTATGTCCGTGGAGACGAATACCACAACATTTTTCCTTTTTGGGATTGGAGAAAAATCCCCGGAATTACTACCTATGAAAGCAATGTGCCCATCCCAAGTCCCAACAAAACCGATTCACGTAACCACAGTTACCACGTCGGCGGAGCCACGTATCAGCATACGGGTATCACCGCCATGCAACTGAAACGCAATAAGCTGAAAGCCAACAAAGCGTGGATATTTACCGATGATTATGTATTGTGCATGGGGAGCGACATCCATGCTGACAGCGCAGCTACCGTCACTACATCCATCGACCAACGGTTTCATAAAGGCAAGGTATGGTCTTCCGGCAACAAACGGTTCTTCCACGACAACACTGGATACATCATACTGCAAGCAGACACCTGCATCGCTCTGACCGAACGTAAAGAGGGGCAATGGAAAGACTTCATGGGAATGTATAAACCGGCAATCCTAAAAAACAAATTATTCTCCATTTATCTGAAACACCGTAAAGACGTTCCTGCGTCTTACGTCTATCTGATACTGCCGGGCGCTACACAGGAGGAGGTACGCAACTTCGACCCTCGCTCCATCCGTATTCTACGCAACGACGAAGAAGCCCAGGCGGTGGTTATTAATGATTTATGTTATGCAACGGTTTATCATCCCACCGATATAGCAGTGGAGGGCCGCCGCCCGATAACGATACGGGAACCGGGAACTTATATCATTCACACGGAAAAGGGGGAGTTCGTTGCCCGGAAACCTTTCATCGGCAAAGAATAAGCAAAAATTACAATTCCGACATAACAGCTCTCTCTTCCCACCTTCCGCCGTGCCACTCCGCTACCGACGTGAAGCCTGCTTTCTTCAAAGCCGCCAAGCCTTCGCGACGGGCATTATTGATTCTTTCGGGATAGTGGGCGTCACTGTTCACCTGCACGCGGACGCCTAACTCTTTCAGCAAAGTGAAATAACGTTCATTGGGATAGAACGTGCCTAATTCGTGATAAGCCTTCGTATTGATTTCGACAATATATCCACGGCGGGCTATCGCCGCGAAATAATCGCGGACCAAAGCGTCGTACCACGGTTCGTCCAGCAATCCGGGACGGTAACAGGAAGCATTGTAATGCATCTTGTCCGCATGACCGACAATATCGAATCCGCCCAATTCGACCATGCGAAGCAGGCTCTTGTAATAAAGACGGACAACGGAATTCAAATCGCCGCCGAAATGCTTGTCTACCAACCCACGGAAAGTATCTGCCGAAGTATCGATATCCACGACAGTCCCTTCCGGAGAATAGAGCATATGCACGGAACCTATCCGGTAATCGAGCGGCAACTCCCGGAAACGGGGTGAAGCGGGATTGCTCTCTTCGTTCAGATAATCGATTTCAAGACCGATGGCAAGCTCTATCTTATCCGCGTATTTCTCTTTGAGGCGGGCGAATTCGGCAAGATAATCTTCCATCCTGTCCCACTCCATTGTCCATGCAGTAGCAAACGGCAACGGGGCATGGGAAGAGATACCATAGGAAGTAAAGCCTTCGTTGATAGCAAAACGGATAAAATCTTCCATGTTGGCACGCCCGTCGCAATAGAGGCAGTGGCTATGATAGTTGGTAAGGTTTGTCATCATATCAAGGTTTTGCAATCGGAGTTCTTTGGATGATTCGGTTTGCCGGTCAGCCCTCTATTTCGCTGAGTTCGAGCCAGCGCATGGTCTTCTCGTCAATCAAGTCGTTCACTTCGGGCAGGCGTTTCGACTTCTCGGTCAGCTCGTCAACAGAGAGTGTGCCGCTACAAAGAAGCTCTTCGATTCGGGCTTTTTCGGCTTCGAGTTCGGCTATCTCCTTTTCCAACTGTTCGAATTCGCGCTTCTCCTTGAAACTCATCTTCCGTTTGTCGTTCAGGCGGACGCGGGCTGTCTTTTCTTCCTGCGGCTTTTCGGCCTCTTTCTCCTTTTGGGCTTTCGCGTCTTTCCAGTCGCGGTAGTTGCTGTAATTTCCAGGAAAGTCGCGGATGTCTCCCTGCCCGTTGAATACCATGAGATGGTCTACCACCTTATCCATAAAGTAGCGGTCGTGCGATACGACAATGACACAGCCTTTGAAGTTCTGGAGATACTCCTCGAGCACGTTCAACGTGATGATGTCGAGGTCGTTGGTAGGCTCGTCCAGTACGAGGAAGTTCGGATTGCGCATCAGGACGGTACACAGGTAAAGACGACGGCGCTCGCCCCCACTCAGTTTGTAGACATAGCTATGCTGGGTTTCGGGGGTGAAGAGGAAATGTTGCAGGAATTGCGAAGCGGTCAGTTTCTTTCCGTTGCCCAATTCGATGACTTCGGCAATGTCTTGCACGACGTCAATCACCTTCATCTGTTCGTCAAACCGGAGTCCGTCTTGCGAGTAATAGCCGAAGCGGACTGTTTCACCGATATCCAGCGTGCCACTGTCGGGTTGCACCTGCCCCATGAGTATCTTGATGAAAGTCGATTTTCCGGTTCCGTTGTTTCCTACGATTCCCATCTTCTCATAGCGGGAGAAGATATAAGAGAAGTCTTCGAGTATTTTCAGGTCGCCGAAGCTCTTGTAGAGGTGGTCGGCTTCGAATATCTTGCTGCCGATGTAGGATGCTTTTACTTCCAACTTCACATTGTCATTGCGTATGTGCTGCTTTGCCACCTTCTCCAGTTCGTAGAAAGCCTCTTCGCGGTAGCGCGCTTTGTGTCCGCGTGCTTGCGGCATCCGGCGCATCCAGTCAAGTTCGGTGCGGTAGAGGTTGTTGGCACGTTCTATTTCTACGGTTTTGGCTTCGATGCGCTCCTGCCGTTTTTCGAGGTAATAGCTGTAGTTGCCTTTGTACTGGTAGACTTGCCGGTTGTCTATCTCGATGATTTCGGAGCAGACACGGTCGAGGAAGTAGCGGTCGTGCGTCACCATCAGCAGGCTGACGTTGGTACGGCGCAGGTAGTCCTCAAGCCATTCGGTCATATCGAGGTCGAGGTGGTTGGTAGGCTCGTCAAGAATGAGAAGTTCGGGTTCGGTAATCAAGGCGTTGGCGAGGGCGACACGTTTCAACTGTCCGCCGGAGAGCTGTTTCACCTGCTGGTCGAAGTTGCGGATTTTGAGTTGCGAAAGGATTTGCTTGGCTTTCTGTTCATATTCCCAGGCTTTTTCCTGATCCATACGTGCCAGAAGGTCTTCCAGTCCGGGATGTCCTTCGGTTTCCATGCAGCGTTCGTACTCCTTTATAAGTTCTACGGTGCTGTTGCCATGATGGAAACAGGCTTCGAGCACGGTCAGTTCTTCGGGATATTGCGGGTCTTGTTCGAGATAATCCACACGGAGGTCGCGGCGGAAAACGATGCTGCCGCTATCGTAACCCTCTTTTCCGGCGATGATGTTCAATAAGGTGGTTTTCCCGCTACCGTTCTTCGCTATCAGTCCCACACGCTGGCCTTCGGCAAGGCCGAAAGAGATGTTCTCAAAAAGCACCAGATCGCCGAACGACTTGGTCAGGTTATCTATCTGTAAATAAGGTACAGCCATTTTTCAATCCAAACACTTCTTATATTCTTCTACTACGTTGCAAGATTCTCCTGCCTTTATTTTGCTCCAGGCCAATTTCATCGGGTCGATGATGCGGCCTTTGTATTGGAGCACAGGGGCTTCACGGTTGCCGTCGACCAATGTTTTCCATTCCATGCCCTCTACTTCGTTGGCAAGAATCGCGCAGACGGTGAGACCGACAGCCAGCCATTCGTCTCTCTTCTTCAATCCTATCTTGCCACTGTCCACCACTTGTTGAAGTTTCTCAAGGTCTTCTTCCAGGCCTTGAAAATCTTTCTTCAATTCCTGCTTTACGGTCGATACGACCCACTCGTATCCTTCGTTTATCTGGAATATTTCCGAAAGGCGGACAGGTATCAGTTCGGCGGGATACTTCTCTCCCTCTTTGCGTATCTCCAAAGTGCCAATGACGTATTCGGCTTCCTGCACGCTTCCGCCTTTGGGGACGGTGAAGGAGCATTCGAACGCAATGTCGCCGATGCCCGTAATCCATACATGGGAGGTGTAATAGGTTCCTTCTTCCTGAAACATCTCTTTGCTGTATGCACACTCCAGGGTTCCGACTCTTACCAACGAGGCGGAATCGTTCTCACTCAGTTCTTGGGCGACAGCCTGTTTGCCATAGCCGGCTTTGCCTTTAAATGCGGAAATACGAAAGTTGCCCGACCATACATCGGGATTGTAGAAAAGAAAAGAGCCTTCGCCATCTTCAAACTCATTCCAGTCTGATGGATAGTTCATTGAAAACCATGCTCCGGGAGAGATAAATTTCTTGCCTTGCATCCTTTTTCATTAATAATGATTACTTGGCAAAAGTAGTAATTAAATACGAACTACAAAAATTTCACCACAGAGGACACAGAGTCTCACAGAGTTTTTCTTTGACGATAATGCGCTGTTTGTGCTTGCCGTATGGCCGATTTGCAGTGCATATATGAGCTATTTTCACCGCATATATGTCCTACACGTAGCATCTATATATCCTGCGGCCAGCATCCATATGTCCTGCACGCAGCGCATATAGATGCTGTAACCAATTGATTATAAGGTCAAATCCACTACCTTTGGCAAATAAAGAAAGATAGCAGACAATCATCAAAAAACTCTGTGAGACTCTGTGTCCTCTGTGGTGAATCCCTGTATTATCATTTACCTATCGGCTGTATTTTTCGGCGCACCTCTTTGGAAATCTCCAAAAACATATAGTTCAGTTTGCCCGAATGGATGCCTTCTTCATTCTCTTCGTACTTCTTGTTGGCGTATTGTTTGGATTTCTCGAAGGTGAGCCATGACATTTCGTTCTGCGACTTACCCACCATCGTGGAGTCCAGTTGCTCGTCGGGAAAGAAGTCGTCGAGGTCGATATCGCCAATCATTGTTGTTTCGAGGAAGTTCTTGCCGGTATGCGAATGGTCTGTGTAGTAGCCTACAAACATATGCCCCGGTGTACGCACCAGGATAGGGTCGATATTGATGGCACGAAGCAAGGATGCGAACAACACGCTGCCGTCCACGCAGTTGATTTGCGAGGATTCCAACGCATCGTCGAACGTACGGACGCGCTGCGAGAATACGACATTGCTCGAAAGGCTGGTATTGGAGACGGAACTGTAACGGAACTTGCGTTTCTGCAACGCATTCCAAAGAGCATACACCTGCTTGTCTACCGCTCCTTTGACGTTGCTCTGATAACCGAGAAAGCGATTGACAATGCGGGTATTCAACGCTTCGCGGAGCAGGCGGTCAATCATCGGGTTCTCTTCGTTGACATAGGCGGCAAAGAAGATGCTTGTATCGTGGAAATCAGTCCCGTTGGCCACATACCCCAACAGACATTCGTTGATGCTGCGCACGGAGAACGTACGCACGTGCTGCCCCAACTCCTTCCCGTTCACCTCCACCGTGACGGCTACACTTATCGGTTCGGGCTGCACATTGCCTTTCAACGCTTCGTAATTCCAAATGATGTCCGGATAAACCGTATATTCCGTACGTGGCTTGTTGAGCACAAACTCCGATACGGAACGGGAGAAGAAGGGAGTTTCAGCCACTTCAATGCGCACACGGCTGTATGCAGTCTGGGATTTCAGCCGGATGGCAATGCACGATTTCGAGTTTCCCAAGTAAGCGGAATCCGAAGGTACAATCACTTGTGCATCGGTAGTGGCAACGGAGAGGATGGCCGACGGGAAAATGTTTCCACCCAAATCGTCGGTTATCTCAAATCCGCTGCTAAAAGAGGTATATTTAAAGAGAGACACACCGCCAAGCAGGAGCAGCACTGCAACCACCGCACCTGTCACTTCGCGTTTATGCCGTTTCCAGTCAATTCTTATCATCGCTTGTAGTTTCTGTAATCAAACATCTGTATCATTTCTCGCTAACAAAGATAACAAATAGCCGCCGTTTTTTCCTCTTACGACCCCTAAAAACTTTCCTATCCCCTTTCAAAGTCTTTTCATTCTTGCATCGAATCAAATAAAAACGTAACTTTGTCCTATCACATTAACAGATATAGCTATATGAACGAAAACCGCATTTTAGTTGTCGATGACGAAGAGGACCTCTGCGAGATTCTGAAGTTCAACCTTGAGAACGAAGGTTATGAGGTGGATACCGCAAACTCTGCCGAAGAAGCACTGAGAACGGACATCGGCAGCTACCATCTGATTCTTCTTGATGTGATGATGGGAGAAATCTCCGGATTCAAAATGGCAAGCATCCTGAAAAAAGACAAAAAGACAGCCAAAGTACCCATCATCTTTATCACAGCGAAGGATACCGAGAACGACACTGTGACGGGATTCAACCTGGGAGCCGACGATTATATCTCGAAACCTTTCTCCCTGCGCGAAGTCATTGCCCGCGTGAAGGCCGTGCTGAGACGTACGACGGCTGCCGACACGGAAAAAGCACCCGAACAGCTTATCTATCAGACGCTCGTCATCGACATCACAAAAAAGAAAGCGAGCGTCGACAACCAAGAAGTGTCGTTGACCAAGAAAGAATTTGAAATATTGCTTCTATTGCTACAGAACAAAGGACGCGTCTTTTCGCGTGAAGACATCCTGGCACGTATATGGAGCGACGAAGTGTATGTACTGGACCGCACCGTCGACGTCAACATCACCCGGCTGCGCAAAAAGATAGGAGCCTACGGCAAATGCATTGTCACACGCCTCGGATACGGATACTATTTTGAAGCCGAATAACCCTTTCATCATGAGACAGCCTGTCAGTCAAAGACATTTTCTCTCTTTCAGCCGAAAACTGTTCCTTTCGGTCATCTCCTTGTTTTTAGTATTCGTAGTCTGCTTTATCGCCTATCAGTACCAACGCGAACGGGAGTATAAAATAACACTGCTGCATACCAAATTGCAGGATTACAACAGCCGGCTCTACGAACGGCTGGAGAAGCAACCGCTCGACAACAGAATTATTGACGATTACATCCACAAGCATATTTTGGAAGACTTGCGCGTTACGCTCATCAACCTGAACGGAAATGTCATCTACGACAGCTATCCGAACCACGACGAGCAGATGGTAAACCACCTGAACCGCCCCGAAGTACAGAAAGCGATGAAACGCGGCAACGGATACGACCTGCGCCGCACTTCCGAAACCACCGGAGTCCCCTATTTCTATTCGGCTACATGCTATAAGGATTATATCCTCCGTTCGGCCTTGCCCTACAACGTCAGGCTTATCAACAACCTGCAAGCAGACTCACATTACCTGTGGTTTACCGTCATCGTGACTTTACTACTCATGGCACTTTTCTATAAGTTCACGAATAAGTTGGGCACTTCCATCAGCCAGCTCCGCGAATTTGCCATGCGCGCCGACCGGAACGAACCTATCGAGATGGAGATGCAGTCAGCTTTTCCGCACAACGAATTAGGAGAAATATCACAGCATATTATCCAAATCTACAAACGGCTGCACAAAACGAAAGAAGCTCTCTACATCGAACGCGAGAAGCTGATTACCCATCTTCAAATTTCGCACGAAGGGCTGGGCGTCTTTACAAAAGATAAAAAGGAGATTCTTGTCAATAACCTCTTCACCCAATACAGTAACCTGATTTCAGACACCAACCTGGAAACGACGGAAGAGGTCTTTGCCATCAGCGAACTGAAAGAGATTATACAGTTCATCAACAAAAACCGGGAACAGCGTTCGAGAGAAAAGAATGAACAGCGGATGTCTGTCACCATCCACAAGAACGGGCGTACGTTTATCGTGGAATGTATCATCTTTCAGGATGCGAGCTTTGAGATTTCAATCAACGATGTCACCCAGGAAGAAGAACAGATGAATCTGAAACGGCAGTTGACACAAAACATCGCACATGAGTTGAAAACACCGGTCAGCAGTATCCAGGGGTATCTGGAGACAATCGTCAACAATAAAAACATACCACGCGAAAAGAGTGACGTGTTTATCGAACGCTGTTATGCGCAAAGCAACCGGTTGAGCAGGCTGTTGCGTGATATCTCCGTACTTACCCGCATGGACGAGGCTGCCAATCTGATTGATATGGAGCAGGTGGATATCAGTGTATTGGTGGAAAACATCATCAATGAGGTTGCACTGGAACTGGACGAGAAACATATCGCGGTGGTCAATTCCTTGAAGAAGAACATACAGGTGAAAGGAAACTATTCTCTGCTTTATTCCATCTTCCGCAATCTGACGGATAATACCATTGCGTATGCCGGAACGAATATTGAGATTCACATCCATTGTTTCCGCGAAGACGAGGCTTTCTATTATTTCAGCTTTGCCGATACGGGAGTGGGTGTATCTCCCGAACATCTGAACCGTCTCTTCGAACGTTTTTACCGGGTAGACAAAGGGCGTTCGCGAAAGTTAGGCGGAACAGGACTGGGGTTGGCCATTGTGAAGAATGCGGTAATTATTCATGGAGGCAGCATTTCCGCCAAGAATTACCAGGGCGGTGGACTTGAGTTTGTATTTACATTGGCAAAGGAGAGGTAAAATTCGTCTAAAAACAAGGTTCTTTGAAAAGAAGGTCTTATCTTTGCCGTCTATGTAATTCATAGAAGTTCAATCTAATAACGTTCCATTATGAAAACGAACATAAATACGCTTTCCATCGTATGTCTCTTTTGTCTTTGTGCCTGCAAAAGCGGCCATGCTTCCAGCCTGAACAACGCCGAAGCAGCACAGGATACCATTAAGACTTTCACCTTGCCCGCCATCCCGCCCACACTGACCGTCCCGGCTTTACGAGCCGACTTCCTCGTCAAGCATTATTGGGATAATGTGAACTTTGCCGATACGAACTACATCCATCATCCCGAAATCACCGAACAGGCCTGGGCGGATTATTGCGACATACTGAACCATGTCCCTTTAGAGACTGCACAGCAAGCCATGCGGAAAACAATCGAACTGACTTATGTGGATAAGAAAGTATTTGCTTACATCACCGACTTGGCAGACAAATATCTCTATGATCCCAATTCCCCGATGCGCAACGAAGAGTTCTATATTCCCGTATTAGACGCCATATTGGCCGCTCCCGTATTGGAAGAAATAGAGAAGGTACGCCCCAAAGCCCGTCGCGAACTGGCTCAGAAAAACCGTATCGGAACCCAAGCGTTAAATTTCAGTTATACACTGGCTTCCGGCACGCAAGGTTCTCTTTACCAGCATCAATCGGACTATACTCTATTGTTCATCAATAACCCCGGCTGCCACGCCTGCGCAGAGACTATCGAAGCATTAAAAAATGCACCCGTCATCAATCAACTTTTGGTACAAAAGAAACTGACCGTTCTTTCTATCTATCCCGACGAGGAAGTGGATGAATGGCGAAAACACCTGAATGATTTCCCGAAAGAATGGACGAACGGATATGACAAGACATTCGCTATCAAAGAACAACAGTTGTATGACTTGAAAGCCATTCCTACCCTCTATCTTCTGAACAAGGATAAAAACGTGCTTTTAAAAGATGCGACAACGCAAGCTATCGAAGAGTATCTACTAATGAATGGAAATTCGATATAAGTCGGAAAGGGCAATGTATCAAAACCCGCCACAGAAGCCTTAGAATTCTGTGGCGGGTCTTGATACTCCTTTTGTACAATGTGGATTAATTACTTTTCTTCAATGGTGATGGCGTCGATACTAAAGTAAGCAGGTGTATTCATTCCATATTCTCCATTGTCGGTTGAACTTAGCTCAAACTCGATATATTCGGCCTCCTCAAGAGCACTCCAGTCGAACCATTCCCAAGTATTTACGATTTTTCTTTTACCGTCTCTGTAGTCGGCAAGGTAATGTTCCGCTTTTCCTATTTCGGTGCCATCGGCTTTATAGCCAATTACTGTCAGTTTAAACCAGTCGCCTTCAGCAAATTCTTTCACAGCTCCCACACCGGCATCATCCTGGTTTTTAATTGCAAGATAAGCATACGTACTGTTTGTTACCCATGCACCTTTGAATCTGTATTTATCGGAATGGAGATTGGTAAGTTGTGCTTTGGTGAAACTATTGGTATGGGATGTCAGATAAACTTTTCCGTTCTTTCCCTTGCCGGTGATGGCGCTGTTGTTAGTGTATCCGGGAGTGGTAACATCAGTTTTGTTTGTATAGGTGAAACCACCGCCGAATCCCAAATCACCATACCAGTGAAGAAACTTTATCAGACTCTTGGAGTCCTTGAAATTACTCTTATAGTAATAATCAGCAGGATTATCTTTTTCTCCGTCTTCTGTTTTGAATTCGGTTTCCGCTTCGGTCAGCAAGTCTTCAAAACTAACGATCACCTCTTTGCCTTCGTTTTTAACCTCGTCATTTTCATTACTGCATCCGCAAAAAGCGAATGCGAACATCAATAAAAATAAAGATAACTTTTTCATGTTTTTTGTTTTGATTTAAATTATTAATTGGTTGATTTATCTTCGTAATGCAAATTCTCTACGGCAACGATTTCAGTGGAAATCTCTCCCGTCCACCCGACATCCTGATTGACGGCGGTATGGATTCTTACAAAGTCGATGCGGTCTAATGAAACGGGCTGTCCGTCGCTGTCTACCGCCCAGTCTATTTTAAACTGGCTGTATTCGCTGCTGTTGGGATGGTTGTCTGCATACCCCCAGGGATAACAGTATCCCACCCATACCCCGTTTTCTTCCACTGCGTTGTCTTTCAGGCATGTGCCACGGAAGGTCATTTCGTCTTCTGCTATCCACATAGGGTAATAGGAATCCTGCTGATGGAAGGTGTTGCGTCTGATGGCTCCCTCCCCGCCCTGATTGTCCTTCCAACGGACATCGCCGCCGGAAGGTTGCGGGCGGTAGTAGGTGATTTCATAGCCACGCGTTTCCGTATCTTTTCCGAACTCGCTTCCTGCCAGTTCGTACCATTCATCGTCGGGTATTCCGTTGTTGTTTGCGTCTTTGGATACGAATACGATGCCCGGTTCGGCACTTCCTCCAAGTGCGCCTGTGGCTGTATAGCGGTTGTAAGTGGCGTTACCCCATATCTTGAAGTCGTATTCTCCTTCGCGGTTGACGACGGGTTGGGGGAATCCTACGGTGATTGTACCACCGAATCCGCCCAATGAGATAAGCAACTTCTTCTTCAACCTTTCGGTGGCACACGCCAGTACTTGTTCGGCGGTGAATCCGGCTTCGTAGGCCGAGGTGCTTGTATTGATAAACTGTCCGGGAGCCGGTCTGTATTCCCACACTTTATGGGCGAAAGCGGGCGAGTTTCCTGCTTCATCTTCGTTGCCGCCGACGTTGCCTTGCGAAGCGATGTCACTAAATGCAATCGTGTTGGGATTCAGTCCGATGCTGTTCAGCCGGAATTGCAATTGCCCCTGCTGGTTGAAGCAGAGTATGTCGCCGTAGAGGGTGTAGTCGTACGCATTGGTGATATACACGTTGCCGCTATAAGGATTCACGTTGATGCCATAAGGAGTATCGATGCCTGTTCCATCCGTAATGAAATTCTCGCGAAGGGTTTTCCCTGTTTTCAGATTGAATGTCTTGATGGAAGCCGCCTGCGTACCATAATTATAATGGTAGAGATAGGCAATCTCGCCGTCAACGGCAAAGTTCTGCACCTTCTCGTTGTAGTGGGTGACTTTGCCTGTTGCGCAGTCAATTTTCGCAAAATCATAGTTGCCCGCCTCCACGTTTTCGCCACGGAGGGCTACGTAGACGCTATTGCCATCCGCACCGGCCACGATTTTACCCGGATTGGGGCCGACGGTGATTTTGGCGGTTTCTTTGAATGTAGCAATATCCACCACGGACACCGTATTGTCTACTCCCAAGCCGGAAGCATAGTCCAGCCCACCGGAGTTGGAAACATATAGCTTCTCGTTCTGTACGCAGATTCCGTCCGGATTCCGTCCTACGGTAGTAACGGCGTCGACGGCAAGCGAGGCGATGTCAATGCGTGTCACCGTGCCATCGTACGAACATACATAGGCCTTGTCTTTATGAAAGGCGATGCAACGCGGTTCGCGCGGAGTGCCGTTTTCCGTACGTATCTGAATCTGTTTGAGCGAACGTCCCGTATGGAAGTCCATCACTTCCACCGTGCCGGATACGTTGACCACAATGTATATGTTGTCGCCGTAGATAGCCAGGTCGTTTGCCGTGTCGCCCAGTCCGCGACGGTTGACGGAGGTGAAATAATTGCGTGTCATCTGCCCATTACCGAAGGAGAAACGCATCAGCGAGCTGTTGTTCTGATTGAACAGTCCTTCGCACAGCACATACAGTTCGGCAGTGTCCGTCTCGGTCGGGTCGCCCGCGATGTCTGAGGTGAAAGGCTTGTCCTCCATATCGTCGCAAGCGGCGAACAGCAGCAGCACCGACAGGCAGAACCACATCCTATGTATCCATTTTCTTTTCATATTCTCAATATGTTATTTTTAGCGTTGCCCTTACCGAGCGTCCCGGCATGGGGAAGTATCGCACAATCTCGTAATTCTTATCCATCAGATTCAGCACCTCCAGGGTGAGCGAACTGTTGACCGTGCTTATCCGGAGGTCGCGGCTTGCCGAAATGCTATGGTCGCTGTAACTGTCGAGCCGGTTTGCAGCGATGTTCTGCCCCACTGCGTAGCGTTTGCCCGAATGGAGGAACGAGTAAGACAGGTTTATCCAGGGCGTTTCAAGACCTGCCTGCCCCGAAGCGGAGACGCGGGGAGTATAGGCTATCTGATGCTTGTAGGTCGATTTATCCGGATTTGAACCGGAGCCGGCGACGGTGACATCAAGCGCCCGCTGGTAGGTATAATTGCCGGAGAGGTTGATACGGACTTTCGCGCACGGCTGAAGAGAGAGAGTTCCTGCGATATCAACGCCTTTGATGTCCACACTTCCCAAGTTGCGCATACTCCATATGGCGAGGTTCTTGGTGGGATAAGCGATGATTTTATCAGTTACTTTGTTGTGATATGCGTCAACGGTTGCCGAAAGATAAGGCACGGATGCGCATATGTTTCTGCTGTATGTAAGACCGATGTTGTATTGTTCGGCCTTTTCGGGGCGCAGTTTCGTGTTTCCCACTTCTTGGTAATACAGGTCGTTGAAACTCGGCAGGCGGAAAATGTCCTTGTAGAAGAAACGGATACGGAACTCTTCGTGGCGAAACGGCTTGAATGAAGCGCTGACATAAGGGGTAAACCGGCGGTGATTACCGGCACTGCCGCCTTCTCTGACATCCTCGTTGATGAGGGTTGCCAAGACGGAGGCCGAGATTGTGAGCCAGTCGTTCATGTATTTTCCGGCAAAGGCGGTGAGCCACGAGTAGCGTGCGGGCTGTACGAAATCGGTAAGGTTGGCGTTCATCGTGTGGACGCTTCCATCCGTCGAAAGAGAGAGCGAGAGATTGCTCCATATTCTGTACAGTACCGAGGCGGAAAGATAATATTCCTGCTGGTAGTAGCTGTTTTCGGTCTTTCCCAAAGCGTTTTTCGTATCGGGGTCCAAGTAACGCTGGTAGCTCCAGTTCCATTTGGCGGAGGTCTGCCATACCCATTGCCGGCTGAACTCTTTCTTGTATTGGCTTTGTACGAATGCATTCTTGTCCCACAGGTGTTGGGCGGAATGGTCGTTATAAAACGTAGTGGCTTTCGGCAATCCACGGGACGACTGGAAATAGTATGCTTTCAATCGCCATTGCTCGTTGTCGGAAAAGTTGCCGTAAAGCCCGGTTTCGGCACGGAAGGTCTGTACGCCGGTATTCTTCCGTTTCTCTCGCGATGACAGGTCGCCGTCCGCATTTCCGTAGTGCAGGGTGTACGGATATCGGCCGTCCGAAGACATCCATTCGCCGTTGGCTGTGACGGCCCATCGCTTGCCGAGTTGCTGTTCGAGGAGAACGGAGGGATTGACCAATCCCCACGAACCTGTTTTGAAAGCTGCACTGATGTTCGTGCGTTTTCCTTCCCGGAAGCGAGGGGTGAGCGTCTGTATATTCAAGATTCCTGCCGAAGCGAAGAAGCGTGCGGGCTGGAAGATGTTGTCGCTCTGCCCGTTGCTCAACGACAGTTGGTCAACATTGTCGAGCGAGAAACGTCCGATGTCAATCTGCCCCGTCTGGCAGTCGGTGAGGGTGATTCCGTCGTAGCCCACGGCTGTGTACTGTGCGCCCAGGCTGCGTATGGAGACGGTTTTCAGTCCGCCGATACCGCCGTAGTCTTTCACGGTCACTCCGGCAAAATGTTTCACCGCGTCGGAAACTTGCAGGGCGTGCAAATTCTTCAGCGCTTCTTTGGAAAATATCTGCAACGGGGCGGCAGAACGTATCTCCCGTGTCTGATACCTGTCGGAGACTGTTATTTCAGGGATGGAATAGGTACGCGCAGTGTCGACCTTTTGCTGCTGTTGTGCAAAAAGCGTGGCGGAGAGCAGCAGACAGCCGAATGCCGCACAAATTCCTTTATGTAACTTCATATCTTTCATCCTTGTCTTACAGGTCTGTTCTTTTTTTGTTGTTAAAAGTGTCCGGGCGAAATCCCTTCGACCGGACACGCATGAATAAACTTTGGCAGAGTTTATTTACAAAACATACTTTCTCTGAATCAGAGTGATGAATGAAATGATAGACAGAAAGGTGTCCGGTTCATTAGATTCAACGCTTTTTCCTCGAAAGCAGTGAAATGAGAAGTGCATGGCAGGTCTTCTGACTTGTTCCTGTTGCGGGCGCCTTCCCGGAAGTTGCCTTCCAGTGGCTAAAGAGTGGATTGCTCGCAACATATTGCACGGAACTTACAGCAGCGGGACTGTTCAGGATTTACACCTGATTCCCTTTTAATCGCTTTCCCCGTATGTAGTCGGAGGATTGCGAACCGATGCGCGGCAAAGATAGGGAGTTTATTTGGCTTTTGCAATAATGGCGTCCTTTTTCTTATTCCAATCGTTTCTGCAACTGAACAAGATATAATTATCCGCCATTTGCACGCGCCACACGACCGGTTTGCACGGTGTCTGTACCCAATTTCCACCATCTATATATCCTATTTCCAGCATATATATGTCCTATCTCCAGCGCATATATATCCTGCGCGCAACATCTATATCTCCTGCACGCAGCACATATATGCGCTGTAACACCCTGAATATGAGAGTATAAATCGCACAAAAACAAGCCATAAAAGCAGGAAGGCAGCCCTTCTCTTGTTATTCTGCAATATTTTCCCTACATTCGTCGCTATAAACCTTTAAATAATACCACAATGGAATTACCTTTTGCCGAATCATGGAAAATCAAGATGGTAGAACCCATCCGCAAAAGCACCCGCGAAGAACGCGAACAATGGATTAAAGAAGCACATTACAACGTATTCCAACTCAAATCGGAACAAGTTTACATCGACCTTATCACCGACTCGGGCACAGGAGCCATGAGCGACCGCCAATGGGCGGGAATCATGCTGGGCGACGAAAGTTATGCCGGTGCCAGTTCTTTCTTCAAGCTGAAAGAGATGATTACCAAACTGACCGGATTTGAGTACGTCATCCCTACGCATCAGGGACGCGCCGCCGAAAACGTGCTCTTCTCCTACCTGGTGCACGAAGGAGACATCGTGCCGGGCAACTCGCACTTCGACACCACCAAAGGACATATCGAAGGACGGCACGCCACCGCATTGGACTGCACCGTCGACGCCGCCAAAGAGACGCAACTCGAACTGCCCTTCAAAGGAAACGTAGACCCCGACAAACTACAGAAAGCCTTGACGGAACACGCTGAACGCATCCCCTTCATCCTCATAACCATCACCAACAACACTGCCGGCGGACAGCCTGTATCCATGCAAAACCTGCGCGAAGTAAGGGCCATTGCCGACAAATATGGCAAACCGGTACTTTTCGACTCCGCGCGCTTTGCCGAAAACGCTTACTTCATCAAAATGCGTGAGGAGGGCTATCGCGACAAGTCTATCAAGGAAATCACCAAAGAGATGTTTGCCCTTGCCGACGGTATGACGATGAGTGCCAAGAAAGACGGAATCGTCAATATGGGCGGATTCATCGCCACACGCCGCGAGGAGTGGTACGAAGGAGCCAAAGGATATTGCGTACAGTACGAAGGATACCTCACCTATGGCGGAATGAATGGACGAGACATGAACGCACTCGCCATCGGACTGGATGAAAACACGGAGTTCGACAACCTCGAAACACGCATCAGGCAGGTGGAGTATCTGGCAAAGAAGTTGGACGAATACGGAATTCCTTATCAGCGCCCTGCCGGCGGTCATGCTATTTTCATCGATGCTCCCAAAGTGCTGACACACGTACCGAAAGAGGAGTTTCCGGCACAGACTCTTACCATCGAACTCTATCTGGAAGCGGGTATCCGGGGATGTGAAATAGGTTATATCCTCGCCGACCGCGACCCGGTAACGCACGAGAACCGGTTCGGCGGACTCGACCTGCTGCGCCTTGCCATCCCCCGCAGGGTGTACACAGACAATCATATGAATGTGATAGCCGCCGCTCTCAAAAATGTGTACGACCGCAGGGAAAGCATCACGCGAGGGGTAAGCATTGCCTGGGAAGCTCCGCTAATGCGGCATTTCACAGTCAAACTCGAAAGACTGTCGGTATAAATAAAGAAGAGACTGATAAAAAAACGGTGAATCACAGAGGAGATTCTACTCCCTCTCTGTGATTCACCGTTCTTTTTGAATTATCATCTATTTTGCATCAATTCAAAGTCCACGTCAACACAAAGTCCGGATGGACGCGATAACCAATCTCATATGTTCTTTGCAATTCCGTGGCAAACTCCCGGACTTGAAACGTACCCTCCTCTTGAGGAACAAAATGCGTCAGACGAAGTTTGCGCAAGTCAGCATCTGCATCTTCCATACGTTTAAATACCGCTTCCTTTGCCGACCAATGCAGCAACAGACTCCAAGTCGTATCTCCCCGATAAGCCGCCGCCTGCTCGTCGGAACGCATATACCGGTCAGCCACCCGATGAACCCGTTGACCGTATTGCTCTATATCAATGCCGACGGCACTCCGCGTACTGAGAATCACAGCAACGTATTCTTTGGTATGAGAAATACTGATAAAGAAAGAACAATCAGACAGATAAGGCTTGTTCTCAGAAGAGTAAGTAATCTCCTTCTCTTCCCGAAGCATCGTATAAAGCAAGACACGGACAGACGTCCACTCCAGTTTCCGCCGTTCGGAAACAAAACGGTTCAATTCCCGCTCGCAAGCGATTCTCCATCCCTCAGGTAGAAGAGACAACAATGCATTCAAAGGCTCTTCCATCTTCCAGACAGCCCACTGTACACCTTCCGTCTTATGTTGCAGATATAGCGCCATCTTACGTCTGACCGATTACTCCTTCTCTTCGAAGCCTTCCGCCTCCTTAGGCAGAATCGTAAACTTTACCTTCAAAATACGGCGGCTATCCATCTCCAACACTTCAAACTCGTAATTATGATAAGTCACCTTCTCGTGCAAAGTCGGGAATTCTCCCTTTATCTCAAGCAGCATACCGGCCAAAGTATCGGCATCGCCCACCACTTTCTCAAACTCATCCTCGTCTACCTTCGCAATCTTATAGAAATCAGTCAACTGCGTCTTTGCCTCAAACACCCAAGTGCGGTCATTCAACACGACATACGTACGCTCTTCGTCGTCATATTCATCATGAATTTCTCCCACTATCTCTTCGATGATATCCTCCATCGTCACCAATCCGGAAGTTCCTCCGAACTCGTCCACAACAATGGCGATATGAATCTTATTTGCTTGAAAATCGCGAAGCAAATCATCAATCATCTTCGTCTCTGGCACAAAATAAGCAGGACGAATCAACGACTGCCAACGGAAGTTATCCCCTTTGCTCACATGAGGCAGGAGGTCTTTGATATACAACACGCCCTTGATATCATCCCGCGAACCGGAAAAGACAGGAATGCGCGAATAAGCATTCTCAATGATGCAATGCATCACCTCCTTGAAAGGTGTGCGAATATCCAAATCAACCATATCCAAACGGGAGGTCATGACCTCCTTCACAGTCTCCCCACCGAAACGGATAATACCTTCAAGAATATTATTCTCTTCGGTCAGCTCCGCCTTGTCCGTAAGTTCCAGCGCATGAGACAACTCGTCAACGGAAATATTATGGCTTTTCTTGGAAATATGTTTGTTGAGAAACGTGGTAGAACGCACGAGCACGGTAGCCACCGGATGAAATATTTTTTCCAAATAATAGATACCCGGTGCGGAGAAGCGGCAAAACGCCAGTGTCTTCTGCGCCGAATAAATCTTCGGCATAATCTCACCGAACAGCAACAACAGGAAAGTCAATATGACTGTCAGTATCAAAAACTCTGCCAGCGGAGAATGAAACACAAAGACATTCATAAAGAAGAAGTTGCAGAGCATGATAATGGTTACGTTCACAAAATTGTTGGTAATCAAAATCGTAGCCAAAAGACGCTCGGTATCACCGAGAAGAGCACTTATTTTGTCATCGGAGGGATGATTGCGTTCGTCAATGTCATTCCGGTCTGAAGGGGAAAGCGAGAAAAAGGCAATTTCAGAAGCCGAAGCAAATCCCGAAGCAAGCAGGAGCACGCCTGCCAATACTATGGCAATAATAGCAGAAATAGAAGGAGTGTTTACGGTAATACCGTTGAAAATGTCAGCCAATTGGCTTAAATAACCATCTGATTCCAAAGAGTATATGTTTTAGTTTAACAAAAGACAATGTGCCAATCTGCTCACGAAAACCTATTGGCACACTATCACATTATTTAGAATGGCAGGTCGTCTGCCAAATTATCTTGCACAGGTTTCGACTGTGATTGCTGCGCTTGTTGCGGCTGTCCGGCACCGGGTTGTTGTGCAGCAGTGGAAGTTCCCTGATTACCCCCTTTCGGAGACAGCATTTCCATATTGTCTACATAAATCTCGGTGATATAGCGCAAAGCACCCGACTGGTCGCTGTAAGAACGTGTGCGAATCTTCCCTTCGAGATACAGTTTGTCACCCTTGTGCACATACTTGTCCACAATCTCTGCCAAGCGGTTGGATGCAACAATATTATGCCACTCCGTCCGTTCGGGAATTTGGGTACCGTTCTGCAACGTATAGGCACGGTCTGTCGTAGCCAACGGAAAAGTTGCCACAGCCGAACCCGTATCAAAATATTTCACCCGCGGGTCTTGTCCTACGTTCCCTATCAATATCACTTTGTTTATCGACATATATGTATCAAGTTTATAATACTTCGTTCAAATTTGTGCCAAAATTAAACAGAATAACAATAGGATGCAAGGATTGTTATAACTTTTATTTTGAATCGACATACTTCTCAACAAAAGCGTGCACCAATTTGGAAACGGCATATTGCCCCAATTCTTCTACCTTTATTTTCTGAAACTTACTGAAAGAAGTGGTTGCTTCGGGCAACGTCACTTCATAGAAATTGGCGTAAATCACCCGGTGAGACAGCACGTGCTTCACCTCTCTGCACACTGAGCGAACTACCGGATGTTCACCCGGCGCAAAGAACGACCGAAAATCGGGTAAAGCCAAAAACTCTTTTTCGGGCAAAGCCACCGACGTTTCTATCAAAGGCAGCTCGAACAGGTTTTTCCAAATATCGTCTGCCGTCCGTTTATTAATAAAGGTATGCGCGCCCGCACGTACATAAATATAATTCAAATAACGGTTGGTGGTTTTCGTTTTATGCCGTTTCACTGGCAGTTTTGACACGCTTCCTTTCGAGAGTGCCGCACAGCCGTCAGCCAACGGACAAAACAGGCAATCAGGCGACTGCGGGGTACACTGAACCGCACCGAAATCCATTATCGCCTGATTGTAAACAGCTGGACGTTTTTTATCCAGCAACTCATCCGCCAAAGCCGCAAAGAGTTTCTTCCCTTCGGTCGAATCAATCGGGGTGCCAATATCGAAATAGCGCGAAAGCACACGATACACATTTCCGTCCACCACCGCATAGGGCATACCATAGGCAAACGAGCAGATAGCTGCAGCCGTGTACTCCCCTACTCCTTTCAAAGTCCGTACGCCCGAATACGTTTGCGGGAAAACCCCGTCCATGCTTTTAGCAGCGGCATGAAGATTTCGGGCACGCGAGTAATAGCCTAACCCCTGCCAGTACTTCATCACCTCATCCTCGTCCGCATCTGCCAATGTACGTACATCGGGAAAACGCTCAACGAAACGAAGAAAATAATCATATCCCTGCGCCACACGCGTCTGCTGGAGGATGATTTCTGAAATCCATATCAGATACGGATCGGAAGATTCCCGCCAGGGCAACTCACGTTTATTCTCTTCATACCACCTTATAATTACTTCAGTAAACTCACTCATACTAATGTATCATCTAACATTTATCTTGTATATGCTATTCAAAAGAGACACAAAAGTAACTCTTTTGCCTATAAGAAACCCCAAAGCCACTATTTTTTTAGAAAAATGTGCATAATATATTTTTTTAGGAGATGAAAAAGCTATATATTTGCAGTCCAAAAAATTAGCAATAACATAGTAATAATATTTTTTTTAAGGAAAAATGACTAAAGCAGATATTGTAAACGAGATTACAAAGAAAACTGGGATTGACAAACAGACAGTTCTTACAACAGTTGAAGCATTCATGGACGCTGTTAAAGATTCTTTGTCCAATGACGAGAACGTGTATTTACGCGGATTCGGTAGTTTCGTTGTAAAGAAAAGAGCGCAGAAAACCGCTCGTAATATTTCAAAGAACACTACTATTATTATCCCCGAGCACAATATTCCGGCTTTCAAACCGGCTAAGACATTTACAATTTCAGTAAAGAAATAATAAACAAGAGTATTAACCCATAAAATGTGAAGCTATGCCAAGCGGAAAAAAGAAAAAAAGACACAAAATGTCTACGCACAAGCGTAAAAAAAGACTGAGAAAGAACAGACATAAAAGCAAAAAATAATTTTTAAGTCTGATTCACACAGAAACAAAGAACAAACTTGCGAAGCCAATGTCTTTCAAGTTTGTTCTTTGTTTAAGTAGCTAACCCAAGATGAACAATTTGTCAATAATGTTGTTCATAGGAATAAGGTTCAATCAATAATAAGGAAACAAACCAGTGACAAGTGAATTAGTAGTTGACGTACAGCCCAAAGAGGTCTCCATTGCTCTTCTCGAAGACAAGAGTCTGGTGGAACTTCAAAGCGAAGGAAGAAACATTTCTTTTTCAGTGGGCAATATGTATTTGGGACGCATCAAGAAATTGATGCCCGGACTGAACGCCTGCTTCGTAGACGTCGGTTACGAGAAAGACGCTTTCCTTCATTATCTTGACCTGGGTCCTCAATTTAACTCACTCGAAAAGTTTGTAAAGCAGACTTTAAGCGACAAAAAGAGGCTGAACTCCATCAGCAAAGCAACCCTGCTTCCCGATCTTGACAAGGACGGCACTGTATCCAACACACTCAAGGTAGGACAAGAAGTTGTGGTGCAAATCGTAAAGGAACCTATCTCCACGAAGGGACCTCGACTGACGTCCGAAATATCATTTGCAGGACGCTATCTCGTGCTCATCCCTTTCAACGATAAAGTTTCCGTATCACAAAAAATTAAATCGAGCGAAGAACGCGCCCGCCTGAAACAACTGCTGATGAGCATCAAGCCGAAAAACTTCGGTGTAATCGTCCGCACAGTGGCCGAAGGCAAACGCGTAGCCGAACTCGACGGAGAGCTTAAAGTCCTGATCAAGCATTGGGAAGATGCAATGGCGAAAGTACAGAAAGCCACCAAGTATCCGACGTTGATTTATGAAGAAACCAGCCGCGCCGTAGGCTTGTTGCGCGACCTCTTCAACCCTTCTTTTGAAAATATTCACGTCAATGATGAGGCTGTGTACAATGAAATCAAAGACTATGTATCACTGATTGCACCCGAACGCGCCAACATCGTGAAACTATACAAAGGCCAACTTCCCATTTACGACAATTTCGGCATCACCAAGCAGATTAAATCATCGTTTGGAAAAACCATCTCTTACAAGAGCGGTGCTTATCTGATTATTGAGCACACAGAAGCACTTCACGTAGTGGATGTGAACAGTGGAAACCGCACCAAAAACGCCAACGGACAGGAAGGCAACGCACTCGAAGTAAATTTGGGGGCTGCCGACGAGCTGGCACGCCAACTGCGATTAAGAGATATGGGTGGTATCATCGTCGTAGACTTCATCGACATGAACGAAGCCGAAAACCGTCAGAAACTTTACGAACGGATGTGTGCCAATATGCAGAAAGACAGGGCACGGCATAACATTCTGCCGCTCAGCAAATTCGGGCTGATGCAGATTACACGCCAGCGTGTGCGTCCGGCAATGGATGTCAACACAAGTGAAATCTGCCCTACCTGCTTCGGCAAAGGCACTATCAAGTCGTCCATTCTCTTTACGGACACTTTGGAGAGTAAAATTGATTATCTGGTCAACAAACTGAAGATTAAGAAATTCTCGTTACACGTCCATCCATATGTGGCCGCTTATATCAATCAAGGACTCGTTTCCCTGAAACGGAAGTGGCAGATGAAATACGGATTAGGTATCAAGGTTATTCCAAGCCAAAAACTCGCATTTCTACAATATGTGTTCTATGATATACATGGAGAAGAAATCGACATGAAGGAGGAATTCGAAATCAAATAGACAGAAAAGGCGGCTCGTCAAAAAGAACAAGCCGCCTTTTTGTTTTTCATATCACCGCTTATCGGAACTTCTCTGCAGAACCCAACAAGAAATCATCCCTCATTCCTCGTAGAAACGAAACACTTGCGAAACACAAACGTATCTGCCAAAAAGTAATTAAGTAATCCGGAGATAAGCAATGCTGCAAAGTTGCACCATATCACACCCCATCCGAACATCTTCTCGAAAATCAGCAGGAATAGCATCTTCACTAAAAAAGCCACTACGGAAGAGAGGTTAAACACAAAGAAGCGAAGCCAAAAGTCACGCGTACACCTGCCGCTTATGCGGTCTTTCCATATCCAGCAATACGAACAGAGAAAGTTGCTCATCACTGCGAACTCGAACGAAATGATAGGTGAAACAACATAAACTCCCCAATATCCTTCGAAAAGGAAATGGGAACATATCCACAATACAAACGTATCGACTCCTGTGCCGAACAGACGGCTTACTACAAACTCTAAATAGGTACGCAAACTATCAATCCTCCTTTTTTTCGGGGTTATAGGGCTTTAACGGATCGCGTTCGGCAAGAATACGGCGGTCTACAAGGAATTGGCTGAGCCATGCTCCGAAAAGGAAAAGAGCAATCAGCAAACCGGCAATATCAAATACACCCAACGTTTGTCCGCCAACCGTATAGGAAATTGCAGACAAAGGAGTGTACATAAACACGGTATTGATAAGTATGACTACCAAACGGAATTCCGTAGGGCCGAAACTGCCGTAAGTCAATCTGAATTCGTCTTTAATAATCGTGGAAATATATGTATAAATGGAAAGCACGAGATATCCTGCCAACACCAACATGGCTACATCGAGCCTAAACATAGGAGAAATGCCTGCTCCGATGCACATGATGCAGATAGTCACCGCATCCAACGTATGGTCGATAAAAAAGCCGTAAATCGGGCGTTGCGTATGACGCACACGTGCCAACGTTCCGTCAAGGCTGTCGCCATACCAGTTTATCACCAGCCCTAATGATGAAATCCACAAATAATTCTTGTCAATATGAGCCAAAGCAAACCCCAGTCCGCAGACAACGGCACCCAGCAGCCCGATGTATGTCAACATATCCGAAGTCATCCACGACGGCTGTCTTTCCGCCAGCCATATCAATGCTTTTTTCTCCATTGCGTTAAGCAATGAAGTCTGTATTCTATTTGACGATTCTTTACCCATTCCTAAATTTTTCAGCAAAAGTATATCTTATTTCAACAAATGTGTACATATAGAGATGTCTTTTTGAGGCTATTTAACACTTAAAAGTATCATCAAGGAAAAATAATCCGAAATTTAGTCCATCCGTCGGAATATGTACGCAAGGAGAATGTACATCCGTGCCGCATCAGCACTTCACGGATAAAGATAAGTCCGATACCTTGTCCGTTGGGTTTGGTCGAAAAGAAAGGGCTGAATAATTTAGCTTCCGTTTCTTTGTTGATACCGCCGCCATTGTCCAATACTTCAATGATAGCGGGCGAAAGAGTACGGAAGATGATTTCGCCATCCGTTCCAATGCTTTCGGCAGAGTTTTTAATGATATTCACAAGCACTTGTTCCAACAGAACGGCGTCCAACATCACTTCTTTCAGGTTTTCATCCATTTCCATACGGAGCTTGATACGGCGGTCGTTGCACATTCCCTCCATAAAACGTGTGCAGGTGAGCACAAGATCGTTCAGGCAAACGGGCGATAGTGTAGGTTCGGGTATTTTCACCACATCGGCAAAGCGGGTGATAAACCGACTCATTGAAAAACAACGTTCGGTACAGATACGCATCACATCGCAGATGTCGCTCCGACCTTCTTCACAAGCAAGTGCCTGCTCCACGGTATCCAGTGTGGAAACGATGCCGGCAGTGGTGTTATTCACTTCATGCGCTATCATACGTATTACTTTTCCATAGGCTTTCTTTTCGGCTTTCATCACCTCGTCCGTCAGGCTTTCTATCAGAAAGAAAGGGTGCTGGAATCCACGGTCGATAAAAGAAGAGTGGACGCAACGATAGATATTGGAGTTGTTCAAGCGCACGGTTATTGTCTCTCCCTTCGGCACGCTTGCCAGTTCTGCCGCCAAAGGAGAGTCTATTTCTTTCAGAAACTTGCCCTTTACTTCGTCCTGGCGGACATCCAGCATTTTCAGTGCCATCGGGTTAAGTTGCGATAGATGTCCGTCGAGCGTAGTGATAATCACTCCCATTGGAGAGGCGTTAATCAGCAAATCAAGAAAGTGGTTCTGTTCGCGCAGGCGGAGACGTTCGTTCTTGAGTTGCTCCATCATACGGTTGAATACATTGACAAGGCGGTCGGCTTCGTATTGCCCTACCGGACTGAGACGACTGCTGAAATCCTGTTCGCGCAACAAATCCATACCGTTTCCTATGGTATTGAGCGGCTTTAGAAGTTTCCGGTAGAAAAAGACAAGATAGACAAGGATAAAAAGTATCAATCCCTGCCCCATGTAGAAAAAGGTAGGATTCAGTTGGCTGGAAAGGAACAGCAAAAGGCCGCCCAATGAAAGCAACAAAAAGACAAGTATGTAAAAAAATCCTTTTATACGCACGTTATACGGTAATGTTATATTTTTCAAGACGGCGATAAAGCGCGGCACGGCTGATGCCCAATGCGGTTGCCACCTGACTCAGATTTCCCCGACAGCGTTCGAGCGCTTGAAGGATGGTCTGCCGTTCCACCTCATCCAAAGTCATGCCTGCCAGCGATGTAGCGGTTCTTGCATCGTCGCGACGGATATACTGTGCATCGAAGTCGGACGCGTCAAGCATCGTTTTCCCACTTACCAAGATGGTGCGTTCTACGAGATTCTTCAGCTCACGAATGTTTCCGGGGAAAGGCAGACGGCTTAGAAACTGTAAGGACTCAGCAGTAAATTCTGTACGCGGCAATCCGTTCGCAGCAGCTTGGCAGTCGGCAAAATGACGTACCAGCAACGGAATGTCTTCGCGACGTTCGCGCAAAGAAGGCAATTGTACGGTTATCAGATTGATGCGGTAGAACAAATCTTCGCGGAAAGTACGCTCGTTTACCATCTGGCGCAAATCGGCATTCGTTGCAGAGACTACGCGAATGTCCGTTTTGCGGGGACGACTGTCGCCAAGCACTTCAAACGTCTGGTCTTGCAACACACGTAGCAGTTTCACTTGGCAGGAAGGGTCGAGGTCACCGATTTCATCTAAAAAGATAGTCCCTTTGTCTGCCATTTCAAAACGGCCTATGCGGTCGGAAGAGGCATCGGTAAAAGCCCCTTTCTTATGGCCAAACATTTCGCTCTCGAACAGGCTTTGGGAAATTCCACCTAAATTGACTTTGACAAACGGATGCTTTGCACGCCGGCTGTTCATATGAATAGCTTCGGCTATCAACTCCTTGCCTGTGCCGCTTTCGCCTGTAATCAGCACGGATGCATTGGTCTTTGCTATGCGGGCGACGGTATTCAGCACATCCGTCAGTGCTCGGCTGCGACCGATGATGTGAGTGCGGTCGAAAGCAGTGCTTTGTTCCTGTATTGCAGTACTTTCGGGAGCAGCAGAAAGCTGCAAAACGGTTTCGATACGCTGCAACAGGGCGGCATTGTTCCACGGTTTAGTAATAAAATCGAAAGCTCCCGCCTGCATTCCCTGTACAGCAAGCCGGATACTTCCCCAGGCAGTCATCAATATCACCGGAGTTTCGGGGCGGAATATCTTCACTTGCCTAAGCAGCGTCAACCCCTCTTCGCCCGTAGTGGAAAGGGTGAAGTTCATATCCATCAATATCAAATCGGGAGCTTCGGCACGCACTGCATCCATTGCTTCCCGAGGACCGGGAACTGCCTGCACCTCATATCCCGCCCGCTTGAGCATAAAGCTAAGCGATGAGCGCACAATACTATCGTCGTCAATTATCAGAATCATGTTGCAAAACTACAAAAAATAACAACTCTCTCTTCTTCGTTCTTCACTTTATTGATGTATAATCTCATCAAAATCAGCTTCCAACTCCGTATTGGTACGAAAATCCCAAAGCGTAAGGCTGCGAATCTGATAAAAGTAATACCAATAATAATATAGTTCGGAAATATGCTTCTGCCTTGCCGCATCTTTCGAATTTTGTGCATCGTTGAGGTCGAGTGTATTAATCTTACCTATCAGAAAGGTCTCAATGCTGGTTTTATAGCGTTGCTGGGCAATAAGGTCGGCTTCTTTGGCGATTGCCAACTGTTGTGCCTGATTGTTGAAATGCTCCACCAACAAAAAGATGTCCTGATTGAAATTCATCTGTTCCTGGCGGATTCTTGAAAGCACCACATCGCGGTTGCTCTTGGCTACGCGCACCTTGCCCCGCCGTTTGCCCCAGTCCAAAATAGGTATTTTAACACCCACCTGCACAATCTGGTTGTCTTGGAGATTCTCGTAAACGGTAGGGAAGTTACGGTTTTCTCCGGTATATCCCACGCTGGCAAAAAGGTCGATGCTGCGCAACTTGCCCCGCGCGGCAGCTACTTCATAATCAGCTTCCAACTGCCGGCGGCGGATATTCTGTGCAAATGAGTTGCGTTCGAGCGCTTTGCTCAGTACCTTATTATATTCCATCCCTCCGATGTCTACGGATTCGGGAATGACGGGGCGTAGCATTTCTTCCTCCCCCATCCCCAAGAAGGAGCGAAGTTGGAACATCTTGGCGTTAAGACCGCTCTCGGCTTCGGTCACGGCGGCTTTTGCATTCAAGGCAGAGAGTTTGAGTTGCAGAAGTTCGTTTTCGGAAATCTGTCCCATCTTCCGTTTGGCAAGTGCCACTTCGTAGAGATGGTCGGCGTTCTTGCGGTTCTGCCGGGCAGTGCTCAGATTCTCACGTGCCAGCAGCAAATTGAAGTAATAAGTGATGGTTCGCATCGTCACTCCTTCGGTAGCGGTAATAAAGGCTGCCTTTGCTTCGGCATAGCGCACCGGCTCAATACGTCTGTTCCACTTGATGTTGTTTACGCCAAAAATAGGTTGAACAAGTTTCAAGGTCACCGGCACGGACATAAACTGGCGACGACCGCCGGAACCGAGTTGTTTCAAATAGTCGAGCGAAGAGGTCAGAGAGAGTTTTCCTCCGGTCAGCCAAATGTTTTGGTCGATGGAAAGCTCTCCTGAAAGCCCCAACGCGCTGTTGCGGACAAAACTGTAGGAACCGTCAGCATTCTGATAAGAGCTGTACGACTTGTTGTAATTGGGCAATGTACCGGAAAGATTGACTTCGGGCAACAGGTCGGCACGGAAAGTACGATATTCCCAATAAGCAGTTTTCAATTCGTTCAAGGCAACCGCCGCATCGACCGATTGCAAACGTGCCAGCGTAATGGCTTCACTGAGGGTTATCTCCCTTTCTTTCCGTGTCTCTTCCGTTTGTGCCGGCAGTGCCGACGGAAGAGAGGAGATGGCTACGGTAAGGATTAACAATATCTTTTTCATGCTCATTCTACATTTATTTGGTACATATATGGAATTTGTATTTATTCATCGTGCAAGGCTTCGGCAGGAAGAGTACGGCTTATTCTGTAAGCAGGAATAAAAACTCCAAGCAAGACAACGGCGAGAATGACAACATAGACAATGAAGGAGACGGCTATATAATGTAGCCAGAAATTATTAATCCAAAGCGAAGGAACTAAAGAACCACGTTCATACCAGTTTCCTACCGACAGCCCGTATTGCAAATAAATCAGACAGCCGACCAACCAGGCAAACGAAGCCAATAAAGCAGCTTCACCCATCAACAGCCTACGTATGTTGCCGGGCGTTGCCCCATAGCTCAGCATGATTCCCACTTCCCCGCGGCGGCTATTGGTCTGAAGCCAAAAGGCACCGGTAACCCCTAACGCCAAATTGATAAGGAAGAAAAGAGCCAATATCAGATTCATCCGATATTTATTGGTGACACCCGAACGGTATTCCAGCATTTCCAACTGTTGCCGGTAATTAGAAACGTTACGGACATACAGATTGCCGGCTTTCAGATGACTGCTTGCCCATGTACGAAAATCATGCAGGAACAGTTGTTCGGAAACATCGGGACGCAGGCGAATCAGAAAATAACCGTCGCGCAATACATCTTCCGAACAAATGGATAGTTGCGGCTCGAAAAACGAATACATCCCCTGTTCGTAAGTGCGGAAACGTACTTTCCCTACCACCCCCTTTATCGGGCAGACGGTGGTATCCTCCGCATTGAAGTAGTTTTGATACAACCGCTTTCCGGTCAGCCTGCCCATCTTCGGCAACTCGTGTAAAAGGTCGGCAGACACTACAAGGTCATTGTTCTGATAGTCGGCTTCGTCCAACTCCTTCAATGTCTTTCCTTCATACGCCTTGAAACCAAATGTCTCAAAAAATCCGGTATGGGGTATAAAATAAGAGAGAGAGGCATTCAAAGAGAGTGTGTCGTACTTATAAGTATTGGAACAGCTTCCACCCGAACCCGGAAAGGCAAAAGTAACGAGCGGCGCCGCACTCCGCACACCTGGGTAATCACGCAATTTGTGCAGCATACGAAACATATTTTCCATTGTATGAAGAGAGTCCGACTCCTCTTCGCTATAACCGGGATCGGAGGAGGGCAAACTGCCGATAGAGGCAATCAGCAATCCGTCGGGGTCGTATCCTAAAGGCAACGCCCGGTTGTAACTTAATACAAAGAGAGGATCGGTGATGTACCAAGTCAAGACGGTAACCAATATCAGTTCGGCAAGCAACCATGCATTCCGCACTCTCCGCGCCCAAAGATTTTTTCGTATAAGTTTCAGCATCATAATCTAAATTTTTACATACTTATTTCTGTTCATTCAGCGATTCAACAATCGGATGGTTTAAGGCATTCCATGCAGGTATCAGTGCTGATATCAAATTCAGCAACAGGCAGAACAAGGCCGCCACTGCAAAGACCGTCGGAGCAAACAACATATCTACTCCCATTCCCAAATCCGCTCCTTCGGGTGGAATGAGGGGAAATGGTTCAAACAGGCTGAATATCGTATGTCCAGCCCAAGTCAGTACAATCCAAGCTATTATCAGCCCGAAAGCTGTCCCCAAGCCGGTAAGCAGCAGATTCTCGCCGATAATCTGCACCAGCAACCGGCTGCGGGAAGCTCCGAAGGCCTTGCATACTCCCAGGTCGGGCAACTGGCGTTGCACGCGGGCGGAAATCATACCACCCAAATTGAAAGCCGGAACGAATAGCAAGACCATGAAGACACCGACAAACGTCCATATGACCTTGCCCCAATCGATACTGGTATCTCTTTCATACCGAAACACTCTCTGCCAATAAGGTTCGGGCTGTTCCGTCAAATCCAACTTCCAGCCCTCACCCGTATCCGATGCATTGAATTTGCGGACAAGTTCCTGCACTTCGTCTCGCACATCGGCCGTGCTTGCCGACTCTTTCAGCAACAGATAAACACTATAATGTCCCAGGGCCCAGTGCATCCCTGCCTTATCATATCCGTCGCGGCAACTGTAAGGAAGATATACCTGCGCATAGGAGTCGGGCGTAAGAAAACTGCCGCTCCTTACCACTCCCGCCACTTTCACATCGGTATAGTCCAACAAGAAGGTTCGGCCTACCACCCCTTTGGCTGTCCCGAAAAGTTGTTGCGCATAAGTGTCGGTCAGTACTACATTGGGGAGGCCACTGCGGCGATCGGCTTCGGTAAACGGTTTTCCTTCGAGAAAGACCAAAGGAAAGACACGGAAAAAATGTTCGTCCGTATATCTTGCATACGTGGGCAGTTCTTCCTTGCCGTTTGTCACCCGTGCATAGCGCGTGCCGCTTACGCCCGTACACGCCTCCACACTCTTCAATGAATAAAACCATTCTTTCAACATTGCATAACTAACGCCGGAAGAATGCAACATATCTTCCTGTCTCATTTTCACGGACTTCACCACTAAGGTACGCATCCTGTTCGTCTCCGGATAAACAGGTGCCAAGCGTACATAATAGACAATGGCGATAATCATTGTCATGACGATGGAAGTCCCTGTTCCTACAATATAAAGCGTGCTGAAAAGCGGATGCTGTTTCAACAGATTCCACGCTTGTTTCCAATATACTCTGATAGTCATTGCTTTACTTTATTTGTTTTTAAATGATTATCCGTTATCTTTCTCCATCCGCCACACGCCGTTTTTTTAATACTAATAATCAAGCAGTTACAGCGCATATATGCGCTAAGTACAGGAGATATAGATGCTGGAGATAGGATATATAGATGCTGCAAGTAGGACATATATCCCGTAGAAATGGGATATATATGTGCTGCGATTCGGTGATACATCAGGCAAAAATGGCCGATAATCATCGCTTGCTATCATTATCTTTAAAATGGAGAATACCTGTGTTCATTGCACTTGCCGTCCGTCAAAGAAACGGATGGTACGTGAGGTCTGCTTCGCCTGTTCTTCGTTGTGGGTCACCATTACGATGGTACGCCCGTCTTCTTTGTTCAAGCGGTGAAGAAGTTCCATTACTTCGGCTCCCATCCTCGAGTCCAAGTTGCCCGTCGGTTCATCGGCAAGGATTATTTCCGGATTGCCGATAACGGCACGGGCGACAGCTACGCGCTGGCATTGACCGCCTGAAAGCTGTGCCGGAAAGTGGTTCATCCGGTGGCTCAGCCCCACCTTCTCAAGCACTTCGCGAGCCAGCCGCCGGCGTTCGCTGCCGCTGCAACGACGATAAAGCAGAGGTAACTCTACGTTGTCAATCACATTGAGCGAGTTTATCAGGTGAAAAGACTGAAAGACAAAGCCGAGTGTCTTGTTGCGAAACGCTGCCAGTTCTTTGTCTTTCATCCCTTCCGTACAGGTTCCGTTTATGGTGATTGTGCCCGTTGTAGGTTTGTCGAGCAGCCCCATCATGTTCAGCAAAGTAGATTTTCCGCATCCCGAAGGCCCCATCACACTCAAGAATTCGCCGCGCCTTACTATCAGATTCACATTCTCCAACGCTACAGTTTCAATCTCGTCTGTACGGTAAATTTTGGAAAGAGAGGTTAATGTTATCATAATTTGTTCGTATTTGGTCTATTTCAATTTCAGTTTGCCTTTATTCCGATAAGTACTCATATCGCTCACCACCACCCGGTCGCCCGGTTTCAGTCCGCTCACCACTTCTATGTAATCAAAGTTCGAATCGCCCAACTGTACTTTGCGCTTCACCAGTTCGCTCTCCGAATCGCAGACAAACAGTTCGTATTCGCCACGACCCACATAGAAAGAGCCGTTGGCAATGCGCATCACGTCCTCTTTTACGGCGTTCATCACGTAGACGTCCGTCTTCAATCCCGACCGCAGCCGGTGGTGGTTGTCCTCTTTCAACTGTATGCCGAACGAGATAACGCCATTCTTTGAAAGCGGCGTCACACTGCTGATGGTTCCTTCTAACTTATCGCCGCCCATCTTCACCAACGCCCTTCCGCCTGCCGACACACGGTCGCCATAGGTATCGGCAATCTCGCCCTCCACCTTGAAGTGGCTCAGGTCGGAGATAACCGCCACCTGTTCGCCTTGCGAAATCTGTGCGCCAATCTGATTATTAATATAGGTAAGGATAGCCTTGCGGGGAGAGCGGATTTGCGCATCTTCAAACGTACGCTTCATCTCGGCAAGACTCTTGCGGAAGATGTTGAAGTCGAGTTCCTGCACTTTCAGTTCGGCAGCCGCCACTTCCTGTTCGTTTTTATATCGCTGGCAGAGTTGTTCGTATTCCAACCGTGCCACATCATAGCTCAGTTCTGCCTGGCGCACTTTATCCGTTGTGCCTGCCCCGAGACTGTCAAGATAATGTTCGTTGCGCAGTTCCACTTTCATCCGGTCGAGCTTCATGGCAGATACTTTTATCTGCATCGCCATATCAGAAAGTTTGGTCTGGCTGTTGACGCGGAGCTGGTCGAGCTTATAGCGGCGCATCTGCTCTTCGTCCAGCAGTTTCCGATATTGCGTCTCCGTACTTTGGAGGTCGAGCTTGAGGATGGGTGTGCCTACGCCTACACTGTCGCCTCCTTTTTTGTAGATTTCAAGGATGCGCGAGTGGATGGGCGAATTGATGATTTCTTCGAAAGCGGGAACCACTCTTCCCGATGCGCCGATGCTGACTTCAATCACTCCTTTGTCTACCGTGGAGAGCACAAGGTCTTTTTCGGCCACTCCTGTCCGCGTCAGGGAGATAAGCACGCCGACAACTACGACTACCGCCACTCCCACAAGAGAGTAACGAATGATTTTCATGTTACGCTCTTTCTGACGAACTTGCTTGGGTATTTCTCTATCCATATACGATTGCTTCTAATTTTATCATACAAGTAGTTTATTCGGGAAACATTCATACCAAATCCGTGCCAAAAGCATAAACAACTGAAAACAAGGGAACAAAGAAAAAGAAAGGGTGTCCGATATCGGACACCCTGTACGAATTTGTCATCTACCCGCCGCAACAGCTTACCGCAGGCGCAACCTGTCTCCTATCTCGGGAACGTAGTCGGCGTCCTTGCGGTTCATCTTATACAAGCTACTGAGACGGATACCGTATTTCTGAGAAATGCCGTGCATGGAGTCGCCGTCTTTCACGATATACACGGTATGGGGCTTCGAAGCCCGTTTCTTTTTCGTTTTAAGATAGATGACATCCCCCGCACGTAGCGTATATTCACGGTGAAGGTCGTTGTACTTCACCAGTTTCTTCCAGCCGATGCCCAACTCCTTGCCCAAGTTCTGGAAGGTATCGCCGCTACGGGCAACGACATAGGCGATATCGTTGGCTATGTAAATGCGGTGGGGATTGAGCAGCCAGGGGTTCTTTTTCAGTTTGCGTTCGGAGTAAGCACCTTTACGGTCGTATTTATAGAGGTCGTAATCTTCGATAATCGTTATCAGACGGTTGGCGTATGAAGGGTCGGTAGCATAGCCCGCCTTTTTCAATCCGCGCGCCCAGCCTTTGTAATCGGTAATATCGAGCTTGAAGAGAAAAGCATAGCGCGCCCCGCTTCTGAGAAAGGCGGAATGGTCTTCGTATGAATCGCGCGGATGCTTGTAGGCACGGAAACATTCGTTGCGTGCATCGTCGTCGTGATGCACCGTACGTCCGCGCCAACTACTGCCGCATTTGATACCGAAATGATTATTGCTCTTTCGTGCCAGTTGGCTGTATCCGGCGCCACTTTCCAAAAGCCCTTGTGCCAGAGTGATACTGGCGGGAATCTTATGAAGTTTCATCTGTTCGACAGCCAAGTCGTTATACCTATTTATATATTCGATGTAACGGGCGTTCCGTTTCTGCGCCTGCACTCCTGCAGCAAAAAAGAATACGAGTATTAAAAAGAAAATCTTATGCAATCTGTTCTCCATTTTCATTCAAATGTGGATTATGGGGCACAAAAATCTGAAAAATAATTGGGATTATCAATCTCTTTCCTAACTTTGTGACATTTATTAATAGAAACAAATACCTCTACGCATATGAAAGACCTCATAATTACAGCAGTTATTAAAGTATATCAGTATGACGAATTGGATGAGGCCGACCGGGCACTCATGAAAGCCGCCACGGATGCAACAACACGCAGTTATGCTCCTTATTCACATTTTTCGGTAGGCGCTGCCGCACTGCTGGCCGACGGAACCGTAGTGACGGGAACCAATCAGGAAAACGCCGCTTATCCGTCGGGGCTTTGCGCGGAACGAACGACTCTGTTCTACGCCAACTCGCAATATCCCGAACAGCCGGTGGTTGCTCTCGCCATTGCCGCAAGAACGGAGAAGGACTTTATAGACTCGCCCATTCCGCCCTGCGGTGCTTGCCGCCAAGTGATTCTGGAGACGGAGAAACGATATGGGCAGCCCATCCGCATCTTGCTTTACGGCAAGACGTGCATCTACGAGATAAAGAGCATAGGCGATTTGTTGCCACTCTCCTTTGACGCTTCAGCCATGGAGGAATAACCATGCTGCAACAGTATCACACCAAACTGAAAGGAACGCTTGCACTCACGGATTCCTATGCGACTGAGACTGCTTTGCAGAAGGAAAAAGGACTTTACAAATTCATATGGGTACGCGACGGGAACATCACAGTCGACATAGACCATCAGGAGACGGCGCTCAACAAAGATGAAGTGATTTCACTGACTCCCCTGCAATATCTCGACTTCAAATCAATCGACGGAGAATACCTGACTTTGCTGTTCAACAGCAATTTCTACTGCATCTACGGCAACGACCATGAGGTATCGTGCAGCGGGTTCCTGTTCAACGGCTCGTCGCATCTTATCCGTTTCACGCTGAACGAAAACGAACGCAGTGAACTGAAGGCAATCGTCGCAGCACTGGCAAACGAGTTCACCGTTGCCGACAACTTGCAGGAAGAGATGCTGCGCATATTGCTGAAGCGGTTCATCATCCAATGTACGCGGATTGCGCGCAACCGCATGAATATCACCCGCGAAAAAGAGTCGGGGTTTGAGATTGTACGCCGATACTACAATCTCGTTGACGAGCATTACCGGAGGAAGAAGCAGGTGCAGGATTATGCGGATATGCTGCACAAGTCGCCCAAAACCCTGTCAAACATCTTTTCAGCCTGCAAACTGCCCTCCCCGCTCCGCGTGATTCACGAACGGGTGGAAGCAGAAGCCAAACGCCTCCTGCTCTACAGCAACAAAAGCGCCAAAGAGATTGCCGACATCTTAGGGTTTGAAGACCAGGCTTCTTTCAGCCGTTTCTTTAAAAATATGACCGGACAAAGTGCCTTACAGTTCAGGAATATATGTGCTAAGAACACATTGTAAATAGAAAAGGCTTTCAATCGTTGCATTGAAAGCCTTTTTTCATACAGCCAACCGCAATTCAAGAGTCAATCCACCCGCAACAAACTTCCTGTCGTCTAATAACAAACTTGTCCGCAACCAATAACCAACTTCCGATTTTCCAACAACAAACTATAAATGAAGCCTTTGTTTTTATAAACGAAGGCTTCATTTATAAAAACGAAAGTTGCATTTATATAAACGAAGGCTTCGTTTATAGATTGCAAACGGTGCAACAGAACTTTACCAGCCGTTGACCGGAACTTCTCCATCAATAGAAAAGAACTTTTCCCTTGACATTCTGTGCATCATTTGCGGTCGGTCGGGCCAGCGATTGCCGGCGGCTGACCGGGAGCATCCGAAGCGCTGAAAAAATATTTCCGCCAAGACTGTATGAGATTCCACCGGAAAGTGTTACCTTTGCGCCCGAATTGAAACCCTTATACATACTTACTCCAATGAGAATATCTAAGTAAGACAACACTTTTCTGTATAAACATCACTTTCTCAATATACTTTTTCCATCTCGTTAAGCATCACGGAATCCGTGTTGTTTAGTCGGTATTGTGTTTGTCCTCCCGCCTTTCCTGCGATTATCACTTACTTTTTTTTAAATCTTCACACCCCAAAAACAACAAGACAGCCATGCCTATAAGTATTCAACAAATCAGCTATATCCATCCGGACAAAGAAACACTGTTCGACAACCTCAACTTTGCCATCGGCAAAGGACAGAAATTAGGATTGGTCGGAAACAACGGCTGCGGCAAATCGACCTTGCTGCAAATCATTGCCGGACAATTATCACCGTCTTCCGGTGTCATCGTCCGGCCGGACGACCTTTATTACATTCCGCAGCATTTCGGACAATACGATTCGCTGACCATCGCCCAAGCCTTGCACATAGACACGAAGCAACAAGCACTGCACGCCATCTTGGCAGGAGACGCCTCAACGAAGAATTTCACACTCCTAAATGACGACTGGAACATCGAAGAACGCTCCGCAGCCGCCCTCGATTCGTGGGGAATAGGACGCTTCACACTCTCCTACCCGATGCATCTGCTCAGTGGTGGCGAAAAGACGCGTGTCTTTTTAGCGGGCATGGACATCCACGCCCCCTCTGCCATCCTTATGGACGAACCGACAAACCATCTCGACATTGCGGGCAGGCAGCGCTTGTATGATTGGGTGGAGAAGTACCGTTCGACTCTGTTGGTAGTGAGCCACGACCGTACGCTGCTCAATCTGCTTCCCGAAATCTGCGAACTGGAGAAGCATCAAATCATGTATTACGGCGGCAACTACGAATTCTACAAAGAGCAGAAAGCCTTGATGCAGGAAGCCCTGCAACAGCGCATCGAAGAAAAAGAGAAAGCCTTGCGCATAGCCCGTAAAGTAGCACGCGAAACGGCCGAGCGAAGGGACAAACAGAATGTGCGTGGCGAGAAAGCCAATATAAAAAGAGGAGTCCCACGCATCGTACTGAACGGATTGCAAAGCAAATCGGAGAAAAGCACCGGCAAACTGACCGCCGTCCATCAGGAGAAAGCCGAAAAGCTGACCGACGAACGCAACCGTCTCCGTGGTTCGCTCTCGCCAACGGCTACGCTAAAGACCGACTTCAACAGTTCTTCACTGCACACGGGCAAAACGTTAGTTACAGCCAAAGAGATAAACTTCGGTTATCCTGCCGATGCGGACGGCAACAACCTGCCGGAACAACGCCTTTGGCAGACTCCCGTCAGCTTCCAACTAAAGAGTGGCGACCGCCTCCGCATAGAAGGAACCAACGGCAGTGGAAAGACGACTCTGCTGAAAATCATCACCGGACAACTCCATCCGCAAGAGGGGACTCTCACACGGGCAGATTTCTCTTACGTCTATCTCAACCAGGAGTATTCCATCATCGACAACCGGAACAGTATTCTCGGACAGGCTTACGCTTTCAACAGCCGGAACCTGCCGGAACACGAGATAAAAATCATTCTGAACCGTTACCTGTTTCCCGCTTCCGAATGGGATAAATCCTGTAGGAAGTTAAGCGGCGGCGAGAAGATGCGGCTCGCTTTCTGCTGTCTGATGATTGGCAACAATACGCCGGATATGTTTATCCTGGACGAGCCGACTAACAATCTGGATATACAGAGCATTGAAATCATCACCAAGACTATCAAGAATTATACGGGTACGGTCGTTGCCATTTCGCACGATAACTATTTCATTCGGGAGATAGGTATCGGGCAATCCATCGCACTCAGTTAATCTGTTGATATTTTATCTGATAAAGTCTCAAATATCAATACGGTTTTTTATAACTTCGCAGCGCGAAGAAAAAGAATAAAAATAAAATGAGTCAAACAACGCAATCATGGTGGTTTGTCTTTTATAAAGACCAACTACTTCTTGAAAAGAAAGGGAACGGCACATTTGCCCTTCCTTGCGGAAAAATTCCGCCTATCGTTATCAAAGAAAAAACTACGGTACATACTATCACAACATTGGAGGGAAAGAATTGCAAATCTTTCTCTCTGCCCGCACCTATCGAAGAATCAGAGCGATATATAATGATCGGACTTCGTGCTTCTTATGAGTATCTCCCGTTGACTCATTACCAGACAGCAGGAAAAGCGCACGAGATTCTGCATTGGGACAGAAACAGCCAGTTCTGCTCTGCCTGCGGCACTCCTATGGAGCAGAAAGAGAACATCATGAAACGTTGCCCGAAGTGCGGAAGGGAAGTATATCCGTCCATTTCAACCGCAGTCCTCGTCTTGGTGAGAAAAGAAGATTCACTACTCCTGGTCCATGCCCGCAACTTCAAAGGAACATTCAACAGTCTCGTTGCCGGATTTTTGGAAACCGGAGAGACACTGGAAGAATGTGTAGCGCGTGAAGTGAAAGAGGAAACCGGACTGGACGTGAAGAATATCACTTATTTCGGCAATCAGCCTTGGCCGTATCCCAGCGGGTTGATGGTCGGTTTTATTGCAGATTATGCCGGAGGGGAAATAAAACTCCAGGATGAAGAATTAAGTTCGGGCGACTTCTACACAAGAGATAATTTGCCGGAACTTCCCCGAAAACTGAGCCTTGCACGGAAGATGATTGACTGGTGGATAGAAAGTAACAATGAATAATCCAAACATGGAAAACATTATCAAGCCGTTTACGTTCTGAATCTTAAATACTTTTTTAATCTATGTGAATTTTTTTATCGGAGAAAAGCCGTACTTTTGCAGGCAAAAGTAAAAACGACTTATACCGTGATTCACACACTGACTTCTCTACGTATATTTTTTGCCTTGATGGTATTCGGGGCTCATTGCTATGTTTTAGACTCCAGCTTTGATGCCCATTTCTTCAAAGAGGGGTTTGTCGGAGTGAGTTTCTTCTTCGTTCTTAGCGGATTTATCATTGCCTACAACTATCAGGAAAAACTACTGGTAAAAAGTACTGCCAAACGTACTTTTTGGATAGCACGCATTGCCCGTATCTACCCACTGCATCTGCTGACTCTCTTAATAGCCGTATGTATAGGAGGATACGTACAATACAGAGACACGGTGGACTGGCTCAAGCACTTTGTAGCTTCCACCTTCCTATTACAGCCTTTTTCCCGTCCGCCGACTATTTCTTTTCTTTCAACAGTCCTTCATGGAGTTTGGGATGCGAACAGTTATTCTATTTTTGTTTTCCGCTTGTTATCCCCTTTTTGAATAACAAACGAAATTTGCTTATCACTCTTTTTATCTGCCTTCTCCTTATGCTGGCAGGCATGTATATGACACCTGATGAACAAATCAAGGCATACTGGTATGTAAATCCGATAACCCGTCTGCCGGATTTTCTTGTGGGAGTTTTACTCTACCAGTTATACAAGTCGATACGCAATAAAAAGATTTCTTATTCTACCGGAACATTATTGGAAACAGGAGTGATCGCTTTCTTTCTTCTTTTCTATTTCAGTGCCGCATTTATTCCCAAAGTATATCGTTATTCCTGTTATTACTGGTTGCCCATCTCCTTATTGATACTCATTTTCGCTCTACAAAAAGGAGGTATTTCCCGGCTGTTGTCTAACCGTTTCTTAATTATAGGCGGAGAAATCAGTTACAGTTTCTACCTGATACATCTTTTCATCATACTTACATACTCTAAAATGGCAGCTCTTTATCAATGGCCTACACAATGGATGATAAGTGTTCCTATTATCCTTTATACCACTATTGCACTTAGCCTGTTATCCTACTATTATTTTGAAAAGCCCGCCAACAAATGGGTAAAACGAATATTCACTAAAAAACAATTATAAATCAACACCATGGAATTATCAACGAAAACACCACGAATTGAGGTAGTAGACGCTCTTAGAGGTTTTGCCGTTATGGCTATCCTCCTGGTACATAACCTGGAGCATTTTATTTTTCCGGTTTATCCGGAGTATTCTCCCAAGTGGCTAACCATTTTAGACAATGGAGTATTCAATGCAGTATTCTCTCTGTTTGCGGGAAAATCTTATGCCATATTCGCTCTGCTCTTTGGATTTACTTTCTATATTCAATCGCATAATCAGAAACTGAAAGGAAAAGATTTCGGTTATCGTTTTTTATGGAGAATGGTTTTACTGGTTGGATTCGCAACATTGAATGCAGTCTTTTTCCCGGCGGGAGACGTACTTCTTCTATTTGCAATAGTCGGCCTCATATTGTTCACCGTACGCAAATGGAGCGACAAAGCCATTTTGATTACTGCTATTATATTCTTGTTGCAACCTATTGAATGGTATCACTACATTGCCAGTCTTTTCAATCCTGCCTATACGTTACCCGACTTGAAAGTCGGAGCCATGTATGCCGAAGTAGCCGAATACACGAAAGGTGGAAACTTTTGGGATTTCTTTATAGGTAATATCACATTAGGACAGAAAGCCAGTTTGCTGTGGGCTGTTGGCGCCGGACGCTTCTTACAAACGGCCGGATTATTCCTGGTCGGTTTGTATATCGGACGCAAAGAATTATTCGTCACTACCGAATCTCATCTGAAATTCTGGATAAAAGCACTTATCATTGCGGCGATCAGTTTCGCTCCGCTCTACTCGCTGAAAGAACAGATTATGCAAAGTGACAGTAGCCTGATTCAAAATACAGTAGGCACCGCTTTTGATATGTGGCAAAAATTCGCGTTTACTATTGTACTGGTAGCTTCTTTCATCCTGCTTTACCAGAAAGACAAGTTCAAGAAAGCGGTTTCCAATTTACGTTTTTACGGAAAGATGAGTTTGACAAACTACATCTCCCAGTCTATCTTGGGAGCTATCATCTATTTCCCATTCGGATTCTACCTGGCTCCCTATTGCGGATATAGCATCAGCTTACTAATCGGTATTATTCTTCTTATACTGCAAGTACAGTTCTGCAAATGGTGGTTGTCCAAACATAAACAAGGGCCGCTGGAAACGATATGGCACAAATGGACTTGGATAGGAAACAAGAAATAACGGAGAGATACCTATAAAAATAAAGAAAGCAGGCCACGAAATACACTCAAACCACAAACGAACAATTTATGAATATGAAACTGAACGTATCACTCTAAAGCATCAACAAAACATGTGTATCCGCAGCCTGCGGGTTGAAATTGAGATGATGCCAATACAACAAGATTTCCCCAAGAATGATTAGAAAGTCGGCTTAAAGAATGCAAAGGAATCGAAAGAACTGTGCTAAACCGGGCTAAATGCCCAAAAACAGGGGAAATCAAGACGATACACAGATAAAAAGAAGCGCCCCTATACTCTTCAAAAAGACTATAGAAGCGCTATTTTATGATTGTCCTATTCTGAAACTATCAGCAGAAACTGAATCAGATGCCCAATGACTTCTTCACTGCTTCAATCTTTTCCATTGCGGCAGATTCGGCAGAAGCATAACAATTGCGGCAACCCATTTCGCCCTGAACTTCCATATAGAACTTAATCTTAGGTTCTGTACCTGAAGGACGGACAGAAACTTTGCTACCGTCTTCTGTGAAATACTGAAGAACGTTAGATGATTCCGGCATATCGATTGCAATTACATTTCCTTTGTCATCTGTCTGCTTCAAAGTCTTGTAGTCTTTGCTCAGGATTACTTTAGAACCACCCAATTCTTTCGGAGGATTGGCACGGAAGTTCTCCATCATAGCTTTGATTTCTTCAGCGCCGCTCTTACCCGGTTTCACAACGTTTACAGTAAATTCTTTAGAGAATCCGTATTCTACGTAGATGTCCAGCAACAATTGATACAGCGACTTGCCGTTATCTTTTGCCCATGCAGCAACTTCGGCAATCAAGCAGCAAGCTGATACGGCATCTTTATCGCGAACAAAGTCTTCGGCAAGGAAGCCGTAGCTCTCTTCACCGCCGCCGATGTATTTCTGTTTGCCTTCGCGCAGACGGATTTCACGTGCAATCCATTTGAAGCCGGTGTAGCAGTCGAGCATTTCGATGTTATTCTTATCGGCAATCTTCTTGATAAGCTCGGTAGTAACGATGGTCTTCACGCAGAATTCATTACCTTCAATCTTGCCCAATTGCTTGTACTGAGTCAGGATATAATAAAGGTACATCATACAAGTCTGGTTACCGTTGATAAGTACCCATTCACCTTTGTCGTCCTTGCAAGCAATACCCACACGGTCGGCATCCGGGTCGGAAGCCATAACGAGGTCGGCATCGATTTCCTTAGCCAAGTTCACAGCCATAGAGAGGGCTTCCGCATTTTCCGGATTCGGAGAGATGACAGTCGGAAAGTTACCGTCTTTAATCATCTGCTCGGGAACGGTGGATACGTTTTCAAATCCCCACATCTTCAATGCACGCGGAATCAACATCATACCTGTGCCATGAATCGGAGTATAAACAATCTTCATATCTTTGTGGCGAGCGATAGCTTCCGGATCGATAGAAACGGTTTTCACTTTATCCAAATACACCTTATCGACATCTTCACCGATAATCTGAATCAAATCGGGATTGCCCTCGAACTTGATGTCGGCAGCAGAAGCGATAGCGTTTACTTCGTCAATAATACCCTTATCATGCGGAGCCAGCACTTGCGCACCGTCGTCCCAATAAGCCTTGTAACCATTGTATTCTTTCGGATTGTGAGAAGCAGTCAGGATAATACCGCTCTGGCAACCGAGGTGGCGGATAGCAAAAGACATTTCCGGAGTGGGACGCATATCCTCAAACAGATACACTTTAATACCGTTGGCAGAGAATATATTGGCAGAAGTCTCCGCAAACAGGCGGCTGTTGTTACGGCAGTCGTGTCCGACTACAACGGAAATCTGCGGCAGGTCTTTGAAGTTCTTTTTCAGATAGTTGGAAAGTCCTTGTGTAGCAGCGCCTACCGTATAGATATTCATACGGTTGCTGCCTACGCCCATGATACCGCGCAAACCACCCGTACCAAATTCCAGGTCTTTGTAGAATGCTTCAATCAGTTCAGTTTTATCATCGTTCTCCAACATACGTTTCACTTCCGCCTGAGTTTCGGCGTCGTAAGCCGGGGTCAGCCATTTTTCAGCTTTCTCAGTGACCTGTTTAATAAGTTCCTGATTTTCCATTTCGATTGTTATTTATAGGGTTAATGAATTTATTGCTATATTTCTTAAGCACACAAATGTAAAATAATAAGTTTATAATTCCTATTTATTCCATTCTTATTTTACCAAATATCTGTCGCCGGTCTGTTTCACATATTCCTGCAAGAACTCTTTCGGATAACCGGGACGAACCACTCCAGCAGGTTGTCCGATGGCATTACGTTCAAACTGTCCGTCTTTCACACGCTTCACTATTCCATCATTATATTTCACAATCAAGAAAGTTCCTAATTGTTTCCATGTGTCGAAAGTACTTTGGGCAGTCATATTAGTGTAGTTTGTCAAGAATTCCACCGCTGCTTTTTTATCTTTCTGCAACAGTTTGGCTGCCATCTCTTCAATACCTTGCTGTGCGTTGTTGAAGGTTGTTTCCATCTCCTTCTGCGCTTCGCGCACATCGCCAATCATCAAGTCGTAGCGCGGATAAACCATATTAGCTACCCAGTTGAAAATCCAGAAAGCCGAATTCCAGGAGAAGGTAATATAATCGGCTCCGTCCACACGCGTATAACATACCGGCGCTTTTGTGGCACAACAATAGACGGGAGTAAATACTGCCATATTCGCATCGTCTACACCAAACCAAAGTACGCCTCCTATCGGGTCGGGCATATTAGCGCGCATTTGTGCAACAAATACAAAGCCGCTCTGTTGGGTAGAAATAGGTCGTTCGTTGAAGTATTCTTTTCCGTCCACCTCAAAGTTAAGGGGAGAAAGACGATAGGGAGTTTTGTAAGGACCTGCGCCGAAATCATTGGAAATATCAAGCGGAGTGCCTTCGTAATGGTCGCGCATCATATCCTTTATATCTTGTACGGAGAGCTTCTGTTTCGGTTTTACGAACAGGGGCATCGGAGTGTCTGTTTTTCCTTCGATATAAGGAAGATACTCTTTTCCATAGTCTGTGTATTTATTGAAAAAACTCCATACACGGGCTTCACAGAAACGGCGTGCACCGAAATCGAGGGGTGCATATGCACGCGAAAAACTGAAGTCTTTGTTCACTCCGTCGAAATAACCTTTCTCGCGTGCAAAAGAGATAACGTCGGGAGAATACATACAGTTTTCCTTGTCGTTCATGTCAAACTGATGGATACGGGCCTGGTTGGCATGAGCCGAAATACAATCGTCCGGCACACGTACAGCCACCCATACCGCTCCACGGATACCGGGACCTTTGCCAATCATCTCCATAATCCATATTTCGTTCGGGTCGGCGATGGTGAAAGATTCGCCACTGCTGTAATAGCCGTACCGTTGCACTAAGTCAGTCATTACCTTGATGGCTTCACGGGCAGTACGCGAACGCTGCAACGTGATATAAATCAGGCTTCCGTAGTCAATGATACCTGTAGAATCCGCCAATTCGGGACGACCGCCGAATGTCGTTTCACCAATCGTCAACTGATATTCATTCATATTTCCGGTCACGTTGTAAGTCTGCCGTGCCTGTTCGATTTCTCCCAAATATTTACCCGTATCCCATTCATATACTTTCATCATGGTTCCTTTCGGATAAGTAGCAGCCGGATAATGATAGAGTTCTCCGAACAGTCCATACGAATCGGCGGAATAGGAAACAATGGTCGAACCATCGGCAGAGGCGTTTTTGCCGACTATCAGATTAGTACAAGCGAAGGTATTCGCCACAGCCGCTACCAGTATGGCGGCACACAAAAGCATTCTTTTCTTTATCATATATAATTCACTTTTAATAATTACCACATAAAAGTTTCTTGGGATACGGTCTTATTTCCGCAATTATCGGTCACTGTAAACTCAACGGTATGCTGCCCGCCTTTCTTCACGTGCTTCGAGTCAAGTTTGCACTCCCAATAAGGTTTCACAATATTAGGCCGCCCGAAAAGTGCGTACTTTCCGTCAATCGTACCCCGATAGGAAGCAATACCAGCGCCTTCGTCTTTCAACCGATAGACAACCTTTCCGTTTCTTCCCCACTGATTTTTATTGACAGGAATGATTTCGGGCGGTATCGTATCAACGGCAACAGTGTAAGTCCCCAATTCACGTACAAACGCTTTCATACAACCATCCTGATACTTTCCGCCTACGCTATATTTTTTTCCTTTCACAGTTACGTGCACCATATAATATTTGGTAGTGTCCGCCATCGGTTTTCTGCGTAAACCGATACAGAGTTCGCATCCCGCATGAAGCGGAACAGGCTTATCGTTTATCTGATAAGTAAATGCTACCGCCCCGCTATCAGCCTTCACCTGATAGTTGAGAGGAACATCATCATACAACATCCCTTTCGGAACAACCAGACTCAATCCCGGTTCTTGCAAATAATTCGTCTTATCCCAAGCAAAAAAATACTTCTCCCGATAGTTCAACGGTTCAACCAGCTGATTCCGCCCACGGACGATAAAGCCATATTTGGAAGTATTGCCGAAAGCATCTTTCAGAGTGTACAAGAACCGATAATCCCGCTCTTCGTCAATCGTCACCAAACCACGATTATCATTCGACACTTTCAGCAGACGCAATGTACTGCCCGGGTCAAGAAAAGATTTCATATATTGCCCGCACGTCCAGGAATTTATCATTCTGTTTTCTTCCTGCGAAAAGCGGTCGACCGTACTGCGGAACACCTCATTGCCATCCACCGTAAGCACTACCGAATATACTCCATACCGGTTATTGGTGCCGTCCATATAGTCATACGCTTTGATACCCGTACCTATCACTCCCCATGCTTCTACCGACTGTTCACTGTTCGGAAGTATGGTTTTGGTTTCCTGTTTACCATCCACCACCCCTTTGCCCGGCTGCGGGAAAAACATAATACCCTCGGCTTTGGGGGCACGCGTATCTTTTATCTTTGATTTGAAGAAAGGCATCGGGTCGATATAATCCCCCGATTCGGTTTCAAACACATCCAAGTGAAGATGCGGGCCAAAAGAATAACCTGTATTCCCGCTCCACGCTATCTGCTGACCGCCTTTCACCGGATATTCGCCCGGTTCGGGAACAATCTCCACTTCCCAGCTTTCATTCTCATATTGAAGTTTTTTCACTCTTTCGGCAATAGGGGAAATAAAACCGTTCAAATGCCGGTTGATGGTAGAATAACCGTTATGATAACAAACATCGAGTACATATCCCGAACCGTTAGTGACGCGGATACGTGAAATATAACCGTCGGCAAGCGCACGGACAGGTTTGCCGATTGCTCCACCTGTCTTAAAATCCAACCCGCCGTGAAAGTGATTGGAGCGTATCTCTCCGAAATTTCCGCTCAAGGTAAGAGGAAAGTCAAAAGGTGACACAAAGGTAGCAGGCTTCTTTTCTTGTCCGTAAACTCCGATACAACAAATCAGCATCCAAACAGTGATACATTGTTTAATCATTCCATTCGCTTTTTACTCTCCGCAAATGTACGCTATTCCCACTAAATTACGAAATATCCGGATAGGAATGATGCTTATAAAAGCTCGTTAATAATTCTTTTTATTTTCAATTCCTCGCTTATTTAGAATCATTATGTCATTTATATTTGTACTTTTGCAGCCATTTTATTAATTACAAATTAAAATAGAGTGCTTAATGAGAATGTATGTAAAAGTAATGGCAGCGGTCATTGTATGTCTATTGGGTAGTGAAATATACCCTGTATTTGCAACTTCCCCTGCCACAGAAAGTCAAAGTTGGTTCAAAAAAAGGAAGAAAACCGAAGTAAAAGAAGAAAAAAATAAAAGTGACTACGAGAAATTGCTGGAAGGGAGTCAAACAACCTCAGGTATGTTTACCGTACATCAAAAGAAAAACGATTATTATTTTGAAATTCCCACCTCTCTTTTAAGACGTGATTTACTGGTAGTCAATAAACTGCAAAGAGTACCAGCCGAACTGAACGAAGCTGGTGTAAACCGTGGAGTGAATTACGAAAATCAGATGATTTGCATGGAATGGGACAAATCAAGCGGCAAACTGATGTTCCGCCAGCAACGTCCTCTGCCCCTGGCACCGCAAAATGATGCCATATACCGTTCGGTAAAGGATAATTTTATTTCACCACTCATTGCCGCATTCAAAATCGAGGCTGTCAACGCAGACTCTACGGCGTTGGTCATCAAGGTGAATGATATTTATGACGGTACGGAAACCAGCATCAACAATGTATTTACCAATATCAATTTAGGTACTTCAGCCATCAAGAACTTATCACGTATCCTTTCTATCAAATCTTTCTCAAATAACGTAGTGGCAACTTCCGAGTTGACTACCCGGGTGACAGAAGGAACTACCACTATATATGTAACAGTGGAAGCCAGCTCTTCTCTTCTTCTGTTGCCGGAGACACCAATGACGGGACGTCTCGACAATCAGAAAGTAGGATACTTCACTAACCCGTTGCTAAGTTTCAGCGATGCGCAACAAAGAACGGATAAAACGCAGTATATCACACGCTGGCGCATGGAACCCAAACCAGAAGAACGGGAAGCCTACCTGAAAGGCCAGATAGTAGAGCCAGCTAAACCAATCGTATTCTATATTGATAATTCGACTCCTTACCAGTGGCGCCCATATATCAAAAAAGGAATTGAAGACTGGCAGGTAGCTTTTGAAAAAGCCGGCTTCAAGAATGCGATTATTGCTAAGGAAGTGACAGATAGTATGCATATAGATATGGATGATGTCAATTACTCCGTAGTGACTTATGCTGCATCGGAAAAGAAAAACGCAATGGGACCTTCTCTGTTAGACCCGCGCTCGGGGGAAATACTGGAAGCTGACATTATGTGGTGGCACAATGTACTCTCCATGGTACGCGAATGGATTACAGTGCAGACAGGAACCGTTTGCCCGGAAGCCCGCAACGTACAGTTGCCCGATGCTTTGATGGGTGATGCCATCCGTTTCGTAGCCTGCCACGAAGTAGGTCACTCTTTGGGATTGCGCCATAACATGATGGGGTCATGGGCTTTCCCGACAGATTCGTTACGTTCGGAAGCCTTCACCTCCAGAATGAATTCTACAGCTTCGTCCATTATGGATTATGCACGTTTCAACTATGTCGCCCAGCCGGGAGACGGTGTGAAAGTGCTCTCTCCACATATCGGCCCTTATGATATGTTTGCTATCGAATACGGTTACCGTTGGTATGGAAAGAGTACGCCGGAAGAAGAGAAAGAACTTCTGTATGATTTCCTTAGCAAACATACAGATCGTCTCTACAAATACAGCGAAGCGCAAGATGTACGTGATGCCGTAGACCCGCGTGCACAGAACGAGGACTTAGGAGATGACCCCGTCCGTTCGTCTTTACTCGGTATCGAGAATCTGAAACGTATCGTGCCGCAAATTGTCCAATGGACTACCACCGGAGAAAAGGGACAGACGTATGAAGAAGCATCCCGCCTTTATTATGCCGTTATCAATCAGTGGAACAACTATCTGTATCACGTACTTGCCAATATCGGCGGTATCTACATCGAGAACACAACCGTAGGAGATGGTGTCAAGACTTATACATTCGTAGAAAAAGAGAAACAGCAGGCTTCACTGAAATTCCTGATGGACGAAGTACTGACTTACCCCAAATGGCTGTTTGACACAGAAGTGGGAGAATATACCTATCTGCTCCGCAATACGCCAATCGGTCCGCAGGAGAACGCCCCTACTCAGATATTAAAGAATGCCCAGGCTTATATTCTTTGGGATTTGCTTGGCAACAACCGTCTGATGCGTATGATAGAGAATGAATCCGTCAACGGAAAGAAAGCTTTTACCGTAGTGGAACTGATGGACGGACTGCACAAGAACATTTTCGGCGTTACCGAACGAGGAGGTATCCCCAACGTAATGGAACGTTCGTTGCAAAAGAACTTCCTGGATGCCTTACTTACCGCTGCCGCAGAACCGGAAGCTGTGAAAATCAACAAGAAGATTGCAGACGAGCATTTCTTGCTTGACCATGCCACTCCTTTCTGTAGCTGTCATGCAGCCGAACAACGTGCGCTCCGTCAAGGAGAACGAATGGGTGCTCCGCGTGTACTGAACTTCTACGGTAGCCAGCTCAACCGTATCTCAGATGCCATCTCCGTAAAACGCGGTGAGCTATTACGCATCAAGAAGTTATTGCAGAATCGTCTCGGAACATCCGATACGGCTACACGCTACCATTATGAAGATATGATTTTACGTATTAATACTGCATTGGGAATTAAGTAAACAATTCTATTAATTAAAAAAGATCTTACCATTAATGAGAATCAAATTTTTGTGCATTATTATATGCTTATTTGTGAATGCACTGGCTTTTGCCAGTGCAGCCAACCGTACTATTACCGGTGTCGTAATCTCCGGCGAAGACAATGAACCTCTAATCGGTGCTTCCGTTTATGTCCATGCAGACGATTTGAAGAAAGCCAGAGTATCACAGACTTCTTTAGGCACTATCACCGATATGGACGGCAAGTTCTCCATATCCATTCCGGAAAAGGTGACCCGCATTCATTGCAGTTATATCGGTTTTGAAGAACAGGTTGTTACATTGCAAGGAGACAAAAAGAGCTACCGCATCGTGCTTCAAGCATCGGCTCATGCGTTGGCAGACGTAGTGGTAACGGGTTATCAGACATTGGAACGCAGAAAACTGACTGCCGCCATCTCAAAGGTTGAATTATCAGATGCAATGGTAGGTGCCACCAAAAGCATCGACCAAGCATTGACTGGCCAAATCGCCGGTGTAGCGGTAACAAATACATCCGGTGCTCCGGGAGCTCCGGCAAAAATCCGCATTCGCGGTACCGCTTCATTGAATGGAACGCAAGACCCGTTGTGGGTATTGGACGGAATCCCTTTGGAAGGGACGGATATTCCTAAGATGGACTCCAACTCTTCTGACAATGACATCGTTAACATCGGGCAATCGTCCATTGCGGGAATCAGTCCTAACGACATCGAAAGCATCACCATCCTGAAAGATGCTGCCGCAACAGCCATTTATGGTGCCCGTGCTGCCAATGGGGTAATTGTAGTTACTACCAAACGCGGAAGAATCGGAAAGCCTGTTGTAAACTTCAATACCAAATTGACTTATTCTCCTAATTTGGATACTTCACGGCTCAACTTGCTGAACTCGGAAGAGAAAGTAAATCTGGAACTCCAAATGATGAAAGAACAACCCTTCGACTATGGAGGATGGGGATTCGTATTCTATCCTGTATATCCAGAAAAAGGTGGAGTAGTCAACATTCTACGAAAATATGAGCTGCTGGATACTTACAGACAAAACGGTTGGGAAGGACTTACCCCGGAAGTTCAGAATGAAATCAACCGATTGAAGAGTATTAATACCAACTGGAACGACATACTGTTCAGAGACGCATTTACTCAAGAGTATAATTTAAGTATCTCCGGAGGTAGTGAAAAAGTCACTTATTATAACTCTCTGGGCTATACCAAAGAGAACAGCAATGTGCCCGGCGTGAGTCTGAGCCGTTTCAATTTAACAAGCAAGACCAACTATCAACTCAACAAACTGCTTAAAATAGGTATTTCTATTTTCGCCAACAGACGTAAGAACCAAACCTTCATGACAGACTCTTACGGACTGACCAACCCTGTGTATTACTCACGTATAGCCAATCCCTATTTCGAACCTTTCGACAGCAATCATAACTATTTATATGACTATGATGTAACGGGCAGCGAAACAGATGAAAAGAGAGGGTTCAACATCTTTGAAGAGCGTCAAAACACCAGCAAAGAATCAATTAATACTGCCCTCAATTCCATCTTCGATGCAGAACTGCGATTCAACGATCAATGGAAACTGACCTCTCAAATCGGTATCCAATGGGAACAATTGTCGCAGGAGGAATATGTAGGCCTGAATAGCTTCAATATGCGTAATATGCGCGAAGACAATACCTACTATAAAGACGGAGTACGCACATATGTCATACCGGAAGGCGGAATGCTCAAGACAACCGGCGCCACTACCTCACAAATCACGTGGAAAATGCAAGGAGAATACAAGAATACATTTCGCGATATCCATGACATACAAATAATGGCAGGATCGGAAATCCGCAAGAACTGGTATGAGAACCATGCATCTACAGGATATGGATACGACCCAAAGACACTGAATTTCAGAAACCTGAATTTCAAGAACGAAACACAGGCCAACGAGAGCAGGTGGAAACTGAAGAATGAAATCAGAAGAGAGAATGCTTATGCTTCTTTCTTTGCAAACGGTTCATATTCATTGCTGAATCGTTACACATTGGGAGGAAGTATCCGTATGGACGGTTCCGACCTGTTCGGAGTAGATAAAAAATATCGTTTCCTGCCTATCTATTCGGCCAGTGGTTTATGGCGTTTATCCAACGAACCTTTCATCAACCAAAAATGGATTGACAATTTAGCCCTCCGGTTATCATATGGTATACAAGGCAACATCGACAAGAATACTTCACCGTTTTTAGTAGGAACTTACAAAAATACAAGTATTCTGCCGGGAGAAACATACGAAGATTATATTACCATCGACAGTGCGCCAAACAGCAAATTGCGCTGGGAAAAGACCACATCCTACAACATCGGACTGGATTTCGCTGTTCTGAACCAAGCCATCAACCTGAGTGTGGACTACTACTATAGAAAAGGTACCGACCTTATCGGCTATAAACTGTTACCGTTAGAAAACGGTTTTGAAAGCATGGCCATCAACTGGGCAAGTATGTCTAACAAAGGTATAGAAATCAATCTGCAAACCCGTAACATCACGACCAAAGATTTCTCTTGGTACACTTCCTTTAACTTTGCTTACAATCAGAATAAAGTGCTGAAAGTCATGACCCAAAAGAATCAAGTGACTCCGAGCCTGGAAGGATATCCGGTAGGTGCAATTTTTGTTTTAAAGACCAAAGGAATCAATCCGGAGACAGGACAAGTCATGATTGAAAATAAAAACGGCGAAGCGGTGACAGTAGAGGAGCTTTTCAAGATGACATCCAGTGGTAATAACGACGGACAATACAGCATAGGTGCAGAGACCGAAGAGATACGAGGATTCTACACCTATGCAGGAACGGCCGATGCTCCTTATACCGGTGGTTTTATGAATACATTCAACTATCGCAACTGGGAATTGAACCTAAATCTCTCCTACAACATAGGTGCAAAGGTGCAGACTACTCCTTCTTATTACATAGCCGACTTAGATCCGGGAATCAATATGAACAGGGATGTTTTGGACAGATGGACGCCCGAGAATAAAAACGGAACCTTCCCGGCGTTGGCAACGTATCATACAAACCCTGCCGACTACTACTTATTCGGCAGCCGAAGAGACCTCTATAAATCACTGGATATTTGGACGAAAGAATTAAGTTACATACGTTTGCAGAACATACGTCTTGCCTACCGTATGCCTGCGGAATGGCTGCAAAAAGTAAAGATTAACGGAGCAACAGTAGGTGTGGAAGCCCGCAATTTGTTTGTGTTCGGTTCAAGTTACAAAAACTATATGGACCCGGAATCCATGAGTAATCTCTACTCTACCCCTATTCCCAAATCGGTTACTTTCAATCTTAGTCTCAACTTCTAAAATAGGAAATGAATATGAAGAGAAAAATATATTTAGCTTTTACTTTGCTGGGAAGTATGTTATTGGCGTCCTGTGACAATTATCTGGATATTCAGCCGGTCGGTAAAGTAATACCCAATACTTTAGCAGAGTACAGGGCGTTGCTCACTACTGTTTACAACACCCGGCTCAACGACAAAGCCGTGACCGAATTGCGTACTGATATCGTACAAGTCACGGACAACAGCAGTTCGCAAAACACATACGGCGATATCCAAATCTGGAATGACCTCAACCCGAAAGCCGGAACAAGAGATTTCGTATGGGACAAATACTATACCAATATTTATTATGCCAATGCCATCATCGACAAAAAAGAAGCCATCACGGAAGGGAGCCAGGAAGGGATAAACCAGTTGGTGGGTGAAGCCTATTTACTAAGAGCATATATGCACTTTATCCTCGTAAACCTCTATGGACAACCCTATACCAAAGAAGGAGCACCCGATACGAAAGCCGTGCCCATTAAATGGAACCTTGACTTGGAAGGAGTCCCCACCCGGAATACGGTAAAAGAGGTATATGCCGCCATCCTCTCCGATATCGAGTCGGCGAGAAAGCTGATAAACCAAAAAGAATGGGAAAGCCAGTACTCCTACCGTTTCTCTACGCTTTCGGTCGATGCAATGGAAGCCCGCGTACGGCTTTATATGGGAGATTGGCAGAAAGCATACGAAGCTGCCGAACGTGTATTGGCAGTCAAGTCTTCATTGGAAGATTTAAACGCTCCGGATGCGAAACTTCCTAACGATTACCAGTCGGCAGAGATGATTACTGCCTATGAATTTTACAGTGATGACGTAACTACCGCTTTTATAATCACTCCTTCATTCGTGCAGAATTATGATGCAGATAAAGATTTACGTTTGAACAAATATTACAGCAAGAACGAAGACGACCAATATATATCTGCCAAGAGTGGAAATTCACAATACAATTGTACTTTCCGCAATGGGGAGATGTATTTAATAGCAGCCGAAGCTGCCGCTCATTTGAACCGGTTGCCGGAAGCACGCAAGCGATTGCTGCAATTAATGGAGAAACGCTATACACAAGAGGGATACATAGAAAAGCAGAATGTTGTAGAAACAATGACCTCAACCGCTCTGATAACGGAAATTTTAAACGAAAGAGCACTCGAACTTGCTATCGAAGGCCATCGCTGGTTTGACTTACGCCGCACAACCCGTCCAAGAATCCAGAAAGTAATCAACGGACAAAACTATGTGCTGGAACAGGATGACTCACGTTACACATTACGGATTCCGCAAACAGCCATTGATGCAAATCCCGGATTATTGAACTAAAAGTTCATTGCTCCTTCTCCACCCCCAAAAACAGTCGAAACTCCTCTTGCAAGCTCATTGGCAAGAGGAGTTTTTTACTTTCTTCCATACCTCTCCCCGCTTCTATCATCTTTATTTCCCAAACGTATTGCTATTCATTAAAAAAAATAATATCTTTGTAGGAGATACATAGAGAAAAACAACAAGGAACTACTTCCTTGTCAATAAAAGGTTGATTTTACCGAACCCTTTTATAGCAATATAAACTGAGTGGTACTCTATGGAAAAAGCATACGAACAAGCAACAGGACAGTAAATGTCTATAAACCACCACTCACTCTTTTATTCATCTCAACAAGCGGCATTCTGTTCTAAAAGACATCCCCTTACGAATAACAACGTAGGGGGATTTTCACCACGGAGTACACAGAGTCTCACAGCGTTTCTTCTTTAGGAAGTAAGGCCGTAATGACTGGTATCAACAACAATTAAGATGAGGTTATTTCAATCTCATATTCAGCTTGTTACAGCACATATATATGCTGTGCGCAGGACATATGGATGCTGGATGTAGGATATATAGATGCTGGAGACAGGACATATATGCGGTGGAAGTAGGATATATATGCGCTGCAAATCCCTCATACAGAGAGGGAAAGCAGCCGACAATCATTTAATTCACATGAATTAAAACTCTGTGAGGCTCTGTATCCTCTGTGCTGAAATCTTCGCCTGCCGGCAAGACTCGACCAATTCACTCATCACCTCTGCCACCGACTGCCGACGGGATATCATTGCCGACACTTGTCCTATTTCCAGTTCCCCCTCTTCCAAGTCGCCTTCGAACATTCCCTTCTTGGCACGCCCTTTTCCCAACAAAGTCTGCAATTCTTCGACAGAGGCTCCCCCGGCTTCCGCTTTCTCCACTGCATACCGGAAATTGTTTTTTACCAAACGTGTCGGAGACAGCTTCTTCAATAACAACTTGGTATCTCCCTCATCGAGACTCAGGCAATAATCCTTGAAGGCACGACTTGCAGAACTCTCCTCGGTCAAGGCGAAGCGAGTGCCTATCTGCACGCCCTCGGCTCCCAATATCATGGCGGCCAATATCCCCTCTCCCGTAGCGATACCGCCGGCAGCAATCAAAGGCAATGTTGTCGCTTGGCGTACGGCAGGAATCAGACAGAAAGTGGTGGTCTCTTCACGACCGTTATGTCCGCCGGCTTCAAAGCCTTCGGCTACCACGGCATCCACCCCCGCTTCTTCACACTTCACTGCAAAGCGGGAGGAAGAGACAACATGGACAACCGTGACTCCACGTTCTTTCAGCCACGCTGTCCACGTCTTCGGATTGCCGGCAGAAGTAAAGACTATCTTTACGCCCTCTTCCACCACCAAATTCATTATCTCTTCTATCTGAGGATACATCAAAGGGATATTCACGCCAAAAGGAAGGCGGGTAGCCGCGCGGCATTTACGGATGTGCTCGCGCAAAGTAGCGGGATGCATCGAACCTGCACCGAGCAGGCCCAAGCCGCCTGCATTACTCACTGCGGAAGCAAGCCGCCAACCACTGCACCATACCATCCCACCTTGAATGATGGGATACCGGATTCTCAAAAGAGAAGTTATTCTATTCATGATTCACAATTTATCAGTGCGCCGACAGAACACACTACATTCGTTTATGCTATATAAACGCCGTCAGTGGACAATTTGTTCGACAGGTTGGTTTAGCAATACAGTCGTTGAGTCTCCGTAAGTATGCAGAATGTTCAATGTACGGGCACGGTTATACCGGCCTCTTCTATTCCAGAAATCTTTTGTAAAGACAAGCATCAGGTCGAGCCCGCCGATAGCCGCGCCGTTGCCCGATGTGCCGCGTGCCCGCATCTGGTAGAAAGAATCTCTCCGCCAGGTATCTTTATCCACTCTTATCTTCTTCTGATAAACGGGGTCCCAATCAAAACGGGTATTTGTCTTATACGGCCTCAGGCTAAGCGTCGCTTTCGACTTGGGCAATACTTCGGGCAGCGATTCGTCGGGAAGCATCCACTTCTTCTCCTCTACCATCCGGGGAGTTCCCATCGTGCCACCGAAATCGATTGACTTGACTGCATCCATATTCAAATGCAATTCCCGGTCGCTTTCCAATAGCTTTTTCAGATGCAGTGAATCTTGCGCTGTCCATACCTGCGAATATGCAAGCAAGGTTGTGAAGCACAACGACACAGAAGCGAAAAAACGTTTTATCAATCCACTCATCTTCTTTATTCTTTCATTACCGCTCAACTCTCCATTGGGCGTAGCAAGTCCCTGTCAGCAGTAAAAAGACTACTGATACAAACAGATGTTCTTGTACGAATGTTCTTTGTTTCTTATTCCGGCAACAGTTGTTTTTTTATGTCACCACCAACGGTAGCCCGTCCCGCAAAGCGGTTCGTCATAACACGGGTCAATCGTCCACCGGGTTTTCGGATATTGGCGTCCTTCCCACCAGTTACGATAGCAGGCGACGGCTTTGAGCACCTCTTCGTCGGTCAGGAAATAGGTTGCTTCATAGTTCTCGGCATTCGCCAGCACCATTTTGCAACCCATCGACGGCGGTGTTCCCTGGCGGACATACTCAATCACCCAAAGCATACATTCGCCCAAACGGATTTTACCGTTGTTCGTGTTGTAGACCGACGGAAAAGAAGGGATAATTGTCAGGTCTTCCGCATACTCCAGAAGTTCGGGGATATCTTTTTCCGCAAAATGAGGCACTTCCACCACTCCTTTATCATTCTTCATCTTATAGGTTCCCGACTTCAACTGCTTCACAAAAAGAGCTACATCCGGATTATTGGAATTCATTTCTTCGCTGGCGCATCCACTGAGAGATGCAATCAGGCATAGTGCCATACACAGCATTACAAGTGTCTTTTTCATTTTCATAAGGATTAATACGTCATGCGAAGTCCGCAAAGTAGATTAAAATTAGTGGGCCGCTTGGTGCGCACCGTAGCCAGTTTGGAGTCCGTGCCGAAATGGTGAGAGATACCGGGTTCGGCAAAGAGCTCAAGTCGGTCGTTAATCTTATAGTTGAGTCCAATACCGGCGGTTACCGCCAGTTGTACGGGTTCTTCCTTGAAGCAATTGTCTGGTGCGCCGGCAATGCATTTGTCCGCTATTCCGCCCACAGTAGCATAAAGGTCAACCTTCTTGGCCTCCAACAGCAGTACATTCATCCGGACGGGGATACCTAAATAATGCAATTGCTGTCCTGCCGAACGGAGATTTGAGTAGAGAAGTCCGGTTTCTATTCCTAAATAATCATTCAGTTTCCGCTCTACCGTCACTCCTGCCGAAACGGGCATCTTGTAGGCACCGTCATCTGCCGGAAGTGCCGTGCCAAGTCGGGCTTTCACTGCCCAGCGACGTTTATTCGTCTCTTTTCCGGATACAACGGACGAAGCTGAAGCATCTTCTTGCACGGCAACGGATTCCCCATTGCCGTTTGCTGCCTGCCAAAAGACATTGCGCCTCCGGTTGGCATAACGGCTGCCAGCTGTGACAGCCGACGAAAAAGAGAACGACATGGAGAAAGAGATAGCGAGCGAATCCTCTTCCTCCACACGTTGCGACAACATACCGAACGATTTGGGAGCAGGTTTCGGCAAGACCGATTCCACCGGCAAGGGCAACTGATTGACCCGTATTCCGTCTCCATCCATCTGTCCTCCATTCGCCACGGCTATCTTGAAGGCCTCTTCCATCTCTTCTTTAGGAGAGAAATAGAGGAAAGTGGCGGATGAAGCAGCCAAAACGAGCAACACGGACGCAGCAGTCGCCACACGGAAAAGCAAAATCCGCCGGCGATGCTGGCAAGCCGCAGGAATATTCTGCGATAGTTCTTCCCAAAAGCCGTCGCGGACACTTATCTCCGCATCGGTGAGACGTGTGCGAAACAGGTCGGTTATTTCATCATTTTCTTTCTTCATAGTTCCTATATTCTTTTATTCTCTTTGCTAACAAATATTTGGCGCGATGCAACTGCGATGTAGACGAATGCTCTTTGATATGCAACATCTTGGCTATCTCTTTGTGCGACTTTTCTTCAAACACGTAAAGGTTGAAGACGGTTCGGCAACCATCGGGCAGCTCGGCAATAAAAGCCATCAGCCGCTCTTCGGAGATTCCGCTCCCTGCTCCTCCCGCCTCAGATATATCGGGTATGTCGGGAAGCTGCTCTTCGTGCACTACCAACTGACTGACCCGTTTCTCCCGCCTCAGATAATCGAGCGACTGAGTGACCATCACCCGGGTTATCCATGTGGCGAGCGACGATTCGCCCCGGAAGGAGAAGTTGGTAAAAATCTTGATGAAACCGTCGTGCAGTACATCGTGCGCCGCCTCCATATCGCCCGTGTAGCGAAAACATACCGCCAACATCTGTTTGGAATAGAGAGTGTAAAGTTCCTTTCGGGCTGAATCCTTTCCTGCCCGACAGCCCTTCACCAGTTCTATCTCGTTTTCCAAATCAATTACTTTTTTTTTTTTAAATCGAACGTATGTCTGCGTCGTTTTATCCTTTAGACGTAATAAGTGGGGAAATGCTGCAATGAATTTTGCAAAAAGAAGTTAAATATAAGAAATCACCACCTATTAAGACAGATTCCCACAGATTGGGTTAAATAAACTATCTGTGGAAATCTGTCTTAATAGGTGGTGAGAAAATCAGCAAGCCTTGAAGCTCATGTCCAGCCCTTTCACCGAATGGGTGAGAGCACCTACGGAGATAAAGTCGACACCGCATTCGGCATAGTCGCGGAGCGTATCAAAAGTGATACCGCCCGAAGATTCGGTTTCGTATCTGCCGGCTACCATCTCCACTGCCTTTTTGGTCATTTCGGGAGTGAAGTTGTCGAACATGATGCGGTCTACGCCACCGAGGTCAAGTACCTGTTGGAGTTCGTCGAAGTTGCGGACTTCTATTTCTATCTTGAGGTCTTTGCCCTTTTCTTTGCAGTACTCTTTGGCACGGGTGATGGCTTTGTCAATTCCTCCGGCAAAGTCCACGTGATTGTCTTTCAGAAGAATCATGTCGAACAGTCCGATGCGGTGGTTTACACCGCCGCCTATTTTCACTGCCATCTTTTCGAGGATGCGCAATCCCGGAGTGGTTTTACGTGTGTCCAACACGCGGGTATCGGTTCCTTCCAGTTGCTTTGCATATTTGCGAGTCATGGTGGCGATGCCGCTCATGCGTTGCATGACGTTGAGCATCAGCCGTTCGGTCTGTAGCAACGACTGCACCTTTCCTTCCACTACCATTGCAACGTCGCCCGGCTTCACATCCGTTCCGTCGTTGATAAACACTTCCACCTTCATAGAGGGGTCGAAACGGTTGAAGATTTCCTTAGCCACTTCGATACCTGCCAGCACGCCGGCTTCTTTGATAAGCAATTTTGATTTACCCATTGCCGTAGCGGGAATACACGACAGGGTGGTATGGTCGCCATCGCCTATATCTTCGGCAAAGGCGAGATCGATCAGTTTGTCGATAAGTTCTTTTTCCTTATTCATTGATTTTGTCAATTCTTATTTGGTGTATTAAATATTTGTCCTGTACTTTCTTCAAGAAGCAATTGACGCGAAAGTTCCCTTTTACAGTAGCCAACGTACCGATAACGAAACTCGACCCGTCCCGTTTGCCCTGATGGTTGACGTTGAATGCGCTGACTTTATTCTCCGTAAAGAATTCCTGCATTACGGCGGTGGTTTTCTGTTTGTCAGCATTCGTTGAGCGGCTCTGGAGCACTAAGTTTACCTTGTCCCCCATATACTTGCTCAGTTCTTGCGAACTTCCTTTTTTAAAGGCCGTAATCACTCCTGCCGGTATCTCCTGTGCCATCAGCAACGAGAGGGAAAGAAGCAAAGCGGTCATTCCTACGAGCACTCGTTTTTTCATAATTACAAGCTTTTAAATTGAGGTTTAAAGCATTAAACTCTCAACTAATGATAGGCAAAGGTAAGCATTTATTGCAGAATAACATAAAAAATGCCTATTTTTGTGCATTAATCAGAATTATATCAGGTATGAAGACAACCTTGCTCGTCGTAGGACGCACCGTAGAACAACATTATATTACAGCTATCAACGACTATATCCAGCGTACCAAACGCTATATCGCTTTCGACATGGAAGTGATTCCCGAACTGAAAAACACGAAGAGCCTGCCGATGGAGGTTCAGAAGGAGAAAGAAGGTGAGTTGATTCTGAAGGCTCTCCAGCCGGGCGATGTGGTGGTGCTGCTCGACGAGCACGGGAAGGAGATGCGTTCCATCGAGTTTGCCGACTACATGAAGCGGAAGATGAATACCGTCAACAAGCGGCTGGTCTTCATTATCGGAGGGCCTTACGGTTTCTCGGAAAAGGTGTATCAGACTGCGCACGAGAAGATTTCAATGTCGAAGATGACGTTCTCGCACCAGATGATACGGCTGATATTCGTGGAACAGATTTACCGGGCGATGACGATATTGAACGGAGGGCCGTATCATCACGAATAATAGATGCTTATATCCTGTTAAAAGAGCCGGTCCGTTTGGCTAATCTTAAATGGCGGTGTCAACACCCACCGCCATCTTACAACACATCATTCGCGATTCATCAGCCGATGTTCCGCCATCTGTTCGAACTTTGTTCCCGGACGTCCATAGTTGGCATACGGATAGATGGAAATACCGCCACGGGGAGTAAAGATTCCCGTTACTTCGATGTATTTGGGATTCATCAGTCCGATAAGATCCTTCATGATGATATTCACACAGTCTTCATGGAAAGCGCCGTGATTGCGGAAACTGAAAAGATACAGTTTCAAGCTCTTGCTTTCCACCATCTTCACATCGGGAATGTAACTGATGCGTATCTCCGCGAAGTCGGGCTGCCCGGTGATGGGACACAGACTTGTAAATTCGGGGCAGTTGAAACGTACCCAATAGTCATTCTCAGGATGCTTGTTGTCAAAGGCTTCCAATACTTCCGGAGCATAGTCTTGCTTATACTCGGTTTTTCTTCCCAATAAGGAAAGCTGGTCTTTCAATTCTGTCATTTGTTCTTGTTTACTACACCCTCTACAGAGATAAAAAACAGATTTCCGCCTGTTATGGTACGGCTCGTACGATAGTTTCAGCCATCTCATATAATGGAAACAGGAGTTTCATGCAATAGAAACTATAGTTTCAACCCATAGAAACTAAAGTTTCATGCAATGGAAACTGTAGTTTCAAGGCGTTGGAAACTTCAGTTCATACAAAGGAACCCACCGTTTCATGCAATGATGAAACCGGAATGATGCTTTATCTCTATATAAAAGGTATTATTGATTCTTACTTTTCAAATACTTTTCCAATCCTTCCCGTCGCAACGTACAGGCAGGACAATGCCCGCAACCATCTCCGCGGACCCCGTTATAGCACGTCAACGTTTCGTTGCGAATGAGCTCCAGCACCCCTAATTCGTCTGCCAGCGCCCATGTCTCTGCTTTGTCAATCCACATCAGAGGGGTATGAATCACGAACTGTTCGTCCATAGCGAGGTTGAGTGTGACGTTGAGAGACTTGATGAATGCATCGCGGCAATCGGGATAACCGCTGAAATCGGTTTGTGAAACTCCCGTTATCAGATGGTTGATACCCCGTTCGCGGGCATACACAGCTGCAATACTCAGGAAAAACAGATTGCGTCCGGGGACGAATGTGTTGGGCGCACTGTCTGCCGGCTTCTCCCGGTCCATCACTATGGTCGTATTGGTCAGCGAGTTTCGTCCCAACTGTCCGACGAAGGAGACATCCATCACCTCAAATTCCACTTCCGCCTTACGGGCTATGTCGCGTGCAAGCTCCACTTCTTGCTGGTGTTTCTGACCATACAGGAAACTCAAGGCATATACTTTCCTGAAGTTGCGCTTTGCCCAAAACAGGCAGGTGGTAGAGTCCTGTCCGCCACTGAACACAACCAATGCTGCTTCTCTGTTCATATTAAATATCTTTGATTTTGAGTACGTTGTAGGATATATCCGTGTCGTAGACATCGCTGCCGTCTATTTTCTTAATTGCCTTTACCACACGGATGGTCACGGGAAGAATCACCACCTCGTACATGGATTTCAGTATGATTTGCATTCCCATCATAACGAGCAGTTCCCTCCAGGCAATCATCCCGCCAAAAGCTACGGGAAAGAAGATAAACGAATCGGCAGTCTCTCCTACGACAGTCGACCAGATGGCACGGACGGAAAAGTTGCGCCCGCCACTGGCTATCTTCATCTTACTCATCACGTATGCATTGAGAAACGAACCTGTTAGGAAAGCCATCAGACTGGCGGCCACGATGCGGGGCGCCATACCGAATACAAAATTGAAGTGTTCTTCGCCTTCCCAGAAAGGGGCAGCCGGAATGGCTACGGCTATCAGCCCGAGAGCCACTACGAAGAAGTTCATCACAAAACCGCTCCAGATAATCAGGCGCGCTTTCTTGAATCCCCAAACTTCGGCAATGCAGTCATTGATTATATAAGAAATAGGAAAGACCAATAATCCGGCAGTCACCGTGAGGCTGCCTATCTGGATTACTTTCGTTTCAAGAAGATTGGCTGCAATGAGGCATACATTAAAAAGAATACCAAGCAGCATAAAAGGTACGGATACTTTTTCTTTCATAATTCCTGTTTTTTACGTGGTGTCCTAGAATACACGACCGCTATTCGCGGCATCGAATGTCTTTTTTTATTCTTTTCGGGTGCAAAGGTATAGGAAAAACCAGGATAAACCAATAATTGAATGAATAAAAAAGAATGAAAATTCTCTCTAATTGCGAAATCCTTTTCATGCGGCGGCGTGTTGTATGTCCATGTTTAACTAATAAAGACCAAATCATGGAACATCAATTTAAAAAAGACGTAAAAGAAGCAGCCATGCAGGCAAAAGAAAATGTCCGGCTGGCCAAACAGAGGGCTGAAGAAGCTATGGAAAGAGGTGCCGAAGCAAGTGCGCATTCGGGCGAAAGCCTGAAAAAGAAGGTGGAACACGCCGCACACGTTGCCCAGGAAAAAGCAACGGAAGCAACCAACGCCGTGAAAGAGAAAGCCGCCGAAGCACTTCACGCCGCACAGGAGACTGCCCAAAAGGCTAAACACAGGGTGGAAGAGCTGTTGGACTGACAATGGAAACGGGCGGTAGGCCGTAACTGATTCTCACTGCCAGTTGACACGGATTTTCACAGATTCATTGTTTGGATACTCAATCGTCGCATTCAATAATCTGTGAAAACCGGTGTCAACCGGCAGTGAGTTTTAACGCATCGCCCCCGCTCTCAGGAGAAATCTTTCAATTCTTCCTTCAGCCGCTTGCGGATAAAGAACAAACGGCTCTTCACCGTCCCCATAGGCAATCCTAACTTCTCGGCAATTTCTCTATATTTAAACCCGGCAACGAACATCTGAAAGGGTACTTTCATGTCGTCGGGAATGGAATGCAGGATGCGGTAGAGTTGCTTCATATCATAGGCAAACTCAAACTTGACGCCATCTTCGTCCTCAATCATGTATTGTTGAGCGGCGGGATAGGTATCGTCTATGAGATTCATTTCGCGAATGGTACGGCGGTAGTTGTTCACGAAAATATTGCGCATGAGGGTGTACATCCATCCTTTCAGATTTTTGGTATAGGTAAACTTCTCATGATTATCCAGTGCGTGCAATACACAATCCTGCACCAAATCGTTGGCGGAATCCCGGTTTGCCGTCAGTTTAAATGCAAAACGGTGCAAATCCGGTTGTATATCTAATATTCCTTGAGTAAATTCTGCTTTTCCCATCGGCGTATTTCTTTTATCTGATTAGTACGGTACAAAGATCCGCTCTTTTAGAACGAATATAAATAGCAATTCTTCCGGTTAGTTTGGCTATTTTTCCTTTGGGCTTCCCAATCGTCTCTTTTTGGGGTGCTCTTCCTGTGGTTCTGCCTGCCCGTAGCCGATATGCTCTACACATCAATGGGGGTAAAAGTTTGAAGCCGCCTCCAAACTGCTGTTTGAAGACGGCTTCTGCTATAAAATTTATAAAGGACTATGTGCAATTAGAATCTATTAGAACTTATAATTCAAGCTCACACCAAACACCTTATTGGTACGGCTATAAACGTCTTTATCCATCAAAGCCATCGGTTCATCCAACTGACGTGGATTTGTTTTCGTATAATCACTATATTTAGTCCAAAAATAGGCTACATCCAAACTCAATGCTTGGTTAAAATTAATACGACCACCCAAACCTATCGAATAAGAATCGCAAGAAAAGCTTGTATCTGTTTGGAAAGCGTCACTTAAACCATAATCAGTTTTCTGATAACCACCACTCACGGTAAACAGTTTATTAATATCCCACTCTACACCGGCTAAATATTCATGTGTACCATGTTTCAATGTTTTCTGTTTACCTTCGGCCATACCTGCATTCTTATCATCAAAGAAGTGATATTCGAATGAAGCCCGGAGAGAAGGTAAAAACTCATAACCTGCTGCAACCGAAAGCATAGAAGGGATATCATTAGGCGTATTCACACCATTTTTATAGGGTAACATAAATTCCATAGCTGCATCTGGAGCAGTCAACTCATGAGTGTCATTTTCAATATTCATATTAGCTTTGAACTCGTATTTGGCTGCCAAATTCAACTTACCGAATTTAGCGTCTACACCAATAATCGGTGTCAGCCCCCACCCTGTCTGGTCACAATCCAACTCTAATTTTGTATCGTTCAATTTCTGAAGCATAGGTCCTGATTGTTGTTGTGCCAACTGCTGCGCCTGTTCCAAAGTCAAATCAGGACGAGCATTCATTATTTGTTGCACAATAGCAGCACCAATCTGTTGAGCCACACCATCTTTCAAAGCTATATTCAAATAACCTTTATAACCACCTGTAAAGTAATTCATGCGAGCACCGGCAAAAACCGAGAAGTGTTCATTAATCTTATAACTGGCTCCTAACTGAAAACCATAGATGTACTGACGACCTTCCATCGCCGAATTAATATTGTACATATTAGGCTTCAACATATCACTCTCTTTGTTTACTAAACCAATAGCAGCCGCATCAAACATTGGCAACCCACTGTTGAAAGAAGCTTTTCCGCCACCACCCACTATAGCGAAACTACCAGAAAAAGCCCAGTCACCTTTCTTATAAACAGCGTGTAGGGAAGGAATAACAGGAGCCGATGCTTTTCCCTCATAATTACGCACGGAAGTCTGTCCATCCATAGTCCATAAAGGGCTTGTTGCAGCAATATTACGTGTCTGATACGCACTTTGGATAGTTAATGATACTTGTAAACCGTCTTTGGGAAGAAAAGCTAATCCGGCAGGATTACTATATACTCCATCAATATCAATGGAAGCGCCACGGGCTATCATACGCAGAAAGGCAGCATTCTGATTCGTATTTGTCAGATAATCTCCGGCAAAAGTTGGAATTGAAACGATTAACATTACAAGTCCAATCAAGAAATTTTTTCTCATCTAAATCTTTTTTAAATTATTTCGGGCGCAAAGATACAACATTACTGCACAACAGAGATACAAATGTGCATTTATTTTCATCCATCCGCCCATTTTAATTGAGAAAACAAACTGTTTCTAATGAAACAATCTACAAAAGACTCACATATTCTTTTGATAAAAGCACCTATTTATAATAAAGGTTTGACTGGGAAATCAGCCTCCCTCCTCCCTAATTTCGACGTTTTTTCTTGGCAGCTCCAATCAGAATATGTAATATTGCAGCTATAAAACATTCAGCTTATGATACTGGATTATATCTACCATAGCGGCTTCGCCCTTAAAACAGAGGATGTGACCGTCATTATTGATTTCTACAAAGATTCTTCCGAAGCGGAACATAACCGGGGAATCGTACATGATCATCTTCTGCAAAGACCGGGCAAATTGTACGTATTGGCTACCCACTTCCATCCCGACCATTTCAACCGCGAGATTCTGACGTGGAAAAAGCAACGTCCCGACATTCGATATGTTTTCTCCAAAGATATTCTGAAATCGCACCGTGCCACAGCCGAAGATGCTTTCTATATTAAGAAAGGAGAGACATACGAGGATGATGCTATCCGCATCGACGCGTTCGGTTCGACGGATGTCGGCAGTTCATTCCTGATTCATCTGCAAGACCGCCGTATCTTCCACGCCGGCGACCTGAACAACTGGCACTGGAGCGAAGAGTCTACCGAAGCAGAAATACGAAAAGCCAACGGAGACTTCCTCGCAGAAGTTAAATATCTGAAAGAAAAAGCACCCGACATTGATTTGACACTGTTTCCGGTAGACCGGAGGATGGGAAAAGATTATATGAAAGGGGCAAAACAGTTCATCGAACAAATAAAAACCACTATATTTGTGCCCATGCACTTCAGCGAAGATTACGAAGGCGGCAACGCTTTTCAACGTTTTGCAGAAGATGCAGGATGCCGCTTTATCAGCATCACCCGCCGGGGCGAAAGTTTTGAAATTACCAAATAAACACATTATAATTATGAATAAATTTACAATTCTGTTTCTTACGTTATTCCTTGCATTGCCGGTGGCAATGAAAGCTAATTCTACAAAAGACAAAAAAGACGATACGAGGTATCTTGCAGGAGCCGTTCCCGAAGTAGACGGTAAAGTGGTCTTCTCTAAAGAATTCCAGATTCCCGGAATGAGCCAGGCACAAATTTATAATACAATCATGAAGTGGATGGACGAACGGCTTAAAGAGAACAAAAACCAGGAAAGCCGCATCGTTTTCTCCGACGAAGCCAAAGGTACGATTGCAGGCATCGGAGAAGAATGGATTGTATTCAGCTCAAGCGCACTGTCTTTAGACCGTACATTAATCAACTATCAAATTACTACTACCTGCAAACCCGGAAATTGCCTGATAGAAGTTGAAAAGATACGCTTCACCTACCGCGATACTGAAAAATACAAAGCGGAAGAATGGGTTACCGACAAATATGCGCTCAACAAAGACAAAACCAAACTGATACGCGGATTGGCCAAATGGCGCAGAAAAACGGTGGATTTCGCAGATGACATATTTATGGATGCTGCCGTAGCCTTCGGAGCGCAGGATACACGTCCGAGAGCAGAGATAAAGAAGAAGGAAGAAGAGCAAAAAGTTCCGTCAATCGTCGCTGCCGAAGGACCTATCGTGATTGGTGGTTCAGAAGAAAAAGTTCCTGCCGCAACTCTTACTCCTGCCTTTCCTGCCGGTAAGGCTTCAACAGATATGCCGGGTTACACGGAAGTCAATCTGAAACAGATTCCGGGTGAAGTTTACGCATTAATGGGAAGCGGGAAATTAGTTATCAGCATCGGCAAGGATGAATTTAATATGACAAACATGACTGCCAATGCCGGTGGTGCATTGGGTTACCAGTCGGGCAAAGCTGTAGCTTATTGTACGCTTTCACCCGAACAGCCTTACGACGCGATAGAAAAAGCAGACAGCTACACGCTGAAACTCTACGCCCCGAACCAAACAGTTCCCTCGGCTGTTATCGAATGTAAGAAACTGGCGTCACAAACTACTCCGCAAGCCGGACAACCCCGTACATATGTCGGAGAGATTGTGAAACTCTTAATGAAATAACAAGAAAGATTGTGACTATGGAAATAAAAAGTAAATTCGACCATTTTAATATCAACGTAACCAACCTCGAACGAAGCATCGCTTTTTATGAAAAAGCACTTGGTCTGAAAGAGCATCACCGGAAAGAAGCCTCCGACGGTTCGTTCACTTTGGTTTATCTGACAGACAACGAGACCGGCTTTCTCTTGGAACTGACATATCTGAAAGATCACACAGTTCCGTATGAACTGGGCGAGAATGAAAGCCACCTCTGCTTTCGGATAGCTGGTGATTATGATGCAATCAGGGCTTACCACAAAGAAATGGGTTGCGTATGTTTTGAAAATACCGCAATGGGACTCTATTTCATCAACGACCCGGACGACTATTGGATTGAAATACTTCCACAGAAATAACCGAAAGCGTATAAAGTACGTACCCTAATACAACATTCCCCCTGCGACACATAGCTGTAACAGGGGGAATATTTTTTATTATCACAAATATTATTTCTTATGCCGATTTGCTCTTTTTCTGCGAATATCGGCTTTCATCTTCGCTGCTCCCGAACCATGCTGCCCACGAATATAGGTTGCCTTCTTCGCTTTCGTTTTTACCTTTTCCTCCTCTTTGGGTTTATCTTTCTTGCCTTTAAAGACGATTCCACCCATGATTGCTTCTTCTATACTCATACAATATAAATTATTAATATTCACATTTCCAACGGCAAAGATAATTCTTTTCTACGGATTTATTTATCTTTGCACACTAAAACAATACATAACTGTCAATGGCAACAACAATTCTTTCTGCAGAAAAGGACCCGATGGGAAGCGCAATTTCCGATTATTTCAATCATCGCAGGACGGACCGCTTACGAGTGTTTTCTCCTCAATTTGAAGAAGATGAAATCCCTGTCAAAGAACTGTTCCGTAGTTTCCAATCCATGCCTGTATTAGAACGTACCGCTCTGCAAATGGCTACAGGGCGTATATTGGATGTAGGTGCAGGAAGCGGCTGCCATGCGTTAGCGCTTCAGGAAATGGGGAAAGAGGTATGCGCCATCGATATTTCTCCGCTATCCGTCGAAGTCATGAGACAACGGGGGGTCAATGATGCCTGTCTCATCAATCTTTTTGATGAAACATTCACCGATACATTCGATTCTATCCTGATGCTGATGAACGGCTCGGGAATTATAGGAAAGTTAAGTAATATGCCGAATTTCTTTCAACGGATGAAACGTATCCTTCGTCCCGGAGGATATATATTGATGGATTCCAGCGATCTTCGTTATCTTTTTGAAGAGGAGGACGGCAGCATCGTTATCGACTTAGCCGGCGATTATTACGGGGAAATTGATTTTCAGATGCAATATAAGCAGGTGAAAGGAGATGTATTCAATTGGTTATATGTCGATTTTCAGACACTTAGCCTATATGCTTCCGAATGCGGATTCAAAGCCGAACTGATAAAAGAAGGTAAACATTACGATTATCTGGCAAAGCTCAGTCTTGCCTGAATAATCCCATATAAACATAGTGACGCTACCCCGATAAGATAGCGTCACTATGTTTATATACTAAAATTCACTAAAAACACCTGTTTCATTTTAGCATTTCATCAATCATCTACACAAGGGAAGCAAACTCTTCCTCATTATACAAACGGGTTAGTTTGACAATTTTTCCTTCTTTATCTATCAGCACATTTCTTGTTATTCCAGACTCGCGCAAAGCATATTTTGCGAAAATATCAGCCCCCGGATCTAATCCCAACGGATAGGTAACTCCTGTAGATTTGGCAAAGGCAAGTACTTTATCAAGCGGCTCGTCACGGTCGATACCTATCAATGCAAAATCTGCATTATCTTTATGTTTCAACCAAATATCTTTTTCTATAAATGGCATTTCTTTCCGACATACCCCACACCAACTTGCAGTAAACTGCAACATCACTACTCTCCCCCGCAGAGAAGACAAGCCAATCTGCTCGCCATCGGTCAAGGTAATTGTAAAATCCGGAGCCATCTCCCCTACCCGCACAATATATCCTGTACTATCCGCTTCAACAGCCAATGTTTCCGAAGCAATATCCACACTATCCGATACAGTTTCCACACTTGCCGTACCCTTCTTCTGACCGGAACAAGCCAATACACTTATGGCCAAAAACGCCATACCACATACATTTACAATTTTCTTTCTCATCTTCTTATAATCATTAGTAATGACTGCAAATATAGAAAAAGCACATGATGTATTTGCATTTTTAAAATAAATTCATACCTTTCCTCTAAAAAGAAAAATCTCCCGCTCTTATATTCGTATGTAACTTACT
>NZ_CAJULN010000010.1 GCF_910586915.1 uncultured Bacteroides sp.
CAAACTAACAGGGTAAATTTAACATACCCACAGGGTTTTCGGACTGACCCGAAAAAAAACTTATTTCAAAGTTTCTCAATCTCTTCTTTAAGCAATCCAGTCGCTCCGCTAATTAATTCTATGGAGGTTCCAGATGATTTTAAATAACGAGCAACCTCTATGGCTTTTTTCTCTCTCCCTCTTCAAGACCCTCCGCCCTACCCTCTTCGCGTTCGGTATTGATATTATCACGGAGAATCACAATATTATCCAAATGACAGTAATAGGCAGCAAGTTCATCCTTAGTCATACCAACCAGCTTCAATTTCTCGCGGGCTTCTTCAAGATCGGGCGCGGTAGCGGTAGAAGGTAGCTCTCCGGTATTGAGGTAGTAAATCCACTCTTCCAAAGGACTTTTGGCTACCTAATTGAAACCGTTTACCTTCAGTATATAGTATTCGGGATACAACTGGCTCACCGTATCCACTTTAAAGGTTTGTTTTTGAAATGGGGTGAGCTCAAGAAGGTCATGGGTGTGGATACCTCGGAACTCCGTCTGTCCATGATAAACAAAATCAGCTTCATGTCCCAGCGAGAAATACACAATGTTGACACTATATACACGTACCTTATCGTAGCTCTCACTTCTATTGATATATTCGGTCACCAACTTGGAAGTACCGAACAACATACGCTGGAAATAAGCATATTCATTATTGTTCTGTACCTCTATCAACACCAATTCACCTTTGGAGTTTTCGGCAAGCATATCGACACGGTTATACTTGTCATACTCATCTTCCTGATTACTTTCGCTTTCAAGAAGTCGCTGGATAATGATTTTCTCACCTAACAATGTAGTAAGTAGACCTTCGAGCACACTGAAAAGACCTCCAAAATAAAATGTTTTAAAAAAAACAGGCATTCTCATAGCAATCGTACAATAATCGCACTCCGGTCGACCGCTATCCTACCCTCAGACGACCAGTCGTAAAGCTATCCTTTATTACAGATAAACTTGCCGGAGAGTAACGGTAATCTTTTTTTTTACCAATTACAAACTATAATTGCAAGTTTCATTTATATAAATGAAACCTTCGTTTTTATAAATGAAGGCTTCGTTTATAAAAACGAAGGTTGCGTTTATAGATTACAAACAATTGAACGGAACTTTATTCATAAGAAACCGGGAGTTTATTATTAGCACATAGAAACTTTATTATTAATACTTTACGAGCAATCGACCGGTTGTTTGCAGACGTTTTTACGCCGTCTCCGGCGTTGCCAATAAGTCGATTCTGCCATTGCCGCTTATTGTTTAGCCAAAAAGAAACCCGCCATTGACGGAAATTTTGTCAATGGCGGGTAAGTTCCTTCTGTTATCTTGGTTTTTACAGGGCATTTATTTCCTGCGATAGCTTTTCGGCCGGAAAGGTATATATAAGGTATAATTGCTCTCTGCCGGCTTTCCTTCCGCAAAAGCAGGAACCCACTTTGGCATTCCCTTCACAATGCGAAGCGCCTCCTCTGCAAACTCCGGATGCGTGGAACGCAGGATACAAGGACGAAGAATGTTTCCCTCTTTATCAATCGTAAATTCACACAGGGCATATCCCGGGACGCTCTTTTCCAACAGGGCGGCCGGATAAATCATCTGCCTGGCGATGTATTCCTCGGCACTCCCATCCGGGAAACGTGCCGGCTCGTCCACCTGCCTGCCCGAAAGCGTTTGCAGATAGGAACCTATCCGATAAATTCCCACATACACCGGTTTCTTATAAGCATCCGGTTCTTCCTTGCTGCGCTGCTGCAACGCTTTCAGCAAGGCGGAAGCCTCTTCTGCCAAAGTCGGCTCCGAAAGATTTTCACCTTTGGACAACATATAGGCCGACTGGCAAACCAGCACAAGGCGTTCCATCAGCGTACCCTTAGCAGGCGACCACTTGCGTCCCGTCTGCTCCTTCCCCTTCGCATCGGTAGAGAAGAAATAATAAACCACCCCGTCCAAGCCGGCACTGGAACCGTCCAAATCCTGTACCTGCTCCGTAATCAAACGGAAAATCGTTCCCAAAGAGCAGTAAAGGGACGTACTGATTACGACCGATTTAGTCTCCACTCTCACGGTTTCCTTGTCTGCCTGCCAATACGTGCGCGACAGGGTATTGGAAACGAGTACACAACGGCCGTTCCTCTTCTCAACCGACATGGCATATTCGGGCGAAAAGGAAGGAATAGCCACAAAGCGGGCATATGGTTGTTTCTGAAAACCAGTATTCAGCAAAGAGAACACATTGCGGTAATATTCGCCCAACTCTCCTTTGTAAGTGGAAAAAGACCGCACTGGCTCCAAATAATCGATTTGAGCCGCAAGGCGAAAAGAAAAGGTCAAAAGCAGAAGTATGAAAACAATCTTTTTCATTAGTTGGCGGATTTTCGGTGCGTATCGGCAATAAAGATACAAATTTATTTCGACGGTACACGATATTATTATATCTTTGCAAGGTTTTTACCTAGAAACCGAATAACAATATATCAAGAATATGATAGCTAAGATTGAACAACTTCTGAAAGAGGTGGAAGCCTTGCACGCCTCCAACGCCGAAGAACTTGAAGTTCTCCGCATCAAATACCTTAGCAAGAAGGGAGCCATTAACGACTTAATGGCGGACTTCCGTAACGTACCCGCCGAACAGAAAAAAGAAGTCGGCATGAGACTGAACGAACTGAAAACCAAAGCGCAGGAAAAAATCAACACGCTGAAAGAACAGTTTGAAAGTCAGGACAACGGCTGCGAAGGGTTAGACCTGACACGCTCGGCTTATCCCGTGGAACTGGGAACACGCCATCCGCTCACCATCGTAAAGAACGAAATCATCGATATTTTCGCCCGCCTGGGATTCAGCATCGCCGAAGGTCCCGAAATCGAAGACGACTGGCACGTATTCTCGGCACTCAACTTTGCCGAAGACCATCCGGCACGCGATATGCAGGATACCTTCTTCATCGAAGCCCATCCGGACGTGGTATTGCGTACGCATACCTCCTCCGTACAGAGTCGCGTAATGGAAGTATCCCAACCGCCTATCCGCATCATCTGTCCGGGACGCGTCTATCGCAACGAAGCCATCAGCTACCGCGCACACTGCTTCTTCCACCAGGTAGAAGCAGTGTATGTGGATAAGAACGTATCATTCACCGACTTGAAGCAGGTATTGCTGCTGTTTGCCAAAGAGATGTTCGGTGCGGATACAAAGATTCGCCTGCGTCCCTCCTACTTCCCGTTTACCGAACCGAGCGCCGAAATGGATATCAGTTGTAATATCTGCGGTGGCAAAGGCTGCCCGTTCTGCAAGCACACCGGTTGGGTGGAAATCCTCGGCTGCGGCATGGTAGACCCGAACGTACTCGAAGCCAACGGAATCGACAGCAAAGTATATAGCGGCTACGCACTCGGTATGGGTATCGAGCGTATCACCAACCTGAAGTATCAGGTGAAAGACCTCCGTATGTTCTCCGAAAACGATACGCGCTTCCTGAAAGAATTCGAAAGCGCTTACTAATTCAGAATTTCACCACAAAGGACACAGAATCTCACAGAGTTCTTATTTCAACTGCATCGGCTACAGTCGTCTTATTTGCAGAAGAAAGAAAAACTCCGTGATATGCTGTGTCCTCTGTGGTGAAATAAATATTTCCATTATGGCAAAGGATAGACTCATCACTCCCGGCTATTGTTTTATCTTGGCAGCCAATTTCCTGTTATTCTTCGGTTTCTGGTTACTGATTCCAGTTCTGCCTTTCTATTTATCCGAAGTTTTCCGGACAGGCAACTCAACCATCGGTCTCGTGCTTTCCTGCTATACGGTAGCCGCACTCTGCATCCGCCCGTTTTCGGGTTATCTGCTCGACACCTTTGCCCGCAAACCTCTTTATTTAGTAGCTTACTTCATCTTCACGATGATGTTTGGCGGATACCTCATTGCCGGGTCGCTTACGCTGTTTATCATCTTCCGAGTCATACACGGCGTATCTTTCGGAATGGTCACGGTAGGCGGCAACACAGTGGTCATCGACATCATGCCTTCCTCCCGCAGAGGAGAAGGGCTGGGCTATTACGGTCTCATGAACAACACGGCAATGTCCATCGGCCCGATGACCGGACTGTTCCTGCACGATGCCGGCGTCCCATTTCCGATGATATTCTGCTGTTCGCTCGGTTCCTGCATCTTAGGATTCCTGTGCGCCGGCTTGGTAAAGACACCCTATAAACCTCCCGTAAAACGGGAACCGATATCACTCGACCGCTTCATCCTGCTGAAAGGAATCCCCGCAGGAGTCAGTCTCTTGCTGCTTTCCATTCCCTACGGGATGACTACCAACTACGTAGCCATGTACGCCCGTCAGATAGGAATTCATGCACAGACGGGATTTTTCTTCTCTTTCATGGCAGTGGGAATGGCACTCTCGCGGATATGTTCGGGAAGGCTGGTCGACCGGGGAAAGATAACGCAAGTCATAGCCGCCGGATTGTATTTGGTGGTATTCAGTTTTTTCCTGCTTTCATCCTGCGTCTATCTGATTGCATGGAACGATAACGTCTGCACGATACTGTTTTTCGGAACAGCTCTGTTGTTGGGAGTCGGATTCGGAATCATGTTTCCCGCCTTCAACACCCTGTTTGTCAACCTTGCCCCCAACAGCCAACGGGGAACAGCTACCTCCACCTACCTCACTTCCTGGGATGTAGGAATTGGTATCGGAATGCTGACCGGAGGATATATCGCCGAAATCAACACCTTCGACAAGGCGTATCTCTTCGGTGCTTGCCTGACGGTGGTTTCCACCATTTATTTCAGAACCAAAGTAACACCCCATTATCATAAAAACAAACTGCGATGAGAAAGAAAGAACGCTATGAGAAAATAATCGCCTGGTTTCAAGAAAATATGCCCGTAGCCGAAACGGAGCTACACTACAACAACCCGTATGAATTGCTGATTGCCGTCATTCTCTCCGCACAATGCACCGACAAGCGGGTGAATATGATTACACCGCCCCTTTACAGAGACTTCCCTACCCCCGAAGCATTGGCAGCCACTACTCCCGAAGTGGTTTTTGAATATATACGAAGCGTATCTTATCCAAACAACAAAGCGAAACATCTGGTCGGTATGGCAAAGATGTTGGTCAACGATTTCAACAGCCAAGTACCCGACAACCTGGACGACCTGACCAAACTGCCCGGCGTGGGAAGAAAGACAGCAAATGTCATCCAGTCCGTCGTGTTCAACAAAGCGGCAATGGCAGTGGATACGCACGTGTTCCGCGTCAGCCACCGTCTCGGTCTGGTGACGAAGAGCTACACTACCCCGTTCAGCGTAGAAAAAGAGTTGATGAAGAACATTCCCGAACAACTCGTACCGATTGCCCATCACTGGCTCATCCTGCACGGCCGTTACGTTTGCCAAGCACGTACTCCCAAATGTGACACCTGTGGTTTACAAATGGCGTGCAAATACTTCTGTACCACCTATAAAGTTACGAAAGAGCCGCCGACAGGCAAGAATAAATAACGATTTAATAGCAGAGTACCGAAATAAATAGTAACTTTGCGGTCGTAATAAAAGAAGAGATTTAAAAACACTTTTAAATAAAATAGAGTATTATGCAGACAATTGACAAATTCAATTTCGCCGGTAAAAAGGCATTTGTTCGTGTGGACTTCAATGTACCCCTGGACGAAAACTTCAACATTACAGATGACACCCGTATGCGTGCGGCTCTTCCTACCTTGAAGAAGATTCTGGCAGACGGCGGTAGCATCATCATCGGCTCTCACTTAGGCCGTCCGAAAGGCGTTGCCGACAAATTTTCTTTGAAACATATCATCAAGCACCTGTCCGAATTACTGGGCGTTGAAGTTCAGTTTGCTAATGACTGCATGGGTGAAGAAGCTGCCGTAAAAGCTGCTGCTTTGCAACCGGGAGAAGTCCTGTTGCTCGAAAACCTCCGTTTCTACGCTGAGGAAGAAGGCAAACCGAGAGGTTTGGCAGAAGATGTGACAGACGAAGAAAAAGCTGCTGCCAAGAAAGCTGTAAAAGAAAGCCAGAAGGAATTTACCAAGAAATTGGCTTCTTACGCCGACTGCTACGTAAACGACGCATTCGGTACAGCTCACCGTGCTCACGCTTCTACAGCACTGATTGCTAAATATTTCGATACCGAAAACAAGATGTTCGGTTACCTGATGGAAAAAGAAGTGAAAGCCGTAGATAAAGTATTGAACGATATCAAACGTCCGTTCACTGCCATCATGGGTGGTTCTAAGGTTTCTTCCAAAATCGAAATCATCGAAAACCTGCTGAACAAGGTAGACAATCTGATTATCGCAGGTGGTATGACTTATACATTTACTAAAGCTACAGGCGGTAAAATCGGTATCTCTATCTGTGAGGACGACAAACTCGACCTGGCTTTAGACCTTATCAAGAAAGCCAAAGAGAAAGGTGTAAACCTCGTATTGGCTGTCGACGCTAAGATTGCAGACGCTTTCTCTAACGAAGCAAACACCAAGTTCTGTCCGGTTGACGAAATTCCCGACGGATGGGAAGGTCTTGACATCGGTCCTAAGACTGAAGAAATCTTCGCCAACGTCATCAAAGAATCAAAGACTATCCTTTGGAACGGTCCTACGGGCGTATTTGAATTTGAAAACTTCACTCACGGTTCACGTGCAGTAGGCGAAGCTATCGTAGAGGCAACCAAAAACGGTGCATTCTCACTCGTTGGCGGTGGCGATTCTGTAGCTTGTGTCAACAAGTTCGGTCTGGCCAACGGCGTATCTTACGTATCAACAGGCGGTGGTGCATTGCTCGAAGCAATCGAAGGAAAAATCCTTCCGGGCATTGCCGCTATCCAAGAATAATCCTTTTTTCAACCTTATTTAAATAATACTTTAAGGCGTAAGGGCAATTCTTTGTGAAAAGAGTTGCCCTTTTTTGGCACTCTTTTTGTCCTATTATAGATTGAATATAAAAAAGTACATTGCAATGAACGAAAAAACAATCAACGAACAATATACATATATATGTACCTTGCTTGAGAACAAAAGACTCAAGGAAGCTCTAACGCAACTGGAATCTTTGCTGTGGCAATGCCCCGACTGGAATCTGCGCGCCCGACTGGAGCAAGTGCAAACGTCGTACAAGTATATGCTGGACTATATGAAACAGGGTGCCAACGACCCTGAACGCTGGAACCTGCATCGGAAAATGGTGACAGACACATGGGAAATCGCCGACCAGTCGCGATTGCTTATGCTGGATAATGTATCGGCAAGATACTACCACGAAGTACGCCGCACCCCCGTAACGCCGGAGTTGTCGGACTATAGTATCAAAACGCTGATGCATATGCTGGAATCATTTAATGACGACTTGGCAGTGAGCGGATTATTATCTGACAACAAAATGAATGAAGTACTGAAACGGCATGAAGACGCACTCAAATTCATGTTTTTAAGAACATGGGCAAATAGCTTCTGGTCTGCCCGGGAGGAAGAAGAGGCACAAGCCATGCTGACATCGGAGTTACTGCCGGGAGATGATTTATGTCTGTTCGTCAGCGCAGTCACTTTGAGTCTGATGGAGTGTTTCGACTTGAGAAAAATCATGTGGTTGCTCGATGCATACAGTCATGCGAATGTCAACGTCAGCCAACGTGCTTTGGTGGGCGCGATAATCACCTTCCACATCTACAGAAACCGGCTCTCCATCTACCTCGAACTTGGTAAGCGGATAGAACTGATGGAAGAACTGCCGTCTTTCATTGATGATGTGGCACGGATTTACCGCCAGTTACTCATGTGTCAGGAAACGGAGAAAATCGGCAAAAAGATGCAAGAAGAAATTATCCCCGAAATGCTGAAAAACGTCTCTTCGATGAAGAATATGCGATTCGGTATGGAAGAATACGACGAAGAGAATGACGATAAGAACCCCGATTGGGAAAATACATTCAGAAAATCCGGTCTGGGCAAGAAATTACGTGAGATGAGTGAGTTACAGATGGAAGGCGCAGATGTATATATGAGCACATTTTCCCTTTTGAAAAATTATCCGTTCTTCAGCGAAGTGTACAACTGGTTTTATCCATTCAGCAAGCAGCAATCGGATGTCATGAAATCCATTAAACGTAGCGGAAACGAAGAAAGCAGTCTATTGAACTTAATCGCCAAGTCGGGATTTTTCAGCAACAGCGACAGGTATTCCTTATTCTTTACCATCCACCAGTTGCCGCAGGCACAACAGGAGATGATATTTAGCCAGCTCAGCGAACAACATATAACGGAACTGGAAGACCAATCGAATGCCGAGACAATGAAACGATTCCATGAACGTCCAGGAATAATCTGCAATCAATACCTGCACGACCTTTACCGTTTCTTCAAGCTCAACGTACGCCGCCGGGAGTTCAGGGATATTTTCAAAGAGAAACTCGACCTGCACCATATACCCGTGCTCGACAATGTACTGTATTGGGAGAATGTATTATTCCCTATCGCCGACTTCTACTTGTCAAAAGAACGTTGGGACGAGGCCATCGAAGTATTCAAAGAACTGGAAGACATCCAGGAATTGAGTGACGGTGTAGAGTTTTACCAAAAACTCGGCTATGCGTTGCAGAAAAAAAAGAGGTATGCAGAAGCCATTCAAGTCTATTTGAATGCGGATATATTGAAGCCGGACAACATTTGGAACAACCGCCATCTGGCTACTTGCTACCGGTTAAACAAAAATTATCAGTCAGCGCTTATCTATTACAGAAAAGTAGAGGAGGTCACACCCAATGATGCAAACGTTACTTTCCATATCGGTAGCTGCCTGGCAGAGATGGGACAACATGAAGAAGCACTAAATCACTTCTTCAAACTGGATTTTATCGAAAACAACTGCATAAAAGCATGGCGTGGTATCGGCTGGTGTTCATTCGTCAGCGTAAAATACGAACAAGCAATGAAGTATTATGAGAAAATAATCAATCTAAAGCCATTGGCTATCGACTATATGAATGCCGGACACGTTGCTTGGGCAATGGAAGACATTCAGAAAGCCGCCGTTTTCTATGGAAAAGCCATCACAGCCTTCGGAAGCCGCGAACGATTCCTCGAAATGTTTCACAAAGACAAAGAATCCCTTCTCGAACAAAACATTCGAGAAGAGGACATTCCTTTAATGCTGGATATATTGTAACTATAACTTTTTCAACTCCCCGTACAACTTCTGTATGGGGAGTCCCATTATATTATAGAAACTGCCGGATATGGATTTCACCCCGACATACCCTATCCATTCCTGAACACCGTAAGCTCCCGCCTTGTCCATAGGCTGGTAACGGTCGACGTAATAACAGATTTCATCGTCGGTCAAGTCATCGAACAACACATCGGAAGAAGCGGAAAAGCTCTTCTGCCATTCGGTAGTAGTCAGACAGACACCCGTAAAGACCTGGTGCGATTTTCCTGAAAGCATACGAAGCATTCCGATGGCTTCTTCCCTGCCTTCCGGCTTGCCCAACACCTTTCCGTCCAACCAGACAATGGTATCTGCCGTAATAAGCAACTCGCCCGGTTTCATCATAGCACGGTAAGCACCTGCCTTTTTGCGGGCTATAAATTCGGGAATCTCCGCACCCACCAACGTGTCGGGATAAGACTCGTCTACGTCGGGCAATGTCCTGACTACATAATCTACTCCCAATCCCGACATCAACTCTTTTCTACGAGGTGAATTGGAAGCCAATATGATATTATATTTCTTTAAATTTTCAAGCATGGAAATATTTACTATTTAATGTGACGATATATGTTTGAAGTATTCCACTCTCCTTTTTCCCAAAGAGGCGGCAGGTTACCAACCGAAAGCATCCTGTGCCATCCATAAGCCGCGAGCTTTCAAGACCTGCTCCACCACATCGCGCCCGCAGCCGTAGCCGCCATCAGCATAGGAGATATATTTGGCAACAGATTTCACTTCGGGCACAGCATCCTTCGGACAACACGGCAGTCCGCACTCGCGCATCACTTCGACATCGGGCACATCATCGCCCATATACAATATCTCGTCATCCGACAATCCGTATTTATCGCGAAACGCACGGTAATCATGTATTTTCACGGCAGAACCCATATACAAGTCCTTCACGCCTAATCCTTCAAAACGGACGCGCACCGCTTCGGTCCGTCCGCCGGTGATAATGGCAAGGTGAAGCCCTTTTTTCACAGCCAGTTGGATGGCATATCCATCCTTGATATTTACAGTACGCATCGGCTCGCCGGACGGGTGAAGCGGAACCGTGGTAGCGCTCAATACGCCGTCTACATCAAACGCCAGCGCCTTGATGCGGGACAAATCATAATTGATGGTGCTCATGGATACTTTTGCTCATTAATTTGTATATTTCCTGCAAGCCAGGCAAGTCTGCCAGCATCGCAAGATGGTTGTTTATCACATTTTCATCATAACGTACGGCAGGTCCGGTCTGTGCTTCATGAGGAGTCAGTTTGTGCACCTTACGTGCGGTTTCATCAATCAACGGGAGCATGACGTCAAAAGGAAGGTGGTATTTTTCGAGCAAATCCGCCGCCATCGCATACATATGATTGGTGAAATTGCAAATAAAAACGGCAGCAAGATGCAGGCTTTTTCGTTGTTCGGAAGTAGCTTCGTAGACACTCTCGGAAAGAGTGGCAGCAATTGCCTTCAGCAGTACCGCATCTTCCTGCCTTTCGGCTTCTATAAAGATAGGAATTTCGCGGAAGTCGATCTCACGCTGTTTGCTGAATGTCTGCATCGGATAAAATACACCATAACGTTCTGCATACCCCTCCCATATATTCATCGGCATACTTCCTGCCGTGTGTACCAGCAGAGCGTTTTGCTTGCCTTCCGTTATCTGAGGCAACAGTTCGGCAAAAGCCGCGTCTTTCAATGCTACGATATACAATTTGGCTTCCCGAGCTATTTTCTGTAAGTCGGTAGTATATTCCGCCTCCACCTGCTCCGCCAATGCACGGGCGGACGCTTCGGTACGGCTGTATATCTGCACGATACGGAATCCTTTACGATAGAGCGCTTTTGCCAGGTTGGTGGCAAGGTTGCCCGCACCGATAAACACAATCGGCGTATCTTCTATACTTCTGTTCATTGCTTTCTTAACGTCTTGCAAACCAATATAAAATAATTCCGATGATGAGCAATGTCAACGGCAACAGGTAACCCGACAGAGAACCCAACAACGACATCACCAAACCGATATTCATCACCAGCCAAAGTCCGAGCAAGACAAGCCCTACGGATTTATCGCGTTTGAAAATCAGGAAACAGAGCGAAGCATACAGCAACATATTATCCTTGTTCATCACCCAGGGCAACCCGATGGAAGAAAAATGTATCAGTTTATCAATCAGATATAAGGCACCGATTACCATAAAGGTAACGGCGGTAGCCATATACGTATCTTTGCTATTATTTGCTTTGGCAACTCCCATCTTTATTTTCCTCCGAATTTATTGATATGAATTTTTTCCCACTGAAGATGTTCTTCATTGAAGGGTTTACGCTCCATTCCCTTATGTCCGATAGCTATGACGGAAAGAATCTGAAGTTGCAAAGGAATGTCCAAAAGCCCGTGTACAAACTCGTCGGAAGGCATTCCGGTAGCCGTGAAACGCTCACGCACCTGTACCCAGCAGCTACCCAGTCCCAAATCTTCCGCCTGTAACTGTATCATAATGGAAGCAATGGAAGCATCTTCAATCCAGACATCACTTGCCAAAGGGTCTGCCATGACGACAATCGCCAGAGCGGCCTCGGCAATAAATGCGGAAGCCTGCTCCTTGCAATGCGACAAATCTTTCAGCATTTCCCTATCGTCTACTACCACAAATTGCCAACTGTTACTGCGTTTGGAAGAGGGCGACATCAAGGCTGCCTTCATCAAGGCAACCACTTCGTCCTGTGTCAGTTCTTCGTCGGTAAACTTACGCATACTGCGACGATTTTTTATCAATTCACTGAAATTTTCCATATTCTATTTCGAGGTTCATTTGATTAATGTATGCAAAGATAGAGAGAATTCGCGAGATAATAGAAAATAAAAGAGTATCTTTGCCCTTGCAATTAATACTATAAATATGAAAAAACGAATTACGCAGGACGATTACATCAAAGCGAATCGGAAAGCAAGCCGGGAGGCTGAGATAGCCATGTACGGACACCCGCTTTGTCACAAGCGGGTACACCAGTCAAAGAAAGTTTATAACCGTAAAAAGATAAAGGCAGCCAACAAGGAGCTGCCTTATTTTTTTTAAGAATTTCATAACTGCCCCTCCTCTGAAATCTGCTTTTAAACATTCCCAACAAATTACATGTTTTGTTGTCGAATGAAGAATAAAAAGTGTAAATTTGCCTCATTAATGCCACTCAAACTAACCACATATTATAAAGGAAAGGACATCCCCGAACTATCGGGCAACAATGCATTCCACTCCAAAGAGTTGTTTCAGATTTATGAAGCAACGCTGGGATATGCACCTTTGCTGATAGTAGCCACCGAAGAGGGCAAACCGGTGGCACGCCTGCTTGCCGCCATCCGCAAAGCCAAAAAGTGGATGCCTGCTTTTCTGGTGAAACACTGCGTAGTTTACAGCGAAGGAGAAATACTGGACGATGCACTCTCCGCCAACAGAGAAAAGGCGGAAGAAGTATTCGGAGAAATGCTCGAACATCTCACCCAAGAAGCGTCGCGCTCCTGCTTCCTTATCGAATTCCGCAATCTCAACAACTCCATGTTCGGTTACAAATTCTTCCGAAACAACGGTTACTTTCCGGTCAACTGGTTACGGGTGCGCAACTCCCTGCACAGCATAAAAAAAATTGAAAAAAGGTTTAGTCCGTCGCGCTTGCGGCAGATAAAAAAAGGCCTGAACAATGGGGCAAAAGTGACGGAAGCACATACTGAGGAAGAGATACGCGACTTCTCACGAATGCTACACAAAGTCTACTCTTCCCGCATACGCAGATACTTTCCAGACAATGATTTTTTCCGACATATGCACAGCATACTCATCAAAGGAAAACAGGCAAAAATATTTATCGTCAAATACAAAGAGAAGATTATCGGCGGTGCCGTATGTATCTATTCCGGCGACAATGCATATCTTTGGTTTTCAGGCGGAATGAAGAAAACCTATGCTGCACAATACCCCGGCGTATTAGCCGTTTGGAAAGCCCTGCAAGACGCCCACGAGCACGGGTTCCGCCACATGGAATTTATGGACGTAGGGCTTCCGTTTCGCAAACACGGTTATCGCAATTTCGTACTTCGCTTCGGCGGAAAGCAGAGCAGCACGCGTCGTTGGTTTCGTATCAACTGGACGTGGCTGAACAAACTTTTAATCCGATTTTATATCTAAATGTAATCTCAAGATTACAAAACCACTTACCACCCCCCTTTTCTCCATTTTTTATGCATGATGTCTTAACAATTAAATGAAGAAATATTTCTTTATTAGGTAAGAAATGCCTTACTTTGTACTGTTTTATGCTGTATAAGCACATAATTAAAACCAAATAAAAAAGTATAGTTATGAAGATTTCACACATTGAACATCTGGGCATTGCCGTAAAAAGCATCGAAGAAGCCCTTCCCTACTACGAAAACGTATTGGGATTGAAGTGTTATAACATTGAAACTGTGGAAGATCAGAAAGTAAGAACTGCTTTCCTGAAAGTGGGAGATACTAAAATTGAACTGCTCGAACCGACTTGCCCCGAAAGCACTATTGCCAAATTCATTGAAAATAAAGGTGCAGGTGTTCATCATGTAGCATTTGCCGTAGAAGACGGAGTGGCAAACGCTTTGGCAGAAGCGGAAAACAAAGAAATCCGCCTTATCGACAAAGCCCCGCGCAAAGGTGCCGAAGGACTGAACATCGCTTTCCTTCACCCGAAATCTACTTTAGGGGTGCTGACAGAACTCTGCGAACATTAATCATAAATTCTAAAAAATCAACAAGAACTCATGAGTAATCAACTTGAAAAAATCAAAGAGCTTATTGAACGCCGTGCCGTAGCACGTCTCGGTGGCGGTGAGAAAGCAATAACAAAGCAACATGAAAAAGGTAAATATACTGCACGCGAACGCTTGGCTATGTTGCTGGACGAAGGCAGCTTCGAAGAAATGGATATGTTCGTTGAGCACAGATGCACGAACTTCGGTATGGACAAGAAGCATTATCCAGGCGACGGTGTCGTGACCGGTTGCGGTACAATCGAAGGACGTCTGGTATATGTTTTCGCACAAGACTTTACGGTGTCTGCCGGTTCATTGTCGGAAACCATGTCATTGAAAATCTGCAAAATCATGGATCAGGCCATGAAAATGGGTGCTCCCTGCATCGGTATCAACGACTCGGGCGGCGCACGTATCCAGGAAGGTATCAACGCTTTGGCGGGTTACGCTGAAATTTTCCAACGCAACATCCTTGCTTCCGGCGTTATTCCGCAGATTTCGGGTATCTTCGGTCCTTGTGCCGGCGGTGCTGTTTACTCTCCTGCCCTGACAGACTTCACGCTGATGATGGAAGGCACTTCTTATATGTTCCTTACAGGTCCGAAAGTGGTGAAAACCGTAACAGGCGAAGATGTGAGCCAGGAAAACCTCGGTGGTGCGAGCGTGCACTCCACTAAGTCGGGTGTTACTCACTTCACTGCACAGACGGAAGAAGAGGGTCTTGCCCTTATCCGCAAACTACTGAGCTATATTCCGCAGAACAACCTCGAAGAAGCACCTTACGTAGACTGCACAGACCCCATCGACCGTCTTGAGGATTCTCTGAACGACATTATCCCCGACAGCCCCACCAAACCGTACGATATGTACGAAGTAATCGGTGCGATTGTAGACAACGGCGAGTTTCTGGAAATCCAGAAAGACTACGCGAAAAATATCATCATCGGTTTCGCACGCTTCAACGGACAGTCGGTAGGTATCGTTGCCAACCAGCCCAAATACCTGGCAGGCGTACTTGACAGCAACGCATCACGCAAGGGTGCCCGTTTCGTCCGCTTCTGCGATGCCTTTAACATTCCTATCGTATCGTTGGTAGACGTGCCGGGATTCCTTCCGGGAACAGGTCAGGAATACAACGGCGTTATCCTCCACGGTGCCAAGTTGTTGTATGCTTATGGCGAAGCCACTGTGCCTAAGGTTACCATCACACTGCGCAAATCGTATGGCGGTTCGCACATCGTAATGAGCTGTAAGCAACTTCGCGGTGACATGAACTACGCATGGCCGACAGCCGAAATCGCAGTGATGGGAGGTGCAGGAGCCGTAGAAGTATTGTACGCGCGCGAAGCGAAAGAGCACGAAAACCCCGCTCAGTTCCTTGCCGAAAAAGAAGCGGAATACACCAAACTGTTTGCCAATCCTTACAACGCAGCCAAGTATGGTTACATTGACGATGTGATTGAACCGCGCAATACACGCTTCCGCGTTATCCGTGCCTTGCAGCAGTTGCAGACCAAGAAACTGTCCAACCCAGCTAAAAAACATGGTAATATTCCGTTGTAATCCAACTTTTTCACATTAAAAACAAGAACGATTATGAACAAAAACCAAATCGGAATATTTCTTTCTTTGCTGTTGTTGCTCGGACTGACTTCCTGCGGCGAACAAAAGTCAAACAACAAACTGGTGCTGAACGAAATCCTGATAAACAACCAGAGTAACTTTCAGGACGACTACGGAATGCACAGCGCATGGATTGAAATATTCAACAAATCATATGGTAGTGCCGACCTGGCAGCCTGCTTGCTGAAAGTAAGCAGCCAGCCAGGCGATACAACGACTTACTTTATCCCGAAAGGAGATATACTCACCGTGGTAAAACCGCGCCAGCACGCCCTCTTTTGGGCAGACGGCCAGCCCAAAAGAGGAACTTTCCACACCAACTTCAAACTGAATCCTCAGGCAACCAACTGGATCGGGCTGTTTGATTCGGGAAAAAAACTCATCGACGAAGTGACAGTGCCTGCAGGCGCATTGGGAGCCGACCAGTCCTATGCCCGCATCAGCGACGGAACGCCCGAATGGGAAGTGAAAGGCGGAAGCAATGACAAATACGTCACTCCGAGCACGAACAACAAAACCATTGACAGCAATGCCAAGCAGGAAAAGTTTGAAGAGCACGATGCAGTGGGTATCGGTATGTCCATCTCCGCCATGAGTGTGGTATTCAGCGGACTGCTTCTTCTCTTCATCGCTTTCAAAATCGTAGGCAAAATCGCAGTCAACCTGAGCAAACGCAACGCCATGAAGTCGAAGGGTGTAGACAAGCACGAAGCCAAAGAACTCTCGCAGGCTCCGGGCGAAGTATATGCCGCCATCTCTATGGCACTGCACGAGATGCAGGACGAAGTGCACGACGTAGAGGAAACAGTGCTGACCATCACCCGTGTGAAACGCAGTTACTCGCCGTGGAATTCGAAAATCTATACATTGCGTGAGACTCCCAAAAAGTAAGTCAATCTCTTAATATAAGATAAAACAATGAAAGAATATAAATACAAAATCAATGGTAACTTATACAATGTGACCATCGGAGATATTGAAGATAATATCGCTCATGTAGAAGTGAACGGTACGCATTACAAAGTAGAAATGGAGAAAAAAACGAAGGAAGCGCCTGTGAAACCGGTCGTACGTCCGTTGCCCAACTCTCCCGCCGCTCCCGCCGCACCGGTATCGAAACCTGCCGCACAATCGTCCGGCAAATCGGGCGTGAAATCCCCGCTTCCGGGTGTTATCCTCGACATCAAAGTGAATGTCGGCGACACCGTGAAAAAAGGACAAACCGTCATTATACTGGAGGCCATGAAGATGGAAAACAATATCAATGCGGACAAAGACGGTAAAGTAACTGCCATCAACGTAAACAAAGGAGACTCTGTTCTCGAAGGTAATGACCTCGTAATCATTGAATAATATGGGAGATTTTATTAATTTTATAGGAAACAACCTTGCTGACTTCTGGACATACACCGGATTTGCCAATGCAACACCCGGCCATTTTGCCATGATTTTCTTCGGCTTGTTGTTCATCTACCTGGCAGTAGCCAAAGAATTTGAGCCGATGTTACTGATTCCTATTGGATTCGGTATCCTTATCGGCAACATACCTTTCAATATGGATGCGGGCCTGAAAGTCGGTATCTATGAAGAAGGTTCTGTATTGAATATTTTATATCAGGGAGTAACGTCCGGCTGGTATCCGCCGCTCATCTTCTTGGGCATCGGTGCCATGACAGACTTCTCGGCACTTATCTCCAACCCGAAACTGATGCTGATTGGTGCAGCCGCACAATTCGGTATCTTCGGTGCCTACATGATTGCCTTAGCCATCGGATTCGACCCGATGCAGGCAGGAGCCATCGGTATCATCGGAGGTGCAGACGGCCCTACCGCCATCTTCCTTTCGTCGAAGTTAGCCCCTAACCTGATGGGAGCCATTGCCGTATCCGCTTACTCTTATATGGCACTCGTGCCGGTGATACAGCCGCCCATCATGCGCCTGCTCACTACAAAGAACGAGCGTGTCATCCGCATGAAACCGCCGCGTGCCGTTTCTCACACGGAAAAGGTGATTTTCCCTATCATCGGTCTGTTGCTGACTTGCTTCTTAGTGCCTTCCGGCCTGCCCTTGCTGGGTATGCTGTTCTTCGGCAACCTGCTGAAAGAAAGCGGCGTCACCCGTCGTCTGGCAAATACAGCCAGTGGTCCGTTGATTGACACCATCACTATTTTGTTAGGATTGACAGTAGGCGCCTCCACACAGGCTTCCGAATTCCTTACTTTCGACTCTATCAAGATTTTTGCCCTTGGCGCATTGTCGTTCATCATCGCCACTGCTTCGGGAGTGCTTTTTGTAAAGTTATTCAACCTCTTCTTGAAGAAAGACAATAAGATTAACCCGCTTATCGGCAATGCCGGTGTATCTGCCGTTCCCGACTCGGCACGTATCTCACAAGTGATAGGTTTGGAATACGACCCGACCAACTACCTGTTGATGCACGCTATGGGACCGAACGTGGCAGGTGTCATCGGTTCGGCTGTGGCTGCCGGTATCCTGTTGGGATTCCTGTCGTAAAAGAAACCGGTAGCATCGCGTGTCTACCGATTTCCTCTGCCAGAGGATATATTAAAACCCGTTTTGTATTTTCGAGTTTTGATATATCCTCTTTTTTTGTGCCGCAATTTCTTGGAAAGCCTGTCAAATACACTATCTTTGTCACTTGTAAATCAATGCATAACATATCATCTATTACTTTTTGAAAACCAACACCATGAAACAGTTCCTTCTCCTACTCCTACTTGGGTCTGCAACGCTACTGCGAGCCCAACACATCGACCGCATCCAGGAAGCAATGGCAAACTACGACTACGAAACCGCGCTTTCGCTTATCTCCGCCCAAAAGCCCACCCCTCTCCTGCTCCTGCAAAAAGGGAAAGCGCTGCGGGGACTGGGGCAAAACGCAGAAGCACTTGCCACCTACCGGGAAATCATAGCAGACGACTCCACCAATACACGCGCATTTATCGAAGCAGCCGAGTGCTGCCGTACGCTTGCCCGAAGCAAACAGGCTTTGCACTACTACGAACGGGCACTCGACCTCAATCCGGAAAACAAATATGTGCGTATCCAATACATCAGCCTGCTGCTATCTCTGCAAAAATTCAGAGACGCATTGGGAGAGAGCAGTATCATGACCGAAAAAGACAGTTCCGCCATCGCCCTGCATCTACAGGCACAGAGTTTTGAAGGAATGGGCGAACTGCTTCCCGCCGCAGGCTGCTACTACAACATACAGGAAAAATATCCGGATGATTATCTTGCCGCCGCCAAATTAGGTGCCATCAACATTGCAGGCGCTTACTTCGACGAAGCCATCGAAGCTACCGAAAAATACCGGCAGATTGACACGACCAACATCTCCGTCAACCGTCAGAACGCACTTGCCTACTGCCTGAAAAAAGACTATCCCACCGCTATCCGGCGCTACGAATCCTTAGTGAATCAAGGAGACAGCTCCTTCCACACCTGCTATTACTTAGGTACCAGCTACTATGCCGCAGGGAAATACTACGAAGCCCATGACTTTCTCGAAGCTGCCAAGAAGTATGAACCCGACAACGCGAACCTGCTCTATTACCTCGGCCGTGCCTGTGCCAAAACCTCGTGGAAAAAGCAAGGCGTGGAATATCTCGAAAAAGCCATCAGCCTATCCGTCCCGAAAGACAGCACCCTGACACGCCTGTACATCGGAATGACCGAATGCTACAAGATGGCACAAATGCCCAGGGAGCAAATACAGTCCATCAAGGAGCGATATAAGCTATACGACCGCCAAAATCATAAATTACTCTACGACATCGCCTACGTCTACTTCTACCAACTGAAAGACAAGAAAAACACGGAACACTACTTAGAAGCATTTCTGAAGACACGTCCCAAAGAGAAAGAAGAACAGGCGGAACTTGACAGCGAAGGGAGGCTCATTCTGAAGCAAACCAACTACTACAACGCCGCCGCCAACTGGCTGAAAGACCTCCAAAGCAAACAAAAGATAGAAGATTTCTTCCAAAACGGATATCCGGTACAATCTCCAAAGAAATAGTACGAAAAAAGGCTGCTTCCCGTCGAGGAGAGGCAGCCTTTCTTTTATGTACAAGGAATAACCCTACAATGATTACTGAGCCAATTTGCCGTCAGAACCGAGCACGTTAACAATTTTGTGCTTGTACAGTTTTTCCATATTGTCGCGAGCCGGGCCCAGATACTTACGCGGGTCAAATTCAGCCGGTTTTTCAGCGAACACCTTACGTACGGCAGCAGTCATAGCCAAACGAGAGTCTGAGTCAATGTTGATTTTGCAAACAGCAGACTTGGCAGCCTTACGCAACTCTTCTTCCGGAATACCGATAGCAGCTTTCAAAGCACCACCGAACTGGTTGATAGTTGCCACTTCTTCTTCGGGCACTGAAGAAGAACCGTGAAGAACGATAGGGAATCCCGGAAGTTTTTCCATTACAGCATCCAATACGTCGAATGCCAAAGGAGGAGGAACCATACGGCCTGTAGCCGGGTCAATGTGGCACTGTTCCGGAGTAAATTTGTAAGCACCGTGAGAAGTACCGATAGAGATAGCCAATGAGTCGCAGCCTGTACGGGTAGCGAAATCAATTACTTCTTCGGGGTCAGTATATGTGTGGTGGTCGGAAGAAACTTCGTCTTCTACGCCTGCCAATACGCCCAGCTCTCCTTCTACAGTTACATCGAACTGGTGAGCATAGTCAACCACTTTCTTAGTCAATGCTACGTTTTCTTCATAAGGAAGGTGAGAACCGTCAATCATCACTGAAGAGAAACCTGAGTCGATGCAAGATTTGCAAGTTTCAAAAGTATCTCCGTGGTCGAGGTGAAGAACGATTTCCGGGTGTTCGCAACCCAATTCTTTAGCATATTCTACAGCACCCTGAGCCATGTAGCGCAGCAAAGTAGCGTTAGCATACTGACGGGCACCTTTAGAAACCTGAAGAATCACAGGAGATTTAGTTTCAACAGCAGCTTTGATGATAGCTTGCATCTGTTCCATATTGTTGAAGTTGAAAGCCGGGATAGCATATCCACCTTCGATAGCCTTAGCAAACATTTCTTTTGTGTTTACCAATCCTAAATCTTTGTAATTTACCATTTTGTTTAAAGTTTATTGTTAGTGAATAAAAATTCTACGCAAAAGTAAGCATTATCACTTGAATAATGAACAGCCGAATGAAAAATATAGTGGAAAAAGGCTTAAATCCTCCGCCCGAATCGGGCGCAGAAGCCAAGCCTATATGAAATTGTAATCTCTACCTTGCAAACATCAGCCAGAACGGGTTCAATCGTGAAAATCGTTCTCCCATTCGGCCAATATAGCCTTGAAATCGGCAAGCATCCGCTCAAAGTCGTAATCTACCTTCTTTTTCAGCCGGTCCGCCATGCGGCACAATGCCGACAGGATATATTCACCCAATTTCTTTTTCTGTTCGCTATGACTCAGTTCGCTGAATTCCTTCTCTAAAGTTATCACTGCTCTCACCCTTCCCGTATCTGCCCGAAACGGCCCGAGCTCCAAACGGTTACGCAGAAGGTATCCATTCTTCTCAATCTCTTGTTTGGTAAACATGGCCAGCAATGCCGGATACAAATCCTTTTGTTTCAGATTCAGTTTTTCGTCGGCGATGATGTAGTTGCATTTACAGAACCGATGGTCGTAATAGCTATAGGAACAATGAACAGTAATCTGATTCACAGCCGTGCCGTATAATTCGGGGCGCATCCGCTCATTCAGCCGCACTTGCAAATCCTTCTCTACGCTTTCAATCACAGCTTTCGAGTTGTCATAACAATTACTGATGCCGCGCACAATCCACACGGGATTTTTAGGAATCCAGTTTCGCTGGCTGTCAAGTTTCACATTCCGCACAGCTTCTTCCGCCCCTGTTTCCATCGTATATCCGTTTTTCCTTTTTGACCAAATGGCTTCGGCAAAACGGGGTTCTCTGTACTTATTTATAAAACAAGTTGACGGATTGCCATTGAAAACACATCCTTTCACCGCTTCAAGCGCTTCATGGGTCCCCCAACCTATGATTGCCAGACTCTCGCAAATCCGGACTGCACGATTCCACTCTTCTGCATTCTTGTAATGCGCATATAAAGAAAATGCTGCCAATAAATCATGCCGCCATTTGCCGACATCGCTTTGAGCTTTCAGGAATGCTTCAAGTTCGGCCAGCTCTTTTATTTCAAATATTCTGTCCATTGTCTTTTTAATAGGCTACGAAGATACAAATTTTGGCAACATTCTAAAATCATTCTCTTTTTTTTCAGCAAAACCTTTTTCCGTTTCATGGAAATGTATTACCTTTGCGCACTGAAAAATGACCATTACACTATTTCTTACCAAAATAGTAACAAATATAAATTAAAAAAACAGATACTGAAATGAAAAAAGGCCTTCATCCAGAATCGTACCGTCCGGTAGTATTCAAAGATATGTCAAATGGTGATATGTTTTTGTCAAAATCAACTGTAGCAACTAAAGAAACCATCGAATTCGAAGGTGAAACTTATCCGTTGCTGAAGATTGAAATCTCTAACACTTCTCATCCGTTCTATACAGGTAAATCTACGTTGGTGGATACAGCCGGTCGTGTTGATAAGTTCATGAGCCGCTACGGTGACCGTAAGAAAAAATAATTCGTTCTTTCGTTAACGATGAAAAAGGGGATGTCCTGCATGGGATATCCCCTTTTTTCATATTGACTTCACGGCAAGCAAGAGCAACCCCGTTGCATTGCTGAAAGAATTCTATCGGCAGCCTGACCGGATTCACTTTTCCCGCTACTCTTTTTGCGTTCCACTATAGTGGGACGAACGGAACACTGTAGTTGTCCTTGCGTTCCACTATAGTGGAACGCAAAGGCAACTGTAGTGGAACGAAATAAACATACCCGGCAAATCGTCTCCCGAAGGGCAACCGGCAAAAAGGAAATATCAATAGAGACGGTAACTGCTAAAAGAGCCGTATCAAAACTCTGTTTCGAGTAATGATACGGCTCTCACTATGGAGTGAAGTTGAGCGTCGGCACAACTCCGCGGTTTCATATCGTCCTATCTTTCACTTTGACTGGAACGTCAGGTCTATCACATACGACTCCTTAAACATCTTCTTTGCAAACTTGCGGATGTCGGCAGGCGTCAACCGCTCCAATATCCTGTCAAAATTTTCGGGGGCGGTGATGTCGATACCTTCCGTATAATAAGCGGCAAGGGCAGCCATCCAATATGCGTCAGAGTTTCTCGACTGTTCGTCGTTTTTCCGCAGATTGGCAACCACCTTTGCAAACTCATCCTGCCCAGGTGCCTCTTCGGCAAGACGTTCCGTTTCGGCGTGTACCAACGACTTCAAATGGGCTTCCCGCTCAGGCGCGCAGTCGAATATCATGGTAAAAGAGTAACGCGATTCGGGAAGACGGGACGAAGTAGCATTGATATTGATTCCATATGTGCCTCCCTCCTTCTCGCGGATGTTTTCCGTATAGCGCAACTGCAAGATGCCGCGCAACAGGCTTTGGCAAATGTTATGGTAAGGTGTATTTTCCAACTTCGTTGAAAAATTGGTGACAACAGTGGCTTTCGGGGTCTCCCAGTTGAGCCGGATGTTTTTCACTACCTTCCCCTTTGCCGGCAATTCGCGGTGCAGAGTACGCTTCTCTTTGCGGTGCTCGGAGCGCAAAGAACCGATGTATTTCTCCACCATCTGACGGGCGTTTTCCTCCTTCAGATTACCCATGATAAAGAATACGAAATCGCTGGCGTCCTTGATACGGTCGGAATAGACATATTTCAATCTTTCCAACGTAATCTTATCCAAGTATGCTTTATTGAAAGCCGGGAAACGGGGACTGTAATTGTGCAAAATCTGTTGGAGCGAATCCCGCATCACCGTCTGCGGCTGTCCGGCATACTGCTGCAACGCTGCATAGTTGCGCTGCATCAGCGTGGCAAACAATGCTTCGTCGAACCGGGGTTTCTCGAAACGTAGGTAAATCAACTGCATGAGCGTCTCGAAATCTTCCGCGACAGAGGAGCCGCCTATCGCCTCATCCCATGGAGTGATGTTCACTTTGCATCCCACCCGCTTACCGGTCAACAGTGTCCGCAGTTCGTCGGGCGTAAAGTCGCCCACGCCGAACGAAGATACCATCGTTGCGGCATTCTCGGCTGCGGGAAGCAAGTCGATATCCTCGTAGACAGAGGTTCCGCCGTTGCTATAGGAGGAAACAAGGATTTTATTGCTCGCACTATGGCGGAACACCACGCGGGCACCATTCTGTAAAGTCCACTCTACGGCGCCAAAACGCTCCAGGGGACGCACCTTCACAATCTGTCCGCCCTGCAGCTCTGCATCATCCAGCAGTTTGCGCTGAACGCCCGAAGGGGTATTCACCGCATAAGGACGAATCTGACTGGAGTGCTCCACGCGCTCCATGATAGCCGTCATATCCTCGCGCGACAAATGTTTCTCTTTGGCTGAGCCCACTACCAGCAATGTCCGGTTTATCGGGCTGTTCCACTTCTTCGCCCTGTCAGAAACCTCCTCTACCCTAATGTCGGCAACAAGGCGTTTCACCCAACGGTAATAGTCGGAGGGACTGAGCAGCGGTCGTCCTTCCAGAAAATGTCCCTGTATCTCTTGCGCATAACGGCTGTTTGCCTTACCCCGCCTGCGACCGTTCTCCAGTGCCGTGAGCATATCTTTCTTGGCGCGCTCCAGTTCTTCGGGCGTGAAGCCGTAGCGTTTCACCCGTTCATTCTCGGTCATTGCCGCTTCCCATGCTGCGGCTTCCTGTCCGGGACGGGGAGATACATTGACATTGTATGCACAATATCCGCGTACCAAATCTCCGTAGGCAATCTCCGCATGACGGAACGGAGCGTCCGGACGACGTGCCAATTCCGCAATGCGCGTCCGCATCATCGAATTAAAGAACGAGATAATCAGACTCTCGCGCAGATAAGCCACGCGATTGCGTTCGCACGCCGGGGTGTCGTTCAGCCGGATGGACAGCCCCAACGAAGAGCGGGCGGCTTCCTTGTCCGTTGCCAGCACGTAGCGGGGCGTATCGTTGTCGGGTATCGAAAAGAACGGACGCGGCTCCGGATTCTTCACAGCGGGAATGGCGGCAAAGAGCGTCTTCACCTTTTCTTCCATCCGGCGCGCATCGAAATCGCCCACAATGGCAATCGCTTCCAAATCGGTGCGATACCATCGGTGATAGAAGTCGCGCAACGACTGTGGAGCAAAGTGCTGAATGACGTCCAACGTTCCGATGACATCCCTGTCGGCATACCGTGAGCCTTGATAGAGCACCTGGTTTGTCTTTTCCTGCATCCGCACCGCCGACGTTCGGCGGGTGCGCCACTCTTCGACAATCACCTTGCGTTCTGCGTCAATCTCTTTCTCTTCCAACGACAGGTAGTAAGACCAGTCGTGCAGTATCAACAGGCAGGTGTCCAGCAAAGATTCGCTTTGCGTAGGCACGTCAGTGAGTTGGTAAACTGTCTCGTTGTGCGACGTATAGGCGTTGATATTGCTCCCGAACGCCACACCGTGTTTCTCCAGTCCCGAGATAATACCTTTACCGGGAAAATGCTTCGTTCCCTGAAAAGCCATATGCTCCAGGAAATGCGCCAATCCGTTCTGCTCATCCGTCTCCAACAGCGAACCGGCATTGCGAATCAGGTAGAAGCCTGCACGGCGGGGCTGGTCGCCGTTGTGGCGGATATAATAGGTAATCCCGTTAGGCAGCCTGCCTATGAGCACCGCCGAGTCGACAGGCAGCGTCTCTTGCCCGCCAACCACCGCCGACTGTGCGCGTGCAGCGGTCAGTGAGGCCAAACAAATACATATGTATGCGATTATTTTCTTCATGAAATTGTCTTTTGGGGTGTGCACGAAGATGCTTATTTCTTCTCCTCTTCCTTGCCGTCACCTTCGCCGAAAGCGGGGGCACCTGCTAAAATCTGCTTCACGCGGCTTACCATTTCCTCGCCGCGCAGGGAGAAGGAAATGACTCTTCCTTCGGGGTCGATCAGGATGGTCTTGGGCACTGCCGTCACTCCCAGCATACGGGCGGCGGGCGAACTCCATCCCAAGAGGTCGGAAGCGTGCGTCCACTCCTCCTTGTCCATCTGATGCGTGCGGATGGCGTTCTTCCAGTCCTTCTCCTTGTTGTCCAAAGAGAAGCTGACAATCACAAAGCGGTCTCGGTCGGCCTGTGTTTCATTGTACAACTGTATGAGGTAGGGAATCTCCCGGCGGCAGGGGCCGCACCACGAAGCCCAAAAGTCCAGCAACACATATTTTCCTTTGAAATCTTCCAGCGTCTTGCGCCCGCCTTCAGCAAGAGGAAGCGTGATGTCGGGCAACTCGCCGCCTACTTTCAACTCCTGCGCACGCACTACGTTGCTGAACGAGCGGTAATACGGGTGCTTCTTCAACTTAGGCGACAAGGATTTCAGCATACGCTGCACATAGGCCTTGCTCAATGTCGGATAAACCTCTTTCTCCAGCATCAAAGGCACCAACGGCGAATCGTTGTGTTCGAGCAGAAAACGGAGTTGCGCTGCAGAAGCGGAAACCATTGCCGCCGCGCCGACACTTATCCACTCTTCCTGATTTTCGGGACGGCTCATCCATTGCTTGAACGACTCTCCATGTTTCTCCTGCCACACGTTCAAGGTGTCGGTCTGCTCCTTGATACAAAGCCGACGGATTTCCTTATACTGGTTGTACAGGTCGTTGGTCGGCGTTCCCTTTGCCATTCCTCCTGCGGGAAAAGCGGCATCCGGAATGCGCACTTCCACTGTGCCCGGCTCCACAAACAGTTGCACGTTGCCGTTGTCGAAACCAGTCAGAAAATAAAGCAATTCCGGCTCACCCTGTTTCAGAGAACGTGTAAAGGTGAAAGTACCGTTCACCGGCTTCACGGAATCGACATTAATCATGCGTTCGTACTCGTCCATCTGCGTCAGGTAAATCTTCTGTATCCGTTGCGGCGTATGGCGCAGCGAATCTTTCAGCATACGTCCTTTGATGACACACGTATTCTCTTGTGCCTGCACCCCGCCCATACAGGCTACCAGGCAGGCTGCGGCTATATAACACTTGCGTAACATTCTCTTGCTTCTTTTTATTCGTTTCTTATTCATACGTCTCCACTCCCTCAATAATTCGCTTCACCTTGTTGAGCATCTCTTCGCCACGCAGATTGAAAGCCACCACTTCTCCTTTCGGATTCAGCAGAACCGTGTGAGGCACTCCCTGCACGTTGAACAGCGACACAGCATCGGACGACCATCCTTTCAAGGTAGAAAAGTGAATCCAGTTCTTGTGTTTCAACTCATTCTTTTCGATGCTGTTCACCCAATCCCGTTCCTTGCTGTCGATAGAGTAGCTGAGTATCACAAATTTATCGTTTGCTTCCGAAGCTGTCATCGCCTGCTTCAAATAAGGAAATTCGCGACGGCACGGTCCGCACCACGAAGCCCAGATATCCAACAGTACATATTTTCCTTTATAGTCGGAAAGGGATATCTCCTTGCCTTCCGGCGTCACTCCTGCGATGTCAGGCGCGGGCGAACCTACCTTGAGGTTGCTTGCCTTGATTTTATTCTCCAGTTCACGATAGACGGGATGCTGTCTCAGTCGCGGAGAGACGGCACGCAGCAACATACGTTCGACCGTTTTCGGCTGGAACAGATGGTAGCTGTCGTGCTTGATGATAAACAAAGCCGCTTCGTTGTCGAGGTGATTGCGCAGGTATTCCAGCGCCACCACTTTCTGCATCACGGTGTTTATATTGAACACGGAACCCTGATAGTCCATCTGTTGCTCTAGATTGTTCTTCACCTCTTCGGGCAGCGAATTGAACAGATTGTTCATGCGGACTTTCGAATCCTGCACATCTTTTGCACGCACCGCATAGTAGCCGTTCATCACATCGTTGCAAGGCGTACCGCTTACCTTTGCCGACACGGGATAGTGGGCATCAAACGGCTGCACCGTGATGTTGCCCGGCTCGAGCAATAACTGCACGCTTCCGTTATCGAATCCGGAGAGATAGGCGGCCTCCACAAAGCGGGGAGCCTTGCCCTCGAAGCGGAAGGTCTTATTCTTTACAACGGCAGAATCCAGTCTGACTTCCTTGCCGTCGGACTGGCACGCCAGATAAATCATGCGGACCGCTTGCGGAGTGAAGCGCAACGAATCGCGTGTCATCTCACCAGTAATGACATACTTGCCGCCGTCTTGTGCCAGGCAACCGACACCTGCCAACATCCCAACGGCAACCGAAACTATTATTCTTCTCATATAAAAATGAATACTTTATCTGTTTTAATTAAAAAGCAACCGAAGAAACGGTTACTTTAAGTTATCTTCCAAGTATTTAGCCAGTTTTTCTCCTCTCAGATTGGTGGCGACAATGCGGTTTTCCTCGTTGAGAACAAAGATGGCGGGAACGGCGCTCACACTGTAAAGCCGTGCCACATCGCATTTCCATCCTTTCAATGAGGAGACGTTTATCCACGTCAGCCCGTCTTTGGCAATGGCATCCTTCCAACGTTCCGGCTTGTCGTCGAGCGAGACGCTGATAATCTCCAGCCCCTTGTCGTGATACTCCTCGTAAGCCTTTTTCAGAGCGGGATTGTTCAGGCGGCATGGTCCGCACCACGAAGCCCAGAAATCAAGAATCTTCACCTTTCCTGCCACCTTGCTCAGCGTCACTTCCTTGCCTTCCGGAGTACTCAGCGTAAAGTCGGGGGCAAGTCTCCCCTTCTCCGTCTGCTCCATCCGTTCATAACGCTCTTTCAAAATACGGCCACTGGGCGTCTGCCTGGCACCTTCGCCCAACGATTCGTACATCTTACGGCTCTGCTCGGCGCCCGCATCGCGCATCTGTGCATTTTCCAGATAAGTATGCGCCGTAATCAGGTCGTCGTGCTGTCCCAAAAAGTCGTAAGTCTCTTTTCTTGCCTGTTGCTCCAAAAGCTGAATCGAATCGTTCAGCGCACTGGCACTTCTGAATTTATTTTCAGCAACCAACGTCTGGTGTCTTTGCTTCATTGCGCTTATCTTCTGGCGCTGCTCGGTGGAATACTTCAAGTATCCCGTCCAGGCGTCCTGTAACTTGCCGCCCCGGATGTAGGCCTCCCGCCCATTGGTAAGCAAAGCAGTGTACGAGCCGCCCGGCTCTGCCATGAAGGGGAATCCTCCCGAATAGTTCTCTACAACGATATGTGCCACCACCGGTTCGTCACACTTACCCTCCAACACAAAATCGGGGGCTTGGAAAAGGGCAGTGCCCAGCGTATCCACCCGTTTTTCGGAAACCGGAGCCAGCATATACAGGCGCCCCGATTCCACTCCTTTAATCTGTCCTTTCACAGTCACATTGTTCTGTGCATATGACATATGTCCGCAACTTGCCAAAAGCAACGTTGCCATTAATGTATTTTTCATTCTCTATTTATTGCAAAAGTGTTTCTATAATACGTATATATTCCTTGTTCCGGTTGTATTTCTTCTTATACTCCTTCACTACATCATCTATGCGGTCGAGATTCTTTCCGCTACGGATAAAGTTGCAGATAATCGTATAAAGCACCACATCCCTTACATCGCCTGTATAGAATGCAGCATACGCGCGGTATCCCTCTTCGAAGGAAGCGGGGCGCGTATAGGTTGCGCCCGACTCGTGCGCCTTCTTCTCGTTGACGAAGAACATATAGCGCATCAGCATCCCGATATAATCCTGAGACAGCAAGGCGTTCTTGTCCGTGCGCAGGCTGTATCCGTCCATCACCGACCAGTAATCGCCGATTTCCTGTTTCTCAATCGGCAAACGGCGGGTTTCAGCATACATCACCGGATATTCCATAAACGAATTATATACGCTTCCTTCGATGTCTGCCAAGACATAGCTGCTCACTTCGGGACGAATCTCCTTGCCGGCTTTTTCCAACAACTTGCGGCTCTGCTCCAACAGCATCCGTGATGCTTCGAAACGTTCTTTCGGCTTCACATCTACGGCGATGCAGGCAAGAAGCTGCGATTTATAGCGCATGGTACGTTTCAACTGTTCGATGTCGCGCAGCAGGCGGTTTTGCGCCACCGCTTCTGCTGTTCCGCTGAACTCTACAGACTGCACCTGCTTGCCTTCGTAACGAAGGTTGACGTGCAGGCTGTCGCCCGGCATCAGCAAAACAGTTGTCCTGCCGTTGATGGCAAACGTCACCATCCGGTCTGTATCAAACGAGTAAATATGCTCCTCACCGGGATTGGTATGGAACTCCTGCCGGAGCAACGGGGTCTGGAAACAGTCAAAATAGACCATCTCTGCCCGATAACCGTAGATTTCGGCACTTAACACAGTTTTCTTAGCTTGTACTGTCTCCCATGCTACACTACACAACAGACAAACACATCCTATTAAAATTCTTCTTATCATATACATTAATCTATTCGTTATTTCTTGGTTCAGACTCAGTTCAGAAGGCTACCCCCAACGACACCTGCCATGTATTCTTGAGGAAGCTGTTTTTCTCAGGAATAATAAAGGCAAAGTCGGCACGTAGCATACTGTAATGCGCGCCGCAGCCGATGGTGCCATAGCGTTGCATACGGTTGTTTTCTTCTCCATAGTGGTATCCGCCGCGTACGGAAAACAACTTGAACGCCGTGTATTCCGCTCCGACGGCACTCTCCCAGCAACCGCCAGGCCATACGCGGTAGCCCACTTCGAGCGTGCCTTGCAGACGGTGGTTGTCGTTGAATGCATAGTCGACACCTCCTCCGGCATTCACTTTGGCAGGCTGCTTATACTTACCGTATCCGTAATCCATTTTCGTACCGAAGTTGGAAGCCTGCAAACCCAAGTTCCAACGGGCGTCGTCGTTGTTGCGCCAGGCCTGTTGGTAATAGACACCGAGATCGAAAGCCACCCCGTTCGCCACCGCATTGTCAAAAAGAGCGGAACGTACGAAACGTGCCGTTGCACCTACGGACAGTCCTTCGGTGAGCTTGCGTGCATATCCCAAGTCAATGCTCCAGTCCTTGGGGGTATAGACCGCACCCGCGCGCTCCACTTCCGGACGGTTGATGTAGCGGAAACCCGCCTGGATTCCCTGCTTGTCGTCCAACTGGTAATGGCCTGCCAAAGCGTGCAGATTGCTGCCCGAAGCCAATTCGCGCATCCAGGGCGTAAAACTGTAGGCCACTTCCGCCTTCTGGTCCGAGAAAACATTCTTGGCAGCATTTCTCCAAATGGAGAATGCGTTTGCCGAAGAAGCCACCCCACTGTTAGCCATTCCTACACCGCGCACATCGGGCGTCAGTTCGGGAAACAAAGCCGCTCCGTTATCACCCTGTCCAAAGGTAGCGGTTGCTCCGCACAAGAGCAACATCATCAAGCCATATCTTATATTTTTCATACTCTTACAGTTTTATGATATTCTTAGTAATCGTTTTATTGTTGCACGTCAGTTTCACGACATACATACCGCCGCTCAATCCGGAGATATCGACTTTGCCGGGAGAACTGAGCGAGATATTCGTCACTTGTTCGAGCACCAAGTTGCCGAGCGTGTCGTATATCCGTGCGGTCACCTTGCCACTGAAGGTAGCACTTGCACCAATCGTCAGTTCGGTGTTCGTGTTTTCGATGCTTACTTCCGTATGTACTTCGGGCAACAGGCGAACGGTGAAAGCGGTAGTGGTAGTCTGTACGTTGAGGTGCTCTTCTCCTCCTACTCCCTGGTCGGTCACGGAGAGAGAAACTTTGTATGAACCGGGCTGAATATCCTTGTTACGCAGAGAGAGAGTGAGTTTCCCATCTGCGAAAGTCTGCTTAAAGATGCCGGCAGGGTCGTCCACTTCATAGGTGAGTCTGGCTGCATCGGTTTCCTTGTCGCTCAGTTCAAACACGTAGTTCACCTCTTCGCCGTAGTAAAGCACTTTGTCGGTCTCTACATCCAGTCCTTCCGAAACCAACTTGATAACAGGCGGCCAGTTCATGGCTCCCGTCAAAGCACCGTACGCATTGACACAACCTACGCCAATCATTCCTTCGTATTCGGGATTGTATTCTGCAATGGGAGTGACATTCTGCAACAGGCGATGTTTCACCTCTTCGGCAGTGAGTCCGCCTTCCTTGTCTTTCAAGTAAGAGACCACCAACGCTGCTACTCCCGCCACTACGGGCGAAGCCATAGAGGTGCCGACCATAGGTTTGAAATCGTTATTGTTCACCGTACTCCAGATTGCCCAAGTACTCCAATCGTATTCGGCAGGAACTTCATCACCACCACCGCCGGGAGCCGAGATAGACACCCACGAACCGTAATTGGAGAAACTACTTTTCTGAAAACGGGGATTTACACTGGCTACGGATATCACATGATTCAAAGAGGCGGGAATTACCGCATCCTTCTTCACGCCGTCGTTGGCAACAGCCGCAATCACCAAGCCACCTTTCATCGGGCCTACCTGATTGCCGTTTTCATCACAACCTGCATATTCCACAAAATAGTCGACAGCTTCCTGAAAAGCCTGTATGGTTGCTTGCCCTGTACCGACATGATAGCTGTTATTGCAAATCACCGCTCCCATATCCGCCGCATATTTAATGGCGGCAGGGCCGTAAGAAAAGTCGCAGGTCATGATGCGAACTCCCTGATTGTACATCGGATAACCACCACCAGCTATACCTGCAATACCATTAGGATTGAAATAATTATTGGTAACTGTAGATGCACCAATTATTCCCGCTACGTGTGTTCCATGACTTTTATCATCGCTGAGAATGGTATTGTTGTTTACTCCCAATCCATAGTAGTCGCCCACATAGCCGTTGCCATCGTTGTCTACATAGCCATCTTCATCCTCCTCGTCATTTCGCCACATACACTGATTCAATTCCATGTGTCTAAAATCGACAATCTGATCAATCACAGCCACAATTACATCCGAGCTTCCCGAAGTCAGTTCCCAAGCATCCAGAATCTTGATATCCGCACCTTCCATCATACCAATCTGACCTGTATTGTGCAAATACCACTGAGAACCGAAATAAGTATCCTTAGGCGGATTCACCGCAACAGGCACCACCTTGCCCACAGGCTCCACGCAAGCCACATTGTCTAATGCGGAAAAAGCATCCACAGCCTGTCCCACGTTGACGGCTTCGTCAAACTTCACTTTATACCACAGGTGCAATCCTGCTTTTCTGGTGCGCTTCTCATACTTTCCGGCAGGGAACAGGCGTTCCATCTGCCGCATCTTTATATTCGCGGCGGCGGCATCCAAATCTTTGTTGCCGGTTTCCACCTCACCGCTACGAGTAGCCACTACTTGCAAATCTTTGTCCAGTTGCTTGAACTTCACATAGACCTCTCCTCTCACAAGCCCTTCTTCGTTCATCCATGAAGACAAATCATCTTTGGGCACTTCCGGAGTGATGTAATCCTGACAAGCAGTCAACGCAAGCAACAGTAAGCTATATAATAATGTACGTTTCATAATCACACTAAATTTTATTCTTTTTAATTAGATGCTGTATTACGGAATGAGAAACAGAAGTCTTTGATGGCTCCGAACCCTGCAAATTTCTTCACGCTATCTTCCTTTAAGTCTCCGGCAATGGTAAGTTCAATCTGATGCAACTCCCATGTGCCGTCTTCTTTCTCTACAGCCATACCCAACATACGCATTTCGTGAGGGCGTCCTATGTTCTCATTCAAGATTCTGAATTTCATCTTTGAAATCGTACCTTCCGCATCATAAATCTCCACCGACTCTCCATTGCTGACATTGCAACGATAAAGTTTGCTTCCTGAAATGTAGAAGAATTGCTGCAGAAATGCATACGGTGCTGTGGCAAACTGAGAAACCGCATTGCCGCCCACCAACTGTCCGATAGCATCGCTGCGGGTCACTGCATACTCTTTATCATCATTCCGTCCTAAGTGGTAAACGACGTAATCCTGCGTATCCTTGTGACGGGCGATGGCGATACCCAATGAATTCTTACTCTCGTCTCCATCACCATACTCAGGTCCCATCCACACAATCTCCGTGTCATTAAGCCCTTCTACATACTGATAGATAAAATTCAATTCAGCCTTGCCACCTCTGATGTCTGCGTATCCAAACGCCATTTCTTCATTGTCCCATATGGCAATCTGTCCGGGTTCGCCCAAATTATGACCAAGCACTCCCGTGAGATAAGGGGTCTTGTAAGGTTCAATCATCTCATATGTTTCACCATCGTAGCAATAGTGCATTTGTCCACGTTCGTCCACAATGACGGTAGAAAGACACGCCACGCTTCCGTCGATACCATTCACCAGCGAAAGTTTGGTGGCCTCTACCACACTCGGCAACTTCATAGCGGTCATGGAGAGCGTACTGGGTTTTGTCCGCCAAACACCATTTTTTGACATCAGTTGCAGAATTTCCGGATTTACGGTATTCTTGCGGTCTAACGTAGGAGAGTAAATCAAATGCGTTGCATCGCGGATTACTTTTATATCTTCCGACTTGGAAAGACCCAAATCGCCATATCCGTCAAAAGAGATGATGGAATTCACAGAATCGGGTTCTTCTATTACCGACAACTGTTGTACGCCTTCTTTTTCATTCAATACAAACCAACTGTTGATATAAGGTTGCGATGTATTGATACTCAAAGATTTGTAGAAACTTACATTGGTAAGTTCATCGGTCACGCTAAACACTATGCTGTAAGAAGTCGCTGTATTGGCAGGAAACTCCAATTCCAATACTTTGTCTGTAGTAAAAACAGCCTTTTCGCCTGCTTTGGTCACTTTCCACTCATAAACGAGATTCTCCTCATTCTGAGCCATCGTCTGCGAAATGACAGGAGTATAGACAACTACTACATCAATAGGCGATTGCTTACAACGGCTGCTTCCCATTTCGTTAATCACAATTTCATTTCCTCCTTTGATGGCTGCCTTGATGGAGCATTCCACCTCATTAATTTCTTTATAGTCGTAGTTACCTTTATCATTGTAACATCCGGCAAGCCCCCCCATCAGGAGGAGAGCTGCCAATAGCCATATCTGAATATTTTTTTTCATATCATTCAAGTTTATTAGTTACCGGGGAAAGTTGCCGGATATTCAAACGGTTCGGGGTTAGATGATGCATAACGATTCATAAATGTTCTGTAGTTTGCGTTATAAGCCTCTACCAATTTATTGTACACAGTTTCTCTGTTATAGAACGGCCAACCATTTCCCAAGACGCCTTCCTCCATATTACCATAACATTGCGGTAAAAGCATCATCCATGTAAACACTAATTTCGATTCAGAATACTCACCCAAATATTTATATTTATCCCAATAAGAAGGCTTAATCAGAGATGCGTCCAGTACCGGGAATACAATATCCTTATCTCCTCCCTGTTTCGCTTCATACCGGAATATGATATTCCATTGATTCCACACTGTCCATTGATTTGGAGTACCATAATACTGAGACATAACTCCCTTCACTAAATTTTCTTTTTTCTCGTTATATTCACCCAAGAACGACAGATTCCACCATGCAGGCAGTACTATCGGCAATTCAATCATGGTGTCCGGATGTGTTTTGTTGTAAGCTGCAATCGCATTTTTAATGTTTGGCATATAAGATGCAGAGAAACTTGCATTGGAAAGTTGAGGATTCTTTAACTGAGGAATCCCCTTCACCGGTTCCCAAGAAGTATCTCTGTTATATTCAAACAGTGCCTTTACAATCACATCTCTTTTGATTGAAGAAAATTCGCCAAACAATTCCTGACGCATTTCCCACCATTCGGGCACCAAATTATCTTCGGGGAACGATAAGCCCAACGGAGCACCGGGATGAGCCGTATTATAAGCATCTATATTCAAACGTATTACGGAAGGCACATATTCCCATGCATCTTCGGGCACATTGTTCAACTTGCAAGTTTCAAAAATTGTTCTTGTCACAAACTCCTGCTTATCAATAGCCCATTCGCCCAAAGCCTGATTGTTCCACCATCCGGCACGACTTTGATTGACCGGGAACTCATAGCCAGCATCCGCCGCCACTTTTTCGCGGAAAATAAGGTTCCAATAGACAAGTTTATCGTTTTCCAACAACTCTTCCTCGCCCATGACGCTCCGTATGAAGTCAAACTTCTCGCGGGAATAAGCTCCCAATATATTTGTTTCGACATCTCCTGTCCACCACACTGTCTTAGGCATATCGGGAATTTCAGTGGCAAAGCGTGCCGCCATTTCCGGATGCTCTTTCAGATAAGCAACCAACTCCTGGTTGTATTTATCGGTCTTGTTCCACATATAGTCGTTGCTACGCACAAACGGAAGTTGTGAATAGGTCAGCATAAACGCATACTTCTCCTCATCGAAAGCTCCCAACCACTCTTCGCGTGCATCCCAGTCATCGGGTTTCTCATATACGTCTTTCAATGTTACTTCGAGCACGTTTTGTTCCGTCACACCTTCCTGGAAGAAGGGGTTATCTTCCGTATCAATCGTAATACCGAAGCGATAAGTGCCGCGCATAAATTCGCCCCGTTCGTTCTTCGGGCGCACAATGGTGAACTTGATGGTATCCCTCACCTGTTCGGGAGCCACGCTATAGTAAGGCTCGAAGATTACTTCGGGAACAAAGTCGCTCTCTTCATCTTCCAGTTTTATCGCTTTCAGCTTATAAGGACGCTCGTCGGGAGAAGGGAATCCCTGTATCTGCATATAGATTTTCTCGTATGTGTATGTCTCCAGATTGTCACCGTAGTAATAGGTTTCTTCGCGTTCGTCGCCCTTTTTCCTCTCCCGATAGGTGGCGGTAGCGAAATTGAAAATGCGCTCCAAATCCGAAGCATCACCCGGAACCAGTTTACTGTCTTCGCCCGTGTAGAATTGCAGGCCATCCTTTTCCAGACTGTAACGAATCAAATCGTCTTCTCCGCAAGCGGTAAGCAGTCCTGCCAATAAAAATAGATATATATTTTTTCTCATTGCTTATTCATTTTAATGAAACCAAAATCATTCCTGTGCTCCCACTCCGTATTCTATCTCGTCGTCCGGCGTAGGCAACACGTAGTATTTTGTCATAGACGGTATCGTGGTGGGACAACGCCAGAAGGTACGGTAGTTGTTACGTTTCAGGAAATAGAACCACTGTCCCTCAGCGAAGAATTCTTTCTGATACTCTTCGTTCAACGCATCCCGGCGGGCCTGTTCGTTGTAGGCGCTATTGGCTACCAGATTGTTGGAACGCGAGATTCCGCGTGCGTTGCGCACCTGATTGATATAGGTGACACTCTCTTCAAGACTGACACTTTCGGCCAGGATGTAATACATTTCCGACAAACGAATCAAAGGAATCTTCTCTTTATATTCCACTTCGCGTCCCAGATACTTGCGGCACATTCTTCCGTTTTCTCCATGTATGAATCCGTATCCGTTTTTGTAACGGATGTCATTAATACCTATATTCTGCTTGTTGAATACCTGTTCGCAGTTTTCGTTGGATATATAAAGTTCGTTGGCATATCTGGTCAGTTCCGCCCAGTCGTTCTTTACTTTCGTCTCCATATCGTCGCGTCCCAATCCGAAAATCGTCTCTTCGTAAAGAGAGACATCTTTGGTATTGTCCATTGCAAGCGTAAAGCCGCATCCGTCAATCACTTCCTTAGCCTTCAACGCAGCATTGGCTTTGTCGCCAATCCATAAATAGACACGTGCCATCAAGGCTTTCACCGCCATCTTGTTCATGCGGTGCTTGCGGTATCCCAAGAATACATCGTCGAGGTTGTTCTGGTAGTAGAGGTTGTCGTCTTTCAACAGTTCTTCCGCTTCCTCCAAATCGTGCAGAATGTTCTGGGCAATGCGGCTGGCGGGCAGCAACGACTTTGCTTCGTCGTTAAACTCCGTACGCCAGGGCAGACACGCCATTTCCGGGTCTTCGCTATAGATAGGACCGTAGAGACGGAGCAGGTCGAAGTAATGAAACGCACGAAGTCCTAAGGCTTCCCCTTTCATCAGTGTCCAGTATCCGTCGGTGGTGACGATGTTCCTGCCTCCGTTTTCAAGGTTTTGCAGCAGGTTGTTGATGTTGCCGATGGTACAGAAGAGGTTTACCCACAGATCGTTCACCATATCCTTGGCACTTTCGTTCTTCTTGTAGTCGTAGCGCTGTGCGCGTTGTTCTTCGGTAGGGATGTTGCTTCCGTAGTTGTCGTACCGTTGCACCAAGAATTCCACCGAACCGTATGTCATGCTCTTACCGTATGTTTCGTCCAGCGTCATACGTGCGTAGATACCTATAAGGGCACTCTTGTAACCAAGTTCGCTATTGAACAGTTTATCGCTCTCCACCTGGTCTTTCGGGGTCACATTCACCCAATCGGCACAACCGGCAAAGCCGGCAGCAAAGAGTACCATACTTATCCCTATAATTATATTCTTTATCATATTTTCTCCCTCGATTAGTTAAACAATAAAGACACAGACAGGTTGAAACTTCTTGCATAGGGGTAATCCAGCCCTCGCTCCTGTTTCACTGTAGAAAAATGGAAAATATCCTGCATGGAAGCCGTGAGCGACATACTCGCCACGCGGCAAGTTTTCAGGAATTTGATTTGTTTCGGGTCCAGACGATACCCCACAGAGATGGAGTTCAACGCAAATTCATTATATTTCTGCAAGAAACGTGTGCTGGACGGGGTGTTCTGGCTATACAGCCCCATTCCTTTATACTTGGCATAACGGTTTGTCGTGCTCCAACGGTCGGGTCCACCCGCACGGCGGTCTACGTTGTTGGATATTTCGGCATTCTCGATTTTATTAATCAATGTCTCGTTCACGCGGTCGGCTCCCAACTGGTAGGTGAAAGCCAATCCGGCTGTCAGTTGTTTCCAGGTGAGCGAAGAACTGATGGCACCGCGAATCTTCGGTTCCGTATCTCCTACGGCAATCTTGTCTTTGGGATCCCACACAAAGGTTTTCTCTCCGTCGCGTGTGAGGAACAACTCCTTGCCCGTGGCAGGGTCGATACCCAACGAAGGAACCAACTTAATCACGGAAGTAGACTGTCCTTCTTCATAGACGGGCGGTGTGCCGTTGCGTTCGCTCAGGTTTTTCTCGTTCATCTTCTTCAGTTCGTTGGATAGCTTCTTGATAACGTTGCGGTTATGGGCAGCATTGATACCTACCGACCACTGAATCTGACGCTTGTAATCATTAATCAGCAGACTGCTCAGAGAAAACTCTACACCTTCATTCAACACGGCACCCACGTTGCGGGTAACGGAAGCAAAACCGGTAGAAGGCTGTACGTTGTTCTCCAGCAACATCGCGTCCGTATAATTATGGTAGTAAGAACCTGTAAAGTTCAGTCTGCCGTTCCACAAGCCCAATTCCGCACTCGCTGTCTTGCTGGTGGTTTTCGACCATCCCAAAGAAGGATTGCCCAATCCCATAAGCTGCGCTCCCAACGTATCACCGGAGGGATAAGGGAACATCAGGTCGGAGTAGGAATAAGTCTCTTTTGCCTGATAGGGCGAGTAACTTTGCGAACCGGTGGTACCGATGTTGACATAGAGTGCCAAGTTGGAAACGGGTGTGCCTTTCAGCCATTTCTCTTCGTGCATATTCCAACGCAAACCGGTAGACCAGAAAGGTGCCATTCCCGTATCGTTACCAAACTGTGAGGAAAGGTCGCCGTGCACATTCACGTCTACGGAGAAACGCTGGTCGTACATATAGTTGAGCGAACCGAGTACGCCCACACTACGCTGTGTACTCTCGCTGCCGGATACGCGGTCTTCCATCTTATGTGCATACAAGAAGTCGGTCATGTTGTCGTTGGGGAATCCTTTTGCCGAGAGAACTACACCGTCGCTCACACGGTTGGATACGTTCCAGCGCGCACTGACAAACAGTCCGTGCTTGTCGCGAACGAGGTTGTAGTTGATAGAAGCATTGGCGTCCCAACTGGTGGATTCGCCGAGGTTACGTTCATAGGAACCGCGCTTGGTGATGTCCTCTTCTTTAGCAAACATGGTATGGTTGGCAGAACGGAACTGCTCGTTACGGCCGTTTGAACGGGTAAAGGAGAGTTGTCCCTGCACACGCAGATTCTCCAACAGGAAATATTCCAAAGAGAAATTGTCAATCACGCTAAAGTTACGGTTCATGTCCTTGTACGGGAACTGTGTATCGTAGAGCGGATTCGTAATCACCTGCTGCGCGCTGCCCGAAGGCATAGGCTTCGTCTCGATGATGCGTTGGTATTTACCGTTTTCATCGGTCAGGCGATAATAAGGATTCATCTTGCTGTAGGCTGAGAAAGCCCCGTAAGGAGAGTTGTTTCCTTCGGTGTTTTCGACAGAAAGAGAATTACTGATATTCAAGTTCTTATAGCGGTATTGCAGATTGAACGACAATCCCATATTCTCGCGGCCGGAGGCTTTCATTACACCGTACTGATTGCCGTAGTTCACACCCAAGCTATAGCGAATCGCTTCATCGCCGCCTTCCAGATGCAGCGTGTGGCGATGTGTCACTGCCGTACGAAGCGGCTGCGACAACCAATATGTATCTACTCCGCGCAGAATTTCTTTTTTCTTTTCATTGTAATAGTTCATCAGGCTCACCGAATTGAAGAGCCCGGCGGCACGTTCGTACTCCAATTTTTCCGAAGCATTCATCAAATCGTAGTCCGAAAGGTCGGGTACGGAAATACCGATATTGGCACTATAGCTGACGTTCAGTTTTCCGGGAGCGGGCTTCTTCGTTTCGAACACGATAACGCCGTTGGAAGCCTTTGAGCCGTAGAGGGTAGTACCCGCCGCATCTTTCAGAATCGTAATGGATTCGATACGCTCGGGGTCGATGTCTACGATACGTTGCAACGAAGTCTCGAAACCGTCGAGGATAAAAAGCGGCATATTGGGACGATTGGAATAGTCGCCCATCATCATATTGAAAGAACTGGCGCTGCTGGAGCCCAACTGCACGTCACCACGCAAATTAAACTCAGGCAAGCGGTTCGGGTCGGAGCCATACTGGTTTTGGTCTACGATGCGAAAGCTGGGGTCGAAGACCTGAAGTGCTTCCAACAGGTTATTGGGATTTATGCGTTTCAAATCTTCCGCCTTCACTGTCACATAACGTCCGGTAAATCCTGCCGCCTTACGGGGAGCCATACCGGTCACCACAACACCTTCTATCTCGTTCGCCATCGGTGTCAGTTTCACTTTCAGTTTGCTCAAGTCACGGTTGGCAAGCCGCACTTCCTCCTGCTGGTAACCCACATAGGAGAACAGCAAGGCAGTGGCGCTGCCCGGAAGCATCTCGATGTGGAACTGTCCGTCCATATTGGTAGTCACACCCACGCCCTTCTGCTCTTTCAGCACAATACTGGCACCGGCAAGAGGTTCGCCGGTCTGGGCATCGATTACTACACCTGACACTTTTTGCATGTCCTTCTGTTGCTTCACAGCTTTACGCAACACAATCGTGCGGTTAGGCTGGTAAGCTACGGTGACGGGGTGTTCTGCAAAAATGACAGAAATCACATTCCTCAGTTCCATATCTTTCACATCAATCGTCACGTTCTTAAGAAAATCCAATTCCGAATGATTGTAAAAGAAGCGTACATTAGCAAGGCTTCCTACTTTATTAAGCACTTGCTCCACAGCTTCATTCGTTGCCTTAACAGTGATTCTTGTTGTCTGATAATCCACTTGTTTTTGCGCATTAGCAACACTGCCTACGAAAAACAGCATCATTCCAAGCAGTAACAAAGAATAGCACCTCATGCCCTTTTTGTAGTTCTTTTTCTGCATAAGAAATAAATTTAATAATTAATCAATACTTGGGTTGTACACCAAAAGCTATCGTTTTTTTTAACAGGGAAAAAATCGAAGTTCGGTAAGAATTCCGAGCCAAGCCGCATTTGCAGGTTTAATAAAAAGAGTCTCTCTTTTTAATTAATAAACGTGAATAAAATAAATCCTTCACGTCAGCACTCACGTAAAATGTAGCTTTACAACTCATCCTATAAATATGTAGTTAATCTAACAATAAAGTCATGCTCTTTTCAAAATATCCGTCATATTGAAATAAAATATACCACCATGCGAATAATATTGATTTTGCAAATATAAACGTTGAAGCAATAAAAACAATACAATTTAAGGAATATTTTTCAAAAAAGCATTCCTTACGTTAATTTTAGTCATGAAAAGAGCTTTAGGATTCCATTTTCGCCCTTAAAAAGAGCATATATCCGTATAAGAGACGGGATTGGGAGCATCCGTATCAAGCAATGGGAACGACCGTTTCATTGCTTGATACGGTCGTTCCCATTGCTTGATACGCCCGTTTCCTTCGCCTGGCACAACGAGGGAACAGGATTGTAAGAATGTCTGAAGAAGCATACCACCGCCGAACATATAGTGTGATTGATTGTTTATCAATTAAAAAAAGAATGATGATTCAACGCAAAAGAATTAACCAACAGTACGCCGTATGAAAAAGAAATATGGATTTATGCTTGTAGCAGCCGTCATATTGGCGGGGTGCGGACAGAAAAAAGAGACAAACGGAACTGCAATCCGCCCCATAAAGACGGCGATTGTGGAGTCAAAATCAATTATCGGAAAGAATTTTTCGGGAATCGTGGAAGCGGTGGAGTATGTGAAGTTGGCCTTCCGCGTCAGCGGGCAACTTATACAACTGCCCGTTATCGAGGGACAGAAGGTGAAGAAAGGGCAACTGATTGCCGCCATCGACCCCAGAGACATCGCCTTGCAATATACTGCCACGAAGTCTGCCTATGAGACTGCCGCCGCCCAGGTGGAACGCAACAAGCGGCTCCTCTCCCGCCAGGCAATCTCCGTTCAGGAGTATGAAATCAGCCTGGCAAACTATCAGAAAGCAAAGTCGGAATATGAGTTGTCCGCCAATAATATGCACGACACGAAGCTGACAGCTCCTTTCGACGGCTCCATCGAGAAACGATTGGTGGAGAATTACCAGCGCGTGAATTCGGGTGAGGGTATCGTACAGTTGGTCAACACGCGCAACCTGCGCATCAAGTTCACCATTCCGGATGCTTACCTCTATCTGCTACGTGGCAAGGATACGCGTTTCTTGGTGGAGTTTGACACGTTCAAAGGGCACGTATTCCAGGCGAAACTGGAGGAGTATCTAGATATTTCGACGGACGGGACCGGGATTCCGGTCAGTATCACGATTGACGACCCTTCCTTCAACCGCGACCTTTATGCCGTAAAACCGGGATTCACCTGCAACATCCGCTTCACGGCCGATGTAGGCCCGTTGGTGGAGGATAGCTGGACGATGGTTCCGCTCAGCGCCGTATTCGGCGAAAGCGAAGGGGAAAAGATGTATGTATGGGTAGTGGAAGGCGACAAGGTGCACAAACGGGAGATTACCGTCAGCGCACCGACCGGAGAGGCCCGGGCGCTTGTCTCCGAAGGGTTGAAGCCCGGAGAGAAGATTGTCACAGCAGGCGTATATCAATTAGTAGAAGGAGAAACCGTTAAAGAAACCGAACCATGAACTTAGCTAATTATTCATTGAACAATACGAAAATCATCTATTTCTTTCTTGCCGTACTGCTTATCGGAGGAATCAGTTCCTTCGGCAACTTGGGAAAGAAAGAGGATGCGCCTTTCGTCATCAAATCGGCGGTGATTACCACCCGCTATCCGGGAGCCGAACCCACCGAAGTGGAGCGGCTCATCACCGAGCCTATCTCGCGCGAGATACAGAGCATGAACGGCGTGAGCAAGATTAAATCGGAATCGACATACGGGCTTTCCAAAATCACCTTCGAACTGCAACCGTCTCTCTCCGCCAGCTCCATCCCGCAGAAATGGGACGAGCTGCGGCGAAAGGTGCTCAACATACAGCCGCAACTGCCCAACGGAGCTTCCACGCCGACCGTTGCCGACGATTTCGGCGACGTATTCGGTATCTACTACGGACTGACGGCAGACGACGGCTACTCGTACGAGGAGATGCGCAATTGGGCGGAACGTATCAAGACGCAAGTAGTCACCGCAGACGGCGTGATGAAGGTGGCACTGTTCGGCGTACAGACGGAGGTTATCAACATCTTTATCTCGACCAGCAAACTGGTGGGGATGGGTATCGACCCAAAACAGCTTGCCACGCTGCTGCAATCTCAAAACCAGATTATCAACACCGGAGAAATCCGCGCGGGTGAACAACAGTTGAGGATCGCCGCCAACGGTATGTACACCACCGTGGACGATATCCGCAACCAAATACTCACAACGAAAGCCGGACAGGTGAGGTTAGGCGACATCGCCGTCATCGAGAAAGGGTATATCGACCCACCCTCCACCATCATGCACGTAGACGGAAAGCGTGCCATCGGTATCGGTATCTCCACCGACCCGCAACAGGACGTCGTGCAGACCGGCGAGCACGTAAAAGCCAAACTGAACGAACTGTTGCCCCTCATGCCGCTCGGACTGGAGTTGCAGAGCTTATACCTCGAAAACGAGATTGCCGACGAGGCGAACAACGGCTTTATCATCAACCTGATAGAATCCATTCTGATTGTCATCGTGATTATCATGCTGGTGATGGGGTTGCGTGCGGGAGTGCTGATAGGTTCGTCGCTGATTTTCTCCATCGGCGGCACGCTGCTTATCATGTCTTTCTTCGGGGTCGGGCTGAACCGCACGTCGTTGGCGGGGTTTATCATCGCAATGGGAATGTTGGTGGATAATGCCATTGTCGTGACAGACAATGCACAGATAGCCATCGCCCGCGGCGTGAACCGGCGGAAAGCACTGACAGACGGCGCCACCACTCCCCAATGGGGATTGCTCGGTGCCACGTTCATCGCCATCTGTTCGTTCCTGCCGCTCTACCTCGCTCCCTCTTCGGTGGCGGAAATCGTGAAGCCGCTTTTCATCGTGCTTGCCATCTCGTTAGGACTGAGCTGGGTGCTTGCCCTGACACAGACCACCGTATTCGGCAATTTTATCCTGAAGGCAAAGGCGGACGGCGACGCCAAAGACCCATACGACAAACCGTTCTACCACAAATTCGCCTCCATCCTCCGTACGCTGATTCGCCGGAAAGCGTTGACGCTAAGCGCTATGGTGGTGCTTTTCGTCGGTTCGCTGATAGTGATGGGCGCTATGCCGCAGAATTTCTTCCCCTCGCTGGACAAGCCTTACTTCCGTGCCGACGTATTCTATCCGGAGGGGTACAACATCAACGATGTGGTGAAAGAGATGGAGTCGGTGGAAGCGCACCTCGCCCGACAGCCGGAAGTGAAGAGAGTATCCGTCACCTTCGGCAGCACGCCGCTCCGGTATTACCTGGCTTCTACCTCAGTGGGACCGAAACCCAACTTCGCCAATATCCTGGTGGAACTGACAGACAGCAAATATACGAAGGCCTGCGAGGAGGAGTTCGACGGATATATGAAAGCGAACTACCCGAACGCCATCACCCGCACCAGCCTTTTCAAATTGTCGCCTGCCGTAGATGCGGCCATCGAAATAGGATTCATAGGCCCCAATACGGACACGCTCGTGGCGCTCACCAACCGGGCTTTGGACATCATGCACCGTGACCCCGACCTGATTAACATCCGCAACTCGTGGGGCAACAAGATTCCGGTGTGGAAGCCGGTGTACAGCCCGGAACGCGCGCAACCGTTGGGTGTGTCGCGCCAGGGTATGGCACAGAGCATCCAGATAGGGACAACGGGAATGACGTTGGGCGAATACCGACAGGGCGACCAAGTATTGCCGATTTTACTGAAAGACAATACGGTGGACTCTTTCCATATCAACGATTTGCGCACGTTGCCGGTATTCGGTACGGGCAACGGGACGACGAGCTTGGAACAGGTTGTCTCCGAATTTGATTTCCAGTACCGGTTCTCTACCGTGAAGGACTACAACCGGCAGTTGGTGATGATGGCGCAATGCGACCCGCGCCGGGGAACCAACGCGATTGCCGCCTTCAACCGAATATGGGCGCAGGTGCAGGAGGAGATTGAAGTGCCCGAAGGATATACGATGAAGTACTTCGGCGAACAGGAGAGCCAGGTGGAATCGAACGAAGCGCTTGCCGAGAATCTGCCGTTGACGTTCTTCCTGATGTTTGTAACGCTTCTGTTCCTCTTCCGCACCTATCGCAAGCCGATAGTGATTCTGCTGATGTTGCCGTTGATTTTTATCGGTATCGTACTGGGACTGGTGGTGTTGGGCAAGTCGTTCGACTTCTTCTCCATACTCGGACTGTTGGGACTGATAGGGATGAATATCAAGAACGCGATTGTATTGGTGGAGCAAATCGACGCAGAGACGGCTACGGGCAAAAAGCCGTTGGAGGCCGTGGTCAGTGCCACCACAAGCCGCATCGTACCCGTGGCGATGGCTTCCGGAACCACGATATTGGGAATGTTGCCGTTATTGTTCGACGCCATGTTCGGCGGTATGGCGGCTACCATCATGGGAGGATTGTTAGTGGCTTCGGCACTGACGCTGTTCGTGCTGCCCGTGGCCTACTGCGCCATACTGCGCATCAAGGAGGAGCCCGCAGGGAGTACCATAACCATTGAAAAGAAATAAAAAGGAAAAAGATATGAAAGTTCAACTCATCATGCTGTCATTGCTGCTGCTCAGCCTCTCAGGCCAAGCACAGCAGCCTTACCTCAGCCGGGAGACGTATCGGGAGAAGGTGGAGAATTACAGCCTGCTGCTGAAACAGCAGCAACTAAAGACCGTCATCGGCACGGAAGAGCGGAAGATAGCCCGCACCGGATTCTTGCCGCAAATCGACATCAACGCCGACGGCACGCTCAACCTGAGCGAACCTGACGCATGGAACGGGGCTGCGGGCGAATACCGCAACCATACTTATCAAGGGGTGTTCGTGGTGACGCAACCGCTCTATACCGGAGGCGCGCTCAACGCCCGCCGGCAAATAGCGGAAGCTGACGAGAAGCTGAGCCGGCTCAACGAGGAGCTCACCATCGACCAGATTCACTACCAGAGTGATGCGGTCTACTGGAACGCTTCGGCCTCGCAGGCGATGCTGCAAGCCGCCGACAAATACCGGAGCATCGTCAGGCAGCAATACGACATTATCCGAGACCGCTTTGACGACGGAATGATAGCCCGTACGGATTTACTGATGATTTCCACCCGGCTGCAAGAGGCGGAACTGCAATACATCAAGGCCCGCCAAAATTATAAGTTGGCGCTTCAAAAACTGAATATCCTCATGGGGGCGGAACCGGAGAGTGCGGTAGACAGTCTTGCAACGATTGACAAGCCTTCTGCCCCGATGGAAATACTGCCGCTCGAAAGCGTGCTGCAACGGCGTGCCGACTACGAGAGTACGGAGGTGAATATCCTGAAGAGCCGGGCGCAACGCAAAGCCGCACTCAGCCGCTTCAACCCGCAGTTGAGTCTCTCTTTGAGAGGAGGATGGGCTACGGCAACTCCCAATTTGGGGCAAGACGTATCGTTCAGCCCCATCGTGGGAATGAACCTGAGCATCCCTCTCTTCCACTGGGGCGAACGCATCCATACGAACCGCCAGCAGCAAGCGTATATCGGCATACAGAAACTCCAGCAAAGCTACGTCATGGACCATATCAACGAAGAGCTTTCGGCAGCATTGACCAAACTAACGGAGACGGAACAGCAGGTAAAGACCGCTACCGAGACTATGAACCTGGCGAACAAGAATCTCGACCTGGTCTCTTTTTCGTACAATGAAGGAAAGGCGAATATGGTGGAGGTACTCTCCGCACAGTTGTCATGGACACAGGCGCACACCAACTTGATTAATGCATATCTTGCCGAGAAAATGGCGATAGCGGAATATAGGAAGGTTATCAGTGAATAGGATTCCCCACGGGCTGGCACGGATTCACACGGATTATTTCAGATTTCAATCGGTGTGAATCCATGCCAACCCGTGGGGAAACAGATTATGCAAGGAAGGAAATCAGCACACCCGCAGCTACGGCAGAGCCGATTACTCCGGAGATGTTGCTTGCCATGCAATATTGCAATACGTGGTTTTTAGGGTCGTACTTCAACGCGATTTCGTTGGCTACACGGCTCGCCATCGGGACAGCACTCAGTCCGGTAGCACCGATAAGCGGATTGATTTTCTTCTTAGAGAAGAGGTTCACCAACTTCACAAAGCAGATACCTCCCGCAATGGAAAGGGCGAACGCAAGGAAACCGCCGACTACGATACCGATGGTCGTCCAGTTGAGGAAGGCCTCTGTGGTCATGGTGGCACCTACCGACAAGCCCAAGAAAATGGTAGCAGCGTTCATAATGCTGTTGGAGGCCGCATCGAACAGACGGAACGTGTCGCTTCCGATTTCTTTCACCAGGTTACCGAACATCAGCATACCAATCAAGGGCACAGCACTCGGCACAAAAAGGGCAACCACCGTAGTCACTACAATCGGGAAGATGATTTTCAGCACACGCAGGTTCTTGATTTCCGTCTTTGAGGGATATTTCTTTTCCTGCTCTTTCATGTTGATGCACAACTCTTTCTTCGAACAAAGCAGCTTCACCACCAACGGGATAATCACCGGAACCAGTGCCATATAGGAATAAGCGGCAATGGCAATAGGGCCCAACAGATGCGGGGCGAGCTTGATGGTGGTGAAGATGGCGGTAGGCCCGTCGGCACCGCCGATGATACCCAACGAAGCGGCTTCCTGCGGAGTGAAGCCCATCAGAATAGCCACCAACAACACGGTGAAAATACCGAGCTGTGCGGCAGCACCGAAAATAGAGAGGCGGAGATTGCGCAACATCGGACCAAAATCTGTCAGCGCACCGACACCCATAAAGATAATCGGCGGCAGGAAGCCTGTCTTAATCAGCATATAGTAGATAAAGTTCATGAGTCCCAATTCGTGCGCAATGTCGTGCAAGGGCATCTCCCAGATGTTCTTCATCACTCCGTTCACCGTCACCATACCATTCTCGTCCGCCTGAATCACGCCCATGTCGCCTCCGGGAAAGTTGGCAAGCAACACACCGAAAGCAATGGGGATGAGCAACAACGGTTCATACTGTTTCCGGATACCCAGATAGAGCAGGACGAACGCGATGGCATACATTACCAAAAACTGCGGCTGGGCAATGATATTGCTGAACGCAGTCATATCGTACAAATTCTCAAATATACCGTTCATCATCCTATCTTCATTAATACGTCATCTTCAGATACAGTGTCTCCCGGAGCAAAGCAGATAGCAGTCACCGTACCGCCGAACTCCGCACGGATGGCGTTGTAGGTTTTCATCGCTTCCACATAGCAGAGCACATCGCCCTCTTTCACGGTGTCGCCCACCTTCAGGGCGGTCTCCTGCGCGTTCTTCACCAGGAAGAATTTGCCTTCGAGCGGAGATACCACCTCTTTGCCTTCTCCGACGGGTTCGGCGGCAGCAGGTACGGCAGGCAGCTCGGCGTCGCCGTAAGCCACCGTCACGCGGTAGGCTTGTCCGTCCACCTGAACGGTGAGTGTCTTGGGTTTGGCGTCTTCTTGCGGCGACTTGTCTCGCTCCGCACGGCGTTTTGCCACGTCGGCAAGGAAGTCCTCTTTCGCTTTTCCGCTCTTATAGGCCTCATACTGTGCCGGATGCATCGCATATTCAAAGAGTTCTTCTTCGTCCTCGCCCACTTCCCACTTGTTTTCTTTCATCATCTTGCGATATTTGTCCAGGTTGTCGGGATAGTTGTCCTGCGGATTGCCTTCAAAGAACTTGCGGCCTTCGCGCTCTGCCTTTTCGATGATTTCGGGAGCAAGTTTGCCCGGCAAGCGTCCGGCTTTGCCCAAAATCATGTCCCAGATATCGTCGGCAATCATTCCCCAGCGTTCTTTGCCTTTCTCCATCGCCATCACGTTCATCATGGCGAGGTTCTTCACATATTGACTGAATGGAGTTACCAACGGCGGATAGCCCACTCTCGGCCATACGTAGGCTACTTCATTGAACAGTTTGATAAGGAGTTGGTCTTGCGTCATGAAAGGCAGGTTGTGTTTCGCCTTGTATTTATTGATGGATTCCAGGTTCGTCTCCAGGTCTGCCATAAGGCTGCCCATCATGCCGCCGGGCAGTCCGGGAGCAATCAGCAACGAGTTCATCAGGCGATTCTTCGGGCTGATGTACAATCCCAAGAAGTCGTCCATAAATTCCTGAATCATCGCACGCACTTTCATGTAGGCTTCCATGTTGATTTCGGGAACCTGATAGCCTGCATCCTTCAACATTGCCTGCACACTGAGCAAATCGGCGTGTCCCGTACCCCACGAAAGCGGCTCCATGCCTACGTCGATATAGTCGCAACCGGCTTCACACACTTCAAGGATGCTTGCCATATTGAATCCCGGCCCTGCGTGGCTGTGATACTGCACCGGAATTTCGGGATGCGCCGCCTTGATATTGCCTACGATTTTGCCCAACGAAACAGGGCGTCCGATGCCTGCCATGTCTTTGATGCAGATTTCGTCCGCCCCGAGCCTGATAAGTTCCAGTGCCATATCGGTGTAATACTCTACCGTATGCACAGGCGAATGGGTGATGCAGAGCGAGCATTGCGAAATCATGCCGGCTTCCTTTGCATAGGTGATGGAGGGAGCGATGTTGCGCACGTCGTTCAATCCGCAGAATGTGCGGGTGATATCGGTTCCCTGCGCCTTCTTTACTTTGTAGAACAACTTGCGCACATCGGCGGGAACGGGGCTCATACGAAGCCCGTTGAGCGCGCGGTCGAGCATATGTGTCTGAATGCCGGCTTCGTGAAACGCCTTCGTCCATTCGCGCACGGCTCTATTGGGGTTTTCTCCAAACAATAAATTTACCTGTTCAAAACCACCGCCATTGGTTTCCACACGGGCAAAACAGCCCATTTCAATAATGGCGGGAGCTACCTTCACGAGTTGGTCTACACGGGGAACGTATTTACCAGCAGACTGCCACATATCCCGGAATACCAAACTAAACTTTACTTCTCTTTTCATGTCTTTCAATGATAATGATATATGTTTAAAATCAGATTTTTTCTACTTTGGTGATTTTTCCTTTGCCATGTGTCACCACATTCACAGCAGCCGTAATGGCAGCCATGATGTTTGCCGGAACAGGTACGGCACCTTTCGGCGCTTCCTGCCGTACAGGAGCCGCCTCTTCGGGAGCATACTTGTTGACCAATGCAATCAACATTTTGCCTAAACAAATCACAATCAGCAGAATAACAAATACGGTAGCCATTCCGACCACCATCAGCAGGAGCGCTGTTTCGATATTTTCCATATAATAAATTATTAGTAATTTAAGCCGTTTATTCAAAAAGCGTCCGAATTTACCATTTTTTTATAAGAAAATTCATCTGAAAAGAGATAATAAAGATTAAATGAAAGGTTGGGGAGAACAATCGCAGTCGTTCTCACCAACCTTTTTATTATGCATTTTCACACATTTCTCTTCTCCGTAAGTTCCTTAAAACTCACTCGTAAAGTGGAAACGGATATTCTTAAAATCCATCTGCGCCATTTGTAGCACATATCCGGAGTCGGCAAGGAACACGTCGCGTCCTTCCCTATCCTTCGCCATATACTGATACTTGCGTTTCTTGAAGGCTTCCAATTCCGCGGGGTCGTCGCTCTCCACCCAACACGCTTTGTAAAGGCTGACCGGCTCCCAGCGACAGGAGGCGTTATACTCGTTCAGCAAACGGTATTGGATGACTTCAAACTGCAACTGCCCCACCGTACCGATAATCTTGCGGCCGTTGAACTGGTTGACAAACAACTGCGCCACACCTTCGTCCATCAACTGGTCAATACCTTTGGCCAGTTGCTTCTGCTTCATCGGGTCGGCGTTTTCGATATACTTGAACATCTCGGGCGAGAAACTGGGCAGGCCACGGAAATGAAGCATCTCCCCTTCGGTGAGCGTGTCGCCAATCTTGAACGTGCCGTTGTCGGGCAGGCCGATGATGTCTCCCGCATAGGCTTCGTCGATTGTTGTCTTGCGTTGCGCCATAAACTGTGTGGGCGACGAGAAACGTATCGTCTTGCCGTGACGCACGTGCATATACGGAGCGTTACGGACAAACTTGCCGGAGCAAATCTTACAGAACGCCACACAAGAACGGTGGTTGGGGTCGATATTGGCGGTTATCTTAAAGATAAATCCGGTGAACTTGGGTTCTTCGGGCTTTACCTCACGCTCTTCCGCCTGCACGGAACGGGGGCTGGGCGCTATCTCTACGAAACAGTTCAACAACTCCTGCACACCGAAATTGTTCAATGCCGAACCGAAGAACACGGGAGCACAGTCGCCGTTCAGGTAAGTGTTGACATCAAACTCCGGATAGACGCCTTCTATCAGTTCGAGGTCGCCGCGCAACTTGTCTGCCAACGGTTTTCCGATTTGCTTGTCGAGTTCTTCCGTATGGATATCGACCGCCACTTTTTCCGTCACCACCTGCTTGGAGGGCTGGTAGAGGTCGAGTTTCTGCTCGTAGATGTTGTACACGCCTTTGAAACGGGCACCCTGCTCGATGGGCCATGACAGGGGACGCACCTGAATCATCAGTTCCTCTTCCAACTCGTCGAGCAGGTCGAAGGGGTCTTTACCCTCGCGGTCCATCTTGTTGACGAAAATAATCACCGGTGTCTTGCGCATACGGCACACTTCCATCAGCTTGCGTGTCTGTGTCTCCACACCTTTGGCACCATCTACCACGATGATAACGCTATCTACGGCGGTGAGTGTGCGGTATGTATCTTCGGCAAAGTCTTGGTGACCGGGAGTATCGAGAATGTTAATCTTGTAGTCGCGGTAGTCGAATTCCATCACGGAGGTCGTCACCGAGATACCGCGCTGTTTCTCAATCTCCATCCAGTCGGAGGTAGCCGTTTTCTTTATCTTGTTGCTCTTCACCGCACCCGCTACCTGAATCTGACCGCCGAAAAGCAGCAACTTTTCCGTCAACGATGTCTTACCGGCATCGGGATGCGCAATAATGGCGAACGTACGCCGTCTCAAAATTTCTGTATTATCTGCCATAGTTGTTAAATTGAGAATTGAGAATTTAAAAATGATACGTTTGCACCTGTTTTTAAATTCTCAATCTTTAATTTTCAATTTCTTCCAAGCATCGTTTCAGGCTCTCTTCCCAATGGGGGATATCGAGTCCGAACGTTGTCTTTATCTTTGTCTTGTCAAGCACGGAATAGGCGGGACGGTTTGCCTTTGCCGGATATTCCGCCGTATGCAAAGGGGTTACCTTGCACGAAGTGATTCCCGCCAAACGATGGATGGCAAGCGTGAAATCATACCACGAGCATACGCCTTCGTTGCTGAAGTGGTAGACGCCGCGCACGATACCTTTATTGATAATGGTGTAGATGGCGCGTGCTAGGTCGTTGGCGTAGGTGGGCGTGCCTATCTGGTCGAATACGACTCCGAGGGTGTCGCGCTCCTTTCCCAAGCGAATCATCGTTTTCACAAAATTATTGCCGAAAGTGGAATAGAGCCATGCGGTACGGATAACTACCGCTTGCTCGCAATGTTCCATTACTTCGCGTTCGCCGTCGAGCTTCGTAACGCCGTAGACCGAATCGGGGCAAGGCTCGCACGCTTCCGTGTAAGGGAGATGGGCGGTGCCGTCGAACACATAGTCGGTAGATACCTGAATGATGGCTGCCCGGTTGGCTTGCGCCGCACGCGCCAGCATTCCGGGGGCTTCCGTATTGAGCCTACGCGCCGCCTGGCGGTCGTCCTCCGCTTTGTCTACGGCGGTATAGGCGGCACAGTTCACTACCAGTTCTATCCGTTTTTCGGCGATGTAGGCCCATACGGCCTGCTCGTCGCAGATATTGAGTTCGTACACATCTGTAAAAAAATACGTGTGTTGCGGGTTCTCTTTTGCAAGCACCTGCATTTCATTGCCAAGTTGACCGTTGGCACCCGTTACTAAAATTCTCATCTATTCATCCAGTTTTAATTGACCTTTGCGGTCTTTATCATAATAATTTGCCAGCATGGAGAGGAAGCTGGTAATGGCTTCCATCGCTTTGGCGGTTCCATCGCTGACAGGTTTCCGTTGCAGCCTCAACAGGAGCATTCCGTAGAGGGCTTCGAAGCAAGTTTCGAGTTCGGGCTCGTCTTTCTTGCCGTTCTTGTTGCGCAGTTCGACGATAAACGGCAGCGCCTTGAAGTAGGCGGCACTGTAGAACGGGAACTTAGGCGAAGACGCCAACGCATTGTGCAGTTCGGTCAGGTTGATAATGACGTTCTTGTTTATCTGCAAATGCCCCGCTTCGCGCACGCCTTCCTCGCTCATCATCGTCAGCAAGTTTCCATACCACTCGCGCATGGCAGGACGCTGCTCTTCGGGATAGCGGGCTATCACGTTGGCTTCCAACTCTTCCGGTTGGCAATGGTTGGCGCGCAGCAGGTCTTCTTCCTGCCACATATATATAAGGTATTCGGCTATATTCCGTTCCTTCAACTGTTTCGCTATCTCATTCATAAAGCTATCGTTCTAATAAATCGACTCTCCCAACAACGTATATACCATTCCGGCAAGGGACACCAACATGACAATGCTTCCGATGACGCGGTTCAGTATCCATATCCCCCGCAGGTTGAACTTGGTGCGCACCTTGTTTACGAAATAGGTGATTCCGAGCCACCAGGCGAGTGCTCCCAACGCAATGGCGCAATAGCCCGTAATCTCCTCAAACACCAGCACGCCGGGCTGCACAAATGCAAAACGGGCAAAAAGTCCGATAAAAAGGAAGATTATCAGTGGATTGGAGAGAGTGACGAAAAACGCGGTGATGAAATTGTGAAAATAAGAACCTTTGTTGGACGAAGCCGGACGGATGGACTGCACCGGATTGCTGCGAAAGGTGTATATGCCGAAAAGGAGCAGCATGATGCTTCCCAACAGTTGCAGATAGAAAATGTTTTTGTTGATATAATCGAAGACGAAGCTCATTCCGTAGCCAGTGAGCAGGGCGTAAGCTATATCGCTCAAAGAGGCTCCCAAACCAGTGACAAAGCCATACCAGCGTCCTTTGTTCAACGTCCGTTGGATGCACAATACGCCCACCGGACCCAAAGGTGCGGACACTACAACGCCAATAATAAAGCCTTTAACTAATATATCGAATATGGTTTCTATCTGAATCATGTCGCAAATATCGCATTTTTTTATGATATGAGGATAGGATATTAACGTTTTTTTCCAACGAACCTCTGTACAGGCAATCCGTGCCGTGTGCAACGAAAATAAATAAAGCATAGCTGCCAGAGTTTTCTCCCCTGCATAAACAGGTATGCTGACACCCGGGTCTCACCACTACCGACACCCGGGTCTTGGATATATCAGCACCCGGGTGTCAGCATCACCGAGACCCGGGTGTCAGACAAGTTTCGTTTACCAAGCATTTTTCTTTCCTTCGTAGTGTAATTAAAATTCGGATGCAGTCCATTATTTATTCCTGTTTTTTTTCTCCCCACCAATGAAATTGCTTATCTTTGCGCCACGTAAAAAAGGAGAAGTTCGCTCTTGCAGAGAAACTTCAACTGTGAATCGTAAATCATAAAATCGTAAATATACAACATGATTCTTTTTTTCAGAACCCCTTCCAAGAGCGTGATTGCCGTAGAGAGCAACCATCAGCTCACACTTGACGAAAGTAACAAACTATGCTGGCTTTTTGGCGAAGCCGCTATGGAAAGTGAAGAAAACCTGAAAGGCTGTTTCGTGGGCCCGCGCCGCGAAATGATTACTCCCTGGAGTACGAACGCCGTAGAAATCACCCAAAACATGGGGCTTGAAGGTCTCAGCCGCATCGAAGAGTATTTCCCCGTTGCCGACGAAAACGCCGACTACGACCCGATGCTGCAACGTATGTACAAGGGACTCGACCAGGAAGTGTTCACCACCAACCGCCAGCCGGAACCCATCCTCTACATAGAAGACCTCGAAGCATACAACGAGCAAGAGGGATTGGCACTTTCCAAAGAAGAAATGGACTATCTGAAGAAAGTAGAAAACGACCTCGGACGCAAGCTAACCGACTCCGAAGTATTCGGATTCGCACAAATCAACTCCGAGCACTGCCGCCACAAAATCTTCGGCGGAACGTTCATCATCGACGGAGTAGAGCAGGAATCGTCCCTGTTTCAGATGATTAAAAAGACGACACAGGAGAACCCCAATAAAATCATCTCTGCCTACAAAGACAACGTTGCCTTCGCCGAAGGTCCGGTAGTGGAGCAGTTTGCCCCGGCCGACCACTCCAAGCCCGACTACTTCCAGGTGAAAGACATAAAGAGCGTTATCTCGCTGAAAGCGGAGACACACAACTTCCCCACCACCGTAGAGCCGTTCAACGGTGCATCGACCGGTACGGGAGGAGAAATACGCGACCGTATGGGCGGTGGCAAAGGCTCATGGCCCATTGCGGGTACTGCCGTCTACATGACTTCTTATCCGCGCACAGACGAAGGACGCGAATGGGAAGAGATTCTTCCGGTGCGTAAATGGCTGTACCAGACTCCCGAACAGATTCTTATCAAGGCTTCCAACGGTGCTTCCGACTTCGGAAACAAGTTCGGCCAGCCGCTCATCTGCGGTTCGGTGCTGACGTTTGAACATACGGAAAACCAAGAAGTATATGGCTACGACAAAGTAATCATGCTTGCCGGCGGCGTAGGCTACGGCACACAGCGCGACTGTCTGAAAGGCGCTCCCGAAGCCGGCAACAAGGTGGTCGTAATCGGCGGCGACAACTACCGCATCGGACTGGGCGGCGGCTCAGTATCTTCGGTAGATACAGGACGCTACAGCAGCGGAATCGAGCTGAACGCCGTTCAGCGTGCCAACGCAGAGATGCAGAAACGCGCCAACAACGTGGTGCGCGCCCTTTGCGAAGAGGAGGTGAACCCCATCGTCTCCATCCACGACCACGGCTCTGCCGGACACGTCAACTGTCTGTCCGAATTGGTGGAAGAATGCGGTGGTCTGATTGACATGAGCAAACTGCCCGTCGGCGACAAAACCCTGTCGGCAAAAGAAATCATCGCCAACGAGAGCCAGGAACGCATGGGTCTGCTGATTAAAGAAGAAGCCATCGAACACGTGCGCAAGATTGCCGAGCGCGAACGCGCACCGATGTACGTAGTGGGCGAAACAACCGGCGACCACCGCTTTGCCTTCCAACAGGCAGACGGCGTACGTCCGTTCGACCTCGCCGTAGAGCAGATGTTCGGCTCCTCTCCCAAGACATATATGGTAGACAAAACCGTAGAGCGCCATTACGAAATGCCGGAATACGAACTGCCCAAACTCCACGAATATCTGACCAACGTATTGCAACTCGAAGCAGTAGCCTGCAAAGACTGGCTGACAAACAAGGTAGACCGCTCCGTGACAGGTAAGGTGGCACGCCAGCAATGTCAGGGCGAACTCCAGTTGCCGTTGAGCGACTGCGGCGTGGTAGCACTCGACTATCGTGGTGAGAAAGGTATCGCCACCTCCATCGGCCATGCTCCGCAAGCTGCTTTGGCAGACCCGGCTGCCGGCTCCATCCTCGCCGTATCCGAAGCGCTGACCAACCTCGTGTGGGCGCCGATGGCAGAAGGTATGGACAGCATCTCATTGTCTGCTAACTGGATGTGGCCCTGCCGTTCTCAGGAAGGCGAAGACGCCCGTCTCTACACGGCTGTCAAAGCGCTGAGCGACTTCTGCTGCGCCCTGCACATCAACGTACCGACCGGAAAAGACTCTTTGTCCATGACACAGAAATATCCGAACGGCGAAAAAGTAATCTCTCCGGGAACGGTCATCGTTTCTGCCGGCGGCGAAGTGTCCGACGTGAAGAAGGTGGTATCGCCCGTATTGGTGAACAACGAAAAGACTACGATTTATCATATCGACTTCAGCTTTGACGCGCTGAAACTCGGAGGCTCCGCCTTCGCACAATCATTGGGCAAGGTGGGCGACGACGTGCCTTGCGTGCAAGACGCCGAATACTTCCGCGATGCATTCCTCGCCGTACAGGAGCTTGTAAACAAGGGGCTGATTCTTGCCGGACACGACATCTCTGCCGGCGGTCTTATCACCACACTGCTCGAAATGTGCTTTGCCAACGTAGAGGGCGGTATGGAAATCAACCTCGACAAGATGAAGGAACAGGACATCGTGAAGATTCTGTTTGCCGAAAATCCGGGTATCGTCATCCAAATCAGCGACAAGCACAAGGAGGAAGTGAAGAAAATACTCGAAGATGCCGGCGTAGGCTACGTGAAATTGGGTACACCGACCGACGAACGCCACATCTTAGTATCCAAAAACGATGCTACCTACCAGTTCGGTATCGACTATATGCGCGACGTATGGTATTCTTCTTCTTACCTGCTCGACCGCAAGCAGTCGATGAACGGATGCGCCAAGAAGCGTTTCGAGAACTACAAGATGCAGCCTGTTGAATTTGCCTTCATGCCCGAATTCAAAGGCAAACTGTCGCAATACGGCCTTACGCCCGACCGCCGTACACCGAGCGGTATCCGCGCAGCCATCATCCGCGAGAAAGGTACAAACGGCGAACGCGAAATGGCTTACTCGCTCTACCTGGCAGGCTTCGACGTAAAAGACGTGACAATGACCGACCTTATCAGCGGACGCGAAACGCTGGAAGATGTAAACATGATTGTTTACTGCGGCGGATTCTCCAACTCCGATGTGCTCGGCTCCGCCAAAGGATGGGCAGGCGGATTCCTGTTCAACCCGAAAGCCAAAGAGGCACTCGACAAGTTCTATGCCCGCGAGGATACGCTTTCGCTGGGTATCTGCAACGGCTGCCAGTTGATGATGGAATTAGGACTTATCAATCCGGAACACGAGAAAAAGGGCAAGATGCTGCACAACGTTTCCCACAAGTTCGAATCTACCTTCGTGGGACTGACCATCCCGACCAACCGCAGTGTGATGTTCGGCTCGCTGAGCGGAAGCAAACTCGGTATCTGGGTGGCACACGGAGAAGGAAAATTCTCCTTGCCGTATGACGAAGACCGATACAACGTAGTGGCGAAATACAGCTACGACGAATATCCGGGCAACCCGAACGGTTCCGACTACTCCGTAGCAGGACTCGCCAGCGCCGACGGACGCCACTTGGCAATGATGCCTCACCTGGAACGCGCCATCTTCCCGTGGCAGAACGGCTGCTATCCGGCCGACCGCAAGAATAGCGACCAAGTAACGCCGTGGATTGAAGCATTTGTCAACGCACGCAAGTGGGTGGAAGAAAAAATAAACAAGTAATCCTTTAGTTTTTCGTACAGAAAAGGTTGGTATTTCTCAGAAATGCCGGCCTTTTCTTTTTATTATCCACAGCGGGCAACGGGCAAATATACGGTTCCCTCCCACGCTCAGAACCATTGAATCTTATCGGCAAAATTTTGCAATATTGGAAATTCTTCTTAATTTTGTAAGACTTTCTCTCTCTATAAACAAGATTCAATAACCCTTAAAAGTCCTATTCGTATGAAAAAGTGGATTTTTTTATTCTTATTGTTTCCTTTAGCCTGTGCCGCTCAGACGTATCGTTATCTTGGAGTGAAAGATGGATTAAGCAACAGGCGAGTTTATTGCATTCAGAAAGATAAGACCGGTTATATGTGGTTCCTCACCCACGAAGGAATCGACAGATTCAACGGAAAAGAAATCAAACAATACAAATTGACGGACGGCGACACAGAAGTGAATTCGCTGTTAAACCTCAATTGGCTGTACACCGACCGGGACGGTGTGCTGTGGGAAATCGGAAAAAAAGGCAAGATATTCCGCTACGACCAGCTTCGCGACCGCTTCGAGCTTATCTACAAACTACCGATAGAACAGTTTCGCGACCTGCCGGCACCCATCAGTTTTGCCTGGCTCGACCGTAACAACCGGATATGGTTGTGCAACGAAGAGACCATCTTTCTCTACCACACGGCAACCAACCGGATACAGCGCGTCGGAAACGAACTAAAAGAAGCCGTCACCGATATCGAACAGATTGATGAATCCCACTATTTCATCGGTACGGAGACGGGGATTCACTATGCCAAACTGGAAAACGAGACGTTGGAACTTATCGACTGCGACAAATTGGAGAGCGTGAAAGTGCAAGTGAGCGACTTACACTTCGACCGAAAGGCAGGCAAACTATTCATAGGGACTTTTCTGAGAGGTGTCTTTGTATATGACACCCATCTCAAGTCGGTAGTACAGCCCGACAGCAACCTGAAAGATATCACCATCAACCAATTCAAGCCACTGAACGACCAAGAATTACTGATAGCCACAGACGGCGGCGGTGTATATAAGATGAACATCGCCACGTTCCGGCTTGCGCCTTATATCATCACAGACTACGACAGCAACAACGGTATGAACGGCAACAGCATCAACGACATCTACGTAGATGATGAAAAACGGATATGGCTAGCAAATTATCCCATCGGTGTCACGATACAGAACAACCGTTATCCCGAATATAAATGGATAAAACACTCCATCGGCAACAAGCAGTCGTTAGTCAACGACCAAGTAAATGCAATCATTGAAGACAACGACGGCGACTTATGGTATGCCACCAATAACGGAATCAGCTTTTTCAATTCAAAAACCGGACAATGGCGTTCCGTACTCAGTTCTTTTGAAAAGCCGCAAGGCAACAAGAGCCATATCTTCCTCACTCTTTGCGAAGTGGCTCCCGGAATCGTTTGGGCGGGCGGTTATTCTTCGGGGATTTATCAGATAAACAAAAAGACCTTCCAAGTCAGTTACTTCATGCCGCCGCTATACACGCACACCAGTATGCGACCCGACAAATATATACGCGACATCCGCAAGGATTCACAAGGCTACATCTGGTCGGGCGGATTTTACAACCTCAAACGCATCTGCCTCAAAAGCCAGGACGTACGGCTCTATCCGGGCTTGAACTCCATCACCGCCATTATCGAAAAAGACGAGCAAAGTATGTGGATAGGCAGTGCCACAGGGTTATATCTGCTCGACAAAGAATCAGGGGAATGGGAACGCATCAAACTGCCGGTAGAATCGACCTATGTCTACTCGCTGCATCAGACACGAAACGGCTCATTGTATATAGGTACGAGCGGTTCGGGGCTTTTAATTTACGACTGCCACAAAAAGCTGTTCACCCGCTACAACTCGGACAACTGCGCCTTGATATCCAACAACATCTACACCATACTGTCGGACGCCGACAAAGAAATACTGATGGGCACGGAGAACGGACTGACAAGTTTCTACCCCGAACAAAAGAAGTTTCACAACTGGACGAAAGATATGGGCTTGATGACGACACACTTCAACGCACTGTCGGGTGTATTGCGCCGCAACGACCACTTCGTATTCGGCAGTTCGGACGGAGCAATCGAGTTTCACAAAGCGATGAAGTTGCCCCGAAGCTATTCGTCCAAAATGATTTTCAGCGACTTTAGGCTGTTCTATCAGACGGTTTATCCGGGCGACGCGCATTCGCCGCTAAAAGAGAACATCAACAACACGAAAGTGCTGAAATTGAAATACAACCAAAATATATTCTCCCTGCGGATTTCTTCCATCAATTACGATTATCCTTCCAACATTCTTTATTCCTGGAAGTTGGAAGGTTTCTACAAAGAGTGGAGCAAGCCTGGCGACGAAAGTACCATCCGCTACACCAATCTTGCACCAGGCACATATACGCTCAGAGTACGCGCCATCTCCAACGAAGACAAACGGGTGGTACTCGAAGAAAGAAGCATGGACATCATCATTGCCCGGCCTTTCTGGCTGACCATCTGGGCAATGTTATTGTATGTAGGTATTCTCTTCTTTATTGTCAGCATTCTGTCGCGTATCCTCATTTTACGGAAACAGCGCAAAGTCTCGGACGAAAAAATACATTTCTTCATCAACACGGCACACGACATCCGCACTCCACTGACGCTAATCAAAGCACCTTTGGAGGAGTTGCGCGAAAAAGAGACACTAAGCAAGGAGGGGCTTACCAATATAAATACGGCGCTGCGCAACGTAAACGCCTTGCTTTGCCTCACCACCAACCTTATCAATTTTGAAAAAGCGGATGTTTATTCCTCCGAACTGTATCTCTCGGAACATGAACTCAATGCGTTTGTAAACGAAGCAGTCAATGCCTTCCAACAGTACGCCAACGTCAAGCACATCGACCTCACCTGCGAAAGCAGCGTCAGCTACATGAATGTATGGTTTGACAAGGAGAAAATGGAGTCCATCTTCAAGAACATCATTTCAAACGCCTTGAAATATACTCCCGAGAATGGCAAAGTGCAGGTCTGCGTTTCGGAGACTTCCGACTCGTGGAGCGTGGAAGTCAAAGACACCGGTATCGGTATTCCCGCCAACGAGCAAAAGCGTTTGTTCAAACTTCATTTCCGCAGCAGCAACGCTATCAACTCCAAAGTGACCGGCAGCGGTATCGGGCTGATGCTTGTATGGAAGTTGGTACAGCTACATAAGGGAAAAATTAACTTGTCGAGCGTGGAAAATCAAGGTTCTGCCATTAAAATCACTTTCCCGAAAGAGCACAGGATTTATCGCAAAGCGCGCCTGGCAACTCCGGACAAACAGCAACGGCAGGACAACAGAAGCCTCAGCGACGTGCTGCCTCCCTCGCCCGGAATTTACGAAACTGTACAAAAGAAGGAGAAGGCCGGACGTCAACGAATCCTGATTGTGGAAGACAACGACGAATTGCGCCATTATCTGTCACATACCTTATCCGACGACTACACCGTTCAGGTTTGCTCCAACGGAAAAGAAGCATTGACAATCATTCCCGAATATAATCCAGAACTGGTTATCTCCGACATCATGATGCCGGAAATGCGGGGAGACGAACTGTGCCAAGCCATCAAGAACCATATCGACACTTCCCACATCCCCGTTGTCCTCCTGACAGCCCTTAACAACGAGAAGGATATTCTTTCGGGACTCCATATCGGTGCCGACGAGTATGTGGTAAAGCCATTCAATATCGGTATCCTGAAAGCCACCATTTCCAACCTGCTGACAAACCGAGCGCTCTTGCGCAGCAAATATGCCAATTTGGAGATTGAAGAGGAGGAAGAGGGCAACGAAAACCGGACCGGCTATTCGCAAAACATGGACTGGAAGTTTATCGCCAACGTGAAGAAGCACGTGGAAGACAACATAGACAATTCCTCTCTTACGGTAGACGTACTCTGTAGCCTGATGGGTATGAGCCGCACCAGCTTCTACAACAAATTAAGAGCACTGACCGACCAGGCACCGGGAGATTACATCCGGCTGATTCGTCTGAAACGTGCCGTCAAATTGCTCAGGGAAAACGCGTACAGCATAACAGAAATAGCGGAAATGACAGGCTTCAGCGATGCCAAATATTTCCGTGAAGTATTCAAGAAGCATTACAACGTAAGCCCCAGCCAATACTTCAAGAAGAAGAAATAATAATCACAGTAAATAAAAAAGGAGACAAAGAAGAAAATGAACATTTACCTCGAATCATTCGGAATATTTTTTAAAATAGGCGCCTTTACCATTGGCGGCGGATATGCTATGGTTCCGCTTATCGAGAACGAAATCGTGACCAAACGAAAGTGGATCGCACAGGAAGATTTCATCGACTTGCTGGCTATCTCGCAGTCGGCTCCCGGTATCTTGGCGGTCAATATCTCTATCTTTATCGGATATAAGCTACGGGGGTTACGGGGAAGTATCGTCACGGCCTTAGGAACTATTCTGCCCTCTTTCATTATCATATTGGCTATCGCCCTGTTCTTTCATAGTTTCAAAGACAATGCGATGGTGGAACGTATCTTCAAAGGGATTCGACCGGCGGTAGTAGCACTCATCGCCGCACCGACTTTCACGATGGGGCGTTCGGCAAAAATCAACCGTTACAACTTGTGGATTCCCGTTGTTTCGGCACTGCTCATCTGGCTGCTGGGCTTCTCTCCTATCTGGATTATCATTGCTGCGGGTGTAGGCGGCTTCCTATGGGGCAAGGTCAAAAAGGCAGAGAATTAAGCGCCTGAATTTATAAACCAGTTTATTACAATCCTATCAATCAGTAAACCTATGATTTATCTACAGTTATTTTATACGTTTTTCAAAATCGGCCTTTTCGGCTTCGGTGGCGGTTATGCCATGCTTTCCATGATTCAAGGTGAAGTGGTGACCCGCTACGGATGGGTCAGTTCGCAAGAATTCACGGACATTGTCGCTATCAGCCAGATGACACCGGGCCCTATCGGTATCAATGCGGCAACCTATGTCGGATTTACTTCGACAGGAAGCATCTGGGGTTCCGTCATTGCTACCTTTGCGGTAGTTCTCCCCTCTTTTATCCTGATGCTGACTATCAGCAAATTCTTTCTGAAATATCAAAAACATCCGGTAGTGGAATCTATCTTCAACGGATTACGCCCGGCAGTTGTCGGACTGTTGGCTTCCGCCGCGCTGGTATTGATGAATGTGGAAAACTTCGGTTCGCCTACGAAAGATATCTATTCGTTCGTTATCAGCGTCGTTATCTTCCTGATAGCTTTCGTCGGAACAAGAAAATACAAGGCAAATCCGATTCTGATGATTATTGCCTGCGGTATTATGGGGTTAATCCTGTATTGACATGAGTTCTTGTCTTTACACAGGCAAATTATAAAAGGGACACATCCGTTTCAAGGCGGGAAACGATTGTTTCTCCCTGAAGAAACAAACTATCGTTTCATACGCTTGAAACTACAGTTTCTTACTGATGAAACTGTTGTTTCAAGCATAGGAAACAACTGGAACATACAATTACAATTTAACGTTCTTGCTTACAGACTTCGACTCATTATGCAGGCGGTCCAAAGCAGTCACTACATAACGGTATTTTGTCTTTCCTGTTTCGTATGGAAGTTTGTAGAAAGCATTGCGGGTGATAGCTACAATGTGTGAAGGGTCGTCAAGGTTCACCTTTTCTCCTCCGTTAAAACGGTAAACGACATATCGAACCGCCTTATCCATCTCCGTCTCCGCCTTTGGAGCAGTCCAGAAAAGGACATAGCCGTCCTCTGTCCAAATCTTTTTCATCTTACGCACTTTGCCTGGAGCCTTATCGTCCATAAAGTCAAAGACAGGAGGCAAAGCCGGATATTTATGATATTCGTGCACCAACGCGTCTCGGTATCTTCCCTGGTTCTCGACAACTGCCCCTGCATACCATTGACAGCTACCGCCAATGGTCTGATAAGCACGCTGCAAAGCCATCTTTCGCGGAAGCTGATTGATGGAAGGATTTTGCGGGTCGGCGTGCTGGACAGTGTTCGTCACAGACTGACCGATAAACAACGGACGGTTTTCTGCATGAGTAGCCCACCATTTCAGCAATGTCTCATAATCGGCTGCCTTGTGGCCTATTTCCCAATAAATCTGCGGAATATTATAATCAATCCATCCCTCGCGCGCCCAAAGCAGGACGTCGGCATACAGGTCGTCGTAGTTCTGCAAACCATTCGTATTGCTTCCCAACGGGTCGCTTTTCTGATTACGGTAAATACCGAACGGACTGATACCGAACTTCACCCACGGCTTTATCCCGCGAATCGTTTCGTGAAGTTTCTTTATCAAGACATTGACATTATTACGGCGCCAGTCTGCCTTATTGTCAAAGCCTCTTCCGTAGCGGGCAAAGCTCGCATCATCGGGGAAGTCTGTTCCCTTCACCGGATAAGGATAAAAATAATCGTCCATATGAATGGCATCCACATCATAACGGGATACGATATCGGTCACGATTTTACAGATATACTCGCGGCTTTCGGGAAGTGCCGGGTCGAAGTACAACTGGTCGCCATAGGTGACGAACCATTCGGGATGCTGATTGTAAATATGTTCCGGAGCCAACTGGTTCTTCAACGAAGTCTTCACACGGTAAGGATTAATCCAGGCGTGGAACTCCATGTTTCTTTTCTGGCACTCTTCAATCATAAACTGCATCGGGTCCCACATCGGAGAAGGAACCTGTCCTTGCGTTCCGGTCAGGAAACGGCTCCACGGCTCATGCTGCGAAGCGTACAGCGCATCTGCTTCGGGACGCACCTGGAAGATAATCGCATTTACACCTGCCTCCTGAAGAGCATTCAACTGGCCGGTCAATTTCTGTTTCAGTTGTTGGGTAGGAATGCCGCGAAACTGACTGTTGACAGCCTGTATCCATGCTCCACGGAACTCACGTTTGGGATATTTATTGCCCGATGGCACCTGCGCCCTCACTCCTACCGCCAGAAGAAGAGCCAAAAGTAAAAGATAGTTTTTCAGCTTCATAATATTCTTAAATCGTAATAATGTGGGGCAAAGATAATACAAACTCCCGATAAAATTCGCTAACTTTGCCGACTACCATAAAACAAGGAGTATTTTATGTCAGAAAACAACTATATTTCGATAAAAGGTGCACGAGTAAACAACCTTAAAAACATCGATGTAGACATACCACGCAACAAACTTGTCGTTATCACCGGATTATCGGGTTCGGGCAAATCTTCGCTCGCTTTTGATACGCTTTATGCCGAAGGGCAACGCCGCTATGTAGAGAGCCTGAGCAGCTATGCACGCCAGTTCTTGGGGCGAATGAGCAAGCCCGAATGCGATTTTATCAAAGGGATTCCACCCGCCATTGCCATCGAACAGAAAGTGAACAGCCGCAACCCGCGCTCCACCGTAGGGACTTCGACCGAAATCTACGAATATCTCCGCCTCCTTTATTCACGCGTAGGAAAAACATACAGTCCCGTCAGCGGACAAGAGGTAAAGAAACACTCGACGGAGGATATTGTCAACTGTATGCTTTCGTATCCGGAAGGCACAAGATATACAGTGCTGACGCCCATCCGCCTGCGCGAAAACCGTACTTTGCAACAGCAGTTGGAAATAGACTTGAAACAGGGATTCAACCGTATCGAAGTGAACGGTGAGATGAAACGGATGGATGAATATGTCCCCGCGACGGGCGATGAGGTCTACTTATTGGTAGACCGCATGGCGGTAACCAACAGCAAAGAGGCCGTCAGCCGTCTCACCGACTCTGCCGAAACAGCTATGTACGAAGGCGACGGAAGTTGTATGTTGCGCTTCTATCTGCCGGACGGTACGACAAAGCTGCATACTTTCAGCACCAAATTCGAAGCGGATGGTATCGTTTTCGAAGAACCGAACGACCAGATGTTTTCGTTCAACTCTCCCATCGGAGCCTGTCCAGCGTGCGAAGGATTCGGCAAGGTAATCGGCATCGACGAACATCTGGTGGTGCCCGACCGTTCCTTGTCTGTGTACGAAGGGGCCATCGTATGCTGGCGTGGCGAAAAAATGGGAGAATGGAAAGACGAGCTCATCCACAACGCGGAGAAGTTTGACTTCCCGATATTTACTCCTTATTACCAACTGACGGATGCACAGCGCCGGCTACTCTGGGAGGGAAACCGATATTTCCACGGTATCAACGATTTCTTCAAGATGCTGGAGGAAAACCAATACAAAATACAATACCGCGTGATGCTGGCACGCTACCGGGGAAAGACGCTTTGCCCGAAATGTCACGGTACGCGTCTGAAGCCCGAAGCCGGATATGTACGGGTGGGCGGCAAGAGTATCTCCGAACTGGTAGACTTGCCAATCACGGAACTGAAGCGATTCTTCGACAACCTGGAACTCAGCGAGCACGACAGCAATGTGGCACGCCGCATCCTGATTGAAATCAACAGCCGCATCCGTTTCCTAATTGACGTAGGCCTGGGATACCTCACGCTGAACCGTCTGAGCAACTCCCTGTCCGGAGGAGAGAGCCAACGCATCAATCTGGCGACTTCATTGGGCAGCAGCCTTGTAGGCAGCCTTTATATTCTCGACGAGCCAAGCATCGGACTTCACAGCCGCGACACCGACCGATTGGTCAATGTGCTGCGCCAACTGCAACAGTTGGGCAACACGGTAGTGGTTGTGGAGCACGACGAAGAAATCATCCGTGCTGCGGATTATATTATCGACATAGGTCCCAATGCCGGACGCTTGGGCGGAGAGGTCGTTTATCAGGGTGACATGAAGGACCTGAAAAAAGGCAGCAGCAGTCACACGGTGCGTTATCTCTTGGGCGAGGAGGAGATTCCCGTCCCCGAACATCGCCGTCCGTGGAACAACTACATCGAATTGAAAGGTGCACGCGAAAACAATCTGAAAGGGGTGGACGTCCGCTTCCCACTCAACGTGATGACGGTCGTTACCGGAGTTTCCGGTTCGGGCAAGAGTACGTTGGTGAGGGATATTTTCTACCGGGCACTGAAACGTGAGTTGGATGAATGCAGCGACCGCCCGGGAGAGTTTTCCTCCATCGGCGGCAGTCTGCGCGACTTGAGGAACGTGGAATTTGTAGACCAGAATCCGATTGGCAAATCGTCGCGCTCCAACCCGGTGACGTATATCAAGGCCTATGACGAAATCCGTAAACTATGGTCGGAACAGCCTTTAGCCAAACAGATGGGTTATACTGCCGGATTCTTCAGCTTCAACAGCGAAGGCGGACGTTGCGAAGAGTGTAAGGGCGACGGAACCATCACCGTAGAAATGCAGTTCATGGCCGACTTGGTACTCGAATGTGAATCTTGCCACGGAAAACGTTTCAAATCTGATACATTGGAAGTGAAATTCCACGATAAAAGCATCTATGATGTATTGGAGATGACCGTGAACCAGGCGATTGAGTTCTTCAACGAACACGAACAGAGGAAAATTGTAAAGAAACTGATGCCCTTGCAGGAGGTCGGATTGGGATATATCAAATTGGGGCAATCCTCTTCTACCCTTTCGGGGGGCGAGAACCAGCGCGTGAAACTTGCCTTTTATCTGAGCCAGGAGAAAGCAGACCCGACTCTGTTTATCTTTGACGAACCGACAACGGGATTACACTTCCACGACATCCGCAAACTGTTGGATGCTTTCGACGCGCTAATCCGCCGGGGACACAGCATCGTTATCATCGAACATAACATGGACGTTATCAAATGTGCCGATTACGTGATTGACCTCGGACCGGAAGGCGGAGACAAAGGGGGAAATATCATAGCGGTGGGTACTCCGGAGGAGGTGGCTGCCTGCGGGGAAAGCTATACGGGACAATTCCTGAAAGACAAACTCTAACTCTTTCACCACAGAGGACACAGAGTTTTTTCTTTTTAATTACTACAACGATAATGGTTCACGTCGTTAAGAATGAAAAAACTCTGTGGAACTCTGTATCCTCTGTGGTGAAATATCAATTAAAAGTAGAAGCCGAAGCCTATCTTAATACCGAAACGCGACATATCGCCGTCGTTGAAACGCCATTTATAATAAACGGCAGGTTCGACTGTCACTGTGCGCGAAAGGAAATAAGCATATCCGGCCTCAATGCCCAGGCCCCAGTCGGTTTCGCGATGTTTGTTACTCCAACGGAAGCGGTTCCAGTCAAGCCCTCCACCCAAATAAATACCGGTTTTATTAAAGTAGAAGCGTACTCCGGAACCCACTGTGTACTCGTTCACCTGCCTCGACCAGTCGGCTCCGGCGTTCACCATCAAGGCAATGCCATCGGCAAAGAATGTACCGACCTGCGCGCCAACGGCAAACTGTGCTTTGTTATCTCCGTTGTACGAGAAGTTCAATCCCGACAAGGAAGGATTGATAATCGTAGTTCCCTTCTCAAATTGCGCCCGCGCAGCGAAAGAGACCGCCAATAAGCAAAGAGCCAAAGCTAATTTCTTCATAAACTTACTTTTTAAAGTGAATGGACTGTTCGTCTTTCTCGCGGTTGGCACGCATCTGCTCCTTCTTGCGGAGCACCAGCCAAAGAAGAAGGACAATGACATAAGAACCTGCTACTGTCAGCACTTTCTCCGTCGTGCCGACTTCTGTATTGCGCGGCAATAAATAAGCCGCCGTCACTGACACATAAATGAGGAAGGCCAGCGCAACTTTTGTTGATTTTCTTATTTTCTTCATTCTGATAATTTTCTTGTTTTCTGCTTGCCCAGCCAAAGAGAGAACCACACTGCCGCAACCGCCACACACACCATACCGATACCATAGGCGACTCCGTGCGACAGTCCCAACCCTTCGGGGGCAATACATATATAAATAGAACATACACTTGTCATAAACAGTGCCGGTATGAGGGTAATGACATAAGGTTTCTTGGACAGAGCTAAGAAAACAGTCACAGCCCACAGGGTAAACACAGCCAACGTCTGATTGGCCCAGGCAAAATAACGCCATATCATATTAAATCCGTTCGCATCACGCAGACTGTACAGAAGCAACCCGATAGCCACTACGAACATCGGAATGCAGATGTACAACCGGCTGCACATACTTTTCTGCTCCATTCCCAAGAAGTCAGCCACTATCAGACGGGCAGAACGGAAAGCCGTATCACCCGAAGTAATGGGAGCCGCAATCACCCCCAAGATGGTAAGCACTCCGCCAATCACTCCCAACCATTCTTTGGTGATGGCCTCCACGATGACGGAAGCATTGCTCTCTCCCATCCCGTTTTCGTGGAAGAAGCAGGTAGCGGCAGCCGCCCAAATAAGCGCAACGATACTTTCGGTAATCATAGCACCGTAGAACACCGGGCGTCCATGTCGCTCGGAAGTCATGCAGCGTGCCATCAACGGACTTTGAGTAGCATGAAAACCGGAGATTGCCCCACAGGCGATGCTCACGAACATAATGGGGTAAATAGGAAGTTCGTCTGCCTGCGGATTTGTATTCTGCAACCCATCCCACAATTCCGGCAAAGCGGGATGATTGACATAGAGCATCACCAGGATTCCCACCGCCATAAACAGCAGGGCAATCGCAAACAGGGGATAGATTTTACCAATGATTTTATCGACAGGCAACAAGGTGGCCAAAATGTAATAGGCAAACACAACGATAATCCAGAATATCGCATCCAGGCTTTCCGGTGTGAGCTTTGCCAACAGCCCTGCAGGACCGGCTACGAAAACAGCACCTACCAAAATCATCAGAATGACGGTAAATCCCCGCATAATCTGTTTCGTCGTAACTCCCAGGTAACGCCCGATAATCTCCGGCAGACTCTCTCCGCCATTCCGCAACGAAAGCATTCCGGCAAAATAGTCATGCACCGCTCCGGCAAAGATACTCCCCAATACAATCCACAGATAGGAAGAGCTGCCGAACTTCGCTCCCATAATCGCACCGAATATCGGGCCGAGTCCGGCTATATTAAGGAATTGAATCATGAAAATCTTCCAGGTGGGCAACGGGATATAATCCACTCCGTCGGTTTTGGTGAGAGCCGGTGTCTTACGTCCGTCGGGGGCAAAGACGCGCTCCATCAGACGCCCGTACGTAAAATAGCCTGCTATCAGCGCCAACAGGCATAGCGTAAATGTAATCATAGTGTGTCGTTTTTTAGCTTGGCAAATGTAACATAATCCCATGAAACAGCCCAACAATACCGACACTTTTACTAACTTTGCAGGGTTTTAAAACAAAAAATAAAGAATATGCATCGGTATATTTTCATTCTTTCACTTTTATTCCCTTTCCTCTCTGCAACCGCACAGCCCAAGCACGAGGTTCGTGCCGCCTGGCTTACGGCTTTGTATGGCCTCGACTGGCCACGCACACGTGCGCTCAACCCGCAAAGCATCCGCAAACAGAAGGAAGAATTGGTGGATATTCTCGACAAACTGAAAGCTGCCAACTTCAACACCGTCTTGTTTCAGACGCGCACCCGTGGAGATGTGTTATACCCCTCGTCCATCGAACCTTTCAACGCTATCCTGACCGGGAAATCCGGCGGAAATCCCGGATACGACCCGCTTGCTTTTGCCATCGAAGAGTGCCATAAGCGGGGTATGGAGTGCCATGCCTGGATGGTGACCGTGCCGTTGGGAAACAAAAAGCACATAGCTTCGCTCGGCAACCGTTCGGTCACCCAACGGGCGAAAAACATTTGTGTAGCTTATAAGAATGAATATTTTCTCAATCCGGGACATCCGGAGACTAAGGAGTATCTGATGAAATTGGTGCGGGAGGTCGTAGGCCGTTATGATATAGACGGGGTGCATTTCGACTACCTGCGTTATCCGGAAAATGCGCCTTTGTTCCCCGACAAGAACGACTTCCGCCGATATGGCAAAGGACGTACCCTCGAACAGTGGCGGAGGGATAACATCTCGGAAATCGTACGCTATATATATAAAGGTGTAAAAGCCATGAAACCGTGGGTGAAGGTGAGTGCCAGCCCGGTAGGAAAATACCGGGATACCTCGCGCTATCCTTCCCGTGGATGGAACGCTTTCTTCACCGTCTTTCAGGACCCGCAAGGATGGCTTGGCGAAGGCGTCATGGACCAGATATATCCGATGATGTATTTCCAGGGAAACAACTTCTACCCGTTCGCCCTCGACTGGCAGGAACAGAGCAACGGACGGCAAGTGATTCCGGGACTGGGTATCTACTTCCTTCATCCCGACGAAGGCAAATGGACGCGTGATGAGATAGACCGGCAGATAAACTTCATCCGCCACCATCAAATGGCGGGCGAGGGACACTACCGGGTGAAATATCTGATGGAAAACACGCAAGGTATTTACGACGAACTTTCCGGCAACTTCTACGCATATCCGGCGTTGCAGCCTCCCATGCCCTGGCTCGACAACGTTCCGCCTACGGCTCCCTCCGGAGCGGAAATGGCCCGCACCGACAACGGATATACGGAGTTGAAATGGCAGGCTGCTACCGACAACGACCCGCACAACCCGCCGATGTACGTCATTTACGCTTCCAACGACTATCCGGTAGACACCAACCGACCGGAAAATATCCTTGCGCAGAATGTCAGAGAGACAAGTTACGTCTATGCTCCTATCCTGCCGTGGAAGGCTAAAAGGTATTTCGCCGTTACGGCGGTAGACCGTTGCGGGAATGAAAGTGCTGCGATACAATTCCCTCAGTAACCAACAGGACTCCATCCGCAGCCTGTCGGGATTCTCTTTTTCTTCCACCGTTTTTTCGTTCCACTATAGTGGGGCGAACGGAACACTGTAGTTTTCCTTGCGTTCCACTATAGTGGAACGCAAAGACCACCATAGTGGAACGAAATAAATCTCCCCAGCGAAGCATCTCCCGACAGGCATCCGGTCCGAAAGAAAATGAACCCCAAATTATAACGCCTTTTGACATACCGGAAACAGAATATTACGAAAATAATGATTACCTTTGAAGCACTAAAAGGAAAAGAACAATGAATGACCTGCTTCGTAAACTCCCCATCGGGATACAGACTTTTGAGAAACTTCGCAAGGGTGATTATCTATACGTAGATAAAACCGAACTTGTATGGAAAATAGCTTATACCTCCACGCCATACTTTCTAAGCCGTCCACGCCGTTTCGGTAAAAGTCTACTCCTCTCCACCTTCGAGGCCTACTTTGAAGGAAAGAGAGAACTTTTTGAAGGTCTTGCCATCGAAAAGTTGGAGACGAAATGGGAGAAGCACCCTGTGCTGCATCTGGATTTGAACGCCGAAAAGTACGATTCTCCGGAGAGACTCTATGATATTCTCAGCCGCCAACTCACCCTGTGGGAAATGCAATATGGCAAAGGAATGGACGAAAACACGCTTTCCGGCCGTTTTTCCGGCATCATCCGCCGTGCTTACGAACAGACGGGCAGCAGCGTCGTTGTCTTGGTGGACGAATACGACAAACCTCTGCTGCAAGCACTGGACAACGACGAGTTGCTGGACGACTACCGCAAGACGCTGAAAGCCTTTTACGGCGTATTAAAAAGTGCCGACCGCTACCTGCGTTTCGTCTTTCTCACAGGAGTGACGAAATTTTCGCAGGTAAGTGTATTCAGCGACCTTAACCAGTTGCAGGACATCACCTTATGGCCCGACTACGGCACTCTCTGCGGCATCACCCTTCAAGAGTTGTTAGCCACCTTCCAACCGGAAATAGAAATACTTGCCGACAATAATTCCATTTCGTACGAGGAAGCAGTGGCACGAATGACGCGTCTCTACGACGGCTATCATTTTTGCATCCACTCGGCAGGTATCTTCAATCCGTTCAGTGTACTGAATGTGCTGAAGTCAAAAGTGTTCGACAATTATTGGTTTCAGACCGGCACACCGACTTTCCTCGTCGAGATGCTGCAAAAAACCGAATACGACCTGCGCACGCTGCTCGACGGTATCGAAGCGCCATCCTCCATGTTTTCCGAATATCGCGTGGATTCCAACAACCCGATTCCGCTGATTTATCAAAGCGGCTATCTGACGATAAAATCCTACGATGAGCGTTTTCGTAACTATCTGCTGGAGTTTCCTAACGACGAGGTTCGTTATGGTTTTATGGATTTCTTAGTACCATTTTACACCGGCATAAAAAATAACGATCAAGGTTTTTATATCGGCAAATTCATTAATGAGTTAGAGAGTGGCGATTACGACTCCTTCCTCACCCGCCTGCAAGCCTTCTTCGCCGATTTCAACTACGAGCTGAACGAGCAGACAGAACGTCATTACCAGGTAGTTTTCTACATTGTATTCAAACTCATGGGACAATTTACCGAAGCCGAAGTGCGCAGCGCACGCGGCCGTGCGGACGCTGTGGTAAAAACTCCTAAATACATCTATGTTTTCGAGTTCAAGCTGCATGATACGGCAGAAGTCGCCTTGAAGCAGATTGACGATAAAGGCTATCTGATACCGTATCAGGCAGACGGACGTGAAGTGATAAAGATAGGTGTGGAATTCAGTGCGGAAAAGCGCAACATCAGCCGTTGGCTGTGCGGACGGATGGAGTCATAGCACCATCCAGAGAGCCGACGATAACCCACGCCCGATAGCAGCTCCTTCTATGCACAGGAACCAAAGGCAAGTAACCGGCGTACACCCGTCCTTCCCTTATTTCCAACGGATAGGCCACCGACATTCGTTCGTGTTCTTTCAAGGCTTCGCCCTCCGAAGGGTGATAGTCAATACAAAAACGCCCGGTTGCGTCAGGATGCACATAGCGGTCGTATAAGAAACGCGTCAGGACTCCCATATTCATGCGCAGATTGATTTCCACGCAAGGATGAATCCGGAAAACCGGATTTTCACCTTCCGGAAACCGGCAAATCATCATATCCACCCCAAGATAGCCCCTGTAGATAGTTCCCACCCATGCAGAAAGCCGGTCTTTCAACTGACTTTCCAAAAGCATCAAAGCCCCCAAAGGAACATACTGCGAAAGCTGCCGCCGGATGTCTTCATTGGAAAGCAGGCAATTCCCTTCGTACATCCCGCTCTTTCCGGTATGGAAAAGAGAGTATCCCGCAAACCTCACTTCACCTGCACCGTCGGAATAAAACTCCATCGCAAAATCTTCCACCTTATTATATATAGGCTCCGCAATAACTCCGCCCTGCACCGCAGCCACACGCGAACACCAGCCCGAAATGAAAGGAGTAAATATCCCCTTGCACCAATTCAGCCCCTTGCCACTCCCCGAAAGCGGAGCTTTCAGCAGACATCGCTCCCGTTCTTCCACAAAGTTTTTCCACTCTTCCGGCGTCTGCAAATAATAAGATTCTCCACAGAAATACGCATTCAACTGCAACTCCGGAAGCAACGACACTGCTTTGGAACGGTGCGAACATTCACGCCAATCCGCCAACTGCCCCACAGAGGGAAGCAACGACTCCGCCACTCCCAACCCCGAAAGCCGCTTCCGCAAAGCCGCATCCCATCCCCACGGGCGAATGTCGCAATCCGGTTCAGCAGCCAGTTCTGGCTCCGTCATCAGACACACCGGAATATCCAACAACTGTTGCATCCGTTTCAAATAATCAAGGTTGTAGGCCGACGGAGCCAACACCGCACTCCCCTCCTCCGCATACCACACCGGAAGCAAAGCCAACTCGGAAGCCATCCGCCTGGCAGAAGCCGGAGCCATATAGTTCGCCTCGCCGCCGGCAAGTGCCAAATCGTGCTCAGGATTGAATATATAAAGCGTCTTTTCAGCCATCTCAAACAAATTCAAAACATTCCACTGCAAATATATACAGGAAATAGTCAAGACGGGACACAATAGGCGGAAAGTTGAAGTTATAACACAATTTTGCCATCTCTACTTTGCAAATCCTAAAAAAAGCCCTATATTTGCCATCCGAATAACAAAGAACAGAAATGGAAGCATTCTACCGCACACACGCCTACCTTGTCGAGCACACCAATGCCCCCGTCCGCCGCGACCTCATGGACGAGATAGACTGGAGCCATCGCCTGATTGGTATCAAAGGGACCCGTGGCGTAGGAAAAACCACATTCCTGCTCCAATATGCGAAAGAGAAATTCGGAACCGACCGTTCGTGCCTGTTCATCAACATGAACAATTTCTATTTCTCCGGACACAGCATTGTAGACTTTGCCAACGAGTTTCAGAAACGCGGAGGGAAAGTGCTACTCATCGACCAGGTATTCAAATACCCGGAATGGAGCAAGGAGTTGCGTATGTGTTACGACCGTTTCCCAAAGCTGAAAATCGTATTTACCGGCTCGTCCGTCATGCGGCTCAAGGAAGAAAACCTCGAACTGCACGATGTAGCGAAGAGCTACAACCTGCGTGGCTTCTCTTTCCGTGAGTTCCTCAACTTGCAGACAGGAATGAAATTCCGTTCCTACAGCCTCGAAGAGATTCTCAGCTCGCACGAACAGATAGCCAAAGGAGTGCTTTCCAAAGTCCGCCCGCTGGACTATTTCCAGGACTACCTGCATCATGGATTCTACCCGTTCTTCCTCGAGAAACGCAACTTCTCGGAAAACCTGCTGAAGACCATGAACATGATGGTGGAAGTAGACATACTGCTCATCAAGCAGATAGAACTGAAATACCTTTCAAAGATAAAAAAACTGCTCTACCTGCTCGCCGTAGACGGCCCGAAAGCCCCGAACGTGAGCCAGTTGGCAACCGACATACAGACATCACGCGCTACGGTGATGAACTACATCAAGTATCTGGCAGACGCACGTCTCATTAACTTAGTCTACCCCAACGGAGAGGAATTTCCGAAAAAACCGTCCAAGATAATGATGCACAACTCCAACCTGATGTACTCCATCTACCCCGTGAAAGTGGAAGAGCAGGATGTATTGGATACCTTCTTCGCCAACTCCCTGTGGAAAGACCACAAGATACACAAAGGTGACAAGAACGTGTCGTTCATGGTGGACGAGGTGATGCCGTTCAAAATCTGCCAGGAAGGAGCCAAGATAAAAAACAATCCCAGCGTGACATACGCGCTGCACAAGGCGGAAATAGGACGCGCCAACCAGATTCCACTCTGGATGTTCGGCTTTTTGTATTGAACAAGGATTTATTTACTTAAATATTTAAATTAGTTATGACTAAACAGAAGAAATTCATCACTTGTGATGGTAACCAGGCTGCCGCACATATCTCGTATATGTTCTCGGAAGTAGCAGCTATCTACCCCATCACCCCTTCTTCGACTATGGCTGAGTACGTAGACGAATGGGCTGCCGCAGGACGCAAAAACATCTTCGGCGAAACAGTATTGGTACAGGAAATGCAATCTGAAGGCGGTGCTGCCGGTGCAGTGCACGGTTCTCTGCAGGCAGGTGCGCTGACTACCACTTACACTGCTTCACAGGGTCTTCTCCTGATGATTCCCAATATGTACAAAATAGCCGGTGAATTCCTGCCGTGCGTATTCCATGTATCAGCCCGTACGCTGGCTTCTCACGCACTGTGTATCTTCGGCGACCACCAGGACGTAATGTCTGCACGCCAGACAGGTTTCGCTATGTTGGCAGAAGGTTCCGTACAGGAAGTTATGGATTTGGCCGGTGTGGCACACTTGGCTACCATCAAGTCACGCGTACCGTTTGTCAACTTCTTCGACGGTTTCCGTACTTCTCACGAAATCCAGAAGATTGAAATGTTGGAAAACGAAGACCTGGCTCCGCTGGTTGACCAGCAGGCGTTGGCCGAATTCCGCGCACGTGCACTTAACCCGATGAATCCGGTGGCACGCGGTATGGCCGAAAACCCCGACCACTTCTTCCAACATCGCGAATCATGCAATAACTACTACGAAGCAGTTCCGGCTATCGTGGAAGAATACATGAACGAAATTTCCAAAATCACAGGCCGCAAATACGGTTTGTTCGACTACTACGGAGCAGAAGATGCAGAACGCGTTATTATCGCAATGGGTTCCGTAACGGAAGCTGCGCGCGAAGCTATCGACTACTTGGTGGCAAACGGCGAAAAAGTAGGTTTGGTTGCCGTACACTTGTACCGTCCGTTCTCTGCCAAACATTTCCTGGCTGCCGTACCTAAGACTGCAAAGACCATCGCCGTACTCGACCGTACCAAAGAACCGGGTGCAAACGGTGAACCTTTGTACTTGGATGTCAAAGACTGTTTCTACGGTATGGAAAATGCTCCGGTTATCGTTGGCGGACGCTACGGTTTGGGCTCCAAAGATACGACTCCGGCACAAATCATCGCCGTATTCAAGAACTTGGCTATGCCGATGCCGAAGAATCACTTCACCATCGGTATCGTAGACGACGTTACCTTCACTTCACTTCCGCAGGAAGAAGAAATCGCTTTGGGCGGCGAAGGTATGTTCGAAGCCAAATTCTACGGTTTGGGTGCCGACGGTACGGTAGGCGCCAACAAGAACTCCGTGAAGATTATCGGTGACAATACTGACAAGCATTGTCAGGCTTACTTCTCTTACGACTCTAAGAAGTCGGGCGGTTTCACTTGCTCTCACCTGCGTTTCGGCGATAACCCGATTCGTTCTACTTATTTGGTAAATACGCCGAACTTCGTTGCTTGCCACGTTCAGGCTTACCTGCATATGTATGACGTGACACGCGGTCTGCGCAAGAACGGTTCTTTCTTGCTGAACACTATCTGGGAAGGCGAAGAACTCGCCAAGAACCTGCCTAACAAGGTTAAGAAATATTTTGCACAGAATAACATTTCCGTATATTATATCAACGCAACTCAGATTGCACAGGAAATCGGTTTGGGCAACCGTACCAACACGATCCTTCAATCTGCATTCTTCCGTATCACAGGCGTTATTCCTGTAGAACAAGCTGTTGAGCAGATGAAGAAATTCATCGTTAAGTCTTACGGCAAGAAGGGTGAAGACGTTGTCAACAAGAACTATGCTGCTGTTGACCGTGGTGGTGAATACAAGACTCTGACCGTAGACCCCGCATGGACTAACCTGCCGGACGATGCGAAGGCTGAAAACAACGACCCCGCATTCATCAACGAAGTGGTTCGTCCTATCAATGCACAGGACGGCGACTTGCTGCCGGTATCTGCTTTCAAGGGTATTGAAGACGGTACTTGGTATCAAGGCACGGCAAAATACGAAAAACGTGGTGTAGCTGCCTTCGTTCCTGAATGGAATCCGGAAAACTGTATCCAGTGTAACAAGTGTGCGTACGTTTGTCCTCACGCTGCTATCCGTCCGTTCGTGCTTGATGCAGAAGAACAGAAGGGTGCTCAGTTCACACAATTGAAAGCAGTAGGTAAAGCATTCGACGGCATGACTTTCCGTATGCAAGTAGACGTGCTTGACTGCTTGGGTTGCGGTAACTGTGCCGACATCTGTCCGGGTAATCCGAAGAAGGGTGGCAAGGCATTGACCATGAAACACCTCGAAAGCCAATTGGCTGAAGCTGCCAACTGGACTTACTGCGTAGACAACGTGAAGACTAAACAACATCTTGTTGACATCAAGGCTAACGTGAAGAACTCACAGTTCGCGACTCCATTGTTCGAGTTCTCCGGTGCTTGCTCAGGTTGTGGTGAAACTCCGTACGTGAAACTGATTTCTCAGTTGTTCGGTGACCGTGAAATGGTTGCTAACGCTACCGGATGTTCTTCTATCTACTCCGGCTCTGTTCCTTCTACTCCTTACACTAAGAACGAAAACGGTCATGGTCCTGCTTGGGCTAACTCACTGTTCGAGGACTTCTGTGAATTCGGTTTGGGTATGGAATTGGCTAACGAGAAGATGCGTGCCCGTATCGTGAAAGTGATGAACGAGGCTATTGCTGCCGAGTGTACTCCTGCTGAAGTGAAAGAATTGTTCACCGAATGGATGAACAATATGCTGGATGCAGAAAAGACTAAGGAATTGGCAGCTAAAATTATTCCGGTTGTTGAAGCTAACAAGGATAAATGTAACCACTGCAAACAAATCGCTGAACTGCAACAATATCTTGTTAAACGCAGCCAGTGGATTATCGGTGGTGACGGTGCTTCTTACGATATCGGTTACGGTGGCCTTGACCATGTAATCGCTTCCGGTAAGGACGTTAATATCCTTGTTCTGGATACTGAGGTTTACTCTAACACAGGTGGTCAGTCTTCTAAGGCTACTCCGGTAGGTGCTATCGCCAAGTTCGCTGCTGCCGGTAAGCGCGTACGTAAGAAAGACCTCGGTCTGATGGCTACTACTTACGGTTATGTATATGTTGCACAAATCGCTATGGGTGCCGACCATGCTCAAACGCTGAAAGCTATCCGCGAAGCAGAAGCATATCCGGGACCATCTTTGATTATCGCTTACGCTCCGTGTATCAACCACGGTCTGAAAGCCGGTATGGGTAAGAGCCAAGAAGAAGAAGAAAAGGCTGTAGCATGCGGTTACTGGCACTTGTGGCGTTACAACCCGGCTTTGGAAGCTGAAGGCAAGAATCCGTTCCAGTTGGATAGCAAAGAACCGAACTGGGCTGATTTCCAAGGTTTCTTGAAGGGTGAAGTTCGTTACGCTTCTGTAATGAAACAATATCCTGCTGAAGCTGAAGAGTTGTTCAAAGCTGCTGAAGAGAACGCTAAATGGCGTTACAACAGCTACAAACGTCTGGCTAAAGAAAACTGGGGTGCTGCCGAATAATCGGTTGCCACACTGTTGACAGATAAATAATCAAGTAGGAGGAAAACGAAGTTATTGTTTTCCTCCTACTTTTGTTTTTTTACCCACCAAATTACTGAATATCAAAAAAACAAAAGTATCTTTTCATTCATTTATCTTTTTTGCGTAACTTTGTCCTCGGATATGAGTTACCATATCCGGACATATTAGAAATATCAAGAAGCGTTATGCTTATCTTGTGAATTGAGAACCTGAGAAATTTTCATATTTAGCACAAGAGATTGGCATAGTGGTTCTCACGCTATAGCGTGAGCTGCTATTACCATATTCGTGCTATAGGTTTTCTCAGGACCTTCAATTCAGATGTGGGCATTGCAGTCTCACGCTTCGCTGTTTAATACATAAAGGTCTTGAGAGATTGGAAGACACCTTCTATTTATTATGAAAAAAATATTCTATTCAGATTCTTCCAGACTTATCCTCCGATTGCTCAGTCTCATGTTGTTTTTCTGCGCTGCCGGTCTGTCTGCGTGCGATGACGAAAACGAGGCCAATGAAGAAAAAGCCATATTCGAAAAACTGCAAGGCACATGGAAAAGTACCTACATCGTAATGCACGACAACTTTACCAGCATCAACGGAGAAACCTACAATGAATCAATCGATGAAGCCATCACAAGCAAGGGAAACGAATGGTATATCCGATGGAAATTTGACCGCAACCGGAAAGTTACCATACTGGAATCAGGCAGTTCCGATGATATCCAACTGCCAGCAACCTTTGGCTTTACATTAAGCGGAAATAGGATTAGCGGAATACCCTTTTCCGGAGACTTTACAAGCTATTCAACGATTACCGAAATCTCCGACACCCAATTCATCATCGAAATGGAAGACAAAGGAAGCGATAAAGACGGTAAATCGGACTATTATCATCGGATAACATTCGAAAAAGTGCAATGAGTATGAAGAAGTATTTAATTACGCTGTGCCTTATCACAAGCATGGCATTCTACGGCCATCTTCTTTATGCACAGAATATATCCTATCAAGACAGTGTACAACACAGGCTTGATTCGCTGGAAAACGTAGTGAAAGCATTATCCTCCAGCGTGCAAAAGACACAAAAGAAAGAAAAAGACCACTCCGTATGGAGCCGAAAGAAATTCACAGCCATAGGATATGCAACGCAAACACTTACGCCTGCGTATGGAAATGAGTTAAAAAGTGACTTTGGAGTAGCCCTCACCAGTGGACGTGCTGTCTATCTGCACAAAAAGCCGTTATTCGGTAAACTCAAGTTTGCATTTACTTGGGGCTCGGATATCAGCTATACCAAGTATAAGAACTACAAAGAAGAGTATAACTACGGTGCTACTGACGAAATGGAAATCCAAGACTACGGTTTACATCAATGTGACATTGGCATATTAGTGGGTCCCTCCATCACCTTCAATCCTGTGGGTCATCTGATGATATCCGGCTATTTTAGATTTGTCCCGTCCTATTCAATGCTAATACTCAACGATGACCTAAACAGCAACTACGCCTCATTCTTTACTTATGGCGGGGAAATTTCGTGGAAAGCCATTGGTATTGGAGTAGAAGGAAGACAAGGCAGTGCCAAATACAGCAGCCTAATGTCCGAAGGTGACGATATCAAAATGAAATATACCACTCATTCGCTACGAGCGTACATCAGCCTGCATTTCTAACCAATCCACTTTTTCATAAAACGGAATGCATATCATGCACAATCAAATTTCAGCCTGCCATTGCCGGAATACCCGTTCAATGGCGGGCTGAAGTTTTATCTTTTTCTCTTCAATAAATCCGTCGGACTCTCGCCAAACTGTTCCTTATAGCATTTGGCAAAATAAGAAGGGGAACTGAAACCGACCTCATAACCAATTTCAGCCACAGTCATATCCGATGAAGCAAGCAGAGACGCGGCTTTTTTTAAACGGGCAATACGGAGTAATTCATTGGGAGAATAATTAGTCAAGGATTTTATCTTCCTATAAAGCTGTACACGGCTCAAGCCCATTTCTTTGCCCAAATCTTCTACATTCAAACCGGAATCTCCCATCTTTGCGTCAATCAAGGCTTTGAACTTTTCTACAAAATCCTTGTCCATATCGCAGACATCTTCTTTGGCCAATGCCTGTCCGCCACCAAAGAATTGTTTCAGGCGACGATGCGAATCTATGAGGTTGCGGACACGCGCCAGCAACAATTGCGAACTGAAAGGCTTGGAAATGTAAGAGTCCGCACCACCATCATAACCTTGAATCTTCTGTTCATCCAAAGAACAGGCAGTCAAGAGGATAACGGGAATATGGCATGTTTGCAGTTCGCTTTTCAAACGGCGGCAACATTCAATACCATCAATGCCCGGCATCATAACATCGGAGATTATCAAGTTCGGGACATATTTCATAGCTTTGCGAATACCCTCCGAACCGTCTACGGCTTCAATCACGGTATAGTCCGTATGAAGCAGCCCATGAACATATGAACGAATATCCGCATTATCATCAATGATAAGCACGGAAGGTTTGGAAGAATCATAGTTCTTTTCCAGTTCCTCTTCTTCAACAGGTAAAGCGTCATTCAAAGGAGAAACTTCGGAAACAGAAGATGCCGGAGAGTCTTCTAATGAAGAGGTCTCATCAACACAAGTCCGTAACGGTAAATCGACGGTGAAGACAGTACCCTGCTTTTCATCACTTTCTACTGATATAGCTCCGCCATGCAGCTCGACGAAAGCCTTTACCAAAGCCAGTCCTATTCCCGAACCGGCATGATGCATGTCTATTTTATAAAAACGGTCAAAAATATTACGAATATGCTCGGCTGAAATAATCGAACCGGTGTTGGATACTGTAAAACGAATCCACCGGTTATCCTCTTTTGTCAAGGTAGACAAACGGACGGAAACCTTACCATTCTCTGGAGTAAACTTGAAGGCATTGGAGAGAAGATTAAAATAAATGCGTTCCAACTTCTCTACATCTGCCAAGGTATGGTAGTCCGTATCCGGCATATTGTCAAAAGAAAAATGAATATGCTTTTTGCGGGCTGCCGCCAGGAAAGATTCGTTCCAACCTTTGAAAGAGGAAAGAATATCAACCGGAACGGGGGTATATTCCATCTTCCCGTTTTCGTATTTACGGAAATCCAATATCTGATTGACCAAACGCAAGAGGATATTCACGTTTCGTTGCACCAACAGTAGCATCCGGTGTTGGTCGTCACTCAACGTCTTATCAGCCAACAGATGCTCCACAGGGTCGGCCACCAAAGTTAAGGGAGTTCGGAAATCATGAGAGATGTTCGTAAAGAAAACAAGTTTGGCGTGGGTGGCCTCTTCCAGCTGATGAGAAAGCTGTATTAACTGGTCACGCTGTTCTGCCAGTTTGTCGCGCTGTTGTTCCAATTGGTCGCGCTGCTCTTCCAACTTATCCCGTTGCTCTTCCAACTGCCTTTTCTGTTCGGAGAGCTCTCTATTCAAACGATTTTTAGAACGCAGCGAGTTGTAGACAACTACCAATAATCCTGCCACCAGCAAGAGAATAACCAAACCGCCATACATCACCACTTGTTGTGTAGCCACACGTGACAAATATCCATCGATACGTCCGTTCAGTGTTTCTATCTTTTCGTCCAGTTCCGAGATGTGAGCAGTCTGAAGTTGCATGACATGTGCGTTAGTCCGGTCTACTACCGCTGTATTCATTATGGTTTCACGCGGGTAAGGTTTTGCTTCGAGAATATTCATTGCCAGTTGCAGTACTTTATCACCGTTAGTCGGATAAATAAAGGTAGCGTTCAATACACTGTCAAGCACAAGCTCCAGTCCGTTTCCTTTGCCCGGCAAGGCATCGATACCGACAAATATCATTTCTTTCTCCCGCCCCGCCTTCCTGGCAGCCTGATAAGCTCCGGGAGCTATGCGGTCATTATGCGCATATACGGCATCAATCTTCGGATGGCGACGGAGTATGCTATCCATTGCCACTTCCGCCGGTTCGCGCTCCCAGGCTGCATCCGCTTTATCAATCAGCTTTATATCAGGAAAGTTACTGATAGCCGCCATAAATCCCTGATGACGTTCCATTGCAGGAGTCGATCCACTCAGTCCGGTAAGCTCCACCACATTTCCTTTTCCTTTCAGAGTGGATGCCATGTAATTTCCTACTGCGCGGCCTATTTCATAATTATCAGCACTGATATATGCAGTATATTTATCAGAAAGAATCTTCCGGTCGACCAAGATAACAGGGATTCCCTTTTGGTAAGCCTCTTCCACAATCGGAGTCATCGGGGCCGCTTCATTGGCAGAGATAATCAGCAAATCGACACCTTTATCTATGAAATAACGGACATCTTCCGCCTGCTGACGGTTATCATCGCCCGCCGACCGTATCTCCACCGACACTCCGTCATAAAACATGGCTTCACGGAGAATCTCATCATTCATCTTATGCCGCCAGGAATCATCACTACACTGAGCCACCCCAATACGGAAACGGAGGACATCCTGCCGACAGGCAAACATCCCGAGAAGACAAAACAATATCACTATCCACTTCGTGTATTTCATCGGTTTAATCGTTTTAAATACTTTCATCGTTTTCATAGTACTTAGCAGATTGATTCAGAACAAAAATAAAAATAAATCTGCAAGTTCGCTAACTATCCCCCGATTTTTCTACAAATTACTCTCTCTAAAGAAGATAAGATAACTATAAATATTCACCGGGAAATTATTAACGAAAGTATAAGAGGTAAACAAAACACTTAATCAATGTTATAAAACATCTCTTTTTATTTGGATTGTTTGCTGATTTCACAGAAGTCCGTATCTTTGCACTGTGTTTTTCATAGTATTAGATTTAAGGTTAACAAAGGTTGGAGCAAGGCGTTGCTCCTTTTTTTATGTCTATACGTCTCCTAAATATAAATCTAATGTTGAACCAATAGAAAAGAAGTTTTTTCTATTAATAAACCAAGACTCATCTATTAATGCTTTACTCCCCCCAAAAAATATATGGGTCTTGTTCCAATCTCTACAAGATATGAATCGGAACGGGTTCTCACGAGAACCGTAATAAAGTCAGAAAAAAGAAACCTCTCAAAGTATGTCATTTTAACTTTGAGAGGTTATACGTCGATAACAGATAATCATTCCATCTATTACCGATATATATTAAATAGGATTATAACAATCTGTCTTTCAACACCTGCGGAAGTTCCGGCATCGCCCCGCTCTGCGTGCAGACATAAGCAGAAACTTCCACCGCCAGCTTATGAGCTTCGGGAACCGGCTTGCCATTCAATATGGAAGCACAGAAAGCTGCCGTGAAAGAATCGCCCGCTCCTACCGTATCGGCTACGGGAACTCTCGGCGTTTCCTGGAAAGAGACAACGCCCGGAGTAAATACATAGCTGCCATTGATGCCGCAAGTCAGAATCAACATTTTCAGATTGTACTTGGCCAACAGAATCCAGCACTTGTCCTGCAAGTCGATGCCCGGATAACCGAACATACGGCTGATGGTCACCAACTCTTCGTCGTTTATCTTCAAGACATTGCAGCGTTGGAAGGAATCGCGCAACACTTCTTTGGTGTAGAAGTCCTGACGGAGATTGATGTCGAATATCTTTAATTGTCCGTCTATATCGGGCATGGTGTCCAAGAAGCGGTTGATAGTGGCGCGACTTGCTTCATTGCGCTGCGCCAACGAACCGAAGCAAACGGCACGTGTGTTCAACGCCAGACGTTTCAGTTCGTCCGTGAAAGGAATGTTATCCCAGGCAACCCCCTCCTTGATTTCATAACAAGGTACACCTTCGGCGTCCAGTGTCACTTGCACCGTACCGGTAGGATAATCTACCCGTTCAATCTGAGTATTCAGTTTCTTGTCTTTAAAGACCGATATAATCTCATCCCCCAGTTCGTCATTGCCTACCGCACTGACTACACGGCTGTCAAAGCCAAATTGCGAAACATGATAAGCGAAGTTTGCCGGAGCACCGCCTATTTTCTTTCCTTCGGGCAGCACATCCCATAGTGCTTCACCCATTCCTACTATCGTATTATTCATGATAAACAGAGTTTAATTGATTCCCAAATATAAAATTATTTTCTGATACGGAGCGTATAGAACAGCAGATAAAGCACACCGATTGTCATTACTGCAATAGCGCCGTTCTGTCCCAGTGAAGTGTCCGAAGCCACTCCCATCGCCAACGGAAATACCGTTCCACCGAAAAGCCCCATAATCATCAGACCGGAGACTTCGTTTTTCTTACCCGGCAGATAAAGCAACGCTTGCGAGAAGATGACGGAGAATACGTTAGAGTTACCGAAACCAATCAGGGCGATGCAAGCATAGATAACCGCTTTCTCGTGGAAGATGAACAAACCAATCATGGCAACCAACATCATTACTACACTGATAGCAAAGAAAGATTTCGGAGACATCTTGCGCAGAATGAAAGAACCCAGGAAGCAACCCGCCGTACGGAAGATAAAATAGAGACTTGTCGCGAAAGCGGCATCATCCAGTCCCATTCCGATGCGTTCCATCAGAATCTTCGGAGCGGTAGTGTTCGTACCTACGTCGATACCGACATGACACATGATACCGATGAAGCAAAGCAGGATGAACGGTTTGCCGAGCAAAGCGAGACATTGTCCGAAAGTAGACGGTCTGCCTTCTTCTTTTTCTTCTTTAATCTGTGTGACATTGAGCAACAGAACAGCAATAACGGCTACAATCATGTAAATCGGGAACAGGATGCGCCAGCCCAAATCGAAAGTCGGGATGGCTTGTGTAGCTCCCCACATGGCAATATAAGGAGCAAGGAAAGAAGCGATGGCTTTTACAAACTGACCGAAAGTCAGGCTACTTGCCAGGCGGTCACCCCTCACGATGTTGGAGAGCAAGGGATTCAGAGAGGTCTGCATCAATGCGTTTCCGATACCCAAGAGGGAGAAAGAAATCAGCATCAGCATATAACTGTCACCGAAAACCGGCAATAACAAAGAAGCAAAAGTGACAATCAGACTGAGCAATACAGTCTTCTTCTGACCGATACGGCTCATCAGCATCCCTGTCGGTACGGAGAAAATCAGGAACCAGAAGAAGACAAGTGAGGGAAAAATGTTTGCTTGTGAGTCCGACAGACCAAGATCTGCCTTTACATAATTGGAAGCAATGCCTACCAAGTCAACGAACCCCATGGCGAAAAAGCATAGCATCACCGGGATAAGTTTGGAGAGAGAAGAGTTTTTACTGTTTTCCATTGTTATATCTGTTACTTAAATTTCGCATACCTGTTTATCCGTATGCTACAAAGTGAATCTGTTATTGTATAATTTCTGTATCTTTAGGGCTTAATTTGTCTGCCCTTACGGGAGTAAACCTGTTTGCCCCTTATCCGATTCTTGCTTCACACCGCTATAATAGGATGAAAGCTACGATATTGTTGGTTTGTCACGGCCGTGACAAATTCTCTTCATGGCTGTGGTAGCTTCTCTTCATGTCCGTGAGAAGAATCTACCACGGCCGTGGCAAGCTGACCATACCGTAAGCTTGGCAGAAGTATACCGTTACCTTAAGTGTAGGAACCCGTAAGGGTAGATATACTCTGCCGTAAGGAACCGGGAAAAGAGCCTACAGGTTACATAGAAGAGTCCTATGGCTTCAACCGGTAAACCACAAACGAATCTACCTTATAGGATCCGCCCTTGCTGTAAAAGCCGATATGGCAGTAAGGCTCCGATGGGAATACCTGATTGGTCATTGCGAAACGTCCACCGTCACCGAATGCTTCTACACTTGATTTATCTACAAACAGGCGAAGTTTCAGTTCATTCCTTCCGCTTTCGATAGCCGTCCACGTCAGCGTCGGGAAATTTTCGTTGAAGCTGACATCTCCGCTTTTACGGCGGTCCATAGAGAATTTGTTCTCTTTCATGTCATATTGCATGTCCACTTCCTCGCCCTTATCATTGTAGAGACGGAAGCCGATAATGTCTGCATGTTGGTTCTTGATGGTCAGTTCTATTTCGTAAGCACCTTCGTTACCCGGAATCATTTCTTTGACCGTGCGTGTTCCACTTACTTTGAACGAACGTTTCTTCGAAATGTCGCGCAGTTTCAGCAGTTCGGGAGAAGGGGCGGATTTGAGATAAATCTCACCGTCTGCGGCAAACAGGCTCAAATCGCGGGGAACGGAGTTCGGACTACGGTATTGGGAGGTAGGAACATCATTTGCATATTGCCAGTTGCTCATCCATGCGATGGCGATACGGCGGTTGTCGGGGGCATCACTCCAAGTAACAGTAGCGTAATGGTCTTTTCCCCAGTCCATCCATTTGGTTTTGGAGGGTGATTCGTTTACAAACTCTTTTCCGTTGAAGGAGCCTACAAAATATTGAGTAGCACTTCCTCCGAAAGGACCTCCTGGATTCAAATTACAAAGCAACACCCATTTCTTATCATTGGTACCTTCTACTGGAAGTTCAAACAAATCGGGACATTCCCACACGCCGCCATGTGCACCTTGTCCTTCACCGAAACGACTTTCAAAGGTCCAATCTTTCAGATTAGGAGAAGAGAAAATCTGCATTTCCTGCCCTACTGCCAATACCATAATCCACCGATGGGTTTCTGCATGCCAAAACACTTTCGGGTCGCGGAAGTCACAGACCTCAGACACCAGAACGGGATTGTTTTCGTATTTAGTAAAAGAACGTCCGTTGTCGGTGCTGTAAGCTATACTTTGCACTTGCCGGTCACTGCTTTGAGTGTAGATAGCAACAATAGCACCTGCACCAAATCCTGCTGTATTATCGTAATCCACCACAGCCGAGCCACTGAAAATTGTTCCTAATGCATCAGGAGCTATAGCAACAGGAAGATGTTTCCAGTTTACGAGGTCTTTGGTGATGGCATGTCCCCAGCTTAGATTTCCCCATTGAGAACCATAAGGGTTGTATTGATAAAACAGATGATATTCACCGTCTTTATATACCATTCCGTTCGGGTCGTTCATCCAACCATAAAGGGGCGAAAAATGATAAGTGGGACGGTACTTTTCCCGATTAGCTGTATCAAACGTATCGGATAATCTCATTTCCTTGCAGCAAACCGTATTTTCAGGAGAAAAGTTTGTATGAAGAGGATCATTCGTTTGTAGTTTAAATTTGCAGGAAATCGTCCGGCCTGAATAACTGGAAATGTCTACAGGAACAAAGTAATCCACTTTATGCATCGCCAGCCGTACATCCAGCCATTTCACCTCTTCATTATTTATAATCATACTGATACGTACATCGGGGGCAGTTTCTTCTACCGGTAGAAGAAGATACTTCTGATTGGTATTAATACGTACCATGTAATGTCCTTCTCCAAGATTCTTTATCAATAAAGGAGAATCTGCTGCGCGGAGCGAAAAAGAAAAAGTTATAAGTAAAAAATAAATCAGAACAGCCTGAAATTGCTTAGATAAAAGAAATACATTCATGTTTCAATGGTATTAAAATATGATTAAAGTATGATTGATGTAGGCAAAGGTAGGCGCTTCGGGATGAAACGCCTATCAAATTTGTTTCAAACGCTGTAAAAAATGTTACTTCCGCATGATTCGAGCCTATTCATAATTCTTATTCTGGGTATATAATCCTGGAATATAGTACAGTTGGTTATAAGGTATCGGGAAGAACTCATTTTTTCCCGCTTCATAATGAGCATCCTTATAATATTGGGCATAGGTCTGTCCGTCATATACACTGTTTTGTTCGCTTGCAAAGTAAGCATTCAGCGTTTTAGAAGCAATCCCCCAACGACGCAAATCAAAATAACGTCCGTTTTCCATCGCCATTTCCAAGCGACGCTCCCAACGCAGACACTTACGCGCAGTTTCCTTGTCTTGGAAGTAAGACTCCGGATAAAGCTCAATCTCACACTGTTCTTTTGCATAAGAAATGTGTTTTTCAATCGAATTGGCTGCACGCTGACGAATATCATTGATAATGACACGGGCTTTGTCCAGTTCGTCCAATTCAATCAATGCCTCAGCACGCATCAGCATCACATCCGTATAACGGAATACATAATCGTTCATTGCGAACGCCTGCCATGATCCGTTGTAAGTCTCTCCTTTCGAACGTTGGGGCACTTCTTTCAAGGAAGTATAATAGCCATACGTATTCGGCGTACGGGAGTTGTCTTTTGTCATCACATGTTCTGCTTCATATTTATATGGATAGGTAGGCATGCCGACTGTATGAAAGAGTCTGGGGTCCCATTTCTGTTCGTTCACTTCTCCGTTGACCGGATAGCTGATTTGATGATTATAGTCATCAAACATCGGCAGACCATTCTCTGTCTTGAATGCATTCACCAGATTCTGCGAAGGCTTATGAAAGTCCCATCCGCAAGTCCATATTCCCCAACACCCATTCAACATATTCGACCAGTTGGCACGTCCGAAACTTGTGTTATCATCCTTATAGTCGGAACATTGTACGGCAAAGACCGATTCCTTGCTGTTCTTGTAATCCGGCAAAAAGATGTCGCCGAAATCTTCCAGATAATCATACTTGGAATCTTCAACGTCTTTCGTATATGTTACCACCTTGCTCATATATTCTTTATTTATATGAGATACGCCGGTAGTCGCTTCATAACCGTCTCCCCATGCCAAGTTCAAATAACACTTTGCCAGGTAAGCCGCAGCGGCAATCTTATTTACCCGTCCGCCATTAGCCTGTTCGTCCGGCAGCACATTATAGGCAGTTTCAAAATCAGCTATTATTTTACCAAAGAGTTCCTGATACGTAAACTGGTCATTTCTTATCTGCTCAATGGTATTGTTTGAATACGCCACTTCATCAATCCAAGGAACTTGGCGAAACACGGTCAACAATTTATAATAGAAGTGCGCGCGTAAGAATTTAACTTCCGCAATGCGCTGCTTACATAAATCCTCACCAAGTTTGTTCACTCCGTTTCTGTCCAAAGACACTAACGCACGATTGCAACGGGAAACGGCACAATAGAGACGATACCAAAGCTCGTCCATCTCACCCGGAGTAGTAGCCGTCAACGTAGACCAAATCTCAAAAGGATGATAGCCGGTGTCGGTCGTCCCGGAACCACCTTTCAAACAGTCGTCAGATGTTATATCACCATAAGGAAACAGATTGAACGGATAGGAAAACCAGCAGTCGCCCAACATAGCATAAGCGGCATTCACCATCTTCTCCGGTTCGGAGAACGCTTTATCTTCATCAATCACTGCTGTGGGATTATAGTCGAGAAAGTCATTACAGTTTGTAAAGGATACACCCATCAAACAGGCAAGTGCAAATGTATATATTTTCTTTTTCATTGTTTTTCTTCTTTTAGTATGTTAGAAACTAAGTTGCAGACCGAATGACACAGAGGTGGCCAGCGGATAAGCCCAATCCGGATTTTCAGGGTCGGCACAAGTCAGACCTTTACTTTTGACTGTTAGCAAGTTCTGTCCCGACAGATATATACGTGCATTGCTCATTTTGAATTTAGACAAGAATGAGGCAGGCAAATTATATCCCAGTTGCAAATTGCGCAACTTCAAATAGGAACCGTTTTCTACAAAATAGGTTGAAGCGCGACCTTCATCGGCAGTATTGTTAGTGGTCAGTGCGGGAATAGTGGAACCGGTGTTTGCGGTAGTCCACGCACCCAACAAACGGTTTCCTTTGTTTGAGCCCGCATCTGTAATACTCCAGAAGTCAGTCTGAAACTTTTGGTTGTTATACACGTCCTTATCATATACCCCTTGCCAAAACATGCTGAAATCAAATCCTTTATAATTCAATGCGATATTCAGACCATAAGAAAATGCCGGAACAGGATTGTAAATCCAAGTTTGGTCATCGGCTGTAATACCATTCTTACCATCCAAATCTGCATATTTCAGTCCACCTACACGTGCGTTCGGTTGACCGGAAGCATCCACTTCGGCCTGATGTTGGAATATACCCTCTACCACATAGCCTACAATAGAGCCGTATGGTTGACCGGACTGAACCAGATTCTCCGTTGTTGTGTGTGCATAAGACCCTGTGGAGGTTGCAGGAAGGTAAGTTACTTTATTGCGGAAAAAATCTAAGTTTCCGTTTACATCAATTCCAAGCCCGCAAGCCAGAGTCTTGCGATAACCCAAAGCAACCTCCATTCCCCAGTTGCGCAATGAAGGACCATTGGCCCAAGATGCCCCACCTTCTCCCAGTGCGCCCAAGTAAGAGGGATTAATCAACATATTGTCCACATCTTTCACATATCCATCTATTGAACCGTATAAACAGCCTTTGAGAAGTGTGAAGTCTGTACCGATATTGAACTGTTCGGCCGATTCCCATTTCAAATTAGGATTCGCAAGTTGAGTGGCACGATAACCGGAAGGGAACGTTCCCGAATATTGCAACAGTAAGTCGTAAGCGGTAGAAGTAACACGGTCTAATCCATAATCGGCTACATAAAGTCCAAACTGGGCATTATTGTCTATTGCCTGATTACCGGTCTGTCCCCATGAAAAGCGAAGTTTCCAGTCGTCCATCCAATCTTTCCGCAACAGTTTAGACAAACGCAATCCGAGAGTCGCTGCCGGGAAAGTACCCCAACGATTATCTTTACCGAATCTGGAAGAACCGTCTCTGCGAATGGTGAAAGACGCCAAAACGAAATCGTCGAAATTATAGTCTATCTTTCCAAAGAAAGAAGCCAACCGGAACCCTACCTTTGCGCCAGCGTTTCTCATTGTACCAGTTGCCGCATTGGGCCACATATAGTCTTTATCTTCCAAAGCGTACTCTTCGGAATAAGCAGAAAAATCAATCACGGATTGCTTGGTCATTTCGGTACCTGCCAATACGGTAATATCATGTTTATCGGCCAATCGGAAATTATAGTTGGCAGTATTCGACCATGTCCAGTTTGTTTCATTATTGTGAGAAAGCGTTGTTTTCGCTATGTCATTATTCACAATATCAGAATGAAAAGTGTTTGTCATCGCATTGATGAATGAAGAATAATGGTCGATACCGAAGTTTGAACGAAGCACCAGTCCTTTGAGCGGTTTCAACTCTACATAGCCGTTACCAAACAGGCGCCAGTAGTCCAGATGGTTGTCACGATTATTATATGATTCGCGCAACGGGTTCTGACGGTCGCTCATTCCACCTACAGGACCGGCAAACGTCACACCATCTTCCTCATAAACCGGAACAGTAGGAGCCATCTTCAACGCATTCTCCATCGGAGCGCAATCTACCTGGCTGGTATATGTCACAGTGAAGTTCTCACCTATGGTGATATATTTGTTCACATTATAGGAGGAATTCATACGAGCGGATATATTCTCAAAATCAGTGTATTTCAAGATACCATTATTCTTCTTATACCCCAAAGAAAACATGGTGGAATGTTTGTCATTAGCGTGTGAAAGAGACAAATCATAATTTTGCAAGAACCCGGTACGCGATATTTCGTTCAGCCAATCGGTATCCGAATATTTCATTGTTTTCTTTTGATTGATGTAACCATCGTATAAGCCGTTTACCGTATAATTTACATAACTTCCCGTTGCCGGATTCCAAACCGTAATGGGCGTGCCGCTTGCGGCTTTCAGGTTCAATCCATAATTTCCGGCATAAGCAACCGGGTCTAATCCGTCATTCAAAGCAGCCTGAGCCATAGCTGTTGCGTATTCCGAAGTGTTCGAAAGCTTCATCAACGATTGGGAAGTGTAAAACTGCGCAGCCAGATTTGCCGAGAAGTCGACCTGCATTTTATCGGCTTTCTTTCCTTTCTTCGTTGTAATGATAATAACACCGTTCGATGCACGCGAACCGTAAATAGAAGCGGATGCCGCATCCTTCAGCACTTGCATACTTTCGATATCATTGGTATTAAGAGAGTTTAAAGCACGAGTAGTAGGCACTCCGTCAACCACATACAAGGGATCTTGTGATGAATTGAAAGAACCGATACCGCGAATGCGAATGGTTCCTGTACTACTGGGCGAACCGTTTGTAGTAATTGTCATACCCGGTACTTTACCTTGCAGACTTTTCATCGGATCGGCATCAGTCGAAGTTTTTAAAGATTTGGTCGAGACAACGGCAACCGATCCTGTCAAGTCTGCCTTCTTTTGGGTAGAATAGCCTGTCACTACCACTTCCTCCAACATTTCGGAGTCTTCCTCCAAAATAACGTTTAATAAAGCTTTCGCCTCCACTTTGACTGATTTAAAACCTACATAAGAAATGGTAAGTAATGAACCTTGCTTTACTGTCAACGTAAAGTTACCATCAAAGTCGGTAATAGTACCGTTGGCCGAAGCGGTTGATTCAATGACGGAAGCACCGATAATCGGCAACCCATCTGTTTTGGAAGTTACGTTTCCTTTTACCACTATGTTCTGTCCGCTAAGGACTGACAAGAACATAAACAGGAAACAAACGCTGCAAAGAAGTTTTTTGTTCTTCATAATACTGAGCATTAGTTTAATGTTATTAATTTTAAAGTACGAATTTTCTTTTTATCGATGGTGCAAATTTCGGTTGATTTATATCAAACAGCTAAAAAAAATGTTTCAAAGGCTATAATATTTGTTGCATAGAACGCTATTTTATAGGGTTTTATACATTATTATCCGAGATAGAAGAATTATAGAGTATCTATTCTGCAGTAAGTATGGAAAATATTACCTTTCCTCTAAAAAGAAAAATCTCCCGCTCTTATATTCGCATGTAACTTAC
>NZ_CAJULN010000011.1 GCF_910586915.1 uncultured Bacteroides sp.
TCTTAAGATTTGTTTACTCCGTCAGCCGATGGAGGGTGATTATCACAATTTCCGACGGCGCACCGATGCGCACGGGCAGTTGCGAAGTGCCAATCCCATTGGTGACAATGAGCGGTGTCTTTGCCGAATTGTAAGCCAGTCCGGTCACGAAACGGTTGCCGTAATGCGAAGGCAGTATCGGAGCGACTCCGAAAATACGTACTTGTCCGCCATGCGTATGCCCCGCTAAGGCAAGGTCGGTGTTGGCTACCGAAACGTCTTCTATATAATCCGGCGTGTGCACAAGCAGAATGACGAAATCTTCGGGAGAAAGTGCCAGCGAGGGTGATACGCCGTTGCTGGCAAGGTCGAAAGGATTGCGCACTCCGGCAACAAGAATCTGCTGACCGCCTTTGCGAATCGTATCTACTTTATGTTCGAGCACACGCATTCCGTAATACTCCATCGTACGTACAATATCGTCATGGCAGCGTTCGTAGTCGTTATTCCCCATTACTCCGTAAGTTCCCATCGGTGTCTTTACGCGCGATAGTGCGGCAAAGAGAGGTTCCACATATTCGCAGCCTTCCTGGTAATCGCCGCCCATCAAAAGGACATCTGCTTTCTGAGCGTTCAAAAGAGCGACAAGGCTGTTCAAGCCCTGTTCTTTAAACAGGCTCTTGTAGTGCAGGTCGGAAATGAAAGCGATGCGAAAGCCTTCAAATGCCTGGGGAACGTCGCGGTGGGTAAAGTCGTAGTTCACTACACGGTCTATGCCTGCATAAGCAGAAGAGAGTTTGACTGCCGAAAAGGTAATCTTTGTGCCACGGAGCACCCGGTCAGTCTGTTTGTTGCCGACTACCGTCTTGGGAGGCCGTGAATTATCCTTTTTGACTTTCGAGACGTCCAAGTCCTTGAGTTGCGAATGGTCGGGGGCGAACATTCCGGCTACGTCATCGGTACTCTCCGTACTATTCAGCGAAACGGAGTCGATGTTCAGAACAGGACGCGGCAAAGTGACTACCACACTCTTTTTCGACTTACAGGAAACCAGCAAAAACATTGCCAGCAGGAAAAAAGGGTATATTGTTTTCTTCATCTTCTATTTATTTTTTCTGAGACAGTTTATAAATTGCAAGGGCACAAAGATAGTACTTTCGACCGACTTATAGGACTTATCGCACAGTCTATTCCTTGTAAACTTCCTCGCAACCGCTCACAAACTTCTTCGCTACTGCTTGCAAAGTTGTACTCGACCGCCTATAATCTATAAACGAAGGCTTCATTTATAAAAACGCAACCTTCATTTTTATAAATGAAAGCTTCGTTTATAAAAATGAAGGTTGCAATTATAGTTTGTGAGTAATGAAAAAGAAGTTCAAATACCTTTAAAAAGAACTTTGGAAGTGCTTTAACAAAACTTTATCGTTAATAAAAACACTAGCCCGAATATATGACAAATGCATTGTTTTCAATATCTTTGCCCGCAAAAAACCTTTATAAAATATAAGAAAGATGGAAGTAGTAAAGCGCAACTCATTGCAAGCATGGATATTAGCAGCACGTCCCAAGACGCTCACAGGAGCTATTACCCCCGTTATGATAGGTACGGCGCTTGCCGCGATGGACGGACATTTTCATTGGTGGCCCGCTCTTGTCTGCTGCCTGTTTGCGGGTTTGATGCAGATTGCCGCCAATTTCATCAACGACCTCTTCGATTTCCTCAAAGGTACCGACCGGGAAGACCGCTTGGGACCGGAACGTGCCTGTGCACAAAGCTGGATTTCTCCGCAAGCAATGCGAAAAGGAATCGTCGCGACCGTTGTACTTGCCTGCCTCATCGGTTGCACGCTGCTCTTCTTTGCCGGATGGGAACTGATTATTGTGGGGATGCTTTGCGTATTGTTTGCCTTTCTTTACACCACAGGCCCCTATCCCCTCTCCTACAACGGCTGGGGCGATGTGCTGGTTATCGTCTTTTTCGGATTCGTGCCCGTAGGCGGAACTTACTACGTGCAGGCATTGACTTGGACGCCAGACGTCACTGTCGCCTCGCTCGTCTGCGGACTGCTTATCGACACGCTGTTGGTGGTGAACAACTACCGCGACCGCGAAGCGGACGCACGCAGTGGCAAACGAACTGTTATCGTGCGCTTCGGCGAGAAATTCGGACGTTATTTCTATCTGATATTGGGAACGGCCGCTTCGCTTCTCTGCCTGTATTTCCTTCTCGAAGGACATATCTACGCCGCTCTCCTTCCGCAACTTTACCTGCTTCCTCACATCTTCACCTGGCGACGGATGGTGAAGATACACAGTGGCAAAAAATTAAACAGCATATTAGGCGAGACTTCGCGTAATATGCTGCTTATGGGTATTCTCTTATCAATAGGAATGTTGTTAAATTGAGAATTCTCAATTTTTTCCGTACATCTTTTCGTAATAGCTTTGATAATCGCCACTGGTAACCTCTTCTACCCAAGCCTGGTTTTCCAAATACCATTCGATGGTCTTGACGATTCCGACTTCAAACTTCGTTTCCGGATACCAGCCTAAATCGGTGGTAATCTTCGTCGGGTCGATAGCGTAGCGCTGGTCGTGTCCCAGACGGTCTTTAACGAAAGTAATCAGTTCCTCGTTAATCCAGTCGATAGATATTTCGCCGTCAGCATTCTTCACTTTCTTCTTGAGTATCTTACGATATTCGGGACGTTCTGCCATCAGCCGGTGAATGGTGGCGATGGTCAGCTTCACGATTTCAAGATTGGTCTTTTCGTTGTGTCCGCCTACGTTGTAGACTTCGCCTTCCTTGCCTTCGCGCACTACGAGGTCGATAGCCTTGCAGTGGTCTTCCACATAGAGCCAGTCACGCACGTTGCTTCCGTCACCGTAGACGGGGAGGTTTTTACCTTCAAGGATATTCTTTATAATCAACGGAATCAGTTTCTCAGGAAAGTGGTAAGGACCGTAGTTATTGGAACAACGGGTAATCGTAACCGGCATCTTGTATGTATCATGATAAGCCATTACGACCATATCCGCACTTGTTTTGGAAGCACTGTAGGGGCTGTGTGGGCAAAGCGGGGTTGTCTCGGTGAAGTATCCTTCGGCTCCGAGAGAACCATACACCTCGTCGGTAGACACCTGATGGTAGCGTACTCCTTTTCTCCAAGTCGGATATCCCTGCTCGTCCTTGCCCATCACCCATGCACGGCGTGCACAGTCAAGCAGGTTTTGTGTTCCGAGGATGTTCGTAATCAGGAAGAGTTGCGGATTCTCGATGCTGCGGTCTACGTGGCTTTCGGCAGCAAAGTTCACAACATAGTCAAAGCGGTATTCGGCAAAAAGAACATCTACAACTTCGCGGCTGCAAATGTCTCCCTTGACAAAAATGCAGCGTTCGTTGTCGATGTCTTTGGCGATGGTTCCCAAGTTGCCGGCATACGTCAGCGCATCCAATATCACGACTTTGACATCGTTGTGCTTGGCCAAGATGTACTTAATATAATTCGCACCGATAAAGCCTGCGGCACCGGTCACTAAATAAGTTTTCATATTCTTATGTCTTTATGTTGATTTCAGGATTGTTTTGCCAGTTCGATAAGGTATTTGCCGTATTCGGTCTTTTCAAGGCGTTGTCCCAACAGAAGCAGTTGTTCGGCCGATATCCATCCCTGGCGCCAAGCGATTTCTTCAATACAACTGATGTAGAATCCCTGGCGGTTCTGTATGGTAGCCACGAAGTTGGATGCTTCCAGCAGGCTGTCGCAATTTCCCGTATCCAGCCAAGCAAAGCCGCGTCCGAAGAGCTCTACTTTCAGCGTGCCTTCTTCGAGGTAGAGGCGGTTCAAATCCGTTATCTCATACTCGCCGCGTGCCGAAGGGCGAAGAGCCGCCGCTTTCTCGGTCACGCTGGCATCATAGAAATAAAGTCCGGGCACTGCATAGTTGCTTTTCGGCATTTCGGGCTTCTCTTCCAAAGAAAGCACATTCCCTTGTCCGTCGAATTCGACCACACCGTAGGCGCGGGGGTCTTTCACATAATAGCCGAAGATACAGGCTCCTTTCTCCAGACTTGCCGCACGGCGGAGTATGGCGGAGAAGCCTTGTCCGTAGAACATATTGTCACCGAGAATGAGACATCCCGGTTCACCGTTCAGGAAGTCGGCTCCGAGAACGAAAGCCTGTGCCAGTCCGTTGGGCTGTTCTTGAATCTTGTAGGAAAACGACATACCCAGTTCTTCACCTGTCCCCAACAGGTCACGGAACATCGGCAAGTCGCGAGGGGTTGAGATTACCAGTACTTCACGTATGCCTGCCAGCATCAGTGTAGACAACGGATAATAAATCATCGGTTTGTCATATACAGGCATAATCTGTTTAGAAATCGCTTTGGAAAGCGGATAAAGGCGAGTAGCACTCCCCCCGGCAAGAATAATTCCTTTCATGTTCGTCAGAATTGATTGTTAACTGCGTGCAAATGTCGGAAAGAATTCCGACATGACAAAAATAATGTATTATTATTTATCAGCCAATTCAATAACCTCCAAATCGCTGAACGTGCCCCGGTCGATAACAAACCGCACCAACGTCCGCACTTTATGAAAGCCCGACATCCCTGCCGCACCCGGATTGATGTGCAGCATATTCAGCGTCTTGTCGTATTTCACCTTTAATATATGCGAATGTCCGCTAATGAAAAGTTTGGGCGGGCGCGTCATCAGGCTACCGGCAATCGAAGCGTCATACTTTCCCGGATAGCCGCCGATGTGTTTCATCAGCACTTCCGCACCGTCCACCGTGAAGCGGTTCACCTGTGGAAACAGTTTCCGGATTTCCTGCCCGTCGATATTCCCGTAGACGGCACGCAAGGGACGAAAAGCCGCCAACTTCTCCGCAACTTCCAATGAGCCAATATCTCCCACGTGCCAAATCTCATCGCACGGTTCGAAATATTGCAGGTATTTCTCGTCCCACCAAGCATGGGTATCCGATAATAATCCGATTCTTGTCATAAAATTCTTTGTTTAACGCACACAAAGATATGGCAACTTTTTCATGTATAAAACATCAGCCATTAAAGAATTTCATTCAGTTCCAGATACCCAAACTGAATCTCATCATCCAACACCATTATAATACGATTATACTCTGAATCATAACAAAATACACCAATATTGTAACCTACATCCAACGTTTTTATATAATTACCCTCCAAATCATATACCAAAAGTTTAGAGACAGAAATATTACCCGCATCGGGATTCCTCTCGCCAGAATACCCCACAATAATCCGATTATTACAGATTATAATACTCCCATAATAATAAATCATAGCATTATTAGTCGCATTATCCCAGTTAGGACCATAGATATAATGCTTCAGCTCCCCTTTAAGATTGTAAATGGCCAACAAATCGTGATGGTCATAACTGACTGCAATTAAATCATCTTTTAAAGAAACAGCATAACGGAATCTTTTTCTTTCAACTTCGGGATGCCCATCCACCAAAGTATGTATATCTCCGGTCTTCATATTCCAAGTCACCAGAGATTCTTGAAAATGCTTGCCTGGTTCCGCCACGATACAACAAGCGTAACAAAGGGTATCATTGACATAAGAAAACATAACAGGTGTTGCCGCTTTATTCAAATCAAATCTATATGTAGGCACACAATCGGAATTAGTTAAAATACGATTCAAATCATAACCTAATATTTTCATTTTTCCATAGTCAGCGACATAAATACATTGATGTATGCTATCTGGTATGAGTTCGCCCAAACGTGTTATTTGATTAGGCCCCTCTCCTGGATGTCCTGTCCCTGTGATATATGAGAAGTCTTTTTTATCAAAGAGCAATATTTGATTTTTTTCCGAAAGTCTATCGGCTAATATAAAATAATCACCTAACACATAAGGCCTTGCCATCCCTACAAGCGGAGTGTCTATCACGATTTCGTAAACCAATTCTTTTACATTCAAAACATTGTCGGAATGGCGTAGATGTTTATCAATGCCCGAACGATTGGAGCATCCGTACAAGAAAGCTAATAAGACAAGGGATACAAGGTGTTTCATAAAGGAATTTGTTTTCAAAAAATCTATTTTTCAGACTTTAAATAATAAACGACTAAAGCATCTTCTCCATTTTCCAAATGCTTGAGTATTTCACCACCCATTCTTTTTCGGGATTCTTCATCAAAAAGGTTATAAGTAGCAGAATTAAGCCAACAATATATATGTTTTTCATCCATATATATAGGAAAATTAAAATGTAAAAGAGATAAAATAAAATCCCTATCATATACAGTTTTTGAAAAAGCCTGCTTCTCTAAATCGATTGCAAGTACTGCTTTTTTAGAATCGTAAAAAACAGATGATAACAAAAGATTCCCACAGATAAAAGGAGTCTCATAAAAATAACTAAACTTACTTGATTTTCTTTGTTTAACCACTTCCTGATAATTGTTCCGCACACTTTCGGGAAGACCTCGTTCAAAAGTTATTTCGTATTTCCGATTTAGTTCACCGGCAGCATTCAAAATATAGACATCGTCCGAAACAGGATAATTATAAACGATATTTGTACCACATCTTTTAAGACAGCCAATATTCAAATGACCCCGTGTCGTTTTTTCATCAAAAGACAATAAAACCTGTTTTATATTGAACTCCGAATCAGTCAATATCAATTGATTGCCCGTGCTCAATTCAACATCCAATCCTAATAGAAAATTTCTGTCTGAAGTAATGGCCAAATCATTTACCCCCTCTAATATACCATTATAAACATATTCACCTATAAAATCTCCATTTAAAGTATAATTCAAAATCCTCCTTTGACTCGAATCCAATAGATAAATGTGCTTATCAGCCACATCAAAATCAGTTATTTTATGGTATTCTCCGGGACCTTGCCCTTGTTGTCCTATTTTACGAAGAAAAGTCCCTGTGTTATCCCAAACTGTCAAAGAAGCATTTCCAAAATAATCCAATAAATAAATCTTATCATCAATCACCAAACATTTATTTATTTGTTTCAACAAAGCATCTTCGCAAGTTGCATTTAACGGAATAATCGATATTGAATCTACCTTATCAATCATATTTCGTTGTTCTGCAAGTTTTTCAACAGTCAGATTTACTGTTTTGGCATTAAACATTTGCTTTTTATCCGATTTTCCGCAAGCTGAAAAAAACATTAGAAGAAAGCTGTAAATCAATAGTTTTCTCATTCTAAAAAAGGGATGATTCTTATCTACCATTCTATTCATTATATATTTAATTTAATACATTCATTTCAATTTTCTTCCTACAAAAAATTGTAGGAAGAAAATTACACATAAAAGATATTAGCAACTTAACACAATACAGCCGTACAATTATACTCATTTTCACATTTACAATGAATACCATCTCCAGTAAACCAAAGAGGACAATCATACAATTCACTTGGTCCTGTATTACCATTTGAGTTTGCTTCATTGTTAGCCAGCGCTTCTACATTAGCCAACATTAAATCAGACATTATATCCTTTTTTTGATTTGTATAAACACCATATCCTGCTACTGCTGCTACTACTGCAACAAAAGTTACTCTCATTACTTTCTTCATTATTTCTATTTTTATTTTAAAGATTTTATTTTTTATCTATTTCCGTATCTATCCTTTCAACGGAAAAGCAAACATATTGCTTGTTCAATTTATATCAAAGTATACACCTTCTTCCAACTGATAAATATGTGAATAACTTTTATGACAGACAACCACCGAAACTTCCTTTTCTACCACTATGGACTTTTGTTTAACAAAAAGACAACAACAAATCCTATACACATAGTTCTGCATAAAAAACAAGAAAATACAAAAAGCAATCAAAGCGACCAACCAGGTTATATCTCTACCGGAAAATATCATCCACCAGGAATCGTAAAGATATCCGGTTACACCTACTTCACATCTACATCCTATATAAGAAACGGTCAAACTATCCGACTTTGACAAATAAAAGGAATCTGTTGAATAAGTATAAGTTTCATGTTCCTGCCAGTCTGATACAGAAATACGTATGGCTGTTTTTCCGAAAAATCCTAATTCAGCCAAACGATTCTTCCAAACAATGTTTAATGAATCGGCATTTAAAGGAGATATATGTAGAAGATAAGAGTGCACTCCTCTCAAGTCGTCCGAAGACTGTTCTATGTTGTGAATGTATTTTTCATAAGGAATCCAAAAGTCTTTTTTACCGGCTTCGTTCCTTAATGTTACCTTTATCGGTTCTTTTTTGCTATTGACAACATCCTCTAACAATCGAATATTCCCCGACAAATGGCAATACACATCGATACTCTTCCATTTCTGCAACTCTTCCTGCAAAGCTACATGAAAAGTGCTACGCGCCTACGTTTGCCAAAACCCTAACCGGTCCTGATACAGAAACCAGCCAGTAACTCCTGCCGTCACGAGACCTATGACCACATATATCAACAATAGTATGCTATCTTCTTTTTTCATCGTATATCCGTGTGTTGCTCATTTTCAGACACCAAAGTTAGACATTTTTTCCAACGACAGACCGTTTCTCGGTTAAAGAAATGATGCCGTTTTCCTTTTTAGTATTTTTATCGCAAAATATTCTCAATAAAATGCATCGGACTATGGTAAAAAGACTATATTTGGAAAAATCTTAAAGCACATGAAAAACAAATATAATTATTTCAAGAGAGACATCAGTTGGCTGTCGTTCAACTACCGCGTACTACTAGAAGCACTGGATGAGCATCTTCCGCTCTACGAACGCATTAATTTTATCTCCATCTACTCGTCCAACCTTGAGGAGTTTTACAAAATCCGCGTAGCCGACCATAAAGCCGTTGCTTCGGGAGCTACGGAAAGTGACGAAGAAACCGTGCAATCCGCCTGCGAACTGGTAGAAGAAATCAATCGGGAAGTCAACCGCCAACTGGACGATCGTGTGCGTATCTACGAGCAGAAGATACTACCTGCCTTGCGCAAAAATCACATCATATTTTATCAGGACAGCCACGTAGAACCGTTTCATCAGCAGTTTATCGAGGACTTTTTCAAGGAAGAAATCTTCCCCTACCTGCAACCCGTTCCCGTGTCGAAAGACAAAATCGTCTCTTTCCTGCGAGACAACCGACTCTATCTCGCCATCCGTGCCTATCTGAAAAACGGAGATACACACATACCTTATTATTTTGTCATGAAGCAACCCTACGCCAAAGTGCCCCGTTTCATCGAACTTCCCGCACACGAAAAGAACCATTACCTGATGTTTGCCGAAGACATCATCAAGGCAAACCTTCCCCTCATCTTTCCCGGTTACGACATCGACTCAAGCTACTGCATCAAAATATCGCGCGATGCCGATATCCTGATTGACGACACCGCCAGCAGCGCCGACCTCGTTGCCCAACTGAAAAAGAAGGTGAAGAAACGCAAGATAGGTGACGTGTGTCGCTTTGTCTATGACCGTGCCATGCCGCAAGACTTTCTTGATTTTCTCGTAGACGCCTTCTGCATCCAGCGCGACGAACTTGTCCCCGGCGACAAGCACCTTAACCTGGAAGACCTGCGCCATCTGCCCAACCCGACCAAATCCGCACACACCGTCGAAAAGCCGAAGCCGATGAAACTCACCGTTCTCGACGAAAAGGAATCCATCTTCAACTATGTTGCCCGGAAGGACTTGCTGCTCTATTACCCGTATCACTCGTTCGAACACTTCATCCATTTCCTCTACGAAGCCGTGCACAATCCGGAGACCCGCGAAATCATGGTAACACAATATCGCGTAGCCGAAAACTCGGCAGTCATCAACACCCTGATAGCTGCCGCACAGAACGGCAAGAAGGTAACCGTATTCGTAGAACTGAAAGCACGCTTCGACGAGGAAAACAACCTCGCCACCGCCGAAATGATGCAGGCTGCCGGCATCAAGATAATCTACAGCCTACCCGGACTGAAAGTACACGCCAAAGTCGCCCTTATCCGGCGTCGCGGCCCGAACGGTGAGAAACTGCCCGGTTACGCCTACATCAGCACCGGCAACTTCAACGAAAAAACCGCCACCCTATATGCCGACTGCGGACTTTTCACGTGCCGCAAAGAGATTGTGAACGACCTCTACAACCTGTTCCGCACGCTACAAGGCAAGCAGACACCGAAATTCTCTACCCTACTTGTTGCCCGCTTCAACCTTATTCCGGAGCTGAACCGCCTCATCGACCGCGAGATTGCCCTCGCCAATCAAGGCAAACAAGGACGCATCATTCTCAAAATGAATGCTCTGCAAGACCCCGTCATGATTGACCGTCTCTACGAAGCCTCCGAACACGGCGTACAAATCGACCTTATCGTCCGCGGTATCTGCTGCCTTATCCCCGGCAAGCCCTACAGCCGCAACATCCGTGTCACCCGCATTGTGGACAGTTTTCTGGAGCACGCCCGCATCTGGTACTTCGGCAACGACGGCAACCCCAAAGTATTCATGGGCTCACCCGACTGGATGCGTCGTAACCTCTACCGGCGTATCGAAGCCGTCACCCCCGTTCTCGACAACGACCTGCGCGACAGCCTGATAAAGATGCTCGACATCCAGCTTGCCGACAATCAAAAGGCCTGCCGGGTAGACGACGAACTGCGAAACGTGTTCAAAAAACGCTCCTCCGGCACACCCGCCATACGCGCACAATATGCGTTTTACAAATGGTTGTCATCCGCTATTCCGTATCAGGCCAATTGTATCTCTCTTTGAAGCGACATTCGATTCGGCAGAGGAAATGGTTTAAATAGCCACTATAAGATTATTATTGAGGAAAATTTAAACAGGCTCTTATATAAAACTAATCTTTTTCCTGCGATGGCCTGTCGGCTGCCATGCGAATGTCTGTCGGTTTTCTTACTAAAATTTATTCGTCTGACTATAGTGACCGTTTCGTCTGACTATAGTCAGACGAAAGAAACACTACAGTCAGACGCAAGTTCAACTATAGTCAGACGAATAAATTTATGCATTCCGACCGTTAGTCTGTAGGCAACGGAAAATTAAATCGTAGGCAATTCTCCGTTAACCGATAGGGTGAACATAAGCATCCGATGAAGTACACTATAAAAAAAGGATGTCTCCGCAATTCTGTAACAGAATTGTAACATAAATGATATGCTGCTGCAATGTGAAATTACGTCCTTTGCTTCCGTAAATAACATACGAACAATTTATGGAAACAATCTATTTATGTATCATCATCTTCCTCTTCGCCCTTGCCATCTTTGACCTGGCAGTCGGAGTAAGCAACGATGCGGTAAACTTCCTTAACTCGGCAGTAGGAGCCAAAGCCGCTTCGTTCAAAACCATCCTGTTCATTGCAGGCTTGGGAATATTCATCGGTGCGGCACTGTCCAACGGTATGATGGACATCGCCCGGCACGGTATATACCAACCCCAGCATTTTTACTTTGCCGAAATCATGTGTATCCTGCTTGCCGTGATGCTGACCGACGTGGTGCTGCTCGATGTGTTCAATTCGATGGGAATGCCTACCTCTACCACCGTCTCGATGGTATTCGAACTCCTCGGAGGTACATTCGCCCTCTCTCTCATCAAGGTGCAGGGCAGCGACACCCTCGGCTTAGGCGACCTAATCAATACCGACAAAGCACTCTCCGTCATCATGGCAATCTTCGTATCCGTAGCCATTGCCTTCTTCTTCGGGATGATAGTGCAATGGATAGCCCGCGTCGTCTTTACCTTCAATTATAAGAGAAAGATGAAATACAGCATCGCCCTCTTCGGTGGGATAGCTGCCACCTCCATCCTCTACTTCATGCTCTTCAAAGGGCTGAAAGAAAGCTCGTTCATGACTCCCGAAAACAAACAGTGGATACAGGCAAACGCCTGGATGCTCATCGCCTCCTTCTTAGTATTCTTCACCCTGCTGATGCAGGTGCTGCACTGGTGCAAGGTGAATGTATTCAGGATTGTCGTCCTGATGGGTACTTTCGCTCTCGCATTAGCGTTTGCGGGCAACGACCTCGTCAATTTCATCGGTATCCCGTTGACAGGCTTCTCCGCTTTTATGGACTACACTGCCAATGGTAACGGTAATGCCAACGGTTTTCTGATGTCTTCGCTATTGGGAGCCGCACAGACACCGTGGTATTTCCTCGTCGGCGCCGGAGCCGTCATGGTCTATGCCTTGTGTACTTCCAAAAAGGCACAAGCCGTTATCAAGACTTCCGTCGACCTTGCCCGGCAGGACGAGAGCGAAGAGGCCTTCGGCAGCACACCCATAGCCCGCACACTGGTTCGTTTCAGCATGACACTTGCCAACGGAATAGCTTCCATCACCCCCGAAAGCACCAAAGCATGGCTGAACAAACGCTTCCGCAAAGACGAAGCCATCATTGCCGACGGTGCTGCATTCGACCTTGTACGTGCATCTGTCAATCTTGTGTTGGCAAGCCTGCTCATCGCTTTGGGTACTTCGCTGAAACTCCCCTTGTCTACTACCTACGTTACCTTTATGGTAGCAATGGGTACTTCGCTCGCCGACCGTGCCTGGGGACGCGACTCCGCCGTCTACCGCATCACCGGCGTACTGAGCGTCATCGGCGGCTGGTTCATCACTGCCGGAGCTGCTTTTACCATCTGTTTCATCGTCACCTTCATCCTTCATTACGGCGGCAATGTCTCCATCATTGTCCTCGTCGGTCTGGCTGTCTTTATCCTCATACGTAGCCAGGTGATGTACAACAAACGGAACAAAAAAGCACAGGACAGCGAAACCTTCAAGCAACTGCTACAGACATCGGACAACCAAGAGGCTCTGCAACTGATGCGCAAGCACACCGGCGAGGAGCTTGGTAAAGTACTCAAGTATGCCGAAACAAACTTCGAACTGGCGGTAAACTCCTTCATCCACGAAAACCTGCGGGGATTGCGCCGTGCAACGGACGCCACCAAATTCGAGAAACAGCTTATCAAGCAGATGAAACGCACGGGAACCGTAGCCATGTGCCGCCTCGACAGCCAGACCGTGCTGGAGAAAGGGCTTTACTACTATCAGGGAAATGACTTTGCCGGCGAACTGGTGTACAGCATCGCTCGCCTGTGCGAACCTTGCCTGGAGCATATCGACAACAACTTCAACCCCTTAGACGCTATTCAGAAAGGAGAATTCAAGGATGCCACCGAAGACATCACCTACTTCATCCACCAATGCCGCAAAAAGATGGAAAATAACGAGTACGACAGCATCGAGGAAGAGGCACGACTGGCAGACAACCTCAACCGGCAACTCTCGTCACTGAAACACAAAGAGCTGCAACGCATCCAGCATCAGACGGGAAGCATCCGCGTGAGCGTCATCTACCTGACCATGATTCAGGAAGCGCAAAACGTGGTGACTTATACCCTCAACCTGATGAAAGCCAACCGCAAGTTTCAGACGGACAAAATACCGACTGCCCAGCATACCGCCGACATCGAAACCACCGGACTATATACCGAATAAGCATCGGTTTATAGGGCGTGTTGTGTGCCTGTTCCGATTTTTTGCGTAACTTTGCCGCATAATTTAGTAAGAATAGTATGATTTCTGTTGACGGACTTGCCGTAGAATTTGGCGGCACTACTTTATTTAGTGATATTTCCTTCGTAATTAATGAAAAAGACCGCATCGCCCTGATGGGAAAGAACGGAGCGGGAAAGAGTACACTCCTGAAGATTTTAGCAGGTGTGCGCCAGCCTACCCGCGGCAAGGTTTCCGCCCCGAAAGATTGCGTAGTGGCGTATCTGCCGCAACACCTGATGACGGAAGACGGACGCACCGTGTTCGACGAAACGGCACAGGCTTTCGCCCATCTGCACGAGATGGAAGCCGAGATTGAACGGTTGAACAAGGAGTTGGAGACGCGAACGGATTACGAAAGTGACAGCTATATGTCGCTGATTGAGCAAGTGTCGGCACTGAGCGAGAAGTTCTACTCGATTGACGCCACCAACTACGAGGAGGATGTAGAGAAAGCACTGTTGGGATTAGGATTCAAGCGGACGGATTTCCAACGTCAGACGAGCGATTTCAGTGGCGGATGGCGGATGCGCATCGAATTGGCGAAACTGCTGTTGCAGAAACCGGACGTGCTGCTGCTCGACGAGCCGACCAATCACCTCGACATCGAATCTATCCAGTGGTTGGAAGATTTCTTAATCAATAACGGCAAGGCAGTGATTGTGATTAGTCACGACCGTAAATTCGTAGACAATATCACGACGCGCACCATCGAAGTGACGATGGGACGCATTTATGACTATAAAGTGAACTACTCACAATACCTGCAACTGCGCAAGGAACGCCGCGAACAGCAACAGAAGGCGTATGACGAACAGCAGAAATTCATCGCCGAGACGAAGGAGTTTATCGAACGGTTCAAGGGAACATACTCCAAGACATTACAGGTGCAGAGCCGCGTGAAGATGTTGGAGAAGTTAGTATTGCTGGAAGTGGACGAAGAGGATACATCGGCATTGCGGCTGAAATTCCCGCCCTCACCGCGTTCGGGCAGTTATCCGGTAGTGATGGAAGGCGTAGGAAAGGCATATGGCGAAAAGACTGTATTCCGCAACGCCAACCTTACGATTGAGCGCGGCGATAAGGTGGCTTTCGTCGGCAAGAACGGCGAGGGTAAGTCTACGCTTGTAAAGTGCATCATGAAGGAGATAGAACATGACGGCACACTGACACTGGGACACAACGTGCAAATCGGATACTTCGCGCAAAACCAGGCCTCGCTGATAGACGAGAACCTGACGGTGTTTCAAACGATTGACGACGTGGCGAAGGGTGAGATTCGGAACAAGATTCGTGATTTGTTAGGAGCTTTCATGTTCGGAGGTCCGGAAGAGTCGATGAAGAAGGTGAAGGTGTTGTCCGGTGGTGAACGTACGCGGCTGGCGATGATAAAGTTGCTGCTGGAACCTGTCAATCTTCTGATTCTCGACGAGCCGACCAATCATCTCGATATGAAAACCAAAGATATCCTGAAGCAAGCATTACTCGACTTCGACGGCACACTGATTGTCGTTTCGCACGACCGTGACTTCCTCGACGGACTGGTAACGAAAGTCTATGAATTTGGTAACCAAAAGGTGACGGAACATCTTAGCGGTATCTATGAATTCCTGGAGAAGAAGAAAATGGAGTCGCTACAGGAGTTGGAAAAGAAATAATAAATTAATAAAAAAGAAGACAGGTAACGATAAGCAGAAAAAAAGTATTCTTATATTTGTGTTATTTAATTCTCCAAACGAAAGGATGAAAGGGAAGAAACGAATTATAGTAACCGTACTATTTTTAATCAACATCATCATGTTGATAGCTGCCGTTATCCCCCATCATCACCACAACGGGACAATCTGTATGAAACAGGACTTACCTGTAGAACAGCAGTGTCCCGTACACGGACATCACCACCATCATCCCGACAATGATGCGTGTTGCGGCAGCGAATGCCTGACGCATTTTCAGTCACCTATCCCATCCGTACATACAGACAGCAAACCGGACTATGTATTCATTGCTACCCTGTTCACGGATGTAATCATCGAACATCTGTTGCGCCCGCAAGAAAGACGGATTAAGAATTACTACGTCTACCGCGACTCCCTGCACGGCACGGATACTCCCCGTGCCACCTCGCTACGTGCCCCTCCCTACCACACTGTTTTTGCGTAAAACGTGAATGCAAACACGTTGCATACGCATCACCTTATCTTTGCAACGTAAAAAAACAGTAAAACTTAGTAGGAAGACATCATTTATGAAAAAGATTTTTTTGATGGGAATCTTGGGCTTGTTTGCCTTAGGCTCCTGTACCGACAAGAATGCACACAGTCATGAAGGACATGACCACAGCGAGAATGTGCACAACCACGAGGGACATAACCACGAAGGACACAATCATGATGAACACAATCATGAAGGACATAATCATGACGAACATGACCACGAAGGGCATAGCCATGACGGCCACAACCACGAAGCAGCCGCAACCGGCAACCATACCGGCTCCCACAGCGACGAAATCATCCTCCCAAAAGCCAAAGCCGATGCTGCCGGAGTAAAAGTAAGCATCGTAGAGCCTGCCCCATTCCAGCAAGTTATCAAAACAAGCGGACAAGTATTGGCGGCACAAGGCGACGAATCGGTAGCCGTAGCCACAGTGGCGGGTGTTGTCTCCTTCCGTGGAAAAGTGACGGAAGGCATGAGCGTAGGGCGCGGCACTCCGCTCGTCACCATCTCTTCAAACAACATCGCAGAGGGAGACCCGGTGCAACGCGCACGCATCGCTTACGAAGTGTCGAAGAAAGAATACGAACGCATGAAAGCCCTTGTAGCCGATAAGATAGTGTCCGACAAGGATTTCGCACAGGCAGAGCAGAACTACGAAAACGCACGCATCAGCTACGAAGCACTCGCCAAGAACCACTCGGCAAGCGGACAAAGCATCACCGCCCCCATCGCCGGATACGTGAAGAGCATCCTCGTGAAAGAAGGCGACTACGTGACCATCGGCCAACCGTTGGTCAGCGTGACGCAGAACCGCCGCCTGTTCCTCCGTGCCGAAGTGTCGGAAAAGTACTACCCGTATCTTCGCACCATCGGCTCCGCCAATTTCCAGACGCCCTATGATAATAAGGTGTACGAGCTGAGCACACTGAACGGACGGCTACTCTCGTCCGGAAAAACATCGGGCGATAATTCCTTCTACGTGCCCGTAACGTTTGAATTCGACAACAAAGGCGATATCATTGCCGGCTCCTACGTAGAAATCTACCTACTCTCTTCGCAGCAGGAAAACGTGCTTTCCCTTCCGCGCACGGCACTGACCGAAGAGCAGGGAGTATTCTTTGTCTACCTGCAACTCGACGAAGAGGGATACAAGAAGCAGGAAGTCACTTTAGGAGCCAACAACGGCAAGAGCGTGCAAATACTCACCGGAATAAAACCGGGCGACCGTGTGGTGACCGAAGGCGCTTACCAAGTACGCCTGGCAAGTGCCAGCAATGCCATCCCTGCCCACAGCCACGAGCACTAACCACCAGTCATTAACCACTAAAACACTAACAACGTGCTTAATAAGATTATATATTATTCTTTGCACAATCGCCTGGTTGTGCTCTGTGCGGCGCTTCTCCTGCTCCTTGCGGGAACCTACACCGCCATGCATACGGAAGTGGACGTTTTTCCCGACCTCAACGCCCCCACGGTGGTCATCATGACCGAAGCCAACGGTATGGCGGCGGAGGAAGTGGAACAACTTGTCACCTTCCCCGTAGAAACAGCCGTGAACGGTGCCACCGGTGTGCGCCGCGTACGCTCCTCCTCCACCAACGGTTTTTCCGTCGTATGGGTGGAGTTTGACTGGGGGACGGATATTTACCTTGCCCGCCAGATTGTCAGCGAGAAGTTGGCAGTGGTCAGCGAATCGCTTCCCGTCAACGTGGGCAAGCCGACCTTAGGGCCACAATCCTCCATTCTCGGCGAAATGCTGATTGTCGGGCTGACCGCCGACTCTACTTCGATGCTCGACCTGCGCACCATTGCCGACTGGACAATCCGCCCACGACTGCTCTCTACCGGCGGTGTGGCACAGGTAGCCGTATTGGGCGGAGACATCAAGGAATACCAGATACAGCTAAGCCCCGAACGGATGCGCCACTACGGCGTCTCGATGGACGAGGTGCTAACGGTGACGCAAGACATGAACCTCAACTCCAACGGCGGCGTGCTCTACGAGTTCGGCAACGAATACATCGTGCGCGGTCTGCTCTCCACCACGCAGGTGGAAGAACTCGGCAAAGCGGTTGTAAAGAACATCGATGCCTTCCCCGTGACATTGGAAGACATCGCCGATGTGAAAATCGCCCCGAAAGTACCGAAGTTGGGAACTGCTTCCGAACGCGGCAAACCCGCCGTGCTGCTGACCGTCACCAAGCAGCCCGCCACCAGTACGCTCGAACTGACCGATAAACTGGAGACCTCGCTGAAAGACCTCCAAAAGAACCTGCCGGCAGACGTGAAAGTATCTACCGACATCTTCCGCCAAAGCCGCTTCATCGAAAGCTCCATCGGCAATGTGAAGAAGTCGCTTTTTGAAGGCGGTATCTTTGTGGTAGTCGTGCTGTTTCTCTTCCTTGCCAACGTGCGCACCACGGTGATTTCGCTGGTGACCCTGCCCATCTCCCTGCTCGTCTCCATACTGACACTGCATTACATGGGACTGACCATCAACACAATGAGCCTCGGTGGTATGGCGATTGCCATCGGTTCGCTGGTAGACGACGCGATTGTAGACGTGGAGAATGTGTACAAACGCCTGCGGGAAAACCGCCAAAAGCCCGAAGCCGAACGGCTGGGCACTCTCGACGTAGTGTTCAACGCATCGAAAGAGGTGCGTATGCCTATCCTCAACTCGACACTGATTATCGTTGTCAGTTTCGTGCCGTTGTTCTTCCTCAGCGGAATGGAAGGACGTATGTTGGTGCCATTGGGTATCGCGTTTATCGTGGCGCTGTTTGCATCGACGGTAGTGGCGCTCACGCTGACTCCAGTGCTCTGCTCCTACCTGATAGGCAGCAACAACAAGACCGGCAAGGAGCTGAAGGAATCCTTCATCGCCCGTTGGATGAAAGGGATTTACGGCAAAGCACTCACTTGGGTGCTGGTGCACAAGAGGGTGACACTGGGAACAACCATCGGACTGTTTGCCGTGACGCTTGCTGTGTTCTTCACCCTCGGACGCAGCTTCCTGCCCTCTTTCAACGAAGGCTCCTTCACCATCAACATCAGTTCGCTGCCGGGTATCTCGCTGGAAGAGAGCGACAAGATGGGGCAACGTGCCGAGGAACTGCTGCTCACGATTCCCGAAATACAGACGGTGGCACGCAAAACGGGACGCGCCGAACTGGACGAACATGCGCTCGGCGTGAACGTGTCGGAAATAGAAGCCCCCTTCGAACTGCAAGACCGCCCGCGCAACGAATTAGTTGCCGAAGTGCGCGAGAAGTTGGGTACCATCACCGGCGCCAACATCGAAATCGGGCAGCCCATCAGCCACCGTATCGACGCCATGCTTTCAGGAACGAAAGCGAACATCGCCATCAAGCTCTTCGGCGACGACCTGAACAGGATGTTCTCGCTCGGCAACCGGATTAAAGACGCCATCGGCGACATACCGGGCATTGCCGACCTCAACGTGGAACAGCAAATCGAACGTCCGCAGTTGAAAATACGACCGAAGCGGGAGATGTTGGCCAAGTTCGGAATCACCCTGCCAAAGTTCTCGGAATATGTCAACGTAGCCCTTGCAGGCAAGGTCGTCTCGCAGGTGTACGAGCAAGGGAAGAGTTTCGACCTCACGGTCAAGGTGAAAGACGACGCCCGCGACGGGATGGAGAAAATCAGCGACCTGATGATAGACACCAACGACGGCAGCAAAGTGCCCTTGAACTATGTGGCAGACGTGGTATCGGCGATGGGACCGAACACCATCAACCGTGAGAACGTGAAACGCAAAATCGTGATTTCGGCCAACGTTGCCGACCGCGACCTGCGCAGCGTAGTAAACGACATACAACAGCGCATCGACACCGCCGTCCAACTCCCCGAAGGGTATCACATCGAATACGGCGGACAGTTTGAAAGCGAACAGGCGGCAAGCCGTACGTTGGCACTCACCTCCTTCATCAGTATCGTCGTTATCTTCCTGCTGCTCTATCACGAGTTTCACAGCGTGAAGGAGTCGGGCGTCATCCTGCTGAACCTGCCGTTGGCACTGATTGGCGGTGTGTTTGCACTGGTCATCACCACGGGCGAAGTCAGCATTCCCGCCATCATCGGCTTTATCTCGCTGTTCGGCATCGCCACCCGAAACGGTATGCTGCTCATCAGCCACTACAACCACCTGCAACGGGAAGAGGGGCTGAACGTGTACGACAGCGTGATAAAAGGTTCGCTCGACCGTCTAAACCCGATTCTGATGACCGCCCTGTCGTCTGCCCTCGCACTGATTCCGCTTGCCTTAGGCGGCGACCTGCCCGGCAACGAGATTCAAAGCCCGATGGCGAAAGTCATCTTGGGAGGATTGTTGACATCGACGTTCCTCAACGGCTTCATCGTGCCGATTGTCTACCTGATGATGCATCAAAGAAAGAAATGACCAAAAGATAAGAAACATGAAACGAATCATCCTTATAAGTTCCCTTGTCGCCACCGCGCTCCTTGCCCCCACGGGCGAGGTGCAGGCGCAAGGCAGCATCGAACAGGTCTTGAAAAGCATCGAGACCAACAACCGGGAGTTGCAGGCAAACGCACAACTGATTGCCTCGCAAAAGCTGGAAGCACGCACCGCCAACAACCTGCCCGACCCCACGCTCTCGTACGCCCATCTCTGGGGCGCTAAAGAGAAAAAGACGATTGGCGAACTCGTCGTGGCACAGAGCTTCGACTTCCCCAGCCTATATGCCACGCGCAACAAGCTGAACCGCCTGAAGGCAGGCGCCTACGACAGCCAAGCGGATGTATTCCGCCAGGAGAAACTCTTGCAGGCAAAGGAACTCTGCCTGGACATCATCATGCTCCGCCAGCAGAAGAGCCTGTTGGAAGAGCGCCTGCGCAATGCGGAAGAGCTTGCCGGTATGTACGCCAAGCGTCTGCAAACGGGCGACGCCAACGCCATCGAGACCAACAAGATTAATCTGGAACTGCTGAACATACGCACGGAGACATCGCTCAACGAAACGGCCCTGCGCAACAAATTGCAGGAGCTGAACGTGCTGAACGGCAATCTCCCGGTAGTCTTTGAAGAGAACCAATATGCTGCCGTGCCCTTCCCCGCCGACTTCCAGTCGTTGAAGTCGGAAGTGATTGCCGCCGACCGCACGCTGACGGCACTCGCCGGCGAGAGTCTGGTTGCCCGTAAACAGATTGCCGTCAGCAGGTCGCAGTGGTTGCCGAAGTTGGAGTTGGGTTACCGCCGCAACACGGAGACGGGAACACCGTTCAACGGTTTGGTCGTCGGTTTCTCCTTTCCTATCTTTGAAAACCGCAACCAGGTGAAGATTGCCAAAGCGCAAGCACTCGGCACCGACTTGCAAAAGGAGAACGCCACCCTACAAGTAGCTTCCGAACTGACACAGCTTTACGAAGAGGCCAAAACACTGCACGACTCGATGGAAGCATACAGCAAGACTTTCCGCTCGCAACAGGACTTGGCCTTGCTGAAGAAAGCACTGACGGGAGGGGAAATCAGCATGATTGAATACTTTGTCGAAGTGTCCGTGATTTACCAAAGCCATCAGAATTACCTGCAATTGGAGAATCAGTATCAGAAGGCAATGGCACGGATTTACAAGAACAAATTGTAGAACGGTGAGCTTGTAGTCATACACTGCTCGTTTAAAAGAACAGTCTGTAGAGTAAGCCGGCCTGTATGGCTGTCTGCCCTACAGGCTGTTTTTCGTATCCCGCCTGCATTATACTACCGCACAAACAGCTTCCCAACGGCTTCCACATCCGTTGCCGAATGATTTCACAAGCATTTTTGCCGAATGGCCGACTGGAGTTGACCAATCGGCCGACTGGAGTCGTCCGATGAATAAAAGTCCTTTTCCTTGCACCCGACATTGCATCTTGCGTCTCCGTTCCCTGCAAGGTATGCGCCGCCTCCTGATGGCTGAAAATCATTCCATCCGTACTATTTGTACATCAATTATGGAAAATCCGACTACTCACTACAGGAAATAATGGCCAACTTTGCAGCAGGAACAAACCTCATTCTTAACTTTTCTCATCCCATAAAAACATGAAACCTACTCATTTCATCCATTCCATCCAATGGATTTCCTTATTACTGCTGCTATGCACCGCCTGTCAACCGCACCGGCCGAACGAACCTTCTGCCTTCGTTTCGGAGCACATAGACAACCTGCCGGACACCTGCCTGTTTTCTCACCCGCAGGTATTCATCCCCGAGCTGACAGAGAAGTCGCTCATAGCCTCCATCGACCGTATCATCCGGCACAACGGGAGGTATTACATCCTCGACAAACGAAGCAAACAAGTACTATGCTACGAAGCGAGCGGGAAGTTTATCCATTCCATCCGTTCCGTCGGCAACGGACCGGGCGAATACACCGCACTGACGGATATGACCATCGACCCGGAATCGTCGCAACTGATACTGTTAGGTTACCCCTCCACACTGCTATATTACAACTTGGAGGGAGCATTTGTCAAAAGCATTTGTTTGGAAAACCCAACAAGTTTCCACGCCTTGTCGGCAGACAACGAATTCATCTATTTGTTGAACCCGACATTCTACAACGACAAGCCGACAGAGACGTCCATCACAATTATCGACAAAAAACATCCGGAGAAAAGTTACCGGATACTGGAACCGCTGCCCGAAACCGCACCTTACTGCCACGCTTCGGGACGCAATCTGACGGAAGGAACAACGACCCTCTTCACGCGCCGGTTCGACTCTCACATCTATCGGCTGAAAGGAAAAGAATTATCGCCCGAGATACACATCAACTGGGGGGAACTGGCGTTTCCCGAAGCACAAAAGGAGCAGATCTTCGCGTGTGCGGAACTTGCCAAGTTGTGTATGGAACACAATTACATCTATTCCATCTCGAACATGACCGAAAACGACCACCGGATACTCTTCACGACCAATCTCCCCGGCAGCTTCGTGCTGGACAAACACACGCGCGAAATCATCCATTACCGGAAAATCATAAACTCTTACTTAGGTCTGCCGATGCCTAACCAGACCTGCATCACCGACACCGGCAACCCGAGTACCTGTTTCGTCTATCCGGCTCATGTACTATGCCGGATGAAAGAAAACGAGGCGCTTGGAAAGATGCTTTCAAAGAGAGGGCTTGCGTTGCTGGAGGAAATCATGGAGGAGTCGAACCCGGTCATCTTCTGTTATACGCTGCGGTAACGCCCTCCCCCTTCGGGGAGGTGCTTCCTCAGCCGAACACGGTCTTTATCTCCTCCGGCAAATATCCGCTACGGATGCGCCACTCCTGCGGATAAAGGTTGTTGGCACGGTTGCCTATGTTCTTGGCAAAACCGAGGGGAAAGCCCCGATAGGTGAGCAATACATAGCCGCGAGGGGCCGTTGGCAGCAAGGCAATCGCCTCCTTGCGCAGATAAGCTATCGCCTGTTCGTAAGTGACGGCTTCGACGGCAAAAGCATCCTGCCGCAACAGCAAGCTCATCGCCAAAGCGTGTGAGGGAACCAAGTCTTTCCCCTTCACCTCTCCTACGTCGACGCCTGCCGAAACGACTCTCAGACTTTGTTTCATCGCCGCTAACTCATTGGCATAGCGCTGCGGAAAAGCGTACACCCGCCCCGCTTCGGCCGAGACGACGTATCCTGGCCACCGGTCGCTGTCGAGCCACCCCTCGGCAGTGTGCAGATGTTCTTTGGAGAGAAGCGAGGGCGTTCCTCCTCCCTTCCGGTCTTTTTTCTTTGCCGGCTTGCTCGGGGGGAGGGAGAAGGCAGGCACGCACGCTCCTCCCTCTTGCGGCTTGCGAAGGGCGGCAAGGAAGAAGCCTTCGCCTTTGGTCTTGTGGGGGAAGAAGTGATAGACGGGCAGCTTTGCGGACGAAGCGCTCTCCGCCGAGAGGTCGCCTGTGATATTCCATGCTCCGCAAACGTCCAACTGCAAGGATTCAGCCCCGAACTCCCCGCAAATCCAGCGCACGTTCTCCTCGTCCTCTTTCGTATTATAGGTACACGTACTATATATAAGGATTCCGCCGGGTTTCAGGCTGCTCCATATATCGGCAATGATTCTCCGTTGCCGTTGCCAGCATATCTCCACATTTTCCGGGCTCCACTCTTCTACCGCCACGGGGTCTTTGCGGAACATTCCCTCGCCAGAACAAGGAACATCCGTCAGAATTACATCGAAGAACGAAGGCAGGGAGGAGAAATCGGCAGGGTCGTTGTTGGTGACAACCACGTCCGGATGTCCCCACTTCGCCAGGTTCTCAGCCAACACTTGCGAACGGTTGCGCATCACTTCGTTGGCCACCAACAGGCTCCCTTCGGGCAACACGCTCCGCACGTGGGTCGACTTTCCTCCGGGAGCGGCGCAGAGGTCGAGCATCACCACCGGCTCCGCCACATACTGCCGCAACACCTGCTCGACAAACATCGACGACGCCTCCTGCACGTAATAGCAGCCTGCATGAAACAGGGGGTCGAACGTAAACGTAGGGCGCTCCTCCAGGTAGTATCCCCCGGACGCCCAGGGCACTTTGCCGAAGGGGGCACGAAAGGGGTATTCGTCATTCTCCTTTCTCCATTTTCCACTGTTCAACCGTATGCTCACGGGCGGTTCCTGCCCGATGGCAGCAGCAAGTCTGTCATATTCTCCGTCGCCCAGAATAGAGCGGGTATAAGCTGTAAAAGAAGCGGGTAAATCCATTTTGTTCCAAATAATTTGTGCAAATATCAAGAATATTTCGTCTCTTTGCAACTTTCTTGGATACTAACTACGTCTAAACAGACAAAGAAACAACTAAAAGAAACTACTGACATGAAAAATTTTCTACTTGCTCTGATGGTCGTACTGACTACTTGTACCTCGGCTATTGCTCAGAACGATACGCTGGTGGCACAACCTACGGTGGCAGATACAGATACCACCGCACTGACAACGATTGGCACCGAAGCTACGGAAACGGACTTCGCCGGCGACAACGACAACAACCGCAACGCCAACGACAACACTCGCTCGCTGCTGAGCCAACTGATAGACAACATCAACGGGGGCATACTCATAGCAGTCATCAGCATCATTACCGTATTCGGATTTCCGGTGTTTGTTCTGTTCATCATCTTCTTCTTCCGCTACAAGAGCCGGAAGGCACGCTACCGTCTCGTCGAACAAGCGCTCGCCACCGGACAACCGTTACCGGAGGAGTTCATACGGGAAAGCAAATTCATCGACCAACGCTCGCAGGGTATCAAAAACACCTTTACCGGCATCGGACTTTTCATCTTCCTTTGGGCCATCACCGGAGACTTCGGCATCGGTACGATAGGGCTATTGGTAACGTTTATGGGGCTCGGCCAGTGGATGATAGGACGGTCGCAAGGTGAATCTTACAAAGACAAGAACGGCGCCAACGAATGAGCCGGCTCAACGACATATCGCTCGTCGCACAAGTCGTAGTGTTCAAAAACACGAAGGCTTTCGACCGGCTGGTGCAGAAATACCAGTCGCCCGTCAGGCGCTTTTTCCTGCACCTGACTTGCGGCGACAGCGAATTGAGCGACGACTTGGCACAGGACACCTTTATCAAGGCTTACACCCACATCGCCTCCTTTCAAAACCTGTCCAGCTTCTCTACGTGGCTGTATCGTATTGCTTACAATGTTTTTTATGACTATATTCGCAGCCGGAAAGAGACGGCCGAGCTGAACACAAGGGAAGTAGATGCTTTCAACAGCACCGAACAGGAGAATGTCGGTAGAAAGATGGACATCTACCAGTCGCTCAATACGCTTAAAGAGGTGGAAAGAACCTGCATCACGCTGTTCTACATGGAGGATGTGAGCATCGACAAAATTGCAGGGATAACGGGCCTGCCGGCAGGAACGGTGAAAAGCCATCTGTCGCGTGGAAAAGATAAATTAGCAGCATATTTAAAACAAAACGGTTATGACAGAAGCAGACAATGAGAGACTCCTGCGGGATTTCTTCGCGGAAAACAGACAGGAAATAGCGGACAACGGATTCAGCCGCCGCGTCATACGTCACTTGCCCGACCGCAGCCGTCGGTTAGCGCGTATCTGGAACACGTGCGTGATGGCCATAGCGACAGGGCTTTTCGTTTGGATGGACGGGGTGGAAGCTGTTTGGGGAACGATAAGGGAAGTGTTTATCGGCATGGTCAGCCACAACGCCGCAAGCCTCGACCCGCAATCGGTGATTATCGCTGCCGTCGTTCTGCTATGCATGGCAACCCGGAAAGTGGCTTCCTTAGCGTAAACCTATCATTCACGTTCAGAGCTTTCAACGTCTGCCCGGTCTGTTAAACAATGGTAAATTTCTCCTTTCTCCCGGGCAGCCCCCAACCTATATGTTGTATCTTTGTTGCCTTGTAAACTAAAAGAGAGAGAAAAGTTTTGAAACCGTATCTATTTATTTTATTTCTGTTCCTGTCTTTGGTGCGTGCACAGGCGGATGTTGTCGACAGCCTGATGACTCAGCCCAGAGACTCAATCGGACTGACAAGTGATTCTCTTGTACTGAATTTCCTGAAAGAATCGGGAATCCCTATCTCCGGCAATAACCGGCTGAAACTACTGAAAAGCGGACGGGAAAAGTTTATCGACTTATTCGAAGCCATACGCGAAGCCAAACATCATGTGCATCTGGAATACTTTAATTTCCGCAACGACTCCATCGCCAACGCTTTGTTCGACCTGTTGGCGGAAAAGGTGAAGGAGGGGGTTGAGGTACGTGCCATGTTCGACGCCTTCGGCAACTGGTCGAACAACAAGCCGCTCAAAAAGAGACATCTCCGGGAAATACAGGACAAGGGTATCGAGATTGTCAAGTTCGACCCGTTTACCTTCCCTTACATCAATCACGCCGCCCACCGCGACCACCGGAAAATAGCCGTCATAGACGGGAAAGTGGCTTATACGGGGGGGATGAATATCGCCGATTACTACATCAACGGTTTGCCCAAAATCGGAACATGGCGCGATATGCATATACGTATCGAAGGAGGTGCTGTCAGCGATTTGCAGGAGATATTCCTCACAATCTGGAACAAGGAAACCAAACAGAATATAGGCGGGGAAGCCTATTTCCCGCCACAGGAGGGACGGACGGACAGCACCAATGTCGTGGTTGCCATTGTAGACCGCACCCCGAAGGAGAATAGCCGTATGCTGAGTCATGCGTATGCCATGAGTATCTATTCGGCGCAGAAGAATGTGCACATCGTCAACCCCTACTTCGTGCCGACCTCTTCTATCAAGAAAGCACTGAACCGCTCCATCGACCGGGGGGTAAATGTGACAATCATGGTTTCTTCCGCATCCGACATTCCGTTTACTCCGGATGCCGCGCTCTACAAACTACACAAACTGATGAAAAGAGGAGCTACCGTCTATCTGTACAACGGCGGATTTCACCACTCGAAAATCATGATGGTGGACGACTTGTTCTGCACAGTAGGCACTGCCAACCTGAACAGCCGGAGCCTGCGATACGACTACGAGACGAATGCTTTCGTCTTTGACAAGGCAATGACTGCCGAACTGAATACGATGTTCTACAACGACATCGAACACTGCACGCAACTGACGCCCGAATTCTGGAAAAAGCGTTCGCCCTGGAAGAAGTTCGTCGGCTGGTTTGCGAATTTATTCACTCCGTTTTTGTAATTTTGTGCGGAGAATTATTTGATTATCATGTAACTTATTCATTATGAAACAATATCTGGATTTGCTGAACCGCGTACTGACCGAAGGTGCGGAAAAAAGCGACCGCACCGGAACGGGAACAATCAGCGTTTTCGGACACCAAATGCGATTTAATCTCGAAGAAGGTTTTCCTTGTCTGACAACAAAGAAACTGCATCTGAAATCAATCATATACGAACTGCTTTGGTTTCTGAAGGGGGATACCAACGTGAAATACCTTCAGGAGCACGGAGTGCGCATCTGGAATGAGTGGGCCGACAAGAACGGTGATTTAGGTCACGTCTACGGCTACCAATGGCGCTCGTGGCCCGACTACAACGGCGGATTCATCGACCAAATCAGTGAAGTGGTGGAGACAATCAAGCACAACCCCGACTCGCGCCGCATCATTGTAAGTGCCTGGAACGTAGCCGACCTGAACAATATGAATCTTCCGCCCTGCCATGCGTTCTTCCAGTTTTATGTAGCAAACGGACGGTTGAGCCTGCAACTTTATCAGCGTAGTGCGGATATTTTCCTCGGCGTTCCCTTCAACATCGCTTCTTATGCATTGTTATTGCAAATAATGGCGCAAGTGACAGGATTGAAAGCGGGCGATTTTATCCATACCTTAGGCGATGCGCATATCTATCTGAACCACTTGGAACAGGTCAGACTGCAACTGTCGCGCGAACCGCGCCCGTTCCCGCAAATGAAAATCAATCCGGATGTGAAGAGTATCTTCGATTTCAAATACGAAGATTTCGAATTAGTGAATTATGACCCGCATCCGCACATCGCCGGAGTAGTAGCTGTATAATCCCCATGAGTAGAATATCAATTATCGCCGCCATAGACCAACGTATGGCAATAGGTTTTCAGAACAAATTGCTTTTTTGGCTGCCCAACGACTTGAAACGTTTCAAGTCGCTGACTACCGGAAACACGATTGTAATGGGACGCAAAACGTTCGAATCTCTTCCGAAAGGTGCATTGCCCAACCGCAGAAACATTGTGTTGTCTGCCAATCCGAACACCCAGTGTCCCGGTGCAGAGGTCTTTCCCTCACTCGAAGCCGCCCTGCAAAGTTGCCAAGAGGACGAACACGTGTATATAATCGGCGGCGCAAGCATTTATCGACAAGCACTTTCAGTAGCCGACGAACTCTGTCTGACCGAGATTGACAACACCGCTCCGGAAGCCGATGTCTATTTTCCGGAAGTTTCTCCGGAGCTATGGCAAGAAAAAAGCAGAGAAGCTCATCTTGCGGATGAGAAACATCTCTGCTCTTATGCTTTTGTAGATTATGTGAGAAAGTAAACCTGCTTTCTCTTTCCGATTGTCACCGGGATATTCCCCGATTAATCTTCACCTCCTACGTCAACCATTATAGGCATCTGCCGCTTAATGGCTTCGTGGAAGGAAATCAGCGTCTCCGTACGCGCCAGTCCCAACGGCTGCAACTTATCGTGGATAACGCTCAGCAAGTGGTGATTGTTTTTTGCGTAAATCTTGATAAACATATCATACTTTCCGGTAGTGAAATGACATTCCACCACTTCGGGAATGGCTTCCAAAGCTCTCGTCACCGAATCAAAAGATTCGGGATCTTTCAGATATATACCGATATAAGCACAAGTCTCATACCCTACCTTCTCGGGGTCGATAATATATTCCGAACCTTTTAGTATTCCCAAATTAGTCAACTTCTGAATGCGTTGATGAATGGCAGCTCCGGAAACATTGCAAGCCCTTGCCACTTCCAGAAAAGGAATACGGGCATTGCCTGCTATCAGCTTTAGTATTTGCTCATCTAAAGTATCTAATTGGTGATGTCCCATTTTTTCAATCAAATTGTTTTTGTCAGTAATTCTTTTATGCAAAGTTAGCGATTTTCTAATAATAAATACAATAATCTATTACTTTTATTTATGCGAAGCAGGCAAATCAATAATAGTTTGTATCTTTGTAAAAAACATAAATATACTATTTATATGAAACAATTTTACTGCATCATCCTACTGTTATTCAGTTTCGTAGAAGCTCATACACAGAACTTTGACGACTATTTTCAAGACAAAACATTGCGAGTGGATTATATCTTTACCGGAAACGCCAAACAACAGGCTATCTACTTGGACGAGTTGTCACAGCTTCCTTCATGGGCGGGTCGCCGGCATCATTTATCCGAGCTTCCGTTGGCAGGCAACGGGCAAATTATCGTAAAAGACCTCGCTACCAAACAGTGTATTTACAAAACCTCTTTCTCTTCACTGTTTCAGGAATGGCTCACTACAGACGAAGCCAAAGAAACGGCAAAGGGATTCGAAAACACATTCCTTCTCCCTTACCCCAAGCAGGCGGTCGAAGTGGAGGTTGCTTTGTTTTCTCCACGCAGGGAAGTCATGGCAAGCTACAAACACATTGTCCGTCCGGACGATATCCTGATTCATAAACGCGGCACATCACACATCACTCCGCATCGCTATATGCTTCAAAGCGGAAATGAAAAGGAGTGCATTGACGTTGCCATCCTTGCCGAAGGCTATACTGAAAAGGAAATGGACATATTCTATCAGGATGCGCAAATTGCCTGTGAAGCGCTGTTCTCGCACGAACCATTCCGTTCCATGAAGAATAGGTTCAACATTATCGCTGTCGCCAGCCCGTCTACGGACAGTGGTGTCAGTGTCCCCCGCGAAAACCAATGGAAGCAGACGGCCGTGCACTCCCATTTCGATACTTTCTACTCCGAACGTTACTTGACTACCAGCCGAGTGAAATCCATTCACAATGCTCTTGCCGGCATTCCTTACGAACACATTATCATCCTTGCCAATACGAACGTATATGGCGGCGGAGGAATCTACAACTCTTATACATTGACTACCGCCCATCACCCGATGTTCAAACCTGTAATAGTTCATGAATTCGGACATAGCTTTGCCGGGCTCGCCGACGAATATTTCTATGAGGAAGATGTAATGACCGACCTTTATCCTCTGGACATCGAACCGTGGGAACAGAACATCTCAACACGAGTGACCTTCGCCACCAAATGGAAAGATATGCTTCCATCCGGAACACCGATACCAACTCCTGTAACCGAAAAAAATAAATACCCGATAGGAGTATACGAAGGAGCAGGGTATTCTTTCAAAGGTATTTATCGCCCTGCTTATAACTGCCGAATGAGAACCAACGAACATCCGGAGTTCTGCCCGGTTTGCCAACGTGCCATTCGCCGGCTCATCGAATTCTACATCCCACAATGATAAAGTCTGAACTTTTAAATCACAATTTAAAGAAATAGTTCAAAGTAACCGCTTAAAGTCACAACCGCATGATTAAAATTCAACCGATAACCACATCGGATATCCAACATTACAAGTTCATGGAGGTACTGCTTATAGACGCATTTCCACCGGAAGAATACCGCGAACTGAACCAACTTCGCGAATACACCGACCGCATGAACAACTTTCATAATAACCTTATCTTCGATGAAAACCTGCCTGTCGGCCTTATTACTTATTGGGACTTCGACAGCTTCTATTACATAGAACACTTCGCCACCGCCCCCACCCTACGAAATGGCGGATATGGAAAACGTACACTTGAATACTTGTGCAACGAACTGAAACGGCCTCTTGTGCTCGAAGTGGAACGCCCGGTAGAAGATATGGCAAAACGCCGCATCGGATTCTACCAGCGTCAAGGCTTCGTCTTATGGGAACAAGATTATTACCAGCCTCCCTACAAACCGGGAGATGACTTCCTGCCCATGTATCTAATGGTGTATGGCAATCTCAAACCGGAAACAGATTACGAAACAATCAGACATAAACTCCATACAATCGTATACGGAGTAAAAGAATAACAAACTGATAAAGATTAATAAATAAAAAGGGCTTCCGAACAAATTCGAAAGCCCTTTTTAGTATAGTCGAATTAACTAATTATTTCTCACCACGCTTAGTAGCAGAGTAGTTAATCTTCAAAGCGTAAGATTTTCTAAGAGCATTTTTTACGTCAGTAATAATACCCATCTTAGTCTTTTGGTCAACTTTCAGAGATACAGTCATTTTTGCTGCATCTCCCTCACTCATACTCGCACGTTCCTGAAAGATAAAGTCTTGCACTTCACCAACTTCAGCATAGCTGTCATTGAGCTGAATACGACTTTCAGTACCCATTTTCGCACGATATTCCTGAGTAGGTTCACCTACATAAATGAATGTCACCAATGATTTCTTCTCCAGTTTTTCGAGTTCAGTACCTTGCGGAAGTGTAAACTGCACCTTTAATGTTACCTCACGCATTGTTGTTACAATCATAAAGAAGAACAACAAGGTGAAGATAAGGTCAGGCAACGAAGAAGTATTCAATGCCGGCATTTCACGTTTACCAGTCTTATTAAATTTTCCCATTACTTACTTCTTTTTTCTCCGTATTTTTTAGGTTCTGCCTCAGAAATTCGTTGCGGATAAATCTCACGTACAGCTTTTTGCTGCAGATCGTTCAAATCCCCATATTTTACTCCAAATTTCTGTTCAGCTAACTCGTCTCTCAATTCATTGTATGCAGCAACCAATTCGTTTTGCACACTGATATATGCCTGATAAGAAGATCCACGGTCATTTTGCAAAGAAATTACGTGCTTGTCATTAACCAAATATGTACCGAAGAATTCCACATTTTTCTGTGTTTTTTCAGGCATATTCTCTGCATTATTGACATTAGCAATAAATTCTTTAGCCTTATCTCTCAACTGATCAACACCGATATAATCATTACCGCACATCAAAGCATCATCTTTATTCAGATAAACCTGTAAGATGTTACGTCCTTTGATCTTATCCGTGTTCTGTTGGTCTTGATCTTCGGGCGGCGGCGGCAAGAGTCTTGCCAAACCACGATCCGTATCCATAGATGTCGTAATCAAGAAGAAGATCAGCAACAAGAAAGCGATATCCGCCGTAGAACTTGAGTTAATATCAGGAACTTTTCTTTTTCCTTTTGCCATTGTAATTACTTATTTAATTGAGTTTCCCCAATTGATTACGATATTTTTTTCTTTATACCACTCACGATGATTGCAACAACAGTCACAAACAACAGAATGTAAATAGAATAAAGGAACATATCAGTCAGCTTCAACCAGAAAGGAACATTATCCGTACCGCTATAACCCGGAATCTGCATAGGAGTACCATCTCCCATAGACCAAGCTACGATTAATACGACAGCCAATAGCACCAAGCCAAGCAAAGACTTGATTGCATTTGCCGGATTATCCTTCAAAGCTGCACCGAATTGGAACACAGCAGCAATTATTGTAGCAGCTACAGCCAAACCGAACAATGCGTAAATAAGCATCAGCAAAGTATTAGTATAGGCCGGTTGCCACATTTCAGGATCGACTCCTACGACAACATCCGCACCTTGGGCATCACCACCGAAGTAGAAAAGTCCCAATACGACGAGGATGACAGCAAACATCGCATACAGAGCGTAATACGATATTTTATATGTTAACTTACTCATCTCGAATTATTTTTTGTATTTCAAGTTATATTTGATTACCATATCAAGCAAAGAGATAGAAGAATCTTCCATTTCGCTTGTAAGAGCTTCAATCTTAGAAAGTACGTAGTTGTAGAATACCTGAAGAATCAAAGCAACGATCAAACCGAAGATAGTTGTAATCAAGGCAACCTTCATACCACCGGCAACAACTGTCGGAGAGATATCACCTACCTGTTGGATTTTGTCGAACGCCTGCACCATACCGATTACAGTACCCAAGAATCCGAGTGACGGAGCCATTGCGATAAACAGTGTGATCCAAGAACATCCTTTTTCAAGGTAACCAGCCTGTACACCACCGTAAGATACGATTGATTTTTCAACAACGTCGATGCCCTGGTCGATTCTCATCAATCCCTGATAGTAGATAGATGCAATAGGACCTCTTGTGTTACGAGCGATGTCTTTAGCAGCTTCAACATCTCCTTTTTCCAAAGCAGCTTCGATAGATGCCATAAATTTCTTAGTGTTGATTTCAGCCAAACTCAAATAAATGATACGTTCGATACAGAAAGCCAAACCGATAACCAAAGCAACAGCTACCAAACTCATGAAAGATGCAGTACCTTCGATGAATTTAACTTTCAATTCTTTGTGAAGACCGCCTTCTTCTGCAGCAGGGGCAGCAGGAGTAGTCTCAGCAGCGGGAGCAACAGCTTGTTGTTCAGTTTGTTCTGCTGCAGGAGCGTCTTGAGCCTGAGCAAGTTGAATAGAGCCAAATGTAAAGGCACCAATCACAGCAACAATTGCGAATAACTTTTTCATTGTGTGTCTAATTTTTAAGATTAATTAATTGATTATTATTATTGTTTTTACTTCTCGCTTCGTTTTTCAATTCTGCGGAGAGACGGGGATTCGAACCCCGGATACGCTTTTGGCGTATACACGCTTTCCAGGCGTGCCTCTTCAACCACTCGAGCATCTCTCCTTATATGTTTTCCGTATTTTCAGCTACAAATGTATCCTTTTTTTTCTTTTCTTGAAGCATTATCCCTTTTTTATCTTAAATAAATACTGCAAATTAATATAATTTAAAACCTTTCAGAGCTTATTAGCCGATTCCGAACACTTTTAACGCATTTTCCGAAGTGACCAGAGCCACATCTTCCAGAGACATCCGATAGATTTCAGCCACTTTGGCAAGGGTATCCTTTATATTCGCACTTTCATTCCGCTTGCCACGATTAGGAACCGGCGTCAAATACGGTGAATCGGTTTCGAGGACAATACGTTCCAAAGGAACCGTCGACAGCGCCTCCGGCAAAGTCGATTTTTTAAAAGTAACTACTCCGTTAATCCCCAACATAAAGTTTTCAAACTCCAACAATTTTGCTGCTTCCTCCGGGGTTCCGGTAAAACTATGAAAAATACCGGCAAGCGGCGTCTTTTTATAGGCTTCCATTACCTTATATATATATTCGAATGCATCTCTTGCATGAATGACAACCGGTAGTCTGTATTCGAGTGCCCATTCAATTTGCTTTTCAAAAACCAGCAATTGTTCTTTCAGGAAGGTCTTATCCCAATAAAGGTCAAGACCTATTTCACCAATGGCAACATACGGATTAGAGCCTGACAATTGTTCGTACACAACCGCTAACTCCTGCTCGTAGGTTTCATTGACAGAGGTAGGATGCAACCCAATCATAGGATAACAAAAGCCCGGATAATCGGCACATACGGAGAGCATGGGTTCAATTGTCGTACTATCAATATTGGGCATAAAAACAGATGAGACACCTGCTTGACGCGCACGTTCCATTACCTGCGGCAAATCTTCGGAGAATTCTTCCAAAAAAAGATGAGAGTGAGTATCTATGAGCATGATATTTCGTTTTCTTCCTTTATTTTTTCACCGGAACGGTAATAATATACCAATCCATAATCGCGGCATTTATCTAATCGGAGTTCATTAGGAGTAATATCCTGAAATTTAGCCTCTACCTGATTCCATATATCCAAGATTAATTCATCGGCGCGAGCACGCATAGACGCCAATTCATCGAGACTTCTGCCGGTCAAGACCTGATAATTCTTTTGCCGTTCGTAACTATCCAAAAAAATATCATAATGTACTTTCACACGTGCAATGGTAGGATTATAAATAGGTATGCCCCCCTGGGAGATTCTCTGTTGTTCACCTTCTATTATCTTCTTTCCCCACTCTGCCAATGAAGCTTCGCTTAACAAATCAGGCACACTATTCGCATCAGGCAGGCCGTAGAGCCTTTTATGCGTCACTTTTATTTCATCCCGGAGAACTGCTAAATTAAGCACCTGAATAAAATGAGAAACATACAAACGGGCGTTTTTCACATTCGCCTGATGTTTCCGGCTTGCCCGTGACTGATTACTATAACATTGCGTATAATAAATCTGTGCCGCTTCAAACCGTTGCAGAAAATTGCGTGCATCGAACAAAGTTTTCAGTGTGATTGCCAAGTCGTGCACATTATACCGTTCTCCTTTTTCAACTGCTGCTTTCAACGCCCGAACCCTCGCCTGGTCTGTATTTGGTAGTCGTCTGTATGGCATATTCTAAAAACTTAACTACATTTCACGATACATCAGCAGTTTCACCAAGTTCTTCAATTCTTTTTTTCTCTCCTCCGCCACTGCCACTGCCGAAAGGCTCTCCATAGCAAGCGTATAATATTCGCGCATCTTGTTTTCGCAGATGTTACGAATATGCAGTTGATTATACAATTCCGTCACTGCTGCTATCTTTTCAGCAGGCTGATAAGTTTCGGCGTTCAGCCAACGTTCCAATTCTTCTTTCTGCTTTACATCCGCACGGTTCAACGCATTGATAAGCATATACGTTTTTTTGTTGCAAAGAATATCACCGCCTATTTTCTTACCGAACACTTCCGGGTCACCATAGACGTCTAACAAATCATCCTGCAACTGGAATGCAATTCCGATCTGCATACCAAAATTATATAGATTATCGGCATCTTCGGCAGTCGCTCCCGCCAGGATAGCACCGATTTTGAGGCTGCCTGCCAGCAACACAGCCGTTTTCAATCGAATCATTTCAATATATTCATCCTCGGTGACATCACAACGGGACTCAAACTCCATATCCAACTGCTGTCCTTCACATATTTCGAGTGTAGTCAGCCCGAACAGTTCCATCACCTCTTTCAAATGTTCCATTGGACACGCTGTCATGTATCGGAATGCTAAAATCAGCATAGCGTCTCCCGACAGTACGGCAGCGTTATCGTTCCATACTTTGTGCACGGTCGGTTTTCCCCTACGCATATCCGAACGGTCCATCAAATCATCATGCAGCAACGTATGGTTATGATATACTTCGATAGCTACAGCTGGATCATAGATAGAGGCTACATCTTCACGATACAAGTTATAGGCCATCAGCATCAATACGGGACGTATCCGCTTCCCCCCTAAAGAAAGGATATACTCAATCGGTTCATAAAGCCCTTCCGGCGTCCGAGTAAACTGTATTTCTGAAATATGATTATTTATTTTATCAAGTAATTGAGAAGCTGTGAACATGATGGATGAAAAATATTAATGAATGAAAAAAAGAGGCTGCTTGTGGCAGCCTCTCAAATTATAGTATTACAAATTACTGCAATCTGAACATTACGGGCACTGTAAATTTAACACGCACCGGTTTACCGCGCTGCATACCCGGTTTCCACTTCGGCATGGCATTTATCACACGGAGAGCTTCTTTATCCAGATACGGGTCAACGCTACGTACAACTTTCGCGTCTACAATACTACCGTCTTTGTTGACAACGAACTGTACGATAACACGTCCTTGAGTTCCGTTTTCCTGTGCGATAGTCGGATATTTGATATTCTTAGCCAAATATTGCATCAAAGCTGACTGTCCACCGTCAAATTCCGGCATATTTTCTACAACTTCGAAAATTGTCTGTTCTTCCGGCTCTTCTTCAACAACCTGCACAGGCACGTATTTTACTTCTACCGGAGCAACATTATCTTCGTTGATAATGGTTGTTGTTTCCTCAATATCCGCTTTGTCGTCCACAATTTCCAGCAATTCTGCTACTTTCGGAGCTTCGGGCGGCGGCGGAGTCGCTTGTTCAGGGGTTTCGGTAATAGGAATAATTTCCTCTTCAAACACAACGTCAGCTACTGCCTGGCTTGTATCAATTTTCACGTCACGCTGAGTCCATTCGAACGCTACGAACATGAAAGCCAATACCACCACGTAACCAACGAGCAGCCATGTAGACTTCTTGCCTTCCAAGTCCGCTTTCGGTGATTTTTTAACTTCCATAAAAATAATTAATATAATGATTAATAAAAAAGTGTCTTTTCACGTGTCTTTGGGCAAATATAGCGCATTTTCGGTTAACAGCTCATTTCTTCTTCTTTTTTTATCTTGCTTTTTAGTTTTTTTAATCCTTTCATGCTTATTCCACTCTTTTTTAGACGGAACGTTCGGTCTATTTTCAAAATAAGCGTATCTTTGGCACACAATTTAAATGAACTGAATATGAAAAAGATAGTAATAGCAGTCGACGGTTTTTCCTCTTGCGGGAAAAGTACTATGGCCAAAGAGCTCGCCCGTGAAGTAGGATACATTTACATTGACAGCGGAGCCATGTACCGTGCGGTCACCTTATATAGTATGGAGAACGGGATTTTCGACGGCGATGTCATAGACGCGGAAAAACTGAAAAACGAAATCAGGAATATTCATATTTCCTTCCGTCTGAATCCTGAGACGGGACGTCCGGACACTTACCTCAACGACAGGAATGTAGAAAACAAAATCCGTACAATGGAAGTATCGTCTAAGGTGAGCCTTATCAGTGCGCTCGACTTTGTGCGCGAAGCAATGGTAGCCCAACAGCAGGCAATGGGAAAGGAGAAAGGAATCGTGATGGACGGCAGAGACATCGGAACCACAGTTTTTCCAGAAGCCGAATTGAAAATATTCGTAACCGCCACACCGGAAGTCCGTGCCCAGCGCCGCTATGACGAATTGAAAGCAAAAGGACAGGAAGCCAGTTTCGATGAAATACTGGAGAACGTGAAGCAACGGGACTATATCGACCAGAACCGTGAAGTAAGTCCGTTGCGCAAAGCCGAAGACGCAATCCTGTTGGACAACACAGATTTGACCATCGAACAGCAGAAGAAGTGGCTGTCCGAGCTATTCAATAAAGTAAGCAAATAGCTTTCCGTTCTGTATGACGCATGATATAAGCAGTTTTCTGTTATGATTAAGGTAGAAATAGACGAAGGCTCTGGTTTCTGTTTTGGGGTAGTGACCGCCATTCATAAAGCAGAAGAGGAACTGGCAAAAGGAGAAACGCTTTATTGCCTGGGAGATATTGTACACAACAGCCGTGAAGTGGACAGACTGAAAGCGATGGGATTAATCACCATTAACCACGAGGAATTCGAGCAGCTACGGAATGCAAAGGTGCTGCTCAGAGCACACGGGGAACCTCCGGAAACGTATATGATTGCCCGCAAAAATAATATCGAGATTATCGATGCTACCTGCCCCGTAGTACTGCGTTTGCAGAAGCGCATCAAGCAAGAGTTTCTGCAAGACAAAAACCAAGAGACGCAAATTGTCATATACGGAAAAAACGGCCATGCCGAAGTGCTCGGGCTGGTGGGGCAGACAGACGGCAAAGCGATTGTCATCGAAAAAGCAGAGGAAGCGAAGAAACTGGATTTAAGCAAGAACATCCGGCTTTTCTCGCAGACAACGAAATCGCTCGACGAATTCCAGGAGATTGTGGAATATATCAAAAAGCATATTTCGCCGAGTGCGACTTTCAAGTATTACGACACGATTTGCCGCCAAGTTGCCAACCGTATGCCCAAGCTCAGGGAGTTTGCGGCTGCGCACGACCTGATATTCTTCGTCAGCGGGAAGAAAAGCTCGAACGGAAAGATGCTGTTTGAGGAGTGCCTGAAAGTAAATCCGAACTCACACTTGATAGACAACGAAAAGGAGATAGACGCTTCTTTGCTCCGAAACGTACTGTCAATTGGTGTATGCGGGGCTACGTCAACTCCCAAATGGCTGATGGAAAAGGTGTACAGCCAGATTCAAACGCTGATAAATAAGGAGTGACAGCAAGCAACAGATTAAGAATAAAAAGAAAGCATTACGCAGCTCTTTGAAGTTTTTATCGTACATTTGTCGCATCAAACTAATTAATGAAAAGATTGGATATGGGAACAGTAAAGTGTATCGGAATTCTGACTTCCGGAGGTGATGCTCCGGGAATGAACGCTGCCATACGTGCCGTGACACGTGCAGCCATCTACAACGGACTACAAGTGAAAGGTATATATAGAGGATACAAAGGCCTGGTGACGGGTGAAATCAAAGAATTCAAAAGCCAGAACGTAAGTAACATCATCCAGTTGGGCGGTACTATTCTGAAAACCGCCCGTTGCAAGGAGTTCACCACTCCCGAAGGACGGCAACTTGCCTACGACAACATGAAGAAAGAGGGTATCGACGCCCTGGTTGTTATCGGCGGCGACGGCTCGTTGACAGGCGCCCGCGTCTTCGCGCAGGAATTCGATATCCCCTGCATCGGACTGCCGGGAACGATTGACAACGACCTTTACGGAACAGATACGACCATCGGTTACGACACCGCACTGAACACAATTCTGGATGCAGTGGATAAAATTCGCGACACAGCCACTTCGCACGAGCGCCTGTTCTTTGTGGAAGTAATGGGACGCGATGCAGGTTTTCTTGCGCTGAACGGAGCGATTGCTTCGGGTGCCGAAGCAGCCATCATCCCTGAGTTCAACACCGAAGTCGACCAACTGGAAGAATTCATCAAGAACGGATTCCGCAAATCAAAGAACAGCAGCATCGTGTTGGTAGCCGAAAGCGAACTGACAGGCGGTGCCATGCATTATGCGGAACGTGTCAAGAACGAATATCCTCAATACGACGTACGTGTGACCATCCTCGGACACTTGCAGCGTGGAGGAAGTCCTACCGCCCACGACCGTATTCTGGCAAGCCGCTTAGGCGCAGCAGCCATCGATGCTATTATGGAAGACCAACGCAACGTCATGATTGGCATTGACCATGATGAAATCGTTTATGTACCGTTCAGCAAAGCTATCAAAAACGACAAGCCGGTGAAGAAAGAATTGGTAAATGTACTGAAAGCACTTTCAATCTAACAACCGCAACTCCATGCTGCTCCTTTTGTAAAGAGCACCCGCCCAAACGAAACAATAGGTGAATACACATTCATGATATGATATGGTGTATTCACCTATTATTTTATCTTGGCGGAACAAAGCAGTTTTCATACCAAACTTACGTCAGGCAGAGTAACCGTGCGGCAATCGCACTCCACTCTACCGTTATCTTTCGCGCAATCGACTAACAATAAAGTTGTTCCTTATCATAGACAAACTTGTCGGAGCGTATCAACCATCTTTCTTTTCATCAATTACAAACTATAAATGCAAGTTTCGTTTTTATAAATGAAACCTTCGTTTATAAAAATGAAGGCTTCGTTTTTATAAACGAAGGTTGCGTTTATAGATTATGAACAATCGAACGGGACTTTATATGTAACCACTGAGAAGTTGGTTATTGGGTTGTAGCAACTTTATCACCGTAAGTTTGAGCTCTTTGAACATAACGACAATCGCTAAAATGCAGTTGTTCTTCTCAGCCGGCCGAATGTCCGTAGGAACTAACCGCGCATCCGCTTCTTTATCCACAGGTAATAACCGGTCAAGGGCAATGCGGCACCTATCAAAGCGGCGATAAAAGCAAGAATCCGAGTAGGCATTCCACCCCAGTTGCCGACGTGTATGGAGTAAATCCAGCCGCGAATCTTCGCCGACTTGTCCTGGTACTGATAAAGACTTATGTCCGTGAACTCACCGTTGTCCGTACGGAACGAATAACGGTCGGATGCACGCCGGTTGCCGAAACGGTCGAAAGAGACGCTTGCCGTGCCGGAAGATATGCTGATTTGCTTGTACTCCGGATTCTGAAGGCGAAGTTTATCGTAGACTTCCTGCCAATGGGCGAAAGGCGAAGCGACCGCTTGCGTATCCTTACGGGTGGTGGGATTCTGCGGATACGCTCCGCGTTCCCGAGTATGTGCAGGCTGACGCACTTCTGCACCGAACACTTTATAAAAGGCAGTCCGATACCAGAGGAAAGACCACGTCAATCCCGTCAACGACATGGCCAAAAGAAAGAGCAGAGCATACATTCCACCTGCCACGTGCAGGTCGTACCAAAATCGTCTCCACCCTTTTGCCGCCGATATTTTCAGACTGTTTTTCAATGCACGGCGCGTACGCGGCCACCAAACGAAAACTCCCGAAATCAACACAAAGACAAACATCAGGGTGCTGAGCCCCACAATCATCTTTCCCCAAAACACTCCTCCGTTGCCGGGGGGCGCGCTGTCGAGCAACCAACGGTGCATCCGGAACATATACATGAAAAAGCCGTTGCGCCCGCTCTTTCCTTTTACTTCACCCGTATACTGGTCTACATATACAGACGCATGACGTGGTTTGGAAAGGATAATCTGATAGGCACGTCGAGCATCGGAAGAAATATGAACACTGGCCACGGTTACACTGTCGGGCAGCGTAGCTGCTACTTTTTCGAGCAACTGCCCGACCGGAAGCGGTCTCTCTCCTACTGTTTCCACATAATAAAGATGGCGGCGAGAGAGTTCGTACACTTCATTCTCGAACACCAGCATAGCGCCGGAGAAACAGATAAGGGTGATTATCACTCCGAAAGGGATGGAAAGCCACAAATGTATCTTTTTAAATACTTTTCTCATGGTTATTGCTTCAAAAGAGGTTTCATTTTACCTACTGTAGTGATAGCATCGGCCTCTACCGTCAGCCCTTTGACTGCCTTTCCTGTCCTTGTGTCGATTTTATAGAAGGCAGGTTTCTCTCCGGTAGTCACACTGACAGCCATATACGCATAACCGTTCTCTCCGTAAGGCTCGCCGCCGAACTTTCCGTCGGCAGGCAGGCCAGTGACAGGAATAATCGTTTTATCTTCCGCCTTAAAGACAGCCAGTTCGCTGACATCCGCATTCTTACCGCCGTTAATCATATCGTCCACTCCTTTTCTATATAGTTGAAGCAGGAAGTAATCGCCGGAAATAGGCCAGCAACGGAAAACAGGATGTCCCGTTCCCGTCTCTTCAAAGTTTACATAATAATCGGGGTCGAAATCCGTTTCACCGGCTTTGATACGCACAACGCCCGATGGATTCTTCCCTGTCACCTTCTTCAAATCGCCGGAAGAAACGGCCGTGCGTCCGTAGCCAGAAGAAAAAAGATACACATCGCCATTATCGGCAGCCCAAATAGTCTGGTAGTATTGCGAACGCATACGACCACACGCATAACCTATTTTATCTGTCGTAGCAATCACGGGGGGCTCGTTGAAATCGGCGCCATTGTAAATTGCCACATAAGCATTGTCCGGATATTGCGTGGAAGGAATGACGCCTGCCGTATAGGCACTGCTGCCGCTACCGCCGTCGGTTTTGGTGATAAGTTCGCTGTCGGTCACCTTATCGGGCCATTGCCTGAGACTGTATCGACTCATTCCCATCGGAATGACTGAGGTGTAAATCCGGTTGTTGGCTTCTACCAGTCCTGCCCATGTTACTTTTTCACCATTACCCAAAAAATTTTCGGCAATCAGAGTACCCTCTTCTTGCGAACCGTCGGTTGCATCCAAATAATTGAACAGTAATGCTTGGGCTATATTCTGTTCATCATCCACCAGCTTTGAATCTCCAGTGGAGACAGTCACCACTTTGTCTCTCCATGTCCCGTAGGATGTAATACGATTGTACGTATAGGTATAGCGCTCTTTCATTTTGCCGTCGGTGCCCAAATAGTAGGACGCTCCCGTACCTGCACCGCCTTTATTATAGACAAGAGCAAATACATAATCCAAACCTTTATATACCCAATAGGTACCTCCAATCACTTCGGTTCCGTTGCCTTCGGTCGAAACCGTTCCTTCGTCGAGCGAGTTGGCTGTCAGCAAATAGCTGGTCTCGCCTACTGTAGCAGCTACTACATAAGCTGTTTTTCCGTTGTCCGAAGAGGTATTTGCCGGCACATCGGCCCCATCGCAAGATGCAGCAAACATACTGCCGCTCAAACACAACGCTGCGGTAAAAGCGCGTTGCAAAAACTTTTTTTCCATCTTATTTCTCTCTTATTGGTTTATATTGAATACTTAACTGCACTATTTTCCAAACACGACTCTGAACTTCCCGTAAAATGCACGTCCCGCCTTTTGCAGACTGAAATTGTCAAACAAGCGGGCGTCTGTGAAATTCCGGCACTCAAACGATAGGTTGTAGCGCCCGTTCCGTATGCTATAGGCCAAAGACAGATTATGAGAAAACTGTTCGGGAACTCTGTTTTTCGAATCTTTGTCGCCAATGTTCTCCCAGTAAAGAGGAAATTCATGTTGCCAATAGCTATCGTAACCTATCGTCAGCATATTCCCCTTTGCAAACAGGTCATTCCAATGGAAATCGGCATTTATATTGGCGTAGCGATAAGGGAGATTGGGCATACGCACCTTATAATGCATACTTTCCTGCAAAGAGGCGCCCGCCAAATATTTTTCATTATCGCGGGTGTCGACACTATTGAACGTGCCGCCTACATCGAACCAGTGCGAGAAACTGTAAAGCAATGACAAATTATATCCTTTAGTCTTCACATGACCGTGATTCTCATAGTATCCGTAACTCGTTCCCCCGAATACATCCAATCCTCTTTTGATGTAATCTTTCGTATCCCGATATATCAAGCCTGCTTCGGCATATACTCCGTGTCGGCCGAATTGGCGATTATAGCTGAGACTGAGATTCAGGTTGTCACTTTTCTCCGGTTTCAGATTTACCTTGCCGGCTTCCAAGTCTTCATCGCCAAACAGTTCGTCTGTCGTGGGAAGCCGGAACGCCTTCTCATAAGAAAGTTTCAACTGAAAACCGTTCCACAAGAAATATGTGCCCGCAGCACCGTATCCGAAAGCGCTTACCGCATTGGATGCATTCACATAATTGCCTATCCCATCCGCATTCTGCGACACCGGCCCTCTGTTGTATTGCCGGTAGTGCTTGGCAAAAGCCGAAAGGTTCCATTTATCCGACGGCATGAGGCGATAGGAAAGACCACTGACATTCTTCCGGGTAATTTTAGGAATAGTAAAATCGGTCAATTGGAACGAGGCACCGATGACAGAACGGCTTGTCCGCTCAAAATCACTTACTACATGACTGAAGGTAAATGTATGCACCTCTCCGATGTGATAGTTCATTTTCAACGTTCCGTTCCAGTTCTTGTTTTCAGATTCGCTATTCTGGTAAGACTGCTCTCCCCGACTTTCTCTCTCGTAAAACTCGCCACGCCAGTTGTAGGCCCTCGAAGCGGTATCGACATGATTGGTGAAGTTGTGGTTATAATCGGCCGTGAGCTGCAAATCCAGATTCTTCACAAACAGGTTCTTCTTATAGTATTCCAACGAAGGAACCCATGAATATCCCCGGCGGAACTTCTCGCCGAACACGACATCTTGATAAACCCCGGTTTGTATCTCTTTGCAGAAACGGGAATAATTGAAATTCAAAGCCAATCTGTCTGCCCACTTCTTTCCTGTCACCCCGATTTTTCCAATCACCGCTTCGTTGTGATATTGGTCGTTGAAGCGTTTCAAACGATAAATCTTACTTTTGTCGAGCGGGGGAAAACGTACACTTCCATCCTCTTTGATTTCAAAATCGCGTACATAAGTATCTACATAGTAATCATTGTCCGAGAAGTTCTGAAAAGCGTTTACCTCATACATGAAACCATTCTTGAATGTCTGCCCGAAACGCACAGATGACTTATGAGTATTGAATGAACCGTAAGAGTAGGAAGCATCCATAAACCACTTTCCGGACTGCCTGTTGGTGACGATATTAACCACGCCACCGATAGCATCCGTACCGAATCCAACCGGAACCACTCCTTTATATACCTCAATACGGTTTGCATAGTCGATAGGTATATTGTTCAAATCGAACGCGGTTCCGGCTTTGTCCTGAGGTATGCCATCGATGAAAATCTTTATATGTCTCCCGCTAAAACCGTCGATATACAGTTGCATATCGGAACCTACTCCCCCGCTTTCACGAAGTTTCACTCCCGGCACCTTCGTCAGCGCACCAGCCAACGTCTGCGTACTGTTATGCAATTTCTTCGCATCAACCGCCACTGCATTGAAAGCCGACTTATTCACCCGTCCGACTCCGGAAGTGGTCACCACTACCTCTGCCAGCTCTTTCACTTCGGGCGCAATGGTGACATCGACTTTTATCTCTTTCCCTCCGAACAGTTCAATCTTCTTCTCCACAGTCTGATAGCCGACAGCCGAAACGACAAGTGTATATTCACCTTCCGCCGCTTTCAGATGATAAATTCCTTTTTCATCCGTATAGCTACCATGACTCGTCCCTTTCAGACAGACGGTCGCAAAATCCACCGCTTCCTTCTCCACAGACATTACCCTGCCCGAAATCATACCGGTATGATGACGACTTGTTTGTGAACAGACTGGTACGGAGAACAAGAATGTCAGAAAAACAAAAAAACATTTATGAATCATCTTCTTTTTACTTTATACCTTTTTTCAATCTTTAAAAAGCGATGCAAAGGTACGCAGAAACGGAAGTGCGAAACAATCCCTATCTATCGGTAAAAACAAGACAGCAGAACCAAAACGTATGAATATAGACAATACCTAAATATGAGTATTTCCAATACAAACTGACATTCAGATTTATCTTTATCAACGCTTCTTTATCGGAATATAAGCCACATCTTCAAGAACGTTTTTATAAGCAGGACGAATGATGCGCTTACCATCGAAAGTCAGCTCTTCATTGCGGTGTGCACACCAACCCACAATGCGCGCCATTGCAAACAAAGGGGTGAAAATCTCCTGCGGCAACCCAATCATCTCGTAGACAAAGCCGGAGTAGAAGTCGATGTTACTGGAAACCGTCTTTCCGTTGTTCTTGATGCGCCCGAAAGTGGCGATGGCACGTTCTTCCAACAGTTCGAGAAAAGCAAACTCACGCTCTCTGCCTTTCTCTCGGGCAAGTTCGCAGGCAAGCTCTTTCAATAAGATTGCACGAGGATCGGAAATGGTATAAACAGCGTGACCGATACCGTAGATTAATCCGGTCTTGTTATACACCTCTTTGTTGAGCATACGGGTGAAGTACGTATCTATCTCATCTACACTGGTCCAGTCTTCGATATTTTCTTTCAAATGACGGAACATATCGGCCACCTGAATATTGGCACCGCCGTGGAGCGGACCTTTCAGCGAACCGATACCTGCGGCAATGGCCGAATAAGTATCCGTCCCAGTAGAAGAAGTGACGCGGACGGTAAAGGTAGAGTTATTACCACCGCCATGCTCTGCCTGAAGAATCAACAGCAGGTCGAGGGTACGGGCTTCCAGTTGAGTATAATCCTTCTTCAGCATATACAGGAAGTTTTCGGCAATGGATAACTTTTCCTGCGGATGACGGATATGCAGAGAACGTCCGAAGGTGGCGTGCCGAAGCATATTGTAGGCATAGGCAATGATGGTCGGGAACTTTGAAATAAGCTCAATGCTCTGACGCATCAGATTGTCGCGTGAGGTATCATCCGCATTCGCATCAAAACGATACATCTCAAGTACGCTGCGCGAAAGAATATTCATGATGTTATTGCCTTCCAGTTCGATAATATTCATTTTCGTCTTCTGCTCCAACGGCATATTGTCGTTAATCAGTTCGCAGAAAGAGAGCAACTCTTCTTTATCGGGCAGACGACCAGAAAGCAACAGGTAGGCCACCTCTTCAAAGCCGAAACGTTTCTCTTTAATAATGGCATGAGAAATATCTTCCACATCATAGCCACGATAAAACAGTTTGCCCGGTATGGGCTTCAGTCCACCACCCGGGATGCGTTCGTAGCCTACCACATTGCCGATTTTAGTCAGGCCTACCAAAACTCCCGTACCGTCTTCGTTACGCAACCCGCGTTTCACATCAAACTTGGAGAAGAGCTCATTATCCATCCGGGTAGCTTCCTTCATCTCTTCGGAAAGTTTGTAAATCACATATTCTTTCTTCATGGTTTCTTCTTTTTTTATTCATTACTTTTCTATTCGTTCCACTATTTCGCGTGTAAACACGGAAGTCGGGAGAGGGGTTCCATTTGGCATAAAGCGAGCCAGGTCGTGTGTGGCACAAGCCTCCAGGAAACTTTGTTCCAAAGATTTTTCAATCAGAGTTGCCGGTTCTTTCCATCCCAAATATTCGAGCATCATCACTGCCGAAAGTATAATGGAACAAGGGTTCGCCACATCTTTTCCGGCAATGTCCGGGGCAGTTCCGTGAGTAGCTTCAAAGATGGCATACCCGGTATGGTAGTTGATATTAGCTCCCGGAGCGATACCGATACCTCCTACCATAGCTGCCAATTGGTCGGAAACATAGTCACCGTTCAGGTTCAGCGTTGCTATCACGGAGTATTTTTCAGGCATCAGAAGCGTGTTTTGCAAGAAAGCATCGGCTATGCAATCTTTTATCACCAGTCTTCCATCTGTCAGGGCATCGCCAAATTCTCGCTGCGCCAGTTCATATCCCCATTTCTTGAAACTACCTTCGGTAAACTTCATGATATTTCCTTTGTGTACCAATGTTACAGAAGGCAGATGATGGTGGAGCGCATACTGGCAGGCAGCCCGTACAAGACGTTCCGTACCCTCCTTCGATACGGGTTTCACACCGAAAGAGGAGGTTTCCGGAAAACGGACTTCGGTCACTCCCATTCCGTCTTTCAGAAATTTGTAGAACTTCTCCGCTTCCGGAGTTCCAGCCTCCCATTCGATACCGGCATAAATATCTTCCGTATTTTCACGAAACACGCACATATTCACTTTTTCGGGTGCTTTCAACGGCGACTGCACTCCCCGATACCAACGGACGGGACGCAGACAGACATATAAATCGAGCGTCTGCCGCAACGCCACATTCAACGAACGGATACCACTCCCGACAGGAGTTGTCAACGGCCCCTTGATTCCTATCAGGTATTCCCGAAAAGCTTTCATCGTTTCGTCCGGCAACCACGAACCTGTCTCTGCAAAGGCACGTTCGCCCGCCAACACTTCTTTCCATTCGATACGGCGTTTGCCACCATAGGCTTTCCTGACGGCTGCATTTACCACAGCCTGCATGGAAGGAGTCACTTCGGCTCCCACTCCGTCTCCTATAATATAAGGTATAGTAGGCACATCGGGCACTAACAACGTACCGTCCGCTTTCATTGTAATCTTATTCATCCTTATCTGGCATTTAAGGCAGAGCCGGCACGAAACCAGGCAATCTGCTGTTCATTGTATGTATGTTGTACTTCAAAACTCTCTTTCGTCCCGTCGTCGTGATGAAGAACAACGGTCAGGTTCCGCTGCGGAGCAAAGTGCACCAAGCCAAGAACAGAAAAAACATCACGCTCACGAATCTTGTCGTAATCGGCTTTATCGACAAATGTCAAAGCAAGCATCCCTTGTTTTTTCAGATTCGTTTCGTGGATACGGGCAAAACTTTTGGAAAGAATCACACGGACATTCAAGAAACGCGGTTCCATAGCGGCGTGTTCTCGGCTGGAGCCTTCCCCATAGTTCTCTTCGGCAACAACGATAGAGGAAATTCCCTGCGATTTATACATCTTCGCCGTGCCGGAAACCGTTCCGTAGGTATTTGTCAAACGGTTCCAAACGTTATTCGTTGCTCCGTTGAAAGCATTGACGGCTCCCATCAGCATATTATCGGAAATATTCTCCAAATGTCCACGGAAGCGGAGCCACGGACCCGCCATAGAAATATGGTCGGTAGTACATTTGCCCCGGGCTTTGATTAACAACGGTATATTCAGCAGGTCTCTGCCTTCCCAGGCAGGGAAAGGAGTCAGTAGTTGGAGACGTTGGGAACCGGGATTTACTCTGATTTCCGTTTTCGTTCCGTGCGGAGCGATATATCCTTCGTTTCCCTGTGCAAAACCATTCAAAGGCAGTTCTTCTCCAACTGGTTCCGCCAGTTTCACCTTTTCACCGTTTTGGTTCATCAATCTGTCTTTCAAAGGATTGAAGCACAGGTCGCCCGCGATAGTCAACGCCATTGTCAGTTCGGGAGAAGCCACAAAAGCATAAGTATTCGGATTGCCGTCGGCACGCTTGGCGAAGTTACGGTTGAAAGAGGTGACAATGGAGTTCTTCCGCGTCGGGTTGTCCGTCTCACGTTTCCACTGGCCGATACACGGACCACAGGCATTTGCCATGATGGTAGCACCAATCCGTTTAAAAGCACCAATCATTCCATCCCTTTCGGCAGTGGCACGAATCTGTTCCGAACCGGGATTCACAATCAACGGAGCAGCCACACTCAGCTTCTTTTCGACCACCTGCTTCGCCAAAGAAGCGGCACGGCTCAAATCCTGGTAAGAAGAGTTGGTGCACGAACCGATAAGCCCGACTTCCATCTTGCGGGGATAGCCGTTCAGCAATACCTTCTCCGCAAATTTGGAGATAGGCGTGGCGGCGTCGGGAGTGAAAGGGCCGTTGATATAAGGCTCGAGTTCCGACAGGTCGATTTCAATGAGACGGTCATAATATTTTGCAGGTTCGTCCATCACTGCTTCGTCTGCCCGAAGGTCGGCGCCAACGGCTTCTGCCAACCCGGCAACACATTCTCTTCCGGTAGCTTTCAAATAAGTAACCATGCGCTCGTCAAACGGGAAAAGCGAAGCCGTAGCTCCTACTTCGGCGCCCATATTACAAATGGTGGCTTTTCCGGTTGCCGAAAGCGATTCGGTTCCGGAACCGAAATATTCGATAATGGCATTCGTCCCGCCTTTCACGGTAAGCATACCGGCAAGTTTCAAAATAACATCTTTCGGAGAAGCCCATCCGTTCAACTTTCCGGTCAGACGGACACCGATAATCCTGGGTATCTTCAATTCCCACTCCATACCTGTCATCACATCTACTGCATCCGCTCCGCCGACACCGACAGCTACCATACCCAAACCTCCCGCATTGGGAGTATGAGAATCGGTTCCTACCATCATACCACCCGGGAATGCATAGTTTTCAAGTACCACCTGGTGGATAATACCAGCTCCGGGATTCCAAAAACCGATACCGTAGCGGGAAGATACGTCACGAAGGAAGTCGTACACTTCTTCGTTGGTCGTTCTTGCCGTGGCAATGTCTTCCTTCGCACCTTTATAGGCTTGTATCAAATGGTCACAATGCACCGTAGAGGGTACTGCCACCCGGTCTTTGCCCGCATTCATAAATTGAAGCAGAGCCATTTGGGCAGTAGCGTCCTGCATCGCCACCCGGTCGGGGCGGAAATTTACATAATCTTCTCCCCGCTTGTACTCCTTCACACCGGTCGTCTCATAAAGATGCGTGTACAAGATTTTTTCAGTCAGCGTCAAAGGGCGTTTCAATACAGCCCGCACGTGTTCCAGCTTTCCTTTATAGGCAGCGTAGAAGGCCTCTAACATAGTTACATCATATACCATATCACTTTTCATTTTATTTAATCCATCTATTAAAAGAACGAATGCCATCCGAGTAATGTTTAGAGCCTGTTTTAATTTTCTTTCCAAAGAACTCTCCAAAGAGTGCCGGACAAAATTGAAACAGGCTCTTAACAAAATGAGCTATTTTTTCGACCCGAAAAGAAGATTTGTTACCTTTGCATTTGTTATGAATGATAATCCGAAAAGCCCGATAGCCGATATTCAACGGCAACAACTCCTTCTACGAATGGAGTACGAATACGAGAAAGAGGAGTTCAAACGGCAAACCGAAACAATGGGTGTAGCCCGAAAAGTAAAACGGGGCTTGTGCTGGTATCCCGTCTCTCCCGGCCGAAGTTATTATAATTCCCTGAATCAACTTGTAATAGATATCAACCGTACCGAAAATAAAGAAATAGAACACTCTTTCGAGTTCGGACGTCCCGTCTGCTTTTTCCATCAGTCGCTTGAGGGGAAAATAAAGTATATGAGTTTCACCGCTACCGTCAGTTATGCGGATGAAGAGCGGATGGTGGTTGTATTGCCCGGAGCGGGAACTTTGGCAGAACTGCAAACCAACGACGTGCTTGGCGTACAACTTTACTTTGACGAAACATCTTACCGGACGATGTTTGAAGCATTGGAAGATGTCGCCCGTGCCAAAGGCAACCGGTTGGCAGAACTTCGCGACATCCTGCTCGGCACACAAAAACCGAGATTCCGCGAACTGTATCCGATGCGTTTCCCGTGGCTGAACAGTACGCAGGAAGCGGCTGTCAACAAGGTGCTCTGCACACGCGACGTTTCCATTGTACACGGACCACCGGGAACCGGAAAGACGACAACACTTGTCGAAGCCATTTACGAAACCTTGCACCGGGAGCCGCAAGTGCTTGTCTGTGCACAAAGCAATACCGCCGTCGATTGGATTTGCGAGAAATTGGTAGACCGGGGAGTGGCTGTACTCCGCATCGGGAACCCGACACGGGTAAACGACAAAATGTTGTCTTTCACCTACGAACGACGATTCGAAAATCATCCGGCTTATCCGGAACTATGGAGCATCCGTAAGTCGATTCGTGAAATGAGCGGAAGAATGCGCCGGGGAAGTTACACCGAACGGGAAGGAATGCGCAACCGCATGAGCCGCCTGCGCGACCGTGCTACGGAACTGGAAATACTCATCAATACCGAGCTTTTCGACAGTGCCCGCGTCATTGCTTCTACTTTGGTAAGCAGCAACCACCGCCTGCTCAACGGACGACGATTTCCTACCTTATTCATAGACGAAACCGCCCAAGCACTCGAGGCCGCCTGTTGGATTGCCATCCGCAAAGCAGACCGGGTAGTCCTCGCCGGCGACCATTGCCAGCTTCCGCCTACCATCAAATGTATAGAAGCCGCCCGTGGAGGACTGGAACGTACATTGATGGAAAAGGTAGTTCAAAAAAAGCCGGCTGCCGTCTCATTATTGAAAGTGCAATACAGAATGCACGAATCCATCATGCAGTTTCCTTCCGACTGGTTCTATCACGGTGAGTTGGAAGCCGCTCCTGAGGTACGGTATCGGGGAATACTCGATTTCGACACGCCAATGAACTGGATAGATACTTCGGAAATGGACTTCCACGAAGAATTTGTGGGCGAAAGTTTCGGACGTATCAACAAACAGGAAGCAGAACTGCTTTTGCAGGAATTGGAAACATACATCGGCCGAATCGGCAAAGAACGGATATTGGAAGAAAGAATCGATTTCGGATTGATTTCACCTTACAAAGCACAGGTCCAATATCTGAGAAGCAAAATCAAAGGGAGCAGTTTCCTGCGTCCTTTCCGCAGCCTCATCACCGTGAATACGGTAGACGGTTTTCAAGGGCAGGAACGGGACGTTGTTTTCATCAGCCTTGTCCGTGCCAACGAAAACGGCCAGATAGGATTTCTGAATGACCTGCGCAGAATGAATGTGGCTATCACCAGGGCACGAATGAAACTCGTCATACTTGGAGACGCCGCTACACTGACCAAACATCCTTTTTACAAGAAACTGATGTCGTTCATCCAAAAGGAGGATTATTAAATAAAAGAGATGGGACTCAGCACGGAATTCCAAGACTTCCGTGCTAAATCCCACCCAAGCAATATCCCGACCGGATTAATTATTCTCCGGGCGAAGTTTGCGTACGGTAACAGCCGTCTGCCACATTTCGCTTTCACGCAGTTGGCGGAGTTCCTCGTTCAGTTTCTCACGGTAATCCGGTTGCGAATTGCTGTCAATGGAAATCTGAGCTTCGTTGCCGATCTTAACGCTGTGATACAACTTTTCAACTACCGGCTTGATGGCATCATGGAAAGGCCCCATCCAGTCAAGAGCACCACGCTGAGCAGTAGTAGAACAGTTTGCATACATCCAGTCCATACCGTTCTTTGCGAAAAGCGGCATCAACGACTGAGTAAGTTCTTCTACCGTCTCGTTGAATGCTTCGGAAGGAGAATGACCATTGTCGCGCAAGACTTCATATTGTGCCAGCAACAAACCCTGGATAGCACCCATCAATGAGCCGCGTTCACCTGTAAGGTCAGACGTAGCTTCACGCTGGAAAGTCGTTTCAAACAAATAGCCCGAACCGATACCGATACCCAGAGCGATGGTTCTTTCGTAAGCCTTACCGGTAGCATCCTGGTAAATAGCATAAGAAGAGTTCAAGCCGCGACCTTCAAGAAACATGGTACGCAAGGAAGTACCCGACCCCTTAGGAGCAACCATGATAACGTCGATATCGGCAGGAGGAACAACGCCCGTACGGTCGTTCCAGGTGATGGCAAAACCATGAGAGAAATAAAGTGCTTTTCCAGCAGTCAGATAAGGCTTAAGGGTAGGCCATACGGACATGACCGCCGCGTCGGACAACAGACACATGATGATAGTACCTTTCTCGCAGGCTTCTTCAATTCCGAACAATGTTTCGCCCGGAACCCATCCGTCTGCCACTGCCTTATCGTATGTTTTTCCTTCACGCTGCCCAACGATTACATTGAAACCGTTGTCACGCAAGTTCAATGCCTGTCCGGGTCCCTGAACGCCATAACCGATAACAGCTATTGTTTCGTTTTTCAATACTTCGCGAGCTTTTTCCAATGGAAATTCGTCACGAATCACTACTGTTTCAACAGTTCCGCCAAAATTCAACTGTGCCATTTTCTTCTTTGTTTTTAGTTTCGACAGCTTACGCCATCTGTTATTAATTGATTTTATATTCTACTTATTCAAATACTACTTTTGAGCGGCAGACTACCTCGCTGCCATTCTTCTTCACTTCGACATGGAACTCGTTTTCGTTGACTTCGTCGCAGAAGAACGAAAGTTCATCGCCGAAATAACTTTCCGCTACATAGGCCATTTCAAAACGGCGGATGCGCTTCGTCTTATAAAGTTCTATCGGAAACAAATCGAGGATATGTTCTATGTAACGAATGCTGTTCACATGACCGTTGATGTCAATGTCGCTGTATTTCGCCGTCAGTGTCGCCAACGGCTTGTCGCTTGTCACCTTAATGCGTGAAGACTTCTCTATCGGGCAAGGTTCATCGCACACATAGTCTACGATACTTCCACCGTGCAATGTCAGCAAGTCGGCAGGTTTGCGGGTATTCAGATTAATCATAGCCCATATCGAACGGGCATAGCCTATCCTTTTGCCGTCTTTATCGACAATGGCAAAGTTACGGTCGGTAAACAGGCGATACACATTCTCCACCCACGTCTGCACCGAGAAGTTCTCGTACTGATAAGGCATTTCGTCCAGTTCAATAGCCAATCGGGAAAGCACCCAAGTATAGTTATCCTCGTTCAGCGTCGCAATACCAAACCCACGGTCGGTAGCATGAAAGCCAGCGCAATTCAATAGATGATTGCCAAGCACGCCCATTGTCAGACGTCCGTTGAAATCGACATGAAACGGTTCGGCAATAAATTTGTAAGTTCCTATTTTATCAGATTCACTCATTATTCCTGTTGTTTTTTACTTTGATTATACCTTGTTTCCCGTCCGTCGAGAAACTCATTCACTCGTTCGAAGCAACTGGTAGTGATGGCCACGCGCCCTGAACGGACAAACTGAAGAACACAATCCAGCGCTTTCAGTTCGCCGTAAAGCGAAGTAATCTCTTCACTCATGCCGTTTTTCTCGACAATGGAAAATACAGGATTCACTTCCACCACACGGGCGTTGTACCTGCGTATCACTTTCGATGCTTCCGGGTTCTCCTGAAACTCTGGAGTAGATACCTTATATAGGGCAATCTCATGAAAGTAAATTTCATCTTCCGTAAAGTAGTGCGCCTGGATAACGTCAATCTTCTTCTCTATCTGCTTCACAACCTTCTCTATCGTATCCTTATCCGTCCAAGCCGTGATGGTATATTTATGTACGCCTTTGATGGACGATGCGGATACATTCAAACTTTCAATATTTATCTGCCGACGGGTAAATACAGCCGTTACCTGATTCAACAATCCGGCAAAGTTTTCCGAATGGACGATGATGGTATATAATGTCTTATCACTCATAACTCTATTTTTTATGCGAACCCCGACTTCCGTTAACACTCCAGCAACATTTGATTGACCGAACCGCCCGGAGGTGTCATCGGCAATACATTCCCCTCTTCCAACACACAGGCTTCGAGCAGGAACGGCCCATCGGCAGCCAACATCTCCTCAATGGCTTCCTTCAATTCTTCGCGGGTGAAGACACGTTTGGAAGGAATATCATACGCCGAAGCTATTTTCATATAGTCCGGATTCAACATCGGTGTAAATGAATAGCGGCGGTTGAAGAACATAGCTTGCCATTGGCGCACGTTGCCGAGGTAGTTATTGTTCATACAGATAATTTTCACCGGGGCTTTGCGCTCCATGACGGTTCCCAACTCCTGGATATTCATTTGAAGCCCGCCATCGCCCATAAATGCGCATACGGTACGTTCCGGTGCACCGAACGTCGCGCCGATAGCGGCAGGAAGTCCGAAGCCCATCGTTCCAAGTCCGCCGGAAGTGATGATGCTACGCTCTTTCGTATATTTAAAATAACGTGCGGACATCATTTGATTTTGTCCTACGTCCGTCACCAGCACAGCTTCGTGACGAGTTGCCTCACTCACCGCACGTACCACTTCTCCCATAGTCAAAGCATCCGAAACTGGATAAAGTTCGGGGCGGATTACCTTCTCCTCTTCTACTCGCTCGTATTCCTTGAAGCTGTCAATCCATTCGGTATGGGTATTCTCCTTCAAGAGTTCCGTGACAGCCGCCAATGTATGTTTGCAATCGCCCAACACCGCTACATCCGCTTTCACATTCTTGTCTATTTCGGCAGGGTCGATGTCGAAGTGGATAACCTTTGCCTGTTTGGCGTAAGTAGCGAGATTGCCTGTCACACGGTCGTCAAAGCGCATACCGACGGCAATCAGCACATCGCATTTGTTGGTGTTGATATTCGGCCCCAAGTTGCCGTGCATACCCAACATACCCTTATTCAACGGATGTTCCGTCGGCAAAGCCGAAAGTCCGAGCAGTGTACAGCCGGCAGGAAGGTCCGCCTTTTCAATAAAAGCGCACAATTCACTCTGTGCATTGCCCAATTCAACGCCCTGTCCTACCAATACAAGCGGACGTTCGGCCTTATTTATCAGTTCGGCAGCCGCTTTCAGTGCCTCCCCGTCCATATCAGGCACGGGAACATAACTGCGCACAAAGTCCAACTTCACCGGTTCGTATTTCGTTTTTTCCACTTGCGCGTTCTTGGCAAAATCGAGCACCACCGGACCGGGACGGCCGCTGCGGGCAATATAGAATGCACGTGCCACCGCCCAAGCTACATCTTCCGCCCGCCGAATCTGATAACTCCATTTGGAAATGGGCTGCGTGATACCTACCAAATCGACTTCCTGAAAAGCATCCGTTCCGAGGAAACCGGTTCCCACCTGCCCGGCAATCACTACGATAGGCGTACTGTCTATCATTGCATCGGCAATGCCGGTAATCGTGTTGGTAGCGCCGGGGCCGCTTGTCACCAGGCAAACCCCTACCTCGCCCGATACGCGGGCGTAACCTTGTGCCGCATGGGCAGCTCCCTGTTCGTGACGAACCAAAACATGGTTCAACGTCTGCTGATGATCGAATAAAGCATCGAATACCGGCATGATAGAGCCCCCGGGATATCCGAAGATGGTATTTACTCCCTGATGTTCCAAAGAGCGCATCAAAGCTTCCGCACCTGTTATTAAGTCTTTACTCATTCTTTTTGATATTGAAAGATGTGTATCAATCGATTATTCTCACTGCTCCCTTATCGGCGGAACTTACCAGGCCTGCATATGCTTTCAGGCTCTTCGGCACATAACGCTCCCGAGTGACAGGCGCCATCGGACGTGCCGCCAATTCTTCATCCGTCAGCCGCACGTTAATGGTCCGGGCAGGAATGTCGATTTCGATGATGTCTCCGTCAACAATCTTTCCGATATTTCCTCCTGCCGCCGCTTCGGGCGAAATATGTCCGATACTCAAACCGGAAGTTCCGCCACTGAAACGCCCGTCGGTAATCAAGGCGCACTCTTTTCCGAGATGGCGTGATTTTATATAAGAGGTAGGATAAAGCATCTCCTGCATACCGGGACCGCCCTTCGGGCCTTCGTGCGTGATGACAACCACGTCGCCACTGACCACCCGCCCGCCGAGAATACCTTCGCAGGCTGCTTCTTGCGAATCAAATACTTTGGCAGGGCCGGTAAATTTCCAGATACTCTCGTCTACGCCTGCTGTCTTTACCACACAGCCGTCCTGTGCGATGTTCCCTTTCAGTACGGCGAGTCCGCCGTCTTTACTGTAAGCGTGTTCCAGGTCGCGGATGCATCCGGCAGCACGGTCTTTATCCAATTCTTCGTAGTACGTACCTTGCGAACCGAGTACCAGATTGAATTTATTGGCGGCAGCACTCGAATATATCCCGGCAGCTTTCTCGCTGACATCCGGACGGGTGATGGAATATTCACCGATAGCTTGCGCCAAAGAGATTCCGTCGACGCGGCAAACCGATGTGTCGATAAGTCCGGCTTTTGCCAGCTCCTCCATAATGCCGATAATACCGCCGGCACGGTTCACATCCTGAATATGGTATTTCTGCGTATTCGGAGCCACTTTGCAGAGACAGGGAGTTTTGCGGGAAAGCATATCGATGTCGTCCATCTTGAAATCCACTCCCGCTTCGTGGGCAACCGCCAGCAGATGGAGTACCGTATTGGTAGAGCCGCCCATCGCAATATCGAGTGTCATCGCATTCAGAAATGCTGCACGGGTAGCGATGCTGCGCGGAAGTACGCTTTCATCTCCCTCATTGTAATATTTCATTGCATTTTCCACAATCAGCCTGGCAGCATCCTTGAAGAGTTGCGTACGGTTCTCGTGAGTAGCCACGATGGTTCCGTTTCCGGGAAGTGCCAGTCCGATGGCTTCATTGAGGCAGTTCATGGAGTTGGCGGTAAACATTCCGGAGCAACATCCGCAGGTAGGACAGGCGTTCCGCTCGATATGGGCAACCTCTTCATCGCTTACGCTTTGGTCGGCAGACTTAATCATGGCGTCAATCAGGTCGAGATGCTGCCCGTTCCACTCGCCGGCTTCCATCGGTCCGCCCGATACGAATACGGTAGGGATATTCAGGCGCATGGAAGCCATCAACATACCCGGAGTGATTTTATCGCAATTACTGATGCACACCATTGCATCTGCCTTATGCGCATTGACCATATACTCTACGCTGTCGGCGATGATATCGCGCGAAGGAAGCGAATAAAGCATTCCATCGTGTCCCATAGCGATGCCGTCGTCAATGGCTATCGTATTGAATTCCGCAGCAAAGCATCCCAACTTTTCAATTTCAGCTTTCACCACCTGCCCGATTTCGTGCAGGTGTACGTGTCCCGGTACAAACTGCGTAAACGAATTGACAATGGCGATAATAGGCTTGCCCATCTGCTCTCTCTTCATGCCATTAGCTGCCCATAACGCCCGGGCTCCCGCCATGCGACGACCTTGTGTACTAAACGAACTGCGTAATTGCTTTTTCATTTCCATCTGTCTTTTAAATTGAAGAGCCTTTCCCACATCGGTGAGAAAGGCTCTAAATTCTATCTTTATGATACGGATACATACAACACAAAACCTTTCTCACGCTCTTGATGGCAACACCACGACGCGAATAATATGCAGGACTGCGAGGTTAACGGATGTATGTAACATATTCATATCTTCTTTTCTTTATTTTTTGGGTGCAAAGGTAAGGGCTTTTTTATTATATCCAAACAAATCGAATAAAAAAAACACCAAAAAGCTAATAATTGTAAGTCAACATCGGTATTATGACTTTATTTTATCACTTAAAAGTAGGATTTACAACCATTATATCCGTGTATACCCTGCCGAAACCTTCCGACAAAAGCACTTAATAATCTGAAATTTACATACCCAAGTCCGGTGCACAAGCAAATTATTCGTATCTTTGTCAACCCGTTTTTCGGAGATTTATTAATTTAGAAATATAAAATATCAGATGGAAACAGTAGAAAACAAGTACATTACCGTTGCATACAAACTATATACAATGGAAGATGGTAAAAAAGAGTTGTTTGAAGAAGCAAAAGCCGAACACCCTTTCCAGTTCATTTCAGGATTAGGAACAACGCTCGAAGATTTCGAGAATCAGGTGGTTGCTCTTTCTAAAGGTGATAAATTTGAGTTTACCATCGTAGCAGACAAAGCATACGGCCAGTATGACGAACAACACGTGATTGACCTTCCTAAAAATATTTTTGAAATCGACGGCAAATTCGACAGCGAACACATCCAAGAGGGAAACATCGTTCCTTTGATGACCGGAGACGGACAACGTGTGAACGCCAGCGTAGTGGAAATCAAACCCGACGTGGTAGTAGTCGACCTCAACCATCCGTTGGCAGGTGCCGACCTTGTCTTTGAAGGCGAAGTGATTGAAAGCCGTCCTGCCACTAACGAAGAAATCCAGGAGTTAATCAAGTTGATGAGCGGTGAAGGCTGCGGTTGCGGATGCGACAGTTGCGGTGGCGGCTGCGGCGACCATGAGTGTGGCGACGACTGCGGTTGCGAAGGCGGACACTGCCATTAATCAACAATTTATCAGGCACGGGCGATACGGATGCGCAGTTCATAAGCTAATTGCAGAATCCATATCGCCCGTGCTTTTTCTTTTTCAGTTCCTTATCCTTTGTGCGTCATTATATCGAGCACTACTTTGTCCGTTTCGTTCATAGCCTGTGAACCGATTCTTGTCAGATTGCAGATACTTTGGTCTACGTCTTCATCAATAATCCCCTCCACTGAAGTCACACAACGGTTTTCCATTGCCATCATGGCCGACAATACGGCTGTCGAAACTCCGGTAGTAACCTTCAAAGCACAACTCGGTTTCGCACCGTCGCAAATCATTCCCGTCAGATTGGCAATCATATTCTGAACGGCAAAAGCTACCTGTTCGTAATTACCTCCCATCAGCCAAGTTATTCCACAACTGGAACCGGTAGCGGCTACCACACAACCGCACAGGGCGGACAAGCGTCCCAAACTCTGTTTGATATAGATTACCGTGAGATGGCTCAGCATCAAAGCACGGATAAGCTCCTCTTCGCTCTTATCGTTCTCTTCGGCAAAGACTACGACGGGCAACGTGGCAGATATCCCCTGATTGCCACTGCCGGAGTTGCTCATGACCGGAATCATGGCTCCTGCCATACGGGCATCGCAAGCTGCCGAAGTGTAAGAAAGGATGTGCGAAAACACACTGTCGCCCATCACCTTGTGTTCGTAGGTGCCCCGAAGCATTTTTCCTAAAGAATGTCCGTAGTTGCCTTTGAAGGCCTCTTCGGCGGCAGCTTTGTTCAAGCGGGCAGTATCGAGGATGAAACGAATCTCGTCCAAAGGAGCCGTCAGGGCAAAATCATACACTTTGCGCAGGTTCAGGTCAAGAGAAACACTCTTCTCCTCTTCAGCAGCAGTATGTTGACTGTCAAACAGTACATTTTCGTCTTTGGCTATATATATAAAAGTGGTATGTCCTCCGGCAATGACAGCTTCGGCCTTTTTGCCGCCGGCCTTGCACACCACTTCGATGTACAGTTTTTCGGTGATGTTCTCCTTCAAAGAGATATGAATCCGCTTTTCGGCGATAAACCGTTCGCCTTGTGCCACGGCTTCGGGCGTACAGTCTCTCAATACCTCCAACTGGTATTCCGACTTGCCTATCAATGCTCCTAAGGCAACAGCGATGGGCAGCCCCACCATGCCTGTACCGGGAATTCCCACTCCCATTGCGTTTTTCAAGATATTGGCGCTCAGCAACACCTCTATTTTTTCCGGTTTCTCACCCAGTGTTTCCGCCGCTTTGGCTACACAAAGTGCCACGGCAATAGGTTCCGTGCAACCGATAGCCGGAATTACTTCTTTTTTAACCAGCTCTATGATTTGCTGTCTTTCAAATTCAGTCATGCACTTTCAAAGTTTTGTTTTCACAAAGATAAAAATAGTTTTCCACAAAGTGCATAACCGATGCATAAATAATGAATTCTTTTTTGTATGCTTTCTTTTGCAGAAGATATTTGAAGTTGACAACAATCGTATTGAAAACTTTGTTATATTTGCATACAGTAACTTTTAAAAGCCACAACTATGTTCAATTCATTTGGCAATATCTTCCGGCTCACGAGCTTCGGTGAGTCTCATGGAAAAGGAGTCGGAGGAGTGATTGACGGATTTCCCGCAGGAATCACCATCGACGAAGAATTTGTACAACAAGAACTGAATCGTCGCCGTCCGGGGCAATCCATTCTTACCACGCCACGCAAAGAAGCCGACAAGGTAGAGTTTCTTTCCGGCATCTTCGAGGGAAAATCGACCGGATGTCCCATCGGTTTTATCGTATGGAACGAAAATCAACATTCCAGCGATTACAACAATCTGAAAAGCGTATATCGTCCTTCGCACGCCGACTATACCTACACCGTGAAATATGGTATCCGCGACCATCGTGGCGGCGGGCGTTCGTCGGCACGCGAAACCATCTCGCGCGTGGTAGCCGGCGCTTTAGCAAAATTGGCGCTTCGCCAATTGGGCGTCAGCATCACTGCCTATACATCACAAGTAGGCGCCATCAAGTTGGAAGGCACGTATTCCGACTACGACCTCGACCTGGCGGAGACCAACGACGTACGTTGTCCCGACCCGGAGAAGGCGAAAGAAATGGCCGACCTTATATATAAGGTAAAAGGCGAAGGCGACACCATCGGCGGTACGCTGACTTGCGTCATCAAAGGATGTCCCATCGGATTGGGGCAGCCCGTTTTCGGCAAACTCCATGCTGCCTTAGGCAACGCTATGCTCAGCATCAACGCCGCCAAAGCATTCGAATACGGCGAAGGATTCAAGGGATTGAAAATGAAAGGCTCCGAACAGAACGACGTTTTCTACAACAACAACGGACGGATTGAAACGCATACCAACCACTCGGGCGGTATCCAGGGCGGAATAAGCAACGGACAGGACATTTATTTCCGTGTGGTATTCAAACCCATCGCCACCCTGCTGATGGAGCAGGAGACTGTCAACATCAACGGAATAGACACCACGCTAAAAGCCCGGGGACGCCACGACGCCTGTGTTTTGCCCCGTGCCGTACCCATCGTCGAAGCAATGGCAGCCATGACTATACTCGATTATTATTTGTTGGATAAAACCACGCAACTCTAAATACTTATGGAAGTTATGAACGAAATCAGGAAATACATCGCCGAGAACGAACCGAAGATACTGGAAGACCTATTCAGCCTTATCCGCATCCCAAGCATCAGCGCCTTGCCCGAACATCACGATGATATGCTTGCCTGCGCCGAACGCTGGGCACAACTGCTGACGGAAGCCGGAGCAGACGAAGCACTGGTAATGCCCTCGCAGGGAAACCCGATTGTATTTGCCCAAAAAACCGTAGACCCGAAGGCGAAGACCGTGTTGGTGTACGCCCACTACGACGTAATGCCTGCCGAACCGCTGGAGCTTTGGAAGAGCCAACCGTTCGAACCGGAGATACGCGACGAACATATTTGGGCACGCGGCGCCGACGACGACAAAGGACAATCCTTCATTCAAGTAAAAGCGTTCGAATACCTGCTTAAAAACGGATTGTTGGAAAACAATGTGAAATTCATCTTCGAGGGAGAAGAAGAAATCGGCTCTCCGAGCCTGGAAGCGTTCTGCGAGGAACATAAGGAGCTTCTGAAAGCAGACGTCATCCTTGTTTCGGACACGAGTATGCTGGGCGCGGAACTTCCTTCGCTTACCACCGGCCTGCGCGGACTGGCGTATTGGGAGATAGAGGTGACCGGCCCGAACCGGGACTTGCATTCCGGACATTTCGGGGGCGCGGTAGCCAATCCCATCAACACCCTTTGCCAGCTTATCGGCAAGGTGACGGATGCCGACGGACGTATTACGGTTCCCGGATTCTATGACGACGTGGAAGAAGTGCCGCAAGCCGAACGGGACATGATTGCACATATCCCGTTCGACGAGAAGAAATACAAAGAGGCAATCGGCGTGAAGGAGGTGTCCGGAGAGAAAGGATACAGCACACTCGAACGCAACAGTTGCCGTCCCTCTTTCGATGTATGCGGCATATGGGGCGGATATACGGGAGAGGGGTCGAAGACCGTGCTTCCGTCGAAGGCTTATGCAAAAGTCTCTTGCCGCCTGGTAGCACACCAGAATCATCACAAAATTTCCCGAATGTTTGTCGACTATATCCGCAGCATCGCCCCCGACACGGTGCAGGTAAAAGTGACACCGATGCACGGCGGACAAGGCTATGTCTGCCCCATCTCTCTTCCTGCCTACCGGGCGGCGGAGAAAGGTTTCGAAATTGCTTTCGGCAAGAAACCGTTGGCTGTGCGCCGTGGCGGCAGTATTCCTATCATCTCCACTTTCGAACAAGTGTTGGGAATCAAAACCGTATTGATGGGATTCGGACTCGAATCCGACGCCATCCATTCGCCCAACGAAAACTTCTCGTTGGACATTTTCCGTAAAGGCATCGAAGCAGTGGTCGAATTTCATAAAGAATACGCAAGAATGTAACACTCCGGCCACCCCATCGGAAAACTAAACGAAGAACGGTAGACAGGTTTACAACCAAGCATCTGTCTACCGTTCTTTTGTTTGTGTACGGACAAACCGATAATAGAGAAAGACTAAGGAAAAATTGCCTAAACTTTACATCTCCGTTGCCTAACGACTAACGGCCGGAATGCATAAATTTATTCGTCTGACTATAGTGTCTTTTTCGTCTGACTATAGTTAGACGAAACGAACACTATAGTCAGACGCAAGTTCAACTATAGTCAGACGAATAGTTTGCAGTAAGAAAAACAACAGTCGTTCGCATTGCAACCGATAGGCCGTCGCAAGAGAAAGATTAGATTTCAGGTAGCGTACGTTCAGTGAAAAAGCATTAGGAAGAGTGACAACTACGAGGTTCTTCTTATTTGTAATGAAGCGGTTATATACGAAACAGCAGGAGCTTTTAACTACTTACAACCAAATATTATAAAAAAAATATCAAAGCGATTCAATTATCGCAATAGATTATTTGCTACATTTGCAGAATCGTTATAAATATAGCAAATAAACTCAAAAAAACGCAGTACATAGGAACATTTCCTCCAAATGTCCGCCCATCGTTATTTTGAGTTATCACTACTTATTTATAATAGAAGGAATTTTATTTATTAACTAAAAAGAATCTAAGTATGAAAAAGAAATCATGTAGATCCAAGCATTATTGGTTCTTGTTTGCTCTGACGGTTCTCTTTCTGTCGGTCGGGTATCCGGCCTCGGCAGCTTCACCTACGCATGAGAGCAACGTTCGTGGCAACAATGAAAGCGAAAGCGTGGCTCCCCTTCCCCAACAATCGAAGAAACATACCGTAAAAGGAGTTGTGATGGACAAGACGAAAGAAACCGTCATCGGAGCTTCCGTCATTATCCCCAACACAACGGTCGGATGCATCACCAACTTGGATGGAGAATTCACGTTGGAGGTAGACAAACTTCCTGTCACGCTACAGGTGAGTTACGTCGGTTATAAAACGATGGAAGTAAAAGTAACCGACAGCAACACGGTCCAGATTGTCTTGGAAGACGATTCGAAACAGTTGGAAGAGGTAGTCGTAGTGGGCTACGGTACGCAAAAGAAAGCCAATCTGTCGGGTTCGGTCTCTACGGTGAAGATGGACGAAGTGTTGGGCAGCCGTCCGCAACCCAACACGGCGGCAGCTCTTCAAGGTGCCATCCCCGGACTTACCATCAGCAGTGGCAGCAACACGCCGGGACAGACTGGAAAAAACATCCAGATTCGCGGTTCCGTTACTTTCTCGAACAAAAACAATGAAACGACTGCATTGTCTCCGTTGATACTGATTGACAACGTTCCGGGCGACATCGACGCACTGAATCCCGAAGACATCGAATCGGTGACGGTATTAAAAGATGCCTCATCGGCAGCTATCTACGGAGCGCGCGCAGCAGCAGGAGTTATATTGATTACGACCAAACGCCCCAACAAGGAAGAAAAAATAACAGTCAGCTACAACAACAATTTCGGTTTCGTCAAAGCTGCCGGCACTCCCGAACAAGTAGGTCTCGAAACCTTCCTTCCTATCTACAAGGAGACATTGGGCAACACGTATGCAGGCGGTAACAGCCAGAACATTGACTCGTGGCTGGAGTATCTGAACCTGTACAATACCAACCGCAGCGCATTGTCAAACTTAGGAACCTTCTACGAAGATACCGGTATCTTGGTAGCCAATGCAGACAACAAGCGTTATTATCTGAAACAGGAGAGCCTCTACGACCGGATGCTCGAGACCGGTTTTTCACAAACCCATAACTTCACGGTGAGCGGTGCTTCCGAACGCGTACGTTTCCGTATGTCGGGCAATCGCTATACAGAGAACGGTCCGTTGCAGGGCGACAAGGACAACTATAAGCGTATGACATTCAACGGAATGGTATCGGCAGACGTAACCAAATGGTATACTCAAGAGGCTACCTTCAACTACTCGCAACAGAAACGTGAATTTCTGAACGACGAGAGCGGATTCATGTACTCTACCCGTCTGCACAACTTCCTGCCTGACGGCCTCGACCCCAATGGCAACATCATTAAAACGCCGCTTGCCATCATCCGGAACAGTAACGCACGGCATACTACAATCGATACGCCGCGCTTCTTCCTAAAATCTATCGTCCGCCCCTTGAAAGGACTGGAAGCCATCTTTGAGTACACTTACCAAAAGCAGGCTACCGACTTCAATTATTATTCCGGCAAATGGTCGGCAAGCGACATACAGGAAGGGGTATCTTCCATGCCTTCCGGAGAAGACTATTACATAGCACGCCACTTTTACAACACGCGTAACGCTTACAATGCTTACGCCACTTACAGATTCAACCTGCTCAACGAACACAACTTCTCCATCATGGCAGGTTTCTCACAGGAAGACTACGACTACGCTTACTACAACACACGGGCAGAGAAACAAGCGTTGATAGACATCCCTTCCATGAGCGGCGCACAAGGCAAAGTCACCACAAACGATGAATACCAAAGCTATGCCATCCGCAGTGGTTTCTTCCGTTTCAATTATGACTATCAAGGCAGATATCTGCTGGAAGTGAACGGACGTTACGACGGTTCTTCCAAATTCCCCAAAAACTCTCGGTTTGCTTTCTTCCCCTCATTCTCACTCGCCTGGAACTTAGCAGAAGAAAAATTCATGGAAGGCACACGCAACATCATCGACCAAGTGAAGCCCCGTCTCTCTTACGGTTCCATCGGAAACCAGAATTCGGCCGGCTACTACGATTACCTTGCCACAATGGGACTGAAAACACAATCTACCGTATGGCTCAACGGCAACGACAACGGTTATATGACCATCATCGAAGCTCCCGGACTGATAAGCTCCAACTTCACTTGGGAAACAATCACCACTACCAACGTCGGAGTAGACTTTGCGTTGCTCAACAACCGCCTGACAGGTAGCTTCGAGTGGTATCAGCGTGAAACGAAAGATATCCTCTCTCAGAGTGTCGCCCTGCCTGCCGTATTGGGTGCCAACGCCCCCAATCAGAATGTGGGTAAAATGCGGACACGCGGTTGGGAAATCCAATTGGCTTGGCGCGGAAACATCGGAAAGAAGGTAGGCTACAACATCGGACTCAACCTTTGGGACTACAAATCCAAAATCACATCGCTGAACTTCAATGAAGACAAGAGCCTTGCCTACCTGTACGAAGGCAAGACGGCAGGCGAAATCTGGGGATACCGCTACGACGGTTTCTACACGGTAGACGATTTTGAAGACACGAAAACCTGGAAACTGAAAGAAGGAGTACCCACCTTGCAAGGATACAGCCCCCGACCGGGTGACTACAAATTCAAGAACCTGCGCGACGGCGACTACAACGCTGACGATGTGAACAACATCAACAATGGTAACAATACCGTCAGCAAACCCGGTGATATGGAAGTTATCGGTAACACAACTCCCCGTTTCCAGTATGGTATCAACCTGGGAGCGAACTATGCAGGCTTCGACCTCAACATCATGTTGCAGGGAGTGGGCAAGCGCGATTATTTCAGCAACGGCCAGTTGTTCTACACCTTCATGCCAACCGATGTAGCCTTCTCGCCCATCTTCAAAGGAACAACCGACTACTGGACACCGATGAGCACAGACCCCGAAGACCCCAACTACATGGTAGCAGCCAATCCGAACGCCAAATTGCCGCGTATCTGGGGAAGCAGCACTTCTGCCGTAGCCAACCAGGGCTCCAACCGCCGCACCAACGACCATATGCTGAGCAGTGCCGCTTATATGCGCATCAAGAACGTGACGTTGTCTTATTCGTTCCCGAAACAATGGCTGAATAAGATTCAGGTTAGCCAATTACGCCTGTTCGTAAGTGCCGAGAACCTGGCAACCTTCACTTCACTGCCGACAGGAATCGACCCGGAAACACAATCGTGGAGCTATCCGCTCTACCGTACGGTTTCTTTTGGCGCAAATATCTCATTTTAGTTATTACTTTAAAAAAAGACCGATATATGAAAAAAATAATACAGACCTTGACAATAGCGACAGCATTGGGACTGACGGGATGTAACGATTCTTATCTGGAGCGGCTCCCGACAGATAAAGTAACCGAAGCGACAGCGTTTACTTCATTCACTACCAGTTCCACTTACTTACTGAACCTCTACGAAGTATTCAGCGGAGCATACACCTCCTTTCAGGGACCTATCAACGTGTCGGGTGCTTTGGGAACTTCCACCCGCGACATCTATTCGGGACTGCTGACCAATTACGGCACAGGAATAGGCAACGTCACCAACCCCTATGCAGCCCAAACAGTAAGTATCCCTACGAAAGACGGTACATATTCCAATCCCTACATTTGGATACGCCGTGCCAACATCATGCTGTCACACATCGACGAACCGGCGTGTACAGACCAGGAGCGGCTGCATCTCGAAGCTATCGCCCGGTTCTTCCGTGCATATTGCCACTATGCGCTGATGATAAACTACGGTGATGTCATCTACGTAGACCATCTGCTTGATGACGCATCGCCCGAGTTAACGCAAGCGCGCGACTCACGCCTCTATGTTGCCGACCAGATTTACAAAGAACTGGATTGGTGTATCAAAAACATACAGGACGACCTTGCCGAGCCCAATACGCTGAACAGCGACGTAGTGAAGGCCTTCATGTCGCGATTCACGCTTTTCGAAGGAACGTGGCGCAAATACCACCAGGTGGACGAATCCGAATGTGCGTCTAAGGGATACATCACCGGCAGCCAACTGCTCAATGTATGTGCCACAGTTTCCAAAGAATTAATCGGACGTTACCCCACCCTGTACACTGGTAACTCGCAGGATACCCATCCCGGCAAAGGATGGGGAGAGATGTGGACAACGGAAGATCTTCAGGACATCCCCGGCGTATTGCTCTACGTGAGATATGTGGAAAACTACAAAATGCACCGCTTGGGACACTTTGAACACATCGCTTCGGCAAGTCTCGAAATGCCGCAGTCTACCGTAGACCTCTACCTGACCAAAGAGGGATTGCCCATCCACAACCGCAATGCCAAGCACTACGACTACAACCTGGCGGACAATTCCTATACGGAAGGAGAAACATACGACTATGCCAACTGCAATGTGTACCGCACTTTCCGTATGCGCGACCCGCGTATGTGGCAAACCATCATGCCGCCCTACCACGTGACAGGACTCGGAGAAGCAAATACCTACAAACTCGACAAATCGAACAATGGCAAATGGATGGAGTATCTCAACCAGTTTGCTCCACGCGGTATTTACGATGCCGAGAACGACACATACAAGATTCCGAACTTAGCTGCCGGATACCATCAGATACCATCCCACAAGGCCTTGCCGAGTAGTAACTGGGCAGGCAACTACCTGAAAAACGTTCCCAACGTAGCCACCTGCGAGGTAGGAAACGATCAAATCGCCACTGGTGGCGAACAGCTCATATACGCCGGAAAAGCCTTCCAACGTGGCAAGAGCGGCTATTTCGTATGGAAACATCATGCGTCATGGGACAAACAAGACCAAAACAACGCTATGGAAATATCGGACAAGCCTGTCTTCAAAATTGAAGAAGTAATGCTCAACTACGCTGAAGTCATGTACGAACTGGGCAAATTTGACCAACCCGTAGCCGACCTGACCATCAACAAACTGCGCGACCGTGCCGAAGTGGGAAGAATGCAGGTCAGTGCAATCGGAGACGACTTTGACCCCGACCGCGATAAGACCGTAGACCCCGTTTTATGGGAAATACGCCGCGAACGTCTGATAGAACTTATGGGCGAAAGTTTCTCATGGGAGGATGTACGCCGCTGGAAAAAAGCCGACTATTTCGTCAACAAACAGCCTTACGGAGTTTACCTCGACAATGTAGCAGCTACCTTCAACAACGGAAAAGCAACCACAGGCGGAACCGGAATCCTGAACCCGGCAACCAAGATGGAGGCCTCGGAAGCAGAACTTGCCGCTATGGGCAACGCCGGACATCTCTATTACTACCTCGATCCTGTATCGGCAGGCAAAGGATGGCAAGAGAAATATTACCTGTCTCCTATTCCTTCGGACGAATTGCTACTGAACAAAAACCTGGAACAACAGACATTGTGGCAATAACATTCGGGTAACCTGAAAAAAACAGTCCGCCGACAACCTCCGAAGGTTGCAGACGGACTGTTTGCTTTATCCTTTATTCTCTATAAGCCTCGATTATCACACGGTAATATCCAATAAAATCTTCCCTTCCGCATTGAGTACTCTGATTCTCATTTCCTCTTTCTTTTTCTCTAAAATCATTACCGTAGCACTCTCCATCTTATATCCGCCACCGATAACGACCGGATAATTATTGCCCAATTCTCCCTTCGGATGATAAGCAAACTCATGGGTATGTGCATTCAAACTGACGTGGAAAGGTGCTTTCTTCAACAATCCCGTCCACAAACCGGCACAAAGGTTCTCTTCGCTATTACCGTAAACCGGAATATGGTGAATAAGGATACGCTTCCGGGCTTTCTTGAATTCCTTTGCGGCAAGTTCTTTTTTCAGAAAGTCTACCTGTTCATTGCGCAATTGGGTAAAATCGTTCAAACCGTAATATACCCAATGGGAGTCGGGTTTGTCTTCGCCGCAATCAAGCATAACGATACGCGTATCGCCCCAGTTGAAAGAGCCGTAAGTCTTGTTACCTACATAGTCGTAGTGGTTGCGCAAACCGATGGAATAGGCGTTGCGAATTTCATGGTTGCCACGCATAAAGAAAACAGGTATGCGGTCGCCGCGCACGCCTTCGGTCAGTTCGCTGATAAAAGTGGTGGCCTGCTCGTGGTCGACGGGGTCGTCCACACAGTCGCCGTTGAACACAACGAAGTCGTAGCCGATATGTTGTACCTGCTTGCAGAGGGCACGAAACGTTTGCTTGTGCTGGTGTAAGTCGTTAAAGACAATGGCGGTAAAAGAGTCCGTATCCGGTGAAGGAAGCGTAAATTCGCTGAAATCCGACCGGGTGGTATTGCCAAAGACTTTCTTGTAGGCCTGATAAAGCAAAATTTCCTGCGAGCAGACGCGATAGTAGTACTTTGTGCCGGGTTGCAAATCTTCCAAACGTATTTTGTGCAGATAGTCATTGCATACCACTTGTCCGTCTACAATCGTGCGTGCACGTTTCAGTTGTGTGGTGTCCGTTCCGTATTCCACCCAGCAGTAAGAAGGGACGGTAGTTTCCCACATCACCGTGATGCCGTTTCCTGTCGGATTCTGCAAGTAAGGTTTCGTGCGGAATATCTTATCCGCCTTTTCGGCAGTGCGCAGCTCTACCAACACAGGACGATGGTCGGAAGCTACCGGTTCATCCAAAACCCGGGCAGCTATGCGGGCAAAACCGTTGGCTGTCGATTTCAACGCTACGATATAATCAAGTGTTTCTTCGGGTTCGGGAGACGGGAAGGTACGCTGTCCGGCATTGGTAAGCAACTGAAAATCTTTTTGCAGTTCTTTGATGAAACCCGATTCCGGCACATCATTCATGTCTCCGGCAAGGAAAAGGGGCTTTTTGCAGGAAGCGGTGAGTTGCTTTATGATTTCCAGCGACTTCATCCGGTCTCCTTCCGTCAGCGACAGATGAGTGCAGCAATACACATAATCTTCAAATTCGGCAAGAATCAAGGCACGGGCTTCTTCCCTACCCGGCAAAGATACGGTCTGCAAGCGAAGCGGGATTTGCTTCGTCAACAGTCCGATTCCGTATTTTCCTCCGTCATAGTCGATGGCAGGCGCAAAGTAAGCATACATTTGAGTACGTTCAGCTATTTCGCCCAACACATATTTCCGCCCGCTACGGTTCGTCATGCTGTCGGCCTCCTGTATGGCCACTACATCGGGAGCAGCATTGTTTATCACATTCGCTATACGCTGGAAACTACAGACGTTGTCCATACCATTCGCGTTTTTGATGTTATAGCTCATCAGTTTCAGCGTATGCTGAGCCTGCAATGGAAAAATAAGCAGAACAGCAGCAAGTAATAAAAGAATCTTTTTCATGATTGTATGTTTTTCAATGATTTATATCAAACGTTTCAAAATCGTGCCTGAGCCCGGTCCAACTACTCAAAGTTCTTCCGGTATGTACATCCGTTTCTCCATTCAGAGCATCCGTAGGCTGTTTTTCCTTTTATAACCGTTCCCTTGCCACAAACCGGACAAGGCTGTCCGACCAACGGTTCCGGTTGCATTTTCTTTGTTTTCGGTGCACTTGCTGCTTTCCGCTCGCGTTTTTTAGGTTCTTTCTTCGCTTTCTCTTCGGCTTTGACAGTTATTGCGTCCTGAATGGTAATACGACGGTTTGTGTTATCAGACAGTACACTCATCACAATTTCCGAAACCATTTGCTTCAGTTCTTCGAGGAATTGGCGGGCATCGTATGTTTTCTTTTCAATTTCACGGAGTTTCTTCTCCCAGATACCGGTCAGTTCTGCCGATTTCAAGAGTTCTTCATGAATCAGTTGCACCAATTCCACTCCCGTCGGAGTAGCAATCAGGTTCTTCCTCTCTTTGCGGATATAATTTCGTTTGAACAAGGTTTCTATAATAGCAGCACGGGTAGACGGACGGCCGATACCATTCTCTTTCAAAGCATCGCGAAGTTCGTCATTATCCACCAATTTACCGGCAGTTTCCATTGCACGAAGCAAAGTCGCTTCCGTAAAAGGTCTTGGCGGCTGCGTCCATTTCTCGTTCAAGTCAGGAATGTGAGAACCACTCTCTCCTTTCACAAAGACAGGAAGCACCTTCTCCTCTCCTTCTTCTTTTTCGTCGGCAGTCTCTTTTACATCTTTCGCAAATACAACGCGCCAACCCGGTTCAAGAATTTGTTTTCCAGTGACTTTAAATTCTATTTTATCGACCTCGCCCATTACGGTCGTGGTGGAAATCTTGCAATCGGGATAGAATACAGCTATAAACCGACGGGCTATCAGGTCGTAGACACGACGTTCCATATCGGTAAGGTTTTGAGCATAAACTCCGGTAGGAATAATAGCGTGGTGGTCTGTCACTTTGGAGTTATCGAATACCTTTTTCGATTTGGGCAGCGTAGTACCATTCAGAGGAGCTGTCAAAACTTCGTAGTCACGAAGTCCTTTCAGAATAGCGGGACATTTCGGGTAAATATCATCACTCAGAAAAGTGGTATCGACACGCGGATAGGTAGCTACTTTCTTTTCGTAAAGAGACTGGATAAGTTTCAGCGTCTCATCGGCGGAATAGGCGAATTTCTTGTTGCACTCTACTTGAAGAGAAGTCAAGTCGAACAAGCGCGGAGCGTATTCCTTTCCGTCTTTCTTGCCGACACTGGTCACTACAAACGGCAGGTCTTTGATTCGTTCTACCAGTGCTTCTCCTTCTTCACGATTGGCGATAGGGTCAATGCCCGGATTGTCTATTTTCTTTTTTCCACCGTTCTTCTCTTCTTCCGCAGCTATCTCTTCATCACTCTTGCGGATGAGAGCAGAGAAGGTAGTGTCACGGTAGTTTGTTTTCAGTTCCCAATATTGCTTGGGTTGGAAATTGGCGATTTCCAACTGACGGTTGACAATCAAGGCCAAAGTAGGCGTTTGCACACGACCGATAGAGAGCACCTGCTTATTTTGACCGTACTTAATCGTATAAAGACGGGTAGCGTTCATTCCCAACAGCCAGTCACCTATCGCACGAGATAGTCCCGCCTCATACAACGACTGAAAATCAGACTGGTCTTTCAACTTGGAAAAACCTTCACGAATAGCTTCTTCCGTCAAAGAAGAAATCCACAGTCGCTTCACCGGACAGCGTGCTCCAGCCTTCTGCATCACCCAACGCTGAATCAATTCTCCTTCCTGGCCGGCATCACCACAATTGATAATCTCGTCTGCATTCTGCATCAACTGCTCGATAATATGAAACTGTTTCTCAATACCCGGGTTATGCCCAATCAGCTTGATACCGAAACGCGGGGGAATCATCGGTAAGCTGCCCAAACTCCACGATTTCCAATTAGGCGTGTATTCATGGGGCTCTTTCAAAGTACATAGATGCCCGAATGTCCAGGTCACCTGGTATCCGTTTCCTTCTATATATCCTTCTTTTCTTGTATGAGCACCGAGTACTTCGGCTATATCACGTGCTACAGATGGTTTTTCGGCTATGCAAACTATCATTCTTTCTCCTCTTGGTTTTATACTAACTGTGTGCAAAGTTACACGAATATTTCTCACTGACCATATGAAGAGAAAAAAGAATTTGTGAAAGTATTGAACTGGTTCTTATAAAAAAGAAGTGATTGTCCTTCATTGTAAAAAGACAATCACTTCATGAATGTTCGAAGTCAATATTTCGACTGTTATTATTCTTCTCCCATCAGTATTTCCAAAATCTGGCAAGCAGCTTTCGCAACCGGAGTACCCGGTCCGAAGATAGCGGCTACACCGGCTTTGTACAGGAAGTCATAGTCTTGCGCAGGAATAACGCCACCGGCAATTACTACGATATCTTCACGTCCCAACTTCTTCAACTCTTCGATAATCTGCGGAACCAATGTCTTATGTCCGGCAGCCAGTGAAGAAACACCTACTACGTGAACGTCGTTTTCTACCGCTTCGCGGGCAGCTTCCGCCGGAGTCTGGAACAACGGTCCCATATCCACGTCGAAACCACAGTCTGCGTAGCCGGTTGCTACCACTTTGGCACCACGGTCGTGACCGTCCTGTCCCATTTTGGCAATCATGATACGAGGTTGACGTCCCTCTTCCTTTGCAAACTTCTCGGCGAGTTCGCAAGCTCGCTTGAAGTCGTTATCGTTTTTACTTTCTGATGAATACACGCCTGATATAGTTCTGATTATTGCTTTATAACGTCCCACTTCCTGTTCGCAAGCATAGGAGATTTCACCCAATGTAGCACGGACGCGGGCAGCTTCGACTGCCAGTTCGAGCAAATTGCCTTTGCCGGTCTTTACACATTCGGTAATAGCAGCCAAAGCCTGGTCTACTTCTGCCTGGTTGCGTCCTTCTTTCAAACGTTTCAGATTCTCAATCTGTTCGAGGCGAACGGCCGTGTTGTCGATTTCAAGGATGTCAATCGGTGCTTCTTTCTCCAAACGATATTTGTTGACGCCGACAATGGTCTGCTGACCGCTGTCGATACGTGCCTGTGTACGTGCGGCAGCTTCCTCGATACGCATCTTCGGAATACCGGTTTCGATGGCTTTTGCCATACCACCCAGTTTTTCGATTTCCTGAATATGTTCCCAAGCCTTGTGTGCCAGTTCGTTCGTCAAAGACTCTACATAATAAGAACCGCCCCACGGGTCAACGTTCTTACAAATGTAAGTTTCTTCCTGAATATAAATCTGAGTATTACGTGCAATACGTGCGGAGAAATCTGTCGGAAGAGCGATTGCCTCATCCAATGCATTGGTATGCAGCGATTGGGTGTGGCCCAAAGCGGCAGCCATCGCTTCGATGCAAGTACGTCCCACGTTGTTGAACGGGTCTTGTTCGGTCAGCGACCAACCGGAAGTCTGCGAGTGAGTACGCAATGCCAGTGATTTCGGGTTCTTCGGATTGAACTGTTTCACAATCTTCGCCCACAGCATACGTGCGGCACGCATCTTGGCAATTTCCATAAAGTGGTTTGTACCGATTGCCCAGAAGAAAGAGAGACGCGGAGCAAACGCATCGATGTCAATACCTGCGGCAGTTCCGGCGCGAAGATATTCGAGACCGTCGGCCAGCGTATAAGCCAACTCGATATCCGCCGTAGCACCCGCTTCCTGCATATGGTAGCCGGAGATAGAAATAGAGTTGAACTTAGGCATCTTCTGCGAAGTATATTCGAAGATATCGGAGATAATCTTCATGGAGAATGCAGGCGGATAAATATAGGTGTTGCGCACCATGAATTCCTTCAGGATATCATTCTGAATAGTACCAGCCATTTCTTCCAGTTTGGCACCTTGTTCCAGTCCGGCATTGATATAGAAAGCCATTACGGGAAGCACCGCACCGTTCATGGTCATGGATACGGACATCTTGCTCAAAGGAATACCATCGAACAGGACTTTCATGTTCTCCAGCGAACAGATAGACACGCCCGCCTTACCTACATCGCCCACTACACGTTCGTGATCGGGGTCGTAACCGCGGTGGGTAGCCAAGTCGAATGCAACTGACAGACCTTTCTGACCGGAAGCCAGGTTACGGCGATAGAAAGCATTGGATTCTTCAGCAGTGGAGAATCCGGCATACTGACGAATAGTCCAGGGACGGAGCGTGTACATTACCGAATACGGACCACGCAGATAAGGCGGAAGTCCGGCAGCATAGCCGAGGTGTTCCATACCTTCGAGGTCTTCTTTTGTATAAACAGGCTTCACTTCAATGTGTTCCGGAGTCTTCCAGTCGGCAGAGATACCGTTAGCCTTTTGCCACTCAGCACCGTTGACAGGCTGAAATGCGGCATATATATCTAAGTTTTTAAAATCTTTTCTCATCTTACTTCAATAGTTTGGCGTTAAACTCTTTCAAGGTATCCAGTACGTTGACACGGACATGGATGAAGTTTTCGATACCTGCTGCTTTCAGTTCGTCCATACAAGCAGGAGCACCGGCAACGATAAACATGGCACGGCCGTCCAAAGCCTTGAATGCAGGAATTGCGTATTCCGCATATTCATCATCGCTCGAGCAAATTACAACGATATCTGCCTGGGCAGCCACAGCCGCTTCTACTCCGACTTCCACCGTTTCAAATCCGAGGTTATCAATCACTTCATAGCCGGCACACGCCAAGAAATTGCAGGAATATTGCGCACGCGCCTGACGCATAGCCAGGTTGCCGATAGTCAGCATGAATGCTTTCGGACGTTTGCCGGACGCTTCCGTTTCGAGACGGAGTGCTTCAAATTCGCTGGCGGCACGGTCGAACACCAAAGTATCCACCTCTTTTTCGCACGTATGGTCTTTTCCTCCGCAACAGCATTTTGCTTCGACTGGTTGTTTGCCGTCGGCTTTTTCGTTGAAGTTGGGGAACTGGTTGGTGCCCAACAATACTTCACGACGCTGAGCAACCGCTTTGTGGCGGGCCTTGTTGCTTTCGTTGACAGCAGCCTGAACTGTTCCGGCTTTCAATGCTGCATAGAAACCGCCGGCTTCTTCGACCGACAAAAACAGGTTCCATGCTTGCTGTGCGATAGATACCGTGAGGTTTTCAATATAATAAGAACCGGCAGCCGGGTCAATTACTTTATCGAAATGAGATTCTTCCTTCAACAGCAGTTGTTGGTTGCGCGCCAGACGTTCGGAGAATTCGTCCGGAGTGCCGTAAGTCTTGTCGAACGGAGTGACAGTCATCGAATCCACACCGCCCAATGCGGCACTCATCGCTTCGGTCTGCGTACGAAGCAGATTTACGTGTGCGTCAAACAGCGTAAGATTGAAAGTAGAGGTTTCGGCATGAACCGCCATTTTTGCCGCGCAACGGCATGAACCGTCAGCACCTTTGTTGTCACAGTCGCGCAAGCATTGGGGAGTGTAAGAGGCTACGATATTCGCCCACAGCAGACGTGCTGCACGGAATTTGGCAATTTCGAGGAAATAGTTGGAGCTAATACCGAAGTTAAATTTGATTTTCTTCGCCACTATGGCGGCAGGAACGCCGGCTTCGGTAAGTTGACTCATGTATTCGTTACCCCAAGCCAATGCATAACCCAATTCCTGAGAGATATAGGCTCCGGCATTGTTGAGTGACAATGCGTTCACGTTCAGTACGCGGTAGAAGGGAAGCGGTTGTACGGCTTCAATCAGCGCTTTGGCAGTCTGTACCATGTCGCCCTTTTCCTTGCCACGGGTGAGCATCTTGTTGAAGAAGTCATAGTTGATGGAGCCTTTCAGCTTTTTCGCGTCATAGTCCTTCTTCTGGAAATAGGCCACCAGCAGGTTTGCCAGTTCCACCACGTGCCCCTGGCAGGTAGAGAAGTTCAGTTCGACACACTCTGCCTGAATGTCGTTCAGCAGGATTTCAAGATATTCGGCATTGAGTTCTTTGGCTTTTACGTGGAAAGAGAGCGAGTCGACACCTTTGTTCAGTATGTCGAGTGCTTTGGCATTGGCTTCCTGAGGAGATTCCACTCTGATTTCCTGGCGCACCAGCCACTCATTGTTGTCTTTCTTCGTTCCTCTCAGATACGGGAATTCACCGGGAAGCGCATCGGTTGTCTTCAAACCTTCCAGGTCTTCCATCCGGTAGAAAGGTTTCACTTTGAACCCTTCGTTTGTTTTCCAAACGAGCTTCTTCTCAAAATCAGCGCCTTTGAGGTCGGCTGTGACTTTCTCCATCCATTGTTCGGTGGAGACGGAAGAAAAGTCGGAGAAGAGTTTTTCTTTTTTGTCTGCCATAGTTTATCTAAAATTAAAACAAGAATTAATATTGTCTTTTTCTTATCGATTGCTTTTTTCAGATATCCGTTGTTGGATATGCAAATATAACTAATAAGTTCAAACGATGCTGCTTTTTACAGGAAAATTCGCACCGGTTGGCTTTGTACGGGTTCGGTGTTTGGAAATTCTTATCCTTTGTTCCGCTTTTAGTTATTCATTTATTTGATTAGCTCCGATGTTATAATTAATTTTGCAGCCGTTTTCAAAAAAAATATTACTATTAAGTATGGATTGGTTACAAAGTTTATTGTGGGACCCCAATTCTGTGGCACACATTGTATTCCTCTACGCTTTTGTAGTGGCGGTAGGTGTGTATCTCGGTAAAATAAAGATATTCGGTGTATCTTTGGGCGTCACGTTTGTTTTGTTTGCCGGCATCCTGATGGGACATTTCGGTTTCACAGCCGATACACGCATCCTGCATTTCATCCGTGAGTTCGGATTGATTTTGTTTGTGTTCTGTATCGGTCTGCAAGTGGGACCCTCTTTCTTCTCTTCTTTCAAGAAGGGGGGAATGACGCTGAACCTGTTGGCTGTAGGCATCGTAGTATTGAACATAGCTGTCGCGTTAGGGCTTTATTTCCTTTGGGACGGCCGTATCGAGTTGCCGATGATGGTGGGTATCCTCTATGGAGCCGTAACGAACACTCCGGGACTTGGTGCTGCCAACGAAGCGCTGAACCAGTTGAGCTACAACGGCCCGCAGATTGCGTTGGGTTATGCCTGCGCTTATCCGCTCGGTGTGGTAGGTATCATCGGTTCCATCATCGCTATCCGTTATATTTTCCGTGTCAACATGGCAAAGGAAGAGGAAAGCCTGAAAGCACAAAGCGGAGACGCGCATCTGATGCCGCATATGCTGAGCCTGGAAGTGCGCAACGAGTCTATCAACGGAAAGAAACTGATAGAGGTGAAAGACTTCCTCGGACGTCAGTTTGTTTGTTCGCGTATCCGCCACGAAGGGCACGTGAGCATCCCCGACCATAACACAATTTTCAACGTGGGCGACCAGTTGTATATTGTCTGTTCGGAAGATGATGCTGCCGCTATCACCGTCTTTATCGGTAAAGAGGTCAACATCGACTGGGAGAAACAGGACTTGCCGATGGTGTCGCGCCGTATCTTGGTGACGAAGCCGGAAGTAAACGGAAAGACGCTCGGTTCGATGCATTTCCGCAGTATGTACGGAGTAAACATTACACGCGTCAACCGTTCGGGTATGGACTTGTTTGCCGACCCCAACCTGGTGTTGCAAGTGGGCGACCGCGTGATGGTGGTAGGTCAGGAAGACGCCGTAGAGCGGGTGGCAAACGCATTGGGCAACCAGTTGAAACGTCTGGACACTCCGAACATTATTACCATTTTCGTGGGAATCTTCTTGGGAATCCTGCTTGGCAGCCTGCCTATCGCTTTCCCCGGTATGCCTACTCCGTTGAAACTCGGTTTGGCGGGAGGCCCGTTGGTAGTTGCGATTCTTATCGGACGCTTCGGCCATAAGTTCCACCTGGTGACTTATACCACCATGAGTGCCAACCTGATGCTTCGTGAAATCGGTATCGTGCTCTTCCTTGCCAGTGTGGGTATAGATGCAGGAGCCAACTTCGTGCATACGGTGGTCGAAGGCGACGGATTGCTGTATGTAGGCTGCGGTTTCCTTATCACCGTTATTCCGTTGCTCATTATCGGTGCTATCGCACGATTGTATTATAAGGTGAACTATTTCACGCTGATGGGATTGATAGCCGGTAGTAACACAGACCCGCCGGCACTTGCCTACTCCAATCAGGTAACGTCGAGCGATGCTCCCGCCGTAGGCTATTCGACGGTTTATCCGTTGTCTATGTTCCTCCGCATTCTGACGGGACAGATGATATTACTGGCGATGATGTAAACCGAAACCGGGTTTGCATCCGAATAAATAAAACCGGCTGTGTTCTTCCGAAGAGAATACAGCCGGTTTTATTATATAAGGTACATTCGATAATTGCAGGGAAGTCGGCCATTAAACCATCGCAGCTTTAATGCCTGTCGTTTTTGTGTGTTTACCTTATTCTACATCCCACTATAACAGGATTCTCGTCATTATCAGTGGGTAAATCTAACTTTTCCACTTCTTCACCTTGCAAAATAGAATATATCATATCACCCCGAACGTATGAAGGCCATATATTTATCTTTTTTCCACCAATGAATACCGGAATGCCTCTGGCGTCTACAGGAGAATGTGCAATATTCCTATGTATCAACTTCATTGAAGAAACATCCCACACATCGTAATATATCTTGTTGTCATAATAAAATCTCAAGAAATAATAATCTCCCGATAGAACCCCATAATCTCCCCATATATACGAGCTTCGTTCTTTTTTCCTTTTTATATCTGTGAAAATCTCAAACGGCAAAGCCAACTCACCTTTATCTATATAAAATAAAGGAGATACAGCCGCATTATTTATCTGATATAAAGTATCTACATCCATAAAACAAGGATAGCCGTTAAAAACCTGAAAATCCTTCACTTCTACTATATCTACATCATTCACAGCTTTCTTATTCTCTTTCCACAATTTTTTCACAATATTCCAATCTTTAGAATAGAGTGCAATATCACGTAAGCCGTTCATTCCCTGATATGCCAAAAAACAGGTATCTTTAAACATCTCTATCGACACAACAGAATCATTTGCATACGCTTTCAAAAAAGAGCCGTCATAATCATACGTCTTGATATTTCCTCTTCCTTCAAGCACATACACCGACCTATCAATACAATCGACACATACATCACTCAATGATACATATTCTTCCGGTCCGTCTCCTTTCCTGCATATTTTTGATTCAAACCTACCGGTTTCAATATCAAAAAAGTAAAGAGTATTTATATCTCTAACAATTATTTTATCAGCACAGAGTGCAACAATTTGGCAATCAGAAAGCAATGATTCATCTGTGGTTTCTAAAGGAATTACACAAATATCTTCAAATATATCCATATTCCCAACCTTAGAATCAATTCCTATTGACTCTTTCAGAGGCAAACGTATCTCTTCGTCTAACTTTTTAGTACAAGAAAAACACAACAAAAAACCTAATGCTAAAATACTTTTCTTCATAATGCTCTATTAGAACCTGTTTAGAAATGTCTGAAAAGATGTATCAGACTGATTTAACGGAAATCGTGTGGCAATATATAACAAAAGTGTTGAACCTGCAAGAAAGAAAGCGAAAATATGATTTACATTTTATTTGGAATGCTATAAACAAAAGATGGATTGTAGAAAGAACATTTTCATGGATGGATTACAATAGAAGACACTGCCTATCGGTTAGCGGAGAATTGCCTAAGATTTAATTTTCCGTTGCCTACAGACTAACGGTCGGAATGCATAAATTTATTCGTCTGACTATAGTTGAACTTGCGTCTGACTGTAGTGTTTCTTTCGTCTGACTATAGTCAGACGAAAAGACCACTATAGTCAGACGAATAAATTTTAGTAAGAAAACCAACAGACGTTCGCATTGCAGCCGACAGACCATCGCAGGAAAAAGATTAGTTTTATATAAGGCTTATGCGTGTATATGCAACGAAGTGAGTGCTATAAAATTAATAGTTATATCGAACTGACGTCAATTTATATTTATACGATGACCGGTTATCATCTTCTTTACTTCCTCTCTCATCTCCTTCACTGCCGTCGACTGTACTTTGGGTTCTTTTGTCAGCACGATTTCGACGGCAGACTTTAATTTATCGGGGTTCCGGTATGCTGGTTCGGCATACAGTTTCGCCAGCAGATAATACGGGTAAATCCGTCCCGGAAGCCGATGGGTAGACCGAACCAAATATTCTTCGGCTTTCTCATACGCTCCCGAGGCCTGGTAATTCTTGCCAATGATGTTCAGAATCATCGGATCATTGCTATGTTCCATTGCTTCCTCCAATATCCTTGTCGAATTATCGTATTCTTTTAGTTTATGCAGAGAATGTCCGTATTCGAAGAGAAAGGCTCCGCGATTTGCCAATGCGGGGTATAGTTTCTCATAGTCCTCCTTAGCCGACCGATAAGAGCCGATATTGTAGAGCATCTTGGCACGGCTCCAGTCTTTACACGCTGCGTATTGATTGTTGTTGCAATAATATGCGCCCAAAAGAGTCATCATTGATACAAAAAACAACAGCATTACCCTTGAACGCCCAATCGCACAAGCCGCCAACAAGAAATAAAATGTCACTGCAAATCCGGGAATCTGCATCGGATAGGAAGAAAAAGCAAACACCAACACCGAGATTACGCCGCCACAAATACCGGTTCGCCCTTCGCTGCTCCCTTTCCAAAGGCAAAATGCAATGACCGATAAAACAACCGTCAGAAAAGGAAGGCCATATTCCACTGCTACTTGCAAGTATTCGTTAAAAGCATACTCCGGACTTCCTGCCACCCACTCTTCCATCTCCGAATAGACTCCGTTTGCAAAATAATTCTCCTGTGCTTTGCCATAAGCCGAAGCAAAATTCCCCGCACCGTAGCCTGCAACCGGGCTTTCGGCAATGGCAAGCGTACTGATTTTCCACATAAATAAACGTCCGTTGGCAGAAGTCGCTTTTAACTGGAAAAGGGCATAACCCACCATTGCCAATATAATCCCTGCCGCCATACAAACCGGCAGGAGACTTTTCTTGTATTTCCGTGCCAATTCCTTGAGCTTGTTCCGCCACGAGAAATGAGTTCCATAGACCCATGTGCCCGATATGGCGGCGGCAATCCACGCCGAACGGCTCATTCCGGCAGGCAGTACACAAAAAATAGCGAACATAACTGCCAATGTCGCATAATATCTCCCCTGTTCCATCCAAGTACGTTCTGTCTTTTCCCGCAGGTTCAGCCATTCGTGCAGGCAAAGCGGGAATATCATCGCCAAATATCCCGAATACGGGCCTGGGTTAAAGAAAGACCCGGTGAGTGCATATAAAGAATGATTGGATACCGACAGCCCATATATCTGTTTCAATCCCCAGACTGCTTCTATTCCTCCCAACAGTATCAAGACCCATGTCACGATGGACGGAAAAGAGAGGTGTTGTTTGCCATTCAGGCACAGAGACAGCAGGCTGCAAATGACAAAAACAAAGGCCATCCGTCCCAGCCATAGTTTCTGACAGGCCATCTCGCCGACGGGAATATCGCTTGAGGTAGCAAATACCACCACACTCAGTATGGCGGCAACTCCTGCAAGAGTAATCGCATCCGCCACATTCTTTTTCGTTATCCGTATCAATTCCAATTTCAGCTTCATTCTTTATTTTATTTTCTTCATGATTCTGTCCCAATGGGGAGCCTTTGTGAATTTATCCTCCGAATACCAGATACGGGTAGCTTTGCCTACAATATATTCTTCCGGAAGCATTCCCCAATAGCGCGAATCCTGCGAGTTGGCCATATGATCGCCCGACACGAAATAATAGTTCTTTTGAAAACGGTATTGCGTAATCGCACTGTCGCCCAATAATACTTGTCCATCCTTAAAACGGAGTTTTTCTTTCTGCTCCCAGCTTATCAACTGCCGGTACAGACACCAATTGGTGCGGTCTATCATTACCGTCTGCTCTTTCCGGGGAACGGGCAAAGGGCCGAACTCACAGATATTCCACTCTATCTGTTCGTCGAAAGGGAATGTGGCGACCATAATGCCGTGCTGTTCCGGATGTTCCAAACCGGCTATATATTGCTGGGCCTTATAGTTGCCCAACCGTTCGTTGCAACCACGCACTTTATAAAAACCTCCACGAATCTCCAACGTATCTCCCGGCAGGGCGATACACCGCTTTACATAATACTGCATCACATCCATGCGTATGCTATCCCAACGGTTCATGTGATAAGGGAAATTGAAAACCAATACGTCATTTCTCTTGAAACTTCCAAAGCCGGGCATTCTGCGGATGGTGACCTCTTCGTTATCCAAAGCAGCAAACACATCAAACAGGCGGGCGCCCTTTATCATCTTATTGACCAATATCCGGTCGCCGGCCTTCAATGTCGGCTCCATAGAATCCGAAGGTATCCTGAATGAAGTATAACAGAACAGTTGCATCAAAAACAGAATTACCACCATACAAAAGATGAGAAACATCAAGTTCTCCAATATTGCCCAAATCTTCTTCATTTTACTAATTTTTCTATTTAATTATATAAAAAACAACGGTCATTATTGCCAACATATACCTTCATCGCCGCAAATAAAAATGCGTTCGGGTGGAACAGCTTTCCATTTCGAATGCTTCAACATCATCAATGTATTCAAAGGTACATCCTCAAATTCCAGCCAATCGCAAGAAGCCTTACGCTTTGTTTCCTTCACCTTCCACTCTCCGTCCCAATATTTAAGCGTATAATTGACATCCTCGTGTATCTGGCTTTGCAAATACGGGTAGATTCCGATAGCTGTTAATTGATAAAAGTCTCCCAAGTCAAAATCTACATATCGGCAGGAAACCACTCCCCGACACGTAGTGGCTTCGCTGCCGTCGGTCAGCATAGCTGCATTCTCAGTCACGGACAAGGGGGCGATATCCGACAAAACCTTCACAGAGGGAATGCGACCTTTTTCCGTATAAAAGGCTATCTCTCCCGCCATCAAAACATCCGTAGGAAGATACATACGTATATAACGGTACGCCGGCAGAGCAGGCAGCATTCTTTTATTCATCTTCATCTCCATTGGAACAGTCCATCTGCATAGTTCCGTATCGGCTTTCCCATCGGTAAGCCCGACAAAACGGCTACCACACAGCAAGCTCATATTTTTCAGATTATTACCATGTAGCGAAACGCCTGTCAAAATGCGCAGGCACACATTTCCCTTCCTACCATCATCCTGCAAGATGCGAATAGTTCCGTCTGCCTCCAGTTTGAAAGGAGAAGCGGCAGGAGAAAGTACCCCATTTTTGTAGTAAACAGGCAAGTAAACAATGTCTTTACCCATATTCTTAAAAGTCGCCGTTCCATCTCTATTGATTTTTCCCCATTGCACGGGATGCCACTGTTGATAGCTGAATACAGCCAAATAAGCATAGCGTGCATTCGCGGGTTTAGGTTCAGTCAGTGCGACGGTTACATCGTGCGTTTCAAAATATTCGGCAGAGACATCTTTCTTTTTCACATTCTGAAAAAGAGCCGGAATGTCGTCCCTATCCACATTGACATCTGCCACAGGGCCTTCCAAATGATTGGAATAAGTATGACGGTAGACTTTGGGCAAACGGAATTTTCCCCAAAGACTGTCAGATACACAATTATTATAAATACGTTTGTATTTCCAACGGTCATTATCCCAAAAAGACTCAAAAGCATAAGAGTGTCCGTTCAATAACAGCACATTCCAGGTATGGGAACTGTTGCGGTTTCCCCAAACAGGAACAAAATCAATGGCAACAGGCATCCCTAAAGAAGACAGCAAAAGCGAATTATACCAACAACGGTGAATGCATAATCCATGACGGAGATATTCGAATGTTCCTGCATTCAGCACAGGTATCTGCACTCCCCAAAAGTTGGAATGCGTCAGATGTTTATATTCGTACAGCAACGAATCCGTTTCCTCCAACCAATGTTTCCCTTTCCGGGTATAATATCCACCGACATGACGGTGATAGAATATATCCCGGGCATTATCAGCCACCAATCCGTTTAAACGACGATATGGCAGAATATATTCACAGAAATCCTCGAAAGAACATTTTGAGGAATGCACATTTCTCTTCCAGGCTTCAAACGAACGGTCTATTTCATGTATCAGATAATCTGATGTTACGACCGACAAGTCTTTCGCCGCAGATGGAGTTTGAAGCAAATTAGGATATTTCTTATATAAACTGTCTATCTTTTTCCCCCACTTGGCAGTAGCCCGAAAATCATAGATGCGATTAATGGAGTCATACTCTTTATAAAGTGGAGCGAACGCATCCAAAGACTGCGAAGTGCTACCGTAATTACCGAGCATATTCTCTATCAGAAAACGGGCGGCTTTGTATTTTAAGCTATCGGCAGGGGACGTTTGGTAATGACTGAGGACTCGTTCCAATTCTGCCCGGTTATTTCCGGCAGCACTTAAAACAAACTCTAAAGAAGTATCTTTGTCTCCTCCAAACAGTACCCGGTCTGTTATTTGCCATCCCAAATAAAGAAGCAGTATCAAAACGATAAGTCGAATATATCCTAAATATTTCATCTGTTTTTATTATTTAATTTGCGTTCTTGCAATTTTCATAGGAAAGTCTTGGGTATTTAAATGTTTATAATTATACGCATCATTATTTCAAATAATATTTCAAGATTACAGGATTATCATCTTCTTTCAATGTCTCCATTTTATGAATTTCTTCAGAGGACATAAGATTGCGGTCTACAACTTTATGAACTAAGTCCGGCTGACAAATAGAGAGCAAAACATTGTCTACCATGCCAAAGCAAGGATACATGATAAAAGGTTCTCCATCTTTACATAAATAACCTTCCTTTTGTTTTCGGTTATAAATATAATGACTACCAAAACCTTTACCAGTTTTCACCAAATAGACATATACATAATCGTTATTAAAAAATTTGAGCAATGGTAATATATTCTCCGACTTTTTCAAGAATTGATATCTTTCAGTCGCATCCTGCGTAATTCTTCTTCTCTCCTCATCAGAATCTGTTCGTTTCCCATGACCGCATCCGAGCAATCCTTCCGGTTTGACTTCCGCATCCCCAAAGTCAAGATACATCATCGGTTCTAACTTTTTGTTTTCTTTATCTATCCGATAAAAATAATAGTTCAATCCAAAAGGTACATAGTAAAATTCATCATCAATATGATAAAAACAATGATTAGACATATTATTTCCGGAAATAGTCCCTTCATAATTTGCATTTACTACTTGTTTCGTATCCAAATTAACGAATGAAAGTTCCTGATCAGTCCAGACAAAAGGATGGTTAAAAATATAATTGTCTGAATCTAAAGCCATCGAATAATCTACTGGAAATTCCGGTTTAAATTGCCTTTTGGATATAAGTTCAAATGTCGGACTATAAGTATATATTGTTCCGTATGGATTTAACAGATCAATACCTTTCAAATATGGATTAAAACTTATATCTAAAACCATAATGTAATCTTCAGGTCCTTGTCCTTTCATTCTTTTTGAATTATCAATATATTGTCCCTTTCCTGTAAAAGTATAAACAATCTGATTGCGAGTATAAATTGCGAACATATCAGTATCTTTATCATAAATAACTTTGTTGGCTCTAAATAACAAAGACGAATCATTCGTTTCGAGAGGAACAAGTTCTATTTTCTCCAAGAAAGATGAAACATCCCGTACAGCCTTATGCACATTAACCGGTATGATTTCAATTCCTTCCGATAGTTTTTTATGACTATCAGAACAAGCACAGGCAACAGCCAATAAAATTATGATACTTATTTTTTTCATCCTATTCCTTTTTTTAATATTATCATGCATAAGCCAACAATTCAATCTCTATTCCAGGGTATTCATGTCTTCTCCCCATTGCGGCAACGAAAACTGCACAAGAACCGGGTCTAAATCGTAAGCAACAGCATACATTGTTTTTCCATCTTCTGACAAACATATTTTCCCTAACATTTTATCACTCTTGAGCACCGCTATTTTATCGCCGCTCCATGTGTACACATATATTATATTTCCCGAAAATGAAGTCAACCCATGTTGACGGAAGTTTTTTCCGGAATACAATACATACACATGGTTTTCCGAACAAGTAGCACACAAATAATATATCGGCGAATCTTTCGAAGCTCCTGAATAAACAGTCGGATTATTTCTATATTCATAATCAGGAAGGTAAGAATAGTCTCCTTTAGCAAATGTAGCGAATCGTTTTCTAATTGATAGAAAGAAAGTATATCCGCCGACAAAAGAGAAGCGACAAACTTCGTTTTAGAAGGAGAAGCCGCCAAACCAAACATATAAGCCTGCGAACGAACAATGCCCGACACTTTCTTTTCATCCTCATCCCTATAAGGCCATTCGCCCAATGTATTATGCACCTGTCCACCCGAATCTAACACACAATACCTATATTTCTCATAAATGCCGGGAGCTATAAACTTTCCGTCAGCCATAGGATGAACCTCAAGTGGAAGTCCACTATCAACACGAAAAGCAGGGATAAATTGTACACCGCCATCCGTTACCGAATTAGTATAATAAAATGTTTTTTTATTTATATCGTAAAAAGAAAAAGAGCCTCCACAATGTGATTCCAAAGAAGAAAGTACAGTAAATTCAGAAGGTCCACGCCCACGCGTGCCGGCCTTTCCCAAATATTTGCCGGATTTTACATTAAAAAAGAGTAACATGGAATCGGACTTTGCATCCATAACCGCCAAAATTGAATCGGATAATGCCATCTCTCTCGGACCTCCTATTATATAATTATCTTCATTTATAACAGGCTGACAGATGATATTTTCCACCCGAATAGTTTCTTGGTTACTTGAACGGCAAGATAATAGAAGAAGCATCAATATCCCGCTTAATAGCAGTATTTTATTCTTTGTATCTATCATATCTATTTCATTTATATAAGTATATAAGCTGTCAATTTTTCTTCTCTCATTTGGCAATAGTCCGAAAATCACAACTACAACTAATGGAGTCATACTCTTTATAAGGCGGGGCAAACGCATACCAAACTAAATAGTGTAACATATCACCTTCCATCCTTTTTCTTCATTTTTCACCGCCGCAAACAAGCAATTTAGTGTTTCACTCACAGCAATATAATAAGCATCTGTATCCAAATCGTATTTTCGAACCGGATTTCCATCCCAATCAAAAACCAATACTGTATTAGATTTACGTCCGGTCTCAAAATATTTTTTATCCGAATAGAGAGCATATACATATTGACTCGTTCCACAAAGATTTATATAGCCATTTTGAGTTTTCTCCGTCAAATGTACACTAAATATTGCTCCCCCTTCTCCAACAAACGGCTGATTGAGAGGATCGCCCAGCCTTAAAGATTTTTTCAACTCAATATCTCCATGCTTTATTTCAAAGAAATCTATATTGGATGAAAAATTGACTGAAGATGCAAAATTCTTCTTATTAGGATTTACCACTAAATCACCCTGATTAGCCAAAAACCGAGTATATACATCAAATTGACTATTTGCTGCATTATATACATCTACCCCATATCCAAGCATTTCACTATGTTTGTCAAATACGAAATATTGATACTTGGATTTATACGTACCCGACCCAACAAACGTACTATCATCCACTACTATAAGCCTTGAAATATCCATATCAGGAATATCATACTTTGCCAAACAAACAGGAGAACCATTTACCTTATTATTACGTAAAGAATCCATACTATATTTTATGATATTTTTCTTCTGATTATCGAATACAGACCAGTGCTTTTCTAATAAATATCCATAGCACCCAACAGATATTTCACAAGGTCCCTGTCCTATTATGCCAAAATGCGTAATATAGCTACCTGTTTTTGCATCAAACAGTGTATAGCTTTTGCTTGAATGCAAATCGTAAACAACCAAATTTTCTCCATCACAAACCAATCCTTCTATCACCGCAATAGAATCCTCATTTATACTCCACGCTTCATTGACAGACAAAGAAGAAGACTGAGAAAATAATTCTAAAACCGAGTGAGATTTACGTTCTTGACATCCTGCCAAAATACACATACACAACCACCAAGCAAATATTCGACTCATGTTTTTCATGTTATTTATGTTTTTAATGTCATCATACATAAGCCAACAGTTTGGCTACACTAACTTATTATTTTTTTATATCAAAAGCGGCTTAAAGGTTGGGGAACAGGTTAACATTCTCTCATACACCACCAAAGCTAAACTTCAGTATCGGCTGGTCGTTGTTCACATCTGTCGCCATTATCGTTTTAGTAGCTTCATCCACAAAAATACCATAGATATAATGGTCGAGCACATATTTACATAAAGGTTCGCCTTTCAAACTAAATACATAAATGTATTTTCCTCCATCGGGAAGGCGTCCTTGTTGCCTTGCTATCTCTTTGAAGGAGGTTCCATGAAACACTGCATAAATGGCACTGTCGGTTACTTGCACATCGCTGAATCCCATAATACCTGTCGGTATGCCATACCCACCGGAAATTTTGAATTCGGGTTCACCGTGTTTGCCGATACAAACAACATGAGAACTATCTTTCAAATTATAAACTTCAATCACTTCTCCCAATTGGGTGACAGCAGCCAAAATGCCATTACGCGGATTATAATCGACAAAACTACGCCATGCTTGGGCCAATGCAGGACGAGATTCCTGCAATGCTTTCGCATTGGAGGTAGGTATAGCTCCCATACGCTCTATAAGCCGACCTTTGCGACTGACTTTTAACAGGCGGCTATCACCCGAATAATCAGGAATGACAAAGGTCGTATCATCATACACTGCAAAATCCAACGGTCGAAGTATATCTTCATCCAATGTCACCGTTTCGTCACGAAGCAGTGAATCACCGGATGAAGAAAAATCTAACCTGGTTAATTCGCTTTTATTAGCGTCTAAAGTCCATAATGTATGGTGATACAAACGGAAGTTTTCCATAGATAACATTTCCGTGGGAGAATCTCCACGTCTGCCAAAAGAAGACAGATACCGAAAATCCGGGTATTGGAATAAGTGACCGTAATGTTCGGAACCATGTAAATCCATCACAATGGCTTTATCGCCTTCTACACGTATCCGAAAAGGATAACGGAACAAGGCGGTATCAAGTTCTACGACTTCTCCTTTCAGTTCTTTTTCTTGCGGGAATCCGGAATAGGGAATTTGCCGGTCGCCATATTCCTTATGGTTATTATAACAAGAAAACAGGAATAAAAGCAATAAGAGGCTAACGCCATTTTTCAAAACTATAGACTTGGGTAACATAATCGGTTCTTATTATTTATTTTGCATTTCCTGTAATTCTCAATTGGATAGGAGAATCTTGGGTATTGCAGTACAAAGTTAATGTTTTATTAAAATGTTCAGGCTGTTCTGCCTTATATTTCACTTTCAAATTCAAACTTTTACCCGGTTGAACAGGTTCTTTAGGATATTCGACCGTAGTACAACCACAAGAAGTAATTACATCATTTATCACTAATGGACTTTTTCCTATATTACAGATTTCCAAATCTACTTCTTGCTCCCTCTCCCATGAAAAAGTACCCATTTCTATTTGAGACAAAGAAAGTGAAATTGTTGTCAATGGTTTATTCTCCAACAAAGATAAATCTTGTTTGCCTGAAATTATATTCCAATAAAGTTCTTTAATATGTGGATTTTGCACTGGATTACCTATTGCCTTAACTTTATTCTTTTCATCTAATAGAAAAGTCTGATATTGCATATCAGAAGGAAAATTATTTATCTTATTTAAAACATCCAAAGTATCGATACATATTGGATACATGAATCTTTCCATTCTTAAAGTAAGGTATATATCACGTCCTTTCTTTGGAACAAAGAAGAATAAAAACTGAACTTTATTAGGATAAATGGAATCAATTTTATTAATATAACTACTCCATTCAGATAAATGCAACCGACAACTGGTACATCCCATAGAATCTACATAAACTACTATTTTATATTTACTATCACATATAGCAAAATTAGGTACACTTTCATCTCCTTGAATACTAAATTTTAGATTTTCAGGAAAAATAACCTCTTTATCTATCCATTTCTTTAATATTCTCTCAGCTTGTCTACTCTTCTCATTTTGACAAGAGAAAATACAAATAGAAAGAAAAGCCACATACACAAAATATTTCATAATTAATTCTCGCTTAATTTTAATCTATAAAAATGATAAGGGTCATTGGAATTTATACCATAAAAATAATTCAATGATTCATCAATGAAAAAATAAGATATAGTTTGGTCTAAATGATATATAGCATTAAAATCTCCATCCCAACTTGCAATTAGCAAACTGGAAGGCGAATTTACTTCTTTTGTATCCGGACACAACAAATAAATCCTATCATTAGTCACATACGCATCTCTTATATGCGAGAATCGTTTCTTTACATCAGTGTCTATCGTAGTTTGACAAGGTTCATAATTCAATAAAATGTCATGCAGTAACATACCATTTTGATTATAAATACGACAACGACGTGTCCTATAATAAAACACCAATAAACGACTTCCATCAGGTCTTGTTCTAATTTCGTGGGCATAAGCTGATCTAAAATCACTGACAGACTTAAAATTTACGTATGTATCCGGATACATACCTTTAGATTTCTTTTGTTGTTTAGATAAATCTATCATAAAAAACTCATTCATTCCTTTATCAAAATAATTGTCAGAATAAGCATATAAATTATCATTCAATTTAGCAACTCCCAACATCCGTTTCCCCATTATATTATCAAAAAAAGAAGTAGAGAATAATTTCAAGGAATCGCCTTCGACCCATTTATAAAAATATAATGAATCATTACGAACTAAATAAAGTTCATCGTTAAACTGCTGTAAAGGCACAGTAAACTCAGATTGTTCGCCAAAATATGATAAATGTTTCATATCCGGATAAGAGAATACAGAATAGATGGCATTATCCAAAGTTGAAGTACGCACTAATATTCTCTCGTTACTCAACAATATGCATCGAGGATTAAACTGCGCAGGATACATAGGCACTTTTTCTAAAACAATAGTAGTGTCTTTAGAAAAGGTGCTACTGTATACAAGTGGCACTGTAGGTGAAGAGGAAACACAACCCATCACACAAATCCCCCCAATTATTATAGCCAATAACTTTTTTTTCATAATTCACATTTAGCCAATACATAATCGGGATTACCGCCTATCATATATAATACATTGCTATTTCTATTAGCAGCTATTCGCATGATAGGCATCCCTACATCTACAATCTTTAATAAACATCCCGTATAATCATACAAAAACACAGTGCGAGGACATTTACTTATATTACGACGAACCGTAGTTTCATCCATAGGATCTGTTTCACGGTCACGCTCCAAAGTTATAATATAATCTTTACTCATACAGACATCACGCATTCCCCTTATTTTTCTATCAAAAACTATTCTATCATCTGCAATGATATAGTTTTCTTCATTCCCCTTATGCTCCCATTGTAAGGTAAAAGTTGTTTTATCTCTCTTATATAAAGCTAAATACGGAAAATTAAAAGAAGTAAAAACAAATAATCCTTTCACCGGGTCATATGACTGATAGCTGCCAATATGCTGTTTCATTTCAGGTATCGGATAAACACCCCAAAAAGATTCCTGCCCATTTATCATTGTGCGAAAATATACATCCGAACCATCATCAGTAGATTCAATATACAAATCATGGTCCATTTTTTCCATCTTCATTTCTTTTTCTTTACCTGTCACTTCACAAAATGGTTCTTTACCACTTAACAAACTATCAATAGACAAGTAACCGACTGTCTTTCCATTAGCGTCTACTGCGAAAATTTGACGATTGACACAACATCTGTTAATCACAGGTGTAACAAATTCTTTAGGTCCCTCTCCTACCTTTCCCATTACCCCCAATTCTTCACCGGTTAATGAATTATGTATATGCAAGAAATAATCGCGCGCAAAGGGATCAGACCAAACCAAATAATTGTCGACCAAGAGCAAATCTCCAGGCATCATCGTAAATATTTCATCATTCAGCACTTGCGACTGCAAGTTGATTCTTTGAATAGTAGTTTTTTTCGATTCACAAGAACTAATCAAAAAAAAGACAAAAATTATAATTATGTTTTTATACATAGTAGTCTTTAATTATAAAGCTACCTTAGCAGATTAATCTAAATGATTTTCTCTTAAGGTAGCTTATTTCAAATCAATTATTCCCTCCAATGATTGCAAGTACCTCTGGTTTCACAAGAACTATTAACAGAAGCCTGATAAGTATAGTGTATGCCATTACACACACAACACTCCCGACTATCCGAGGGCTCACAATTTCCTCCTGATGATTCGCCTTGAGCCAACGCCTCCATATTTACTATAACCAAATTTGATAGTTTCACATCATTCTGTGAAGTATATACATTATATCCCGCAACAGCAGCAATAGCAACAACTGCAATACAACCCATTATTTTCGTTTTCATATTCGATTTTTTTATTAATAATTTTTCATTTCTCATATTTCTGTATTTATCATTTCAACAGAATAGCAATCGTTTGCTACATTAACTTATTATTCTTATGTTTGCATCAAAATCTGTTTAAAGGTTTGGGAGCAGGTGATATATAAACAAATCCGGAAAGATTAATAGATTCATCATCCTGCTCCTTTTAATCGGGTTAACTATCTCTCATACATTACCAAAGCTAAACTTTAGCATCGGTTGGTCGTTATTCACATCTGTCACCATTATAGTTTTAGTAGCTTCATCCATCAATACCATATATATAATGGTTGAGCACATATTTACACAAATGCTCTCCTTTCAAACTAAGCACATTTCTCGCAGTCAGAAAAAGCACCTGTTGTCTTACTATCTCCTTTAAAGAATGTCGCGTGCTCAATCTAAACTATAGGGTATAAAAACATACTTTACATTTTCGTGGTGTAAAGGGCAATCTACAGAACCAGTACCAATACACATGGTTGTAGGAGTTTCACCAGCAGCCAATGCTTCCACATTATTCAATAAAATAACATTCTGCAAATTGTCTTCCTCGTTTTTTCTGCAAAAGAAAGTAGCAACCAACACAAGCAAAGAAAGAATTCCAAATCTCAATAACTTTTTCATACTATGATATAATTTGATTAATTTCGTCTAAAGATAGATATCCGGTTCGAATGCCGCAAATTAATGTCATGAGAAATTGTGAAATTCGCTGTGAGAAAATTCTCACAGCGAATTTTATCGGTGAAATGGTACTTTTACACAATTAAAGAATAGCTGCTTTTTGACGTTTTAACATCAGTATTTACAACCGATTATTACTCAATAATTTGCAACTAATAAGTCAGAAATATGG
>NZ_CAJULN010000012.1 GCF_910586915.1 uncultured Bacteroides sp.
CACTACGCAAAGTCAACTCACTCCGGTCGGTCTCATTGTCGTCATAAGCATAGAGGCCTGCCACCTGGCGGAGCGCTGCATCACTTTGTACCCGGACAAAATCTTCAAAGGCATTCATCCGCCCGGCAACAGTCACAGTCATTTGCCCGCTTCCTCGAGTATCCGCCATTGTTTGTGCATCAATTTCAAACATTGCTTTATAGGTATCTTTCAGTTTCCATACAAGCACCAGACCTATCAAAATAGGATTACCGATTTTATCGTTAACTTTAATAGGTTCCACATCCAAGTTACGGGCACGCAAAGACAACTTCTTTTTATTCATAAAAGGATTCACCCAGAAAAATCCCGTTTCGGTAAACGTACCTTTATATTTTCCGAAGAATACCATGACACGAGCTTCGTTCGGCTCTTGCGAGAAATAACCCGGAATCATCAGAATTACCAAAACTATAAAGAACAATAACAGGAACAACAGAAGTATGCTTCCTTTGAAAAGCACAAAACTCACAACAGCCAGTAAAGGCAATACAATAACATGAAAGAACAAGGCTAAAAAGCCGTTTACAACTGCATCGTTGTACTTAATTTCTTTGGTATTCATAGCACTATAATTTGATATTATTTTGATATCACAAATATATTAAACCTCAAATCAAAAAAGCAAATAAACAAAGAGTTTTCTTTCATCGTAAAGTACATTTTTAACTAAAGAACACCACTTTATTCAATTTATTCGTATTTTTGCAAGATACGAACCCGAATTTATTAAAAGCAAAATATAAAAACACACTAATATGAGAAAGATAAGTTTAGCACTGCTTGCCTGCCTTCTCTGCCTGACCGAAATGGCGCAAGGCTCAAAGGCACTTGATTTAAAAGACATCACTTCCGGACGTTTCCGGCCGGAAAACATTCAAGGAGTCACCCCCACCCCCGACGGCGAACACTACACACAGATGAACGCCAAAGGCACACAAATCATTAAATACTCTTTCAAAACCGGTGAAAAGGTAGAGGTTATCTTTGATGTAAATACTGCACGCGAATGTGACTTCAAGAACTTCGATAGTTATCAGTTCTCGCCCGACGGTCAGAAATTGCTGATTGCCACCAAGACAACTCCGATTTACCGGCATTCTTACACAGCCGTACATTATATCTATCCTTTGAAACGAAACGAAAAGGGCGTTACGACAAATAACATTATTGAAAAACTGTCTGATGGGGGTCCTCAACAGGTTCCTGTTTTTTCTCCGGACGGAACGATGATTGCTTTTGTCCGTGAAAACAATATCTTCCTCGTGAAACTGCTTTATGGTAACAGCGAAAGTCAAGTGACCGAAGACGGCAAACCGAATTCCATTATCAACGGTATCCCCGACTGGGTGTACGAAGAGGAGTTCAGTTTCAACCGTGCTTTGGAATTCAGTGCAGACAATACGCAGATTGCCTTTATCCGTTTCGATGAATCGGAAGTTCCCTCTTACACATTCCCGGTATTTGCCGGACAGGCTCCACACTTCGATATTCTCAGAGATTATCCGGGAACATATACGTATAAATACCCGAAAGCAGGCTATCCGAACTCGAAAGTAGAAGTACGCACGTATGACATCAAATCGCGCGTCACCCGTACTATGAAACTTCCGTTGGATGCAGATGGATATATTCCCCGTATCCGTTTCACCAAAGATGCCAACAAGTTGGCAATCATGACGCTGAACCGTCATCAGGACCGTTTCGACCTGTACTTTGCCGACCCGCGCTCCACACTTTGTAAATTGGTATTGCGTGACGAGTCACCATATTATATTAAAGAAAATATTTTCGATAACATCAAATTCTATCCCGAATATTTCAGCCTGCTCAGCGAACGTGACGGTTACAGCCACCTTTACTGGTACAGCATGGGGGGAAACCTCATCAAAAAGGTGACAAACGGAAAGTTTGAAGTAAAAGACTTCTTAGGATATGACGAGACGGACGGTTCTTTCTACTACACAAGTAATGAAGAAAGCCCGTTGCGCAAAGCTGTCTACAAGACAGACAAGAAAGGTAAAAAGACCAAACTGTCTCAGCAGGTAGGAACAAACACTCCGTTGTTCAGCAAATCAATGAAATATTATATGAACAAGTTCACCAATCTGAATAATCCTATGGTGGTGACTTTGAATGATAATTCAGGCAAAACACTCAAGACATTGATTACAAACGACCAACTGAAACAGACCTTATCGGGCTATGCAATACCGCAAAAAGAATTCTTCACTTTCCAAACTACAGACGGTGTCACCTTGAACGGATGGATGATGAAACCTGTTGATTTCTCCGAATCAAACAAATATCCGGTATTGATGTTCCAGTATAGCGGTCCCGGTTCTCAACAGGTGTTGGACAACTGGAACATCAGTTGGGAAACTTATATGGCAAGCCGTGGTTTCATTGTGGTATGTGTGGACGGTCGCGGAACAGGCGGTCGCGGAGAAGTTTTTGAAAAATGTACATACCTGAAAATCGGAGTAAAAGAAGCCAGAGACCAGGTAGAAACCGCTCTTTACCTCGGCAAGCAACCTTATGTAGACAAAAATCGCATCGGTATTTGGGGATGGAGCTACGGCGGATATATGACATTGATGAGTATGAGTGAAGGAACGCCTGTGTTCAAAGCAGGAGTAGCCGTTGCCGCACCTACCGACTGGCGTTTCTACGATACGGTTTATACGGAACGTTTCATGCGTACTCCCAAAGAGAATTCCGAAGGTTACAAAGCATCTTCCGCTTTTACGCGTGCCGACAAACTGCATGGTAATTTGCTACTCGTACACGGTATGACAGATGACAACGTACACTTCCAGAACTGTGTCGAATACGCCGAACACTTAGTCCAGCTCGGCAAGCAGTTCGATATGCAGGTATATACCAACCGCAACCACGGCATATACGGTGGAAACACCCGCCATCATCTCTACACCCGATTGACCAACTTCTTCTTGAACAACCTGCAATGACGGACAGAGTACGCAAGCCCGAATGGCTGAAAATCAATATCGGTGCCAACGAACGGTACACCGAAACCAAACGGATAGTCGACTCCCACTGCCTGCATACCATATGCAGCAGTGGGCGTTGCCCCAATATGGGTGAGTGTTGGGGAAAAGGTACTGCCACTTTTATGATTGGCGGTGATATCTGCACCCGCAGTTGCAAGTTCTGTAACACACAGACCGGACGCCCGCATCCGTTGGATACCAACGAACCTACCCATGTAGCAGAATCCATTGCATTGATGAAACTGGACCACGCCGTTATCACTTCCGTAGACAGGGATGACCTCCCCGACTTAGGAGCGGAACATTGGGCACGTACCATCCGCGAAATCAAGCGCCTGAATCCCCAGACTACCATCGAAGTGCTGATACCCGACTTTCAAGGCAGAACGGAACTGATAGACCTTGTGATAGAATCTTGTCCCGACATCATTTCACATAATATGGAGACCGTGCGTCGTATCAGCCCCGTGGTGCGCAGCGCAGCCAATTATGACACGAGTTTACAGGTTATCGGACGCATCGCGTCCAAAGGAATCAAATCCAAAAGCAGTATCATGGTCGGTTTGGGCGAAACGCCTGAAGAAGTGGAAATATTGATGGATGATTTATTGGCAGTGGGTTGTCAGATTCTTACTATCGGACAATACCTGCAACCCAGCCACCGTCATTATCCAGTTGCGGAATACGTGACTCCGCAACAATTCGCCAAATACAAGACCATCGGTTTGGAAAAAGGATTCCACATCGTAGAGAGTGCTCCTCTTGTCCGTTCATCCTACCATGCAGAAAAACATATCCGTCCGTAAACAAAATACAGATACCATTTGTTCTATTAGCAGAACCGACAAATAAACAGAAAGCAGAGATGGAGCATAAAGGAAAACTTTCTTCCGTATTTAATATGTCATTGGGTTTTATCCCCGTTATTATTTCCATTATATTGTGTGAATTTATAACGCAAGACACAGCTATTTACATCGGTACGGGCATAGGTATCGTAGGCATAGGACTTTCTCATAAACCCAAAGGAATACTCATCCCGAACTTTATCCTGTATATAGTTACCGGGATAATGTCTCTATTGTCCTTAGCTGCACTTATTCCGGGAGATTATGTACCGGCAGGCGCACTTTCTCTGACATTGGAAGTGAGTGTCCTCATCCCGATGCTGATACTCTATATGCATAAGAAAAGAATTATCACCCATTTCACGAAACATATAGACGGTTGCCACAGGCGTTTGTACCTGCAAGGAGCGGAAGCCGCCATCGTATCGGCACGCATCGCTTTAATTTTGGGCCTGCTGCATTTCGTCAGTATCAGTATCATGCTAATTTTCCAAGCCCCGCTAAGCGAAACGAGTACACTCATTCTCTATCAAATATTGCCCCCTACGGTCTTTGCCTTGAGCATTCTGTTCAATCAAACGGCTATCCATTTCTTCAATCACCTGATGTCTCACACGGAGTATGTACCCATCGTCAATACCAAAGGAGACGTAATCGGGAAAACACCCATCATGGAAGCAACCAATTACAAGAACGCTTACATCCATCCGGTAATAAGAATTGCCGTATCCACGCATGGAATGTTGTTTCTCTGCAACAGACCATCGACAGCTATTTTAGATAAGAATAAAGCAGATATTCCAATGGAGTGCTATCTTCGCTACGGAGAATCCCTGACAGCAGGTGCTACCCGCCTGATGCATCATGCACTTCCGCAACTCAAAGAGGTCAAACCGAAATTCAACATCGCCTATCACTTCGAGAATAGAGTAACCAACCGACTTATCTACCTGTTCATCCTCGATTTGGATGATGATTCCGTGCTCTGTACTCCCCGCTTTAAGAACAGCAAACTGTGGAGTTTCAAGCAAATTGAGGAGAACTTAGGCAAAGGGTTCTTTAGCAGTTGTTTTGAAGAAGAGTACGAGCATCTGAAAAATGTTATTTGTATAAGAGAAAAATACAAGGAATCTTAGACAAATCGGGCACGTGTCCTTTCCATTCTTTCACCGTACGCGTCTGTATATACTCTCCTTCACAGGTGATATTGGCAGCAATGCAGAGTTTGGTCTGCGGACGGCAGTTCTGCAAAATATCCTCTACCATTTTGTGATTCCTGTAAGGAGTCTCGATAAAGAGTTGCGTCTGGTTCTCGGCATACACACGCTGTTCCAATGCTTTCAGTTTCTTCGCACGCTCTCCCGGCTCAATGGGCAGATAGCCGTGAAATGCAAAACTCTGACCGTTGAAGCCCGAACCCATCACGGAGAGAATAATGGAAGAAGGCCCAACCAATGGAACTACCTTCAGTTTTTTGCGTTGCGCAATGGCCACCACATCGGCACCCGGATCGGCAACAGCCGGACAACCGGCTTCAGAGATGACTCCCATTGAAGCACCGTTTATCAAAGGTTTCAGATAACCGGAGATATCTTCGGGGGAAGTATGCTTGTTCAGCGGATAAAACGTAAGCGCATCAATATCAATCTTCCGGTCTACCTTTTTCAAGAAACGACGGGCAGAACGGACATCTTCGACTATGAAATACCGGATAGCAGAGATGATTTCCTTATTATAAGAGGGCAATACCTTTTCGATAGGTGTATCGCCTAAAGTGACGGGCAACAAATAGAGGGCGGTTTCCACTTTTTGAATTGAGAATTAAAAATTGAGAAATAAGAGAGAGAAACGATTCAGGAAGCCAAGTAGCCGGATTCACTCAGCATGACATGGTAGTCGGTAAATTCCAAAAGCTCTTTCAACTTCATGTCCTTATGCCTGTGCATATATGCGGCAACGATTCTCGTGCCTATCCATGTACCTATCAATGACGGAGCCTGTACGCCGAACATTTCGACAGCCGGAGCCGGTTTCATATAATAGCGGATTACCATCGGGTCGCGCGCACTCAAGTGCCCATTGGAACATACATACTCCCAAATAGCTTTCTCATTCTCCTTGCACCAGCCGTTTTCTTCTTTCGAATATCCCATCGCCTCACCGCCGTTATTGCATCCCAAGAGATGCTGCACTACATAATTGATTTTACCGGCGTGCATCATCAAGTCGGCAAGACAAGTTCCTTCGTGATAATCCATATCATAACGGCTCAGGAGATAGAACACGAAACAATCCGGCACGATTCGTTCGGGACGCATGGAGCGACATTGGTAGTCGTAATAAAAACGCTTGTAAAGCGGGTAGTCCTCGCCCATGTATTTGTCGAGACTGATGCCGAGCAAGGAGTCGACCAGCACTATCGATTCATTGAATGCTGATATTTGCGAATAGATTAGCGGCACTTGGGTATCGGGCACTTCCTTTTTCAATTTCCTGAAGCCTTTGGTCAGCCCCTTTTCCACCTCGTTCAAATTAGGGAACTTGGTTTCCACATCCGCCATCAGACGCACCAGTGTCGTATCCGAATAGAATTTTTGCAGACGTTGCGAAATCGTATCATCGCCCACCGTACCGATAGCTAACACATCTTCTATCAGAATCTTCGTGGGCTGGCGATAATCCATCGACAACTTCTGCATAGCCGAAAAGCTGTTGGAACGAACATATTCGCTCAACAGCTTATCGTATCTCAGAACAGAAATCTCCTCTTCTTTCTGCTCCGTACCTTTTCCTGTGCTTAACCCACAGGCGGCGAAAAGCATACTTATTAAAATGAAAAGAAGAGAAATCCGTCGTTTCATAATTTATTATCCGTAAATGATGTTACCATTTTCGTCCTTGTACTCATCGAGTCCTTTCTCGTAAGTAGCCATCGCACGGAGGCTCATCCCCACACTGGAAAATCCGCCGTCGTGGAAGAGGTTCTGCATGGTCACCTTGCGGGTGAGGTCGGAGAACATCACGATGCAATAGTCGGCACATTCGTCGGCACTCGCATTTCCAAGCGGAGACATACGGTTGGCAAAATCAAACAGTTTGTCCATGCCTTTCACACCCGAGCCGGCTGTGGTAAACGTAGGCGACTGTGAAATGGTATTCACACGCACATTGTGCTCGCGTCCGTAGATGTAACCGAAACTACGTGCAATGGATTCCAGCAAAGCCTTTGCATCTGCCATATCGTTGTAACCGTAGAATGTACGCTGTGCAGCCACATAGCTCAAGGCTACGATTGAACCGTATTCGGCGATAGCGTTCAACTTCTTGGCAGCCTGAATCATTTTGTGGAATGATACAGCCGAAATATCCAATGTCTTATCCAACATTCCATAGTCAAGGTCATCGTAAGTACGTTTCTTGCGTACGTTGGGAGACATACCGATAGAGTGGAGCACAAAGTCAATCGGTCCGCCCAATATGTCCATCGAGGTCTTGAATACATTCGACAACTCTTCTACATTGGTAGCATCGGCCGGAACAACCTGACAATTCAGTTTTTCGGCCAAAGCGTTGACTTCTCCCATACGGATAGCCATCGGAGTATTTGATAATGTAATTGTCGCACCTTCTTCTACAGCACGCTCTGCCACTTTCCAGGCGATAGACTGGTCATTGAGAGCACCGAAGATAATACCTCTTTTTCCTTTCAACAAGTTGTAACTCATATTTTCTAATAGTTAAATTTTGTGCAAAGATAGCATCTTTTCTGCATAAAATCATGAGAAGTGTGCAAATTATAGGCGGAAATGCCAAAAAATACAGGTATTCTATCAATTAGTCCACATCGCTTTTGAGGTTCGCTTCTATCTTTGCGTTCGAAAAAACATATGAAAAACAAGAATGATTATCTACTGAAAGTAGAGTATATATACCCTGAAAATCGGTCATACCGGGAGTGAAAACAGCAGATAATCATCACAAAAAAGGAAGATGTATAACCCGATAGAAAAAATAGATTATTAAATGAACACATTGACAAAAAGAGTCCTTTGGATGACCGTATGCTGTTTGCCCTTCGCAATAGGATGTAAGTCTGGCGAGAAAGCAACTGGCGACAACACAACGGACAACGCCATTTATCAAAACCTGCCTTTCGATATGCCGAAAGTGCAACAACCGGATTTCCCGGCCTACGAAGTAAGCATTACAGATTTCGGAGCCAAAGGGGACGGCCTGTTCCTGAATACGAAAGCCATCAACGATGCCATCAAGGACGTACACCGGCACGGCGGAGGCAAAGTGATTATTCCGGAAGGTATCTGGCTGACCGGTCCTGTCGAACTGCTGAGCAATGTAAATCTTCATACGGAGCGGAACTCACTGGTGCTCTTCACCGGAGATTTCGGAGCATACCCCATCATCGCCACCTCGTTTGAAGGGCTGGAAACCCGCCGTTGCCAATCGCCGATTTCAGCACGCAACGCGGAGAATATCGCCATCACGGGATATGGCACATTCGACGGTAACGGTGACTGCTGGCGTCCGGTGAAGAAAGGCAAGCTGACCGCTTCCCAATGGAAGAAGTTGGTGAATTCGGGCGGTGTGCTCGATGAGAAGCAGGAGATATGGTATCCCACGGCCGGTTCGCTGAAAGGAGCTATGGCCTGCAAAGATTTCAATGTACCCGAAGGTATCCATACGGACGAAGGATGGGCCGAAATCCGTCCCTGGTTGCGTCCGGTGTTGCTCAGCATTGTGAAAAGCAAGAAAGTACTGTTGGAGGGCGTGACTTTCAAAAACTCTCCGAGCTGGTGTCTGCATCCGTTATCCTGCGAAGATTTGACTGTGAACAATATCATGGTTATCAATCCCTGGTATTCTCAGAATGGCGACGCCATCGACTTGGAATCTTGCAAGAATGCACTGATTATGAACAGTGTGTTTGATGCGGGAGACGACGCTATCTGTATCAAGTCGGGCAAGGATGAAGACGGTCGCCGTCGTGGAGAACCTTGTCAGAATGTGATTGTGAAGAACAATACGGTATTGCACGGACATGGCGGATTTGTTGTGGGCAGTGAAATGTCCGGCGGCGTGAAGAATATCTATGTGGAAGACTGCACATTCATGGGAACGGATGTAGGTTTGCGCTTCAAGAGTACCCGCGGACGCGGCGGTGTGGTGGAAAACATCTACATCAACCACATCAATATGATTAACATTCCAAACGAACCGTTGCTATTCGACCTGTTCTACGGCGGAAAAGGCGCCGGAGAAGAATCGGAAGAGGATTTGCTGAACCGTATGAAAACAGCTATCCCGCCGGTAACGGAAGAGACGCCGGCATTCCGCAACATCCATATCTCAAACATCGTATGCCGAGGTTCGGGACGGGCGATGTTCTTCAACGGTCTGCCGGAAATGCCGATTAGCAACATCACCGTCAAAGACGTCGTGATAACGGAAGCTACGGATGGTGTCGTCATCAGCCAAGCAGACGGGGTTACGCTGGAGAATATCCATGTAGAATCTTCAAAAGGCAACCACATACTGAATGCTAAGAATGCCAAGAACCTGACCGTAAACGGAAAGATTTACGAAACAGTAGGAGCGAAAGGAGAGATTCTAAAGCTCAAATAAGATTCACTCAAAAGAAAGAAAAAGAAAACCACAATATCATTATATAGAGTAAAAAGCTCAAAAAGCAGACTATTTTATCTTCAAAAGATAGAGAGTCTGCTTTTTTTTCAACTATTTTTGCGGCGTGAAATATCACGTATAATATCAGCCTTAGAATCATGAAAAAGAATCTTTTCATCATCGCTTTCCTTTTAGGAAGTTTCAGCCTGCCGGCTTGGGGGCAAAGACAGGAAAAGAGCATTACGGTCGAAGTACACAACCATTGGAATCAGGCACGAACGGATGCTCCGGTTGTTGTCAATCTGGGCGAATTGCACGCAGGCTTCAAAATCAAGTCTGCCGTTGTCATGGAAGGGACGAATGAGATACCCTCGCAACTTGACGATTTGGACAGGGACAGAAAGATGGACGAACTTGCCTTTGTAGCCGACTTTCCCGCTCATGGCACAAAGACGTTCCAAGTCACGCTCTCTTCGGAAAAGAGCACGGCCAGTTATCCCGAACGGGTGTATGCCGATATGTTCATCGCAGACCACCGTAAAGGGAAGCATCAACGGGTGCAGGCTATTACAGTTCCCGGTACCAGCAATATATATAGTATGGTACGTCCTCACGGTCCGGTTCTGGAATCGGAGTTGGTAGGCTACCGCCTCTACTTCAATGAGAAACAGACACCCGATATTTACGGCAAATTCAACAAGGGGCTGGAAATCAAGGAATCTCAGTTCTATCCTACGGATGCCCAATTGACCAAAGGATTCGGCGACGATGTGCTTCGTGTGTTCGACAGTTGCGGCCCGGGTGCGCTGAAAGGTTGGGACGGACAGAAAGCAACCCACATCACTCCGGTAGAAACCCGCACGGAACGCATCCTCTCTTACGGTCCGGTGCGTGCGGTTGCGGAAATTGAAGTAACCGGATGGCAGTATCAGGGGAAGGAATTAAATATGACGACACGCTACACACTTTACGCGGGACATCGCGACTTGCATATCGAAGCCTTCTTTGACGATCCACTCGATAAAGAGGTGTTCTGCACAGGTGTGCAAGACATCGCAGGTACTTCCCAGTCTTTCTCCAACCATAAAGGTCTGGTGGGAAGCTGGGGAACGGACTGGCCCGTAAACGACACGGTGAAGTATGCCAAAGAGACCGTAGGATTGGGCACTTGCATCCCTCAGCGCTATGTGAAGTCAGAAGAGAAAGATAAAGCAAACTTCCTCTACACAATCGCCGCTCCGGGAAACAACCGTTTCCACTATCATACGACTTTCACATCCACGAAGGAGACTTTCGGCTATAAGACTCCGGAAGCATGGTTCGCTTATCTCCGCAAATGGAAAGAAGAACTGGCTCACCCAGTGACTGTAAAAGTGAAAATGGAAGAATAGATTTTGAATCACCGATTTTCAACCGTCAAACAAAAAAACTTAATGAAGAAATTAGCAATATTCGACTTGGATGGTACATTGCTGAATACCATCGCCGACCTGGCACACAGTACCAACTACGCTTTAAATAAATTGGGATACCCCACGCACGATGTGGAGAAGTATAATTTCATGGTAGGAAACGGTATCAACAAACTCTTTGAACGTGCCCTGCCCGATGGAGAAAAAAACGAAGAAAACGTACTTCGTGTAAGAAAGGAGTTCATTCCTTACTATAATCTCCACAATGCAGACGACAGCCGCCCCTATCCGGGTATCTCCGAACTTTTATCTTGTTTGCAATCTGCCGGTATCCGGCTTGCCGTAGCTTCCAACAAGTATCACGCAGCTACCGAGAAACTGATAGCCCATTACTTCCCCGAAATCCGTTTCATTGCCGTTTTCGGCCAACGGGAAGGAGTGAACGTAAAGCCCGACCCGACCATAGTCTTTGATATTTTGAAATTGGCCGATGTGGAAAAAAAAGATGTGCTCTACGTAGGCGATTCGGGGGTCGATATGCAAACAGCCGCCAATGCCGGCGTCACAGCTTGCGGTGTTACGTGGGGATTCCGTCCACGGACGGAATTGGAAGGGTTCAGTCCGGCTTATATCGTAGATACAGCCAGAGAGATTGAGAAATTAATTCTTTAATATCAGAAGTGCCGGACAAAGGGTATACAATAACTTCGGAGGTGTCAAAACATTGATTTAAGCATCATCCGTCTGCCGTACCCACCGGTACGGTTTACCTTTTTTCAACTCCAACTCTTCTTTCATCCCATCGTGTGCCCATTCCAAAGTCTCGTCAGCAACGGTATGGATGGTAAACGACTCAAGCCTGCTTGCTTTCCAACAGATGTCCAGTGTGTGCCCGCCGTAAATGCGCATTCCTTTGAGCGAACCATCGGGGAATCCGACAGGCCAAGCGGGCAAGAATTCGATATGTCCCGCTTTGGTAAACACCAACATCTCCATCAGCAAACGGGGAAAGCTCAATATGGCGTCGAGATTAAAGATGGCGCGGGTCGTTGTAATGAGCCACGATAAATCCGCGGCATCCCAAATAATTGCGGTCGTTCAGCCGCCATCCCGGCAAGAGGGTTTCTATGTGCCGGTTGTAGCTCTCAGTACATTCGGGCAGATTGCTCATCGTCGTAGCAGATATAGCAAGATTAAGGTTGGAATCCCAGACAAATCCTCCAATCCACGCCGGATTCCATCCGCCACTCCATATTCCCTGCAAAGGAGGAGGAAATTTTCCACACGAAGAAATCAGCAGATAACGCCCCACGGCATGAAGCTGTTCAAGAAACAAGGGAGTTATTCCCGTCTTTTTGATTTGTGTCAACAGTTGTTCGGTAGGTGTCACTGCCCATTGTTCGCCACATCCTAAGTCCAACTGCATACAGCGGAACAGCTCGCCGTGCTTTTGCGCATGAGGCCGCAACAATTTGTCATAGTTTACAGCCAATTTATCCAGTCCGGCCTTGATTGCATCCAATGAAGCATTTCGCACATCTTCCTGCGAGACAATACTCACAACAATTAATACTTCTTCCGCATTTCTGACCACCAACGATTTACCTTTCGCCTGTATGCTTCCTCCTTTCAAAGTAACCTTCGCCACCCCGTCATATCCGCCGAAATCTTTATCATATGCGGCATGATAAGTGAGCCAATGTCCGAAGGCTTCCCGATTCACCTCAGAGAAAGCGTGCTCCAAATCGTATTCAAAATGTTCTCCTTTCCGCCCAGGAGTTTCCTCCAGGCTAAGTTCCACATTTATTTTCGCGCTCTTGGTTGCTTTCAGACGAATGACATTCACATTGTCTTTCCTCGACGAAAACACCGACTCTGTAAAACTCCCTGCTTCCTGTTTCCAAGCAACTGTAGCTTCTCCGGTCTCCAAGTTCAAATTCCGTCGGTAATCTGTCACCGGCAATGACGATTTTTCCAACGGACGGATGCAAAGAACGAAAGCCGGATGCGGGATTAACGGCCATCTTTGATTGGCGCCCATCGCACGCAATTGCCTGTCCGCCTCATCTGTCAGCATACGAGCCGCTTCATCCGATTTGCCTTCTGCCATCAGTTGACGGACATATGGCATCAACGGAGCTGTATACGGAACAGTCACTTTATGTCTGTCCCATCCACGGATAAACAGTTCTTCGTGCACACAAGTGATTCGTTCTTCCTGCGAACGCCCCACGATTAGACTGCCGGTCTTTCCATTACCGGTCACAAAGGCATCCTCCCATTGCTGTGCCGGACTCTTCGACCACCTCGTCCACATTGCCATACACCATAACCGTATCGGACAACACTTCGTCTCTATAGGCCGGAATAAAAAGTTCATAAGACATCTTTCCCGAAGGGAGCGGCGTACCTTCCTCCATTTGTGTACGGAAGAAAGAGAGACTGAACTTAGGCAGCCTGAAGATATCTGCCACACCGCTATAACAGATATTGTCGCAACATCCCTGGTTGTAGTCATACATACTCCACACCGCATCGCCCATCGTCTTCGGATAATACGCCCGGTAACGGTTGTGCGACCACTGCGCATTCCATGCGTTCTGTAGCTGGGCCTTTTCTCCGTCTCCCCTTCTGATACGCGTTGTGCTGTAATGTCCGCCAAATTCATAATCGTAATACTCACGTATGAATCCCGGCTTGCCACTGTTATTGGAACGATTGAACCCTTCCGCCCAATCATTGTAGCATACATCGAACCCGTTGTAACCATACGAATCGCCCGACGTGAAACATTGGTCGCCCGGCAATTCTTCGTGGGCTATCCGCACCACTCCGTCTTTCCATTCTGCCGGAGGCCACGATTCGTTAAGGGTTGTTTCCCATATCACAACAGACGGATGATTGCGGTCGCGCCGAATCATGTCGCGTACATCCCGGTGCGTGAGCGATATGAACAACGGGGTCTTATTGAAAAACTGCCACCCGGGTATCGGTTCTATGGCAAGAAGCCCCAATTCATCGCAAGCATCCAATGCGGCGACAGTCTGCGGATAATGTCCTAAACGGACAATGTTGAACACGTTGCAACGAATCTGATACATATCGCGGTATTGTGCCCGGTCGGAAATGGCATTACCTACATGCGGATATTCCATGTGCCGATTGCTGCCCACCAGTCTCAACGGTTTGCCGTTGAGGACAAATCCTTTCTCAATGCTCATCTCCATGCGGCGTATACCAATCCGTTTTTCCTCCTTGTCCACCACTTTCCCGTTTTCAATCACTTCCGTCGAGAGCACATACAGATTCGGGGCATCGGGACTCCACAAAGCGGGGTTTTTCACCTCCATACTCTGTCTGCTTTCTACCGAAGCACCGCGATTCACAGTGAGCGTTTCCGAAATGGTTTGTATCCTTTTGTCCTTTCCGTTTCTTCCACGTATAAAGCGTGTGTCTGAGTTCCACCGTTTTGTCTTTACCGGAAGTATTGGCAATCGCTGTCTTCACCTCCACTTCCGATACCTTCTGCGACACCTTCGGATAAGTGATGAAAACACCGCCTCCCGCCGGACGCCCGTCAAAGATGGGATGGGTAATATGCACATCGGCTTTGGTTATCAAATGTACATTCCGATAAATTCCCCCATAATAGCAAAAGTCCAAAGCCTCCAACGGTTTTCCGGGAGGAATCAACGGATTGTTGCGGTTGTCCAGCCTGACCAACAGTTCATTCTCCTCTCCGGCTTTCAGCAATCCGGTAGCGTCCGCAACAAACGGGGTGTACCCTCCGGCGTGCTGCATGACGTGCTTGCCGTTTATCCATACATCCGCCAGGTGCATGGCTCCTTCAAACTCTATCCAAAGGTGCTTCCTCTCCTCTTCCGGCGCAATTGTTATCATTTTCTTGTAATAGCAGACGCCTTGCCATTGGTGCAGCACGGTCAACGGTTCCACAAACGGCGTATGCGGAAGGGCGACTCGCTCCCATTGCTTGTGCTCCAACTGTTGCAGCTCCGCGTTCAACGTCTGTTGCGGAACAGCCAGTTCGCTATCCGCATCCATATGCTGCACATTGTATTGCGAACTCCAACCGATTCCCTGATTCCTTATTTCCGCCTTCGACGTTTCGTCCGAGATGCGGCAAAACTGCCAGTCGCGGTTGATACAGCACTTTTGCGCAAGCCCCGGAGTTACGAAGCCAAGCGCAAACAGCAGCAGTAAAAAATAAAATCCGTTACAATTCATCATTCTGTCTTCGATAGGTTATTGAATTCGATATTATCTTCTTCCATAGACCAATGTTTTGGTGGTGTTTGCCAATTCGCTCATGCAGCCTTCATACCATCCGGCTCCCCAGCCGTCGGCAAACAGTCCGTCTTTGGTGACACGGGCAAACATATGTTTTTTGGGGCGGCGATTGTACTTGTCCAATCCCATGAGTTCATGCTCCAACCCCACGATATCGTCATAGTTCTGTATCAGTTTTCCTAAATTGTCGCAGTGAGTCTTTACGCTGTTCACTCCAAACACTAGATTCACCCAGTCGCCTTTGATGTCTATGCAACCATACGTGGCTTTGTCCAACAGCCCGCGCCAGTCGGCCGATGCATCCCAGTGCTTGTCGTAGTATCCGTTCACGGTGCCCGAGGCAATGTGCAATTTCAGTTCCAGCGCTGTTTTCCAGTTCGGGGTATAATACTCTACATAACTCAATCCTCTCTGCGCAATCCTCAATTTGTTGATGCCCTCCCTCAAAGGATAGGAAGTAGGGTCGGGTGTACGCTTTCCATAATTGACGGCGTCGAAATCGTACACTTTCAGCGCCACACGTTCACCGTGCGTATTGCCCACTATCACAATAGCCTCCTCTCCGTCTTTAAAATAAATGCCGGTAGGGTTTTCAAACGGATTATATCTGCCTGTCTTCATTTCCGCCGCCAAATCATTGAGTTCGCGGTAAGGCTGATACGCCTGCACGCGATATGTCAGGTCGTACATCTTGTCGTACAGGCTTTGCGCTATGCTTCTGAAAGTTACAGAGGCATTGCCCGCTCGAAAACGTTGCATACACACGCATGAACCTTATATAAAACTAATCTTTTTCCTACGATGGTCTGTCAGTTGCAATACGAATGTCTGTCGGTTTTCTTTCTGAAATTTATTCGTCTGACTATAGTGACCGTTTCGTCTGACTATAGTCAGACGAAAGAAACACTACAGTCAGACGCAAGTTCAACTATAGTCAGACGAATAAATGTATGCATCCCGACCGTTAGTCTGTAGGCAACGGAAAATTAAATCGTAGGCAATTCTCCGCTAACCGATAGGCTGAACGTATGCATCCGATGAGGTACACTATAAAAAATGGCTGTATCTCCTTTATTTTAATGTCAGTTCAATATATGAGAATATAGCGGTAATCGCTTAAATGTCATAATTGGACATTATAACATTTAAGCGATTACCGCTATACTCCTAATATTCTAAAGGATAAATTTAATTCTTAAGAGCCTGTTTAAATTTTCTTCAATAATAATTTTATTTCCGCTTTCTTTCTTGCTGATTCAGCACTTTTGTTACATATTGCCACTCGGTTTCCGGTAAATCTGTCTGATACATCTTTTTTAAAGTTTGGTCACTTTAAATAAAGATATTATTGGGCAGGTATGGAAACCTTCTTAAAATTTTATTTCAACCATTTGTAAACAGGCTCTAAATCGAACTGACGTTAATATATCTGAGTACATCACGTTATACGTTCCTATTCACCGCCTGCTCCAACTGCTTCAACGCCCGCTCCAATATAGCACGCGGACAAGCAATATTCAAACGCATGAAGCCTTCGCCCTCTTTGCCGAACGTAGCTCCATCGTTCAACGCCAAATGAGCCTCTTCTACAAAAAGACGATTCAACTCCTCCTGATTCAACCCCAATTCGCGGCAGTCCAAAAAGATGAGATACGAAGCCTGCGGACGAATCATCCTGATGGCAGGGATATGCTCTTTCAGATAGCTTTCGGTGAAGTCCACATTTTCTTTGATATAGGCAAGCACCTGGTCGAGCCATTCCGTACCGTGACTGTAAGCAGCCGCTACACTCAGGTACGCAAACAGATGTCCTTCATTGAACTCGCTTGCTTCCATATATGTATGAAAGCGGTGACGAAGTTCCTCGTTTTCGATGATTACATAAGAACTGGCCAACCCCGGCATATTGAACGCCTTGCTCGGAGACATAAAGACAAGCGAGTTCATGCGTGCCTTTTCCGAAATAAGAGCAAACGTAGAATGCTTGTATGGCGGCAAGGTCAAGTCGGCATGAATCTCGTCGGAAATGACTAATGTACCGCTTTCATGGCAGATATCGGCTATTTGAGTCAGCTCCTCTTTGGTCCATACACGTCCGCCCGGATTGTGGGGATTGCTTAAGACGAGCAGTTTGCAACCTTGAACATCTTGGCGGAAACGGGCGAAATCAATCTGATATTGCCCGTCTTTCAGCACCAACGGACTGAATACGGCTTCGCGCTCATTCTTTTGAGTCACCAGGAAGAAGGGATGATAGACAGGCGGCATCACCATGGCCTTGTCTCCTTTCTGCGTAAAACAGTGAATGGCAAAAGCCAATCCGCGGACAATACCGGGAGTAAATGTCAACATTTCCGGACGTACCGTCCATCCGTGGCGCGTCCGTAACCAGCCGACAATGGATTCCGCCCATTTCTTGCAGGCAAAAGTATATCCGAGCACTTCATGTTCCAACCGTTTCTTCAAGGCGGCTATTACAAAGGGGGCTGTGCGGAAATCCATATCGGCTACCCACATCGGAATCAAGTCCTTGCGTCCCCAACGACCTTCCACGCCGTCCCACTTGACGGAGTCGGTACCGTTACGGTCTATTATTTCATCAAAATTATAGTTCATACTGTACGATGTTGTTATGTTATGTGAGACAAAAGTAGTACTTTTGTATTCAATTCAACAAGGAATTTATGACGAAAGCTTTATTTTTTGATATAGACGGAACGCTGGTCAGTTTTGAAACTCACCACATTCCGGCTTCCACCATCGAAGCACTGGAAGCCGCTCATGCGAAAGGGCACAGAATATTCATCGCTACCGGACGCCCGAAAGCCATCATCAACAACCTTTCCGAACTGCAAGACCGGAATCTTATAGATGGCTATATCACCATGAACGGGGCTTACTGTTTTGTCGGCGAACAGGTGATTTACAAAAGTGCCATCCCCCAGAAGGAAGTAAAAGCAATGGCGGCTTTTTGCGAAAAGAAGGGAGTGCCTTGCATCTTTGTGGAAGAACATCACATATCGGTCTGCCAGCCGGACGAGATGGTAAAGAAGATATTCTATGATTTCCTCCACGTAGACGAAATCCCCACTGTCTCCTTTGAAGAAGCCACCGGCAGGGAGATTCTACAAATGACACCTTTCATCACGGAGGAAGAAGAAAAGGAAATCTGCCCCTCCATCCCCACTTGCGAGATAGGCCGGTGGTATCCGTCTTTTGCAGACGTAACCGCCAAAGGGGATACAAAGCAAAAAGGAATTGACGAAATCATCCGCCACTTTAACATCAGCCTGGAAGATACGATGTCATTCGGAGATGGAGGAAATGACATCAGTATGCTGCGCCATGCCGCTATCGGAGTAGCGATGGGACAGGCAAAAGATGACGTGAAAGCTGCCGCCGACTACGTAACGGCTTCGGTCGATGAAGACGGTATCAGCAAAGCGATGAAGCATTTCGGAATCATTGAATAAAAGAAACCACCGCATTTACGCGCATGAACGTAGACACCAACAACGCTGAGTTTCAGGATGCCCTGAACCTGATTCAATACACACGCCAATCCGTCTTTCTCACCGGCAAGGCGGGTACGGGGAAATCGACATTCCTGCGCTACGTCTGCGAACATACTAAAAAGAAACACGTCGTACTCGCTCCGACGGGGATTGCCGCAATCAATGCCGGAGGAAGTACGATGCACAGTTTCTTCAAACTCCCTTTCTACCCGTTGTTGCCCGACGACCCGAACCTCAGTCTGCAACGGGGGCGCATCCATGAGTTTTTTAAATACACCAAGCCCCACCGGAAGCTGTTGGAACAGATAGAACTGGTGATTATTGACGAGATTTCAATGGTGCGGGCGGATATCATTGATGCCATCGACCGCATCTTGCGTGTATATTCACACAACTTGCGCGAACCGTTCGGCGGGAAGCAGTTGTTGCTGGTAGGCGATGTATTCCAGTTGGAACCTGTCGTAAAGAATGATGAACGTGATATATTGAACCGCTTCTATCCCACTTCCTACTTTTTCTCCGCACGTGTATTCAGCCAAATCGATTTGGTGTCTATCGAACTGCAAAAGGTTTACCGACAGACCGACCCTGTCTTTGTCGGTGTACTCGACCATATCCGTACCAATACTGCCGGAGCTGCGGATTTGCAACTGCTGAACACCCGATACGGAACGCAGATTGAAGCATCGGAAGCGGATATGTACATCACGCTCGCTACCCGCAGAGATACGGTAGACGCTATCAACGAAAAGAAACTGGCAGAGCTTCCGGGAGAACCGGTGACTTTTGAGGGAGTCATCGAAGGAGACTTCCCCGAAAGCAGCCTGCCTACCTCACAAGAACTGGTGCTAAAACCCGGCGCACAGATTATCTTTATCAAGAACGATTTCGACCGTCGCTGGGTGAATGGCACGATTGGCGTCATTGCCGGTATTGACGAGGAAGAGGAAACAATATACGTCGTCACCGACGACGGAAAAGAGTGCGACGTAAAACGGGATTCATGGCGCAACATCCGTTATCGTTACAACGAAAAGACGAAGGAAATTGAGGAGGAGGTATTGGGCAGTTTCACGCAATATCCCATTCGCCTGGCGTGGGCAATTACTGTTCACAAAAGCCAGGGACTGACCTTCAATCGGGTGGTCATCGACTTCACGGGCGGAGTATTTGCCGGCGGACAAGCGTATGTAGCACTCAGCCGATGCACTTCGCTCAATGGTATCCAGCTCAAGAAACCGATTAACAGGGCTGATGTTTTCGTCCGTCCCGAAATTGTGAACTTTGCAGGACGTTTCAATAACCGGCAAGCCATCGACAAGGCTTTGAAACAGGCACAGGCTGATGTGCAATATGCAGCCGCCGCACGTGCTTTCGACAAAGGAGACATGGAAGAGTGTCTGGAACAGTTTTTCCGTGCCATCCATTCCCGCTACGACATCGAAAAGCCTGTCCCCCGTCGCCTGCTCCGCCGCAAACTTGGTGTTATCAACACCTTGAGAGAACAGAACAGGCAACTCAAGAAACTGATGCAAGAACAGCAGGAACGGTTGCGCCAATACGCGCATGAGTATCTGTTGATGGGAAACGAATGTATCACTCAAGCACACGACGCACGTGCTGCCCTTGCCAATTATGACAAAGCACTCAGCCTCGACCCGAACTACGTAGAGGCTTGGATACGAAAAGGAATCACCCTCTTTAACAACCAATCTTATTTTGATGCGGAGAACTGCTTCAATACGGCTGTCAATCTTCATCCGGCAAACTTCAAGGCTGTTTACAACCGGGGGAAACTCCGACTAAAAACAGAAAACACGGAAGGGGCTATTGCCGACTTAGACAAAGCGACAAGTCTCAAACCGGAACATCCCAGTGCACACGAACTGTTCGGCGATGCCCTGTTGAAAGCAGGAAAAGAGATAGAAGCAGCCTTGCAATGGAGAATTGCGGAAGAACTGAGGAAGAAAAAATAGTTGCCTCACTCTGCAAACGCAGCATTGATTCTTTCTTTGGGGTTCCTTTTTCTTTCATCTTGATACGAAAGAAAAAGAACTCTCTGCTCCAATTTATCAAAAAGTTTTATTAGTTTTGCTCGCTATTATTCGTCAAACTCTTAAAATAGAAGCAAATGAAAAAAGGTTTGAAAATCACAGCTATCACCATAGGAGTAATTCTCATAGTGATGTTACTTCTCCCCTTCGCCTTCCAGGACAAGATAGCCGGTATTGTAAAGACGGAAGGCAACAAGATGCTGAATGCGCAGTTCGACTTCAAGAAACTCAACATCAGTTTGTTCCGCAACTTTCCGCAGGCTTCTGTCACTCTCGAGGATTTCTGGCTGAAAGGTACGGGAGAATTTGCAAACGATACGCTCGTGCAAGCCGGAGAAGTGACTGCCGCCATCAATCTATTATCACTTTTCGGAGACAGCGGCTACGACATTTCCAAAATCTTCATCGAAGATACCAAACTGCACGCCATCGTATTGCCGGACGGCCAAGCCAACTGGGATATTATGAAACCGGACACAACCGCAACCGACGAAACACCTGCCGACGAGGAATCGTCTCCTTTTAAAGTGAAACTGCAACGTTTCGTCATCAAAAACATGAACTTGCTTTACGACGACCGACAAGGAAAGATGTATGCCGATATCCGCGACTTCAACGCCGCCTGTGCCGGAGACTTAGGAAGCGAGCGCACGACCTTGAAATTAGAAGCGGAAACCAAATCGTTGACTTACAAGATGAACGGGATTCCTTTTCTGGTAAATGCCAATATCTCCGTAAAGATGGATGTAGACGCCGACCTTGCTAACAATAAATATACATTAAAAGACAATACGATTCGTCTCAATGCCATCCAAGCTGGTATCGACGGTTGGGTAGCCTTGAAAGACCCGGCTATCGACATGGATTTGAAACTCAATACCAATGATATCAGTTTCAAGGAAATCCTGTCGTTGATTCCTGCCATCTATGCAACCGAGTTTTCCAGCCTGAAAACCGACGGAACAGCCACCCTTACCGCCACAGCCAAAGGCGTACTACAAGGAGACACCGTTCCTGCATTCAATATGGCTATGCAAGTGAAAAACGCCATGTTCCGCTATCCCGATTTACCGACGGGGGTAGACCAAATCAATATCAGTGCCAACGTTCAGAATCCAGGTGGAAGCATTGACTTGACTACCGTTGAGATTCATCCGTTCAGCTTCCGACTGGCAAACAATCCGTTCAGTCTCACCGCTCATGTAAAGACTCCAATCAGCGACCCGGATTTTAAAGCCGAAGCGAAAGGTATTCTCAACTTGGGTATGATTAAGCAGGTATATCCGCTTGGAGACATGGAGTTGAACGGCACAATCGACGCCGATATGCAGATGTCGGGACGCCTCTCCTACATTGAGCAGGAGCAGTATGAACGTATGCAGGCTTCGGGCACCATCGGGCTGACAGATATGAAGCTGAAAATGAAAGATATGCCCGATGTAGAAATCAAGAAGTCACTTTTCACCTTCACACCGAAATATCTCCAGTTGAGCGAGACAACAGTCAACATCGGCAAGAACGATATCACTGCCGACAGCCGGTTTGAAAACTACATCGGTTATGCGCTGAAAGGTACTACTTTGAAAGGAACACTGAATGTACGTTCCAGTCATTTCAATTTGAACGATTTCATAACTGCTTCGGCAGGCGAAACCGCTACACCGGATGCAGCAGTAGTTACCGACTCTGTCGCAACTTCTGCCGGAATTGTCGAAGTACCGCGCAACATCGACTTCCAAATGGATGCCAATCTGCAACAAGTATTGTTCGATAAAATGTCTTTCAACAATATGAACGGCAAACTTGTTGTAAAAGACGGCAAAGTGGATATGAAGAACTTGTCCATGAATACGATGGGAGGAAACGTGGTGATGAACGGATATTACTCTACCGCCAACGTAAAGAAACCGGAACTGAAAGCCGGATTCAACCTGACGAATATCGGATTTGCACAGGCTTACAAGGAGATGGATATGGTACAGAAGATGGCTCCAATCTTTGAAAACCTGAAAGGCAACTTCTCAGGAAGCATCCATGTATTGACTGATTTGGATGCTACCATGAGTCCTGTATTGAACACTATGCAGGGTGATGGTAGCCTTTCGACCCGCGACCTCAGTTTGAGCGGAGTAAAAGCAATCGACCAAATCGCCGATGCCGTGAAGCAACCGGGCTTGAAAGATATGAAAGTGAAAGATATGACATTGGACTTTACCATCAAGGACGGACGGGTGGAAACGAAACCTTTCGACATCAAGATGGGAGACTACAACCTGAATCTTTCCGGTAGCACGGGACTTGACCAAACCATTGATTACGCAGGAAAAATCAAGTTGCCTGCATCTGCGGGAAACATCTCCAAACTGATGACTCTCGACTTGAAAATCGGTGGCTCGTTCACTTCTCCCAAAGTCAGTGTCGACACCAAAAGTATGGCAAACCAGGCTGTGGAAGCCGTAGCCGATAAAGCTATCGGCAAACTCGGTCAGAAACTCGGTTTGGATTCTGCCGCTACTGCCAACAAAGATTCAATCAAGCAGAAGGTTACGGAAAAAGCCGCTGAAAAGGCACTGGATTTTCTCTAGAAGAAACTTAAATAAAGAATCAAAAAAGGAAGGAGAAGAAGTTATGCTTCTGAAACTGTATAACAAAAATAACAATCCGCAGGACTTACAACGCGTAGTCGATATCCTGAATGACGGCGGACTTATCATCTACCCCACCGATACGATGTATGCCATCGGTTGCCACGGTCTGAAAGAGCGTGCAATAGAACGGATATGCCGAATCAAAGAGATAGACCCGCGAAAGAACAACCTGTCCATCATCTGTTATGACTTGAGCAGCATCAGCGAATATGCCAAAGTAGACAATAGTATATTCAAACTGATGAAGCACAACCTTCCGGGAGCATTCACCTTCATCCTCAACGGCACCAACCGGCTGCCCAAAATTTTCCGTAACCGCAAAGAAGTGGGTATCCGTATGCCAGACAACCATATTATCCGTGAGATTGCCCGGTTGCTCGATGCCCCCATCATGACGACCACACTGCCGCATGAAGAACAGGAGGATTTGGAATACATGACCGACCCCGAACTTATAGACGAAAAGTTCGGCAATATTGTAGACTTGGTCATTGACGGGGGAATCGGAGGTATAGAACCTTCAACCATCGTAAAATGTACGGAAGGCGAACCGGAGGTCGTGCGTCAAGGGAAAGGATGGCTGAAAGAATAGTAAAAAAACGGGCTGCAGTCCATAGTGGATTGCAGCCCGTTTTTTATCATGTTTCACTTCTTTCCGATGCTTACTTAAGCAATGATTCCGGTTCCAAGTGAGCAGATTCGATATCTTTAAAGTAGCGGTAAGTACCCACTTTCAGTTCTACAGTAGCAGCATCGTCACAAACAATGATACCTTTTTCGTGCATCTGCAAAGCACTGATGGTCCACATCTGAGTGATAGCACCTTCCACTGCGTGATACAAAGCACGTGCCTTGTTATGACCGTTTACAATAATCATTACTTCTTTGGCAGAAAGTACGGTACCCACACCTACTGTCAATGAAGTCTTGGGGACTTTGTTGATATCGTTGTCAAAGAAACGGGAATTGGCAATGATTGTATCCATTGTCAATGTCTTTTGGCGCGTGCGTGAAGTCAGTGAAGAACCCGGTTCGTTGAATGCGATATGTCCGTCGGGACCGATACCACCCATAAACAAATCAATACCGCCGTAAGACTTAATCTTTTCTTCATAACGTGCACATTCTGCATCCAGGTCGGGAGCATTGCCGTTGAGGATATTTGTGTTCTCCGGCTTGATGTCAATATGGCTGAAGAAGTTGTTCCACATAAAAGAATAATAGCTTTCGGGATGTTCTTTCGGCAATCCTACGTATTCGTCCATGTTGAATGTCACTACATTTTGGAAGGAAACGATTCCTTTCTTATTTAAGTCAATCAACGCTTTGTACATAGCCAGAGGAGAAGAACCTGTAGGGCAACCCAATACAAATGGTTTTTCCGGAGTCGGATTAGCAGCCTTTATTTTTGCAGCAACATAATGTGCAGCCCACTGAGATACGGACTGATAGTCCGGTTGAATAATTAATCTCATAAGTCGATTGTTTTATAGGTTAGTAATATATAAAATCTTTATTTACTTGTTTTAGCGGTCTTTCTTCAAGCGGTCTGCCATTGCACGCGCCAGGTTTTCGCATTGAGTATAGGTGATGTCCTTCATTGCCTGTTTCATCTCTACAGGGTCACCTACCAACTCTAACTTGCTCTTTTCCGCAAACTCCGCCATACGTTTCACGGCAGCACCCGCCCATGTAAACGAACCGAAGTATCCCAAATAGCGGCCTTTCACCTCACGCAACAGAATCTTTGAAAGCAACGCTTCCACTTCCGGAAAAATCTGGTTACTGTAAGTGGGCGAACCGATAATCAGCCCTTTGTAACGGAAGATATCGGCAATGATATAGGAAGGATGGCTCTTCGTCACGTTGTGCATGACGATGTTCCTGATGCCCTGTGCCGAAAGTTCCGCAGCGATAGCCTCAGCCATCTGCTCCGTGTTTCCATACATACTTCCATAAGCGATAACTACTCCCTCCTCTGCCTCATAACGGCTCAAACGGTCATAAACATCTATCACTTTGGCAATATGCTCCGTCCATACCGGACCATGCGTAGAACAGATGACTGAAACAGGAAGTCCGCCGAGTTTCTGCAATGCTTTCTGCACAGGACTTCCATACTTGCCGACGATATTTGAATAGTAACGCACCATTTCTCCCCAGTACTTATCCACATTAATGCGGGTATCCAAGAAACCTCCGTCGAGCGTACCGAAACATCCGAATGCGTCGCCGGAGAAAAGAATCCCGTCCGTTTCGTCGAATGTCATCATCGTTTCAGGCCAGTGCACCATCGGAGTCATATAGAAACGCAGTTTGTGATGTCCCAGGGCAAGAAAATCTCCGTCCTTCACCACATACTGTTCGCCGGTGACACCGTAAAAGCCTTCAATCATGCCGAATGTCTGTTTATTGCCTACAATGACGATGTCCGGATAATGTTGTTTAATCAGTCGGATAGAGCCGGAATGGTCAGGCTCCATATGATTTATAATCAGATAATTAATGGGACGTTCTCCAATTACTTGCTTAATCTTGCGCAAGTAGACTTCAAAATAACAGATATCTACCGTATCCACCAACGCCACCATTTCATCATCAATCAGATAAGAGTTATATGAAACTCCGTAAGGCAATGGCCACATCGCTTCAAACCTGTGCTTGTTGCGGTCATTCACTCCTACATAGTGGACATTTCCTTTAATTCTTGTTTTATGTTCCATTCTTTAAGTTGTATTAAGAAATCTCTCTCACTATCCGATGTTCATCAAATAGTAAACTTATCATCTGCAAAAATAATCCTTTTTTCCGAATCCCTATACTTCTTGCCTTGATAAGCACTCCTTTCTTTCATTCTTTTTTGTAAACGTGCCACAAATTCATAATTTTTCAGTCCCCAATCCGGAGCTATTAATAAATCTTTGGGAGATTGGGAGACAAAGCGTTCCACCACAATGTCGGGACGGAGATGTTCGATATAGTCAATCACCCGGTCAATGTACTCGTCAACTTCCGTAAAGAGATGAAAATCGGCCGGGTGCTCTGCATATTCGTGAGCCATGCGCGTGCCGCGAATCAGTTGTAGCTGATGAATCTTAAGTGTACTTAAAGGCAACTCCGAAAGTAATTCCGCCTGCTCCACCATCGTGTCGCGCGTTTCTCCCGGAAGCCCGAGGATGATATGTCCGCCCGTCAGGATGCCACAATCCGCCGTCCGTTCTACCGCTTCGACAGTATCCGCATAAGTGTGTCCTCTGTTGATGCGTTGCAAAATATCGTCGCGCGTACTCTCTATTCCGTATTCCACCATCAGAAAAGTATGCTTGTTCAACTCTTCCAAATAGCGCAGCAGTCCTTCAGGCATACAATCCGGCCGCGTTCCTATCACTAAGCCTACCACTCCATCTACTTCCAACGCCTCCTCGTACTTACGCTTCAACCCTTCCAATTCTGCATAAGTATTGGTATAGGCTTGGAAATAAGCCAAATATTTTATATCCGGATATTTACGGGCAAAAAAGTTCTTTCCCTCTTCCAGTTGGTCGGTAATGGATTTCTCTGTGCGGCAATAATCCGGATTGAAAGTCTGGTTGTTGCAATAGGTGCATCCCCCCCAGCCTTTCGTTCCATCGCGGTTGGGACAGGTAAAACCTGCATTCAGGGAGATTTTCTGTACTTTATAAGGAAAATGCTTGCGCAAGAAAGTAGCGAAATCATTATATAAAAAAGAAGTTGACATATTCATTCTGTTCGTTCGTTATTGAATCCACAAACATAATAAAAATCAACGAGGTAAAAAAAGATGCCACAAAATATCTTCAACATATTAAAATAATCATAAAGTGCATAAGATAATTTAATAAATATGGTAATTAGAAAATATTTTTAATTAGATTTGCTCAGATTTTAGGCATTGACGGGAGGATACTTGTGAAAGTCTTGTGCAATTCATTCCCCAAATGATTTCATCTCACCATACCCCATGCAACTCTCGTCATAAATTATCCTCTTTATATTCCAATCGGACTATAAAGAGGATTTTTCTTTTATTACAGCCAAAGCCTCCGGTATGATTCGCAGTACTGGAATCAAGTTTTAATTTCAAATTCTTTTTTTTCTCAGGGGCGGAATAAAGCGGTCAACGTTTTATGTCCAACAGTTTGTTTCCATCTTCTACGGGATTCCAGCCGTCATCTCCCGTCAGGACAGTTCTTATATCATATCCTTTCAGATTCTTCAACTGACGGGAGAAAGCGACACGTGCTTTTGGATTGGCCCCCTCGCCACGGCTCTTATATTCAGCATAAAAGACGGTTTTCTCGTTCTCTTTTTTGCCCCAGTTATCCCATCCTTCGGGAAGAATATGCCTGCCCAGTTCGCAACGGATAAATACAGCTTGTGCATACGGACGCCACGGACGGGAAAGATATACTTTTGCGACTTCCGGTTCGGCGGTAAACTTGCAGTCGTAGAAAAGATAGCCGTATTTTTTTCCCTTGTCGGTAGAAGGAGCCGTCACATAGCCGTCGCGCTTGCTGTGAATATGGCAACGGTGGAAAACAGCAGCCGACCAGCCGAAGATGAAATCGACGGTTCCTTCGATATAGCACTCTTCGTAGTATTGGCGGCTTTGCCGGCCGTAAGTGTAAAGTGTATCCTGAAAACCCAAGAAGCGACAGTTCTTGAAAAAGGCACGGTCGGCAGAAACAAAACAGGCGACGGCTTGTCCTACGGGACCGGATGAATTTTCGAACGTGATGTTTTCCGCATAAAAGTCCGGAGCATAAATGTAGCAGGAGGCTGAGCCGGAAGTTCCCGTGTTTTCACCAAACCTGTTTTTCTTATTGGCGAAATCATCGTAAGTAAGCACCGCGCCGTCTTCGCCTATCAAGGAGATGTTGATTTTGCTTTCGGGAATGATTATCTTTTCCTTGTAAGTGCCTTTACGGACGAGAATCGTGGTACGGATATTTTTGCGGAAGTCAGGAACGGCGTTTACGGCTGCCTGCACGGTTGAGAAATCACCGCTGCCGTCTTGGGCTACGACATAATCGTAGTGAGGGCGGTGTTTGGTTTGTCCGGGAGTCACATCCGACTTGTCTACACGAAAAGCCGAACAAAGGATAAAGACGACTGCCAATAACAAAAGAAACGTATTTCTATCTTCTTTAATCTGTTGCATATCAACGATATAATTGTTTATGATTATCCGCCTGTTTTTCCGCTCCATATGACCGATTTACAGCGCATATAGCTCCTATTTCCACCGCATATATGTCCTACACGCAACATATATATATCCAATGTCCAGCGCATATATGTCCTGCACGCAGGAGATATATGCGCTGTAACAAGCTGATTATTAAGGTGTAATTCCGTCATTGGGCAGGTAGGGGAAAATAGGGGATAATCGTTTGATTGTTTTCGAGTTAATGATTCTATTTATAAGGATACCAATTGCTGTTTTCTTTGAAGATATTCTCCGGTGTGTACCTGAGCGCCTCCTTTGGGGTAAGCTGTCTTGCCCATGCGACACGTCCCGACGTATCCGCACCCGCGCCTGTATTTCCGAATTCGGCGTAACGGGTTGTCTTCTCATTCGCCGGATTCTTCCAGTTGTGCCATCCTTCGGGACGGATATGGCTGCCGAACTGGCAATGAATGAACACCGTGGCGGCATAAGGACGCCACGGGCGACCCAAATATACCTTTTTCACTCCCGGGGCAGCCGTCAGCGTGCAGTTTTTAAAGACATAACCGAACGCTTCGTTTGCAGGAGTCGAAGAGGCGGTGATGTACGAATCGCGTTTGCTATGCAGTTCGCAATATTCAAAAAGTGCCGTAGATGGTCCGAAAATAAAGTCGGTAGTGCCCTCTATATAGCAGTGGGTAAATAACAGGCGGGTCCCTTCCGCTCCGGTATATACAGTATCCTGATTGCCGAGAAAACGGCAATTCACAAACATCAGACGGTCGCCCTCGGTGTGAAGCGCCACTGCCTGCCCCAAAGGAGCCGCATTGTTCTCAACCGTCAGGTTCTTGAAGGTGATGTCACTGCCTTCCACCTTTACGGTATAGGTGCGGAAGGTTCCCATTTTACGGATATTGGCATGGTCGTCGTGTGTGATGATTGTCTTTTCGGCACTTTCGCCCACCAAGTGCACGTTTTTCAGCCAAGAGGGAACCACCAGTTTCTCTTTGTATGTGCCGTTTTTGATATAGATGGTCACCGTGTAGTCCATAAAGGCGCGGACTGCTTCGAGTGCTTCCTGAATGTTGCGGTAATCTCCTGTTCCGTCGCGGGCCACTACCAACGTATCTTTACGTTGGGGTTGCTGCGAGGGCTGCAAGCGTTCGTATGACAAGAATGATTCGGGATAATTTCCTGCCTCACCGCTCTCGCCGGGCGACAGGCAGCATCGGTCGGTTGTCGGTTCTTGGTGTTTCTCCGTTCGAACGGCAAGATGCTCCCGGAGAGTAAACGGAAGAGTGATTGCAACCGAGAGAAATATTACAAAAAAATTAGAAAAAAGGAGGCGGCTCATGCTGCGTTATTTTAAGGATTGAACATACGATTGTTTTACGCTACGAAAGTAGTGCTTTTCGGCCAAAAGCGGTGGGATTTTTTAATCAAGTAAGTGTACTTTTCGTTTTTCGTGCACGGAAACGAGCAATTTTGTGCACGCAAACGTCAAAAATATCCATTTTTGATGCAATATCTGATAAATTAAGAGTTTCGTTTTGGAAGAAAGCGGAAAAGGTCGTACTTTTGGCACGGTTTACAACTAATACCCTTTAAAGGAAACACAGTTATTCATCATTTAAACAGAGAAAAAACAGAACAGAATGGAAGACGTATTCAAGTACATTATCGGTCTTGGGGCGGCAGTGATGATGCCGGTCATTTTCACAATTTTAGGAGTATGTATTGGTATTAAATTCTCAAAAGCGCTGAAAAGCGGTTTGTTAGTAGGTGTCGGTTTCGTCGGCCTGTCGGTAGTGACAGCGTTACTCACCAGCAGTTTAGGACCTGCGCTGAGCAAAATGGTAGAAATCTACGGATTGGAACTGGGTATTTTCGATATGGGCTGGCCCTCTGCCGCAGCAGTAGCCTACAACACCTCCGTCGGTGCTTTTATCATTCCGGTCTGTTTAGGAGTCAACCTGATTATGTTGCTCACCAAGACAACTCGTACTGTCAACATCGACCTTTGGAACTACTGGCACTTCGCATTTATCGGTGCCATCGTTTACTTTGCTTCGGACAGCATTCTCTGGGGGTTCTTCGCGGCTATCGTCTGCTACATCATCACGTTGGTAATGGCCGATATGACTGCTCCCGCTTTTCAGAAGTTCTACGATAAAATGGACGGTATTTCCATTCCCCAACCGTTCTGCCAAAGTTTTGTTCCGTTTGCCATTGTCATCAACAGACTACTTGATATGATTCCGGGATTCGACAAACTGAATATCGACTCGGAAGGAATGAAGAAGAAATTCGGCCTGATGGGCGAACCGTTGTTCTTGGGTATCGTCATCGGATGCTGCATCGGTGCATTGGGTTGCGGAAGCTGGAAGGAAGTGGTAGACAGCATTCCTGCAATCTTGAGTTTAGGTATCAAGATGGGGGCGGTAATGGAGTTGATTCCGCGCATCACCGGACTCTTCATCGAAGGGTTGAAGCCCATCTCTGACGCTACCCGCGAACTTATCGCCAAGAAATACAAAAACAGCACGGGACTCAGCATCGGTATGAGTCCGGCACTGGTTATCGGACACCCGACCACATTGGTGGTTTCGCTGCTTCTGATTCCTGTCACTATCTTCCTTGCCGTTATCCTGCCGGGCAACCGCTTTCTGCCATTGGCGTCGCTGGCGGGTATGTTCTATCTGTTCCCGATGATTCTGCCCATCACGAAAGGCAACGTGGTGAAATCATTCATCATCGGACTGGTGGCTTTAATCGTAGGCCTGTATTTTGTCACCGGACTTGCCGGATTCTTCACACTGGCAGCCAAAGACGTATATGCCGCTACGGGCGATGCAACCGTGAATATCCCTGCCGGTTTCGAAGGTGGTGCGCTCGACTTTGCTTCCAGCCTTTTCTGCTGGGCCATCTTCCATCTGACTTACAGCATCAAGATTGTCGGCCTTGCCATCCTCGTGGTTCTTGCACTCGGAATGGCTGTCTACAACCGTATCCGCATGACCAAAAACGATGCAAAGCGTGCAGCGAAAGAAGAAGAGAAATAATATAATCCAATAAAAAATCGAAATATGAAAAAATTAGCAATTGCAATGATGTTGGGTCTTGCAGCAATGTCTGCTTCGGCCCAGGTGAACTATAAAATGCAAGTGGCTTGCAGTCCGCAAGACGTGAAAACGTACGATACAAACCGCCTGCGTAGTAGCTTCCTGATGGAAAAAGTAATGGTTCCGAACGAAATCAACCTTACTTACTCCATGTACGACCGTTTGATTTTCGGTGGCGCAGTTCCCGCAACCAAAGAATTGGTATTGGAAACCATCGACCCGCTGAAAGCTAAATTCTTCCTCGAACGCCGCGAACTGGGTGTAATCAACATCGGCGGCGAAGGTATCGTGACCGTTGACGGTAAAGAATATACGTTGAAATTCAAAGAAGCCCTATATGTGGGAAGAGGAAAACAGAAAATGACTTTCAAGAGCAAAGATTCAAGCAATCCCGCCAAGTTCTATATCAACTCGGCTACCGCCCACAAAGAATACAAGACCCAGTTGATTACTATCGACGGACGCAAAGGCTCGCTGAAAGCCAACTCTTTCACAGCAGGAAAGATGGAAGAAAGCAACGACCGCGTTATCAACCAACTGATTGTGAACAATGTACTCGAAGAAGGCCCTTGCCAACTGCAAATGGGACTAACCGAACTGAAACCGGGCAGCGTATGGAACACCATGCCGGCTCACACTCACAGCCGCCGCGTAGAAGCCTACTTCTATTTCAACGTGCCTGCCGACAACGCCATCTGCCACTTCATGGGCGAACCTCAGGAAGAACGCATCGTATGGATGCAAAACGAGCAAGCTGTCATGTCGCCCGAATGGTCTATCCACGCCGCTGCCGGAACAAGCAACTATATGTTCATTTGGGGTATGGCGGGTGAAAACCTCGATTACGGAGATATGGACAAACTTAAATATACAGAAATGCGCTAAAAGAAAACGTGTCCAAAGTATATTATAATATATTCAGGCACGGATTGTACACAGACTATACCGGTTGCCAAAGCCGTGTAGTCTCCGTACAACCCGTGCCTGTCTTTTTTTATATTCCCCAGGAAAACACATAAATATATTACCATGTAACGAATAGTGCATGAATTCGACCAATTTTTACAAATAAAATCCAGTCGGAATACCGACCTTTGTCTACAAATCAAAATCTATTAAATCCTTTATCATGAATACATTTCAAAAAACAGGCGAGAAAATGACAAACTACAGATGGACTATCTGTGCCATGCTATTCTTTGCCACTACCGTCAACTACCTCGACCGCCAGGTGCTTTCTCTTACCTGGGACGAGTTTATCAAACCCGAATTCCATTGGAACGAAGTCCACTATGGAACAATTACTTCCGTTTTTTCTATTGTGTACGCAATCTGTATGTTGTTCGCCGGCCGGTTCATCGACTGGATGGGTACTAAGAAAGGATATCTTTGGGCAATCGGCATATGGTCGGCCGGTGCTTGTATGCACGCACTTTGCGGAATCGTGACCGAACAATATGTAGGTATGCACAGTGCAGCCGAGTTGATGGCTGCCACAGGCGACGTGGTAGTGGTATTAGCTACCGTAAGTATGTATTGTTTCCTCGCCGCACGCTGCATCTTGGCCCTTGGCGAAGCGGGCAACTTCCCGGCTGCCATCAAAGTGACGGCAGAATACTTCCCGAAGAAAGACCGCGCCTACGCTACTTCCATCTTCAACGCCGGTGCTTCTATCGGTGCTTTGGTTGCTCCGGTCTCTATTCCTCTGATTGCCAAAGCATGGGGCTGGGAAATGGCTTTTATCGTTATCGGTGCGCTCGGCTTCGTTTGGATGGGAATGTGGATATTCATGTACGATGCTCCGGCAAAGAGCAAGTACGTCAACAAAGCCGAACTGGATTACATCGAACAGGACAAATATGAAGAAGGTGCTGCTCCCGCAGTTGCCGAAGAGAAAGAAGAGAAGAAGATGAGCTTCCTTCAATGCTTCACTTACAAGCAGACATGGGCTTTTGCCGTCGGCAAATTCATGACGGACGGCGTATGGTGGTTCTTCCTGTTCTGGACACCGTCTTACCTGAATACCCAGTTTAACATCAAAACATCTGACGGATTAGGAATGGCCTTGATTTTCACCCTCTACGCAGTGACCATGCTGTCTATCTACGGCGGCAAACTTCCGACTATCTTTATCAACAAGACGGGAATGAATCCATATGCGGCACGTATGAAAGCAATGCTGATTTTCGCATTCTTTCCATTAGTAGTATTGTTGGCACAACCGTTGGGCACATTATCGCCCTGGTTTCCCGTTATCCTGATTGGTATCGGCGGCGCTGCCCATCAGTCCTGGTCGGCTAATATTTTCTCTACCGTAGGTGATATGTTTCCGAAATCGGCAATTGCCACCATTACGGGAATCGGCGGTATGGCAGGCGGCGTAGGTTCCATGCTGATGCAGTTTGGTGCCGGACTTCTGTTTGTTCATGCCGACGAAACGAATATGACATTTATGGGATTTGAAGGCAAGCCTGCCGGATATTTCATCATGTTCTGTATCTGTGCCGTGGCTTACTTGATTGGCTGGATAATCATGAAAACGTTAGTACCCAAATATAAACCTATCGTATTGGAATAAATCTCACCATACATACTGTCAAAGGTCTGAAAAGAAAACTTCAATCATAGAAGTCTCTTTTCAGACCTTTTTCATTCCCCTCCTCTTCTACACATTCTGTTTAGTTCCGAATTTATTTTTATTTGTTAAATATCAGTACAAATATTCGCACATATCAAATTTAACTCTATATTTGCCAAAAACTAATACAATAAAACACGATGAAAGCAAATACTTTTAAAATATCATCCATCCATTGGAGTATAATTACAGTTATTACCACAATAGTTTATTATAGTATATTCTCCCACGACTTCCAGTTGCAATGGGACGACCAATGGCAACTCATCAACACAATGACAAGCAACGGAATCACGCTGGATAATCTGCAAACCATAACCACTACCATTTATAATGGGCAATATTCGCCTGCCAACCAATTATATTATACCCTGCTCTATCTCTGTTTTGGATACAACAGCAGTGCTTTCCACATCGGCAATTTACTGTTCCATATCCTAAATGCATTTTTAATATACACATTATCATATACCCTCCTAAAAGAGACATTTTCCAGAAAAAAGACCTTGTTCATTTCCTTTCTTTCCGCACTATTATTCGCTGTTCATCCCGTGCAAGTAGAAACCGTATGCTGGATAAGTGCGTCTAAAATCGTACTCAGTACATTCTTTTATCTACTGGCACTAATAGCCTATACACAATATGTACGCAGCAGCCAATGGAAATACCTCTTATGCAGTGTATGCAGCGGTATCATTGCTATGGGATGCAAAGAGCAATCCGTAACGCTCATTTCGTGTATATTGCTATTCGACTGGATACTATTCAAAAGAAATATGCTCTCTTTGAATGTCTATCTCGAGAAAATATACTTTCTCATTCCCACTATTGCCTTTTTCATAGTCACACTTATAAGCAATCAGAATTCGGGAGAAGAAACTATCGGATATACCATTATAGAGAGATTCTTATTTTTCTGTTACTCATTATTCAAATACATCTTGATTAGTGCCATTCCGTTCAAACTATCCTACTTATATCCTTTCCCATTCCAGGTAGGAGAAGACATCGCCTTGTCACTATGGGTTTATCCGTTTATTATCTTATTCATCGGATATGTTATCTTCCTAAATCGCAAGAACAGACTGATTATTTTCTGTACTTTATTCTTTCTGTTACATCTATTGCCTGTACTCCACATAATTCCACTTCCCCGTTATGTAATCACGGCAGACCGTTATCTATATCTACCCTATATAACATATGCAATCGGAATCTCCGCATTGTCCTATCATTTATACGAGCAGTATGGAAAACGAATATTATGCGTAGTATTATTATATCTTTCTTTTCTATGTTTTTACACGGCAAACTACGCACCAATATGGAAAAACTCAGATACTCTGAAAGAACATTTCAAGGGAGTGCTTCAAAAAAGAAAAACTCTCTCTATTATTAATCATAAAAATTAAAGTACTATGAACAAAAAGAAAATTTTAATCGCAAGTGGAATGGCTTTATTAGTAGCCGGAACAATTTTAAACGTACACGATGCGTTGAATGAATTTGGTGTGTTGGATATTTCGTTGCATCCACAGGTTATGGCACAGACAGGACCTAATAGCGGATATCGTACAGGAACAGGAAATCAAGCTGAAGAAAGAGTAAAATGTATTGTTTCTGAATCAACAGAAACAACTGGAGGAAGCTCTTCCACAAACACATCAACTGGAAGCCTTGGAGGAAATATAAATTGGGGAGTTGGTCCATGGGGTGGTAATATTACTGGAGAAATTACAAGTGGAAGTGGTTCATCAACAGGGTCAACAAGTAGTACTACCACAACTATTCATAAAGAATATTGGGGAACAAAATATTGGTGCAAACCTCCTGTAAATAATAAGCCAAGCACTTGTTATATTTTTGATCCTTGTAAACTTCCATGATATTAAAAATAATAGACTGGTCTAAAACTTTTTGGCCAGTCTATACAAACAATCTACCTTATGAAAAAAAATATATTGCTACTTTGTATTATCCTATTTTCAAGTATCGGATGCCAGCAAAAAAAAGTACATACTTCAACTATAGAAAGTGACTCTACAACTGTAGAAATCACGGTTAATCTTAAAGAGTATAAAGGAGTTCCATACGATAGTTTGATTGATAATATCTCTTTTGTACGGTTAGAAACAAACGACAACTGCTTGATAGGAGCTATTTCCCAAATTGTTTGTACAGATAGTTTATTATTCATTTCAGACAAAGATGTTAGTAAAAATATTTATTGTTTTAATCGTCAAGGAAAATTCTTGCGAAAATTTGGTTCAATAGGACAAGGACCTGGAGAATACAGTGGATATTATTGTTATATCACGTTATCACCAGACAAAAATAATCTGGTAATTATGGATTGGGGGAAAATAATTTATTTCGATTTTGAAGGAAATCTTACCAAAGAAATTATTTTAGATTCTAACTATGCTATATGCAATCTCGAATTTATAGATAACAATTCAATAGCAGGATTTGATTTATCAGGCAATCCGCAAATAAAAGAAAAACCTATGTTATCAATTTATGATAACAAAATGCACTCACAACAAAGTGCTTTCCCTACCATCAGCACCGACAATTTTATACTATCTCCGACTAATCCTTTAAGAAAGTTCAACAATGAAGTATATTTTAATCTTCCCTACTCCGATACTTTTTATAGAGTTTACTCCGATTATATATCGAAAGCATTTCATATCAATTTCATTGGGGGAGGTGCTCCACCAATAGAAGAAGGAATGGATTCAAAAGTTTACGCAGAACAATTAAATCATGTAACCTATTGCGAAGATTTTACAATCTTAAAAGATGCTGCTGTATTCGAACTAAGAATACCAATAGGAACCGGTTCTCCATTCGTGGTGTATTCTTTTAAATCTAAAAAAACATACTGCTGCAACATGAACAGTAATAATTTATTATTCCACTTTCATAATATACCGCAAGCACGTGATAAAGAAAATACATTAGTAGTAGCAAATTCGGCTTTAAAACTTCTTGCTTTAAAACAAATCATGTATGAAAGCAATGCTGTGAGCGAGGAAGTTCTATCGCAACTATACGACGGATTGACAGAAGAGAGCAACCCTACCATATTTTTCTTCCATGTAAATGTAGACTAAAACAATACACGAACCCATGAAAAAAGAGACATTATTATTTTGCATCATCCTATTTTTAAGCATAGGATGCCAGCAAAGAAAAGTATATACATCAAACATAGAAAGCGACTCTACTACAGTAGAAATTACTGTCAATTTAGAGAACTATCAAGGAGTTCCATACGATAGTTTAATTGACGATATTTCTTTTGTACGGTTAGAAACAAACGATGACTGCCTGATAGGAGCAATTTCGCAAATTATTTGTACAGATAGTCTGATGTTCATTTCAGACAGAGATGTTAGTAAAAGCATCTATTGCTTTGACCGTCAAGGAAAATTCTTACGCAAATTAGGTGCTGTAGGACAAGGACCTGGAGAATACAGTGGATATTACTGTTACATAACCTTGTCACCTGACAAAAAGAATCTGATAATTATGGATTGGGGAAAATTGCTCTATTTCGATTTTAAAGGAAATCTCCTTAAAGAAATTACATTAGATTCCAGCCACGCCATACGCAATCTTGAATTTATCGACAATAACTTAATGGCAGGATTTGAATTTTACGGTAATACAAGCGTAAAATCCAAACCCATGTTATCGGTTTATGATACGCAACTCAACCTCGAACATTGTGCTTTTCCGACAATCAGTACCGACAATTTTGTATTATCCCCGATGAATCCTTTGAGAAAATTCGATAATGAAGTATATTTTAACCTGCCCTATTCTGATACTTTTTATAAAGTATCCTCCAACCACGTATCGAAGGCGTTTCATATCAATTTCATTAAGGGAGGAGGCGCTCCGCCTATAGAAGAAGGAATAGACGACAGAGTATATGCAGAGCAACTGTATAAAACCATCTACTGCGAAGATTTTATCATATTAAAAGATGTTGCTGTATTTCAACTAAGTATGCCAAACGGAGGTTACCCCATTGTTGCATATTCTTTCAAATCAAAAAAAACGTATTATGGAAATTTAAACTGTCACAATCCTTTATTCTGCTTATATAAAGTACCTCTCACACGAGACAAAGAAAATACATTAGTGACAGCAAATTCGGCTTTGAGTATGCTCAAATTAAAACAACGGTTGTATGAAAGCAATGCCGTAAACGAGGAAATTCTATCGCAACTATACGACGGATTGACAGAAGAGAGTAACCCTACCATATTTTTCTTTCATGTAAATGTAGACTAAAATGAATCGGTATATTAAAATGATAATAAGTATCTCTTTCCTTTCTCTTATCATAACCAATTATCTTGTAGTAAATAAGTTGCGTACATACAAGAAAGAGTTGATAGAAGAAAAAGGAAAGTTGTATGCAACAAGTGAACTGGAGCACACATATTGGGTTAACTTCTTGCAAGGGATACATACGGATGGAACTAAATTCGACAATGTGAAACTTGCCTCCAAAGAACAACCGCCAATTGCATTGGAAGAATATATGAAAGACATACCTTACGTCTTATTGGTTAGAATCAGCGATATGCACTGCAACGACTGTGTCACTTCCATTATGTCAAAACTCAACCGATTATCGTCGGAACTAAATCTGACAGCAAATACACTCGTATTGGCAAGCTACCAAAATCCGGTTGCACTCAAATCGGTTCGCAACCTTGCACCCGCGCTTAAGACTTGTTCGGTCAATAGTACGGATATATCATTTCCATTGGAAGAAGCCAATTTCCCTTATTGCCTTGTACTGACAAAAGATATGACTGTGCTGCACTCATTCACTCCCAACAAAGCAGTACACCACTTAACGGATTCCTATCTCAAAAATATAAGTCAACGCTATTTTCAAACTAATTAAAAACAACAAACTTATGAAAACAAGAATTTTACTAATGTGCTTATTCAGCATGGTTTTAAGTACAACTTATGCTCAAATCGACACTCGGCAACGCAATGTTATCAAAACTAAGATTACAACCGTAGATGATATTTCGCATATCCAGTCAAAGGAATTGAAAAGTATATGGAAACCTTCGTATATCCATGTCATAGCAATCAACAAAAAAGCATCTCTCAAAGACTTTATCCGCTTGAACAAATACCTGACAGAAGCTCCCCTGCTGTATAACCCACAGAATACATTAATTATCTGTGAAGAAAAAATGGTGGAATGGGTGAAAGAAGTAGCCACCGGCTATGACATATTTCCACTGCACACGATGAACCTCTCCAACGAGATGATTATCGAAGGAACAATGGTGCCGCTAACTTCCAAAGACAATACCCCGGATTATGATTTCAAATTCACCAAAGAAAAGAACATCTAACTTTCAAAGGACTGTCAAGTGGATAGGTATATTATTCGGCGGGTTGCTTTTTTTAAAAGTATTCATCGGAGAATGGGTATATATCTCCTCCGATAGTATGCTTCCTACCCTACGCACCGGAAACTTAGTATGGAACTCCAAACTAACCTACGGTGCACTCATGCCGCAACGCATGAAAGAAACACCTATACTGAATCTGCTCTGCCTGGTTCCAACCATCGCCCAAAAAGACAAACAACGGAATTGGGGCAACCATCGTATGTGGGGATATTCTTCCCCACAACGCATGGATGTGATTATCTTTAAATGGGCAAACGATGATTCGCCATTATATATAAAACGCATCATCGGAATGCCCAAAGACACTGTCCTGATTGCCAACGGAAAAGTGTACATCAACCACGACCCCATCGAAGAAAAAGGAAAAAGAATCACTTCGTATGACAACTACGGGCCTTTCATCATAGATGACGACTGCTATTTCGTAATGGGGGATTTCAGACTAAATTCGTTGGATAGCAGACATAAGGGAGTGGTACCCTTTCACTGCATTGCGGGAAAAGCGACATACAAGCTATGGAATTTCAAAGAAAACTCGTCTCTATTCACTGCGATTGAATAACGGACAACTGCACACAAAAAAGCCTCTTCTCACGAAGAGGGCTTTTCAAGTTTACTTATTCCCCATTTTTTTCATACTCAAATACAAGTGATACAAACAAAGAATAGTAAACGTTAAGATGAAAAAAAGGGAAGTCTCACGACTTCCACAATTCTTCTAACCTTAAATCTAAATCTCTATGAAAAAAACGTGTTGCAAATATAGGCGTTTGTTCATTATAGAGGTGTTAATGAATTGCATAAAGAGAGAATAAAAACTAACGTCTGCAAAAATTAGCGAATTTACTCTTTACTCTCTATTAATTTTAATAAACTCCGGTAAAGCGGGTCGGCATTCAAGAACTCGGGGACACCGGTCACAAACATCTGCTTCCGCGCACGGGTAAGAGCTACGTTCAGTTTGCGGTCTATCAACACACCGTCTTCCTCGGTTAAATTAGATACAAATTTCAACTGATAATAACTGTTGATGCAGCAGGAATAAATAATCACGTCCCGTTCGCTGCCCTGAAAACGTTCGACTGTATCCACCAGTATCCGACTGAGAGCCGGGATGCCCAATGTTTCTATCTCTCTTTTGATAAGAGCTATCTGGCTCCGGTAAGGAGTTATAATTCCCAATGTACGAGACTCATCAAAGTCCGACCGGTTACTCTCGTAAACCTGAGCGGCAAGTCGGGCAACAATCCGGGCTTCCGAAGAGTTTATTTTGACAGATGTTCCTTTCTGCTCCGGAACGGAAGGATAAAAGGCTACGCGCGAAACAGCTCCGAAATCTTCCAACTGATGAGGCAGGCCGACGGGAAGCAGACGTCCGCCATAGAAAGCACGGTTGGCAAACAAAGCCACTTCAGGATGCATACGCCCCTGGCGGCAAAGCATATCGAACGAGCGGCTATCGCCCGAAGAGCAACTCCGGTAAAGGCGCTCGAACAAAGAATCTTTCAGATTTGCCAGCCCGACAGACAGCAATGCTTCGTCATAAACTGCCGACTGCTCCGTGTTTTGAAGCACAACGGCAGGAAGTTGTTTATGGTCGCCAATCAGAATAAACTTATCAATGGCGTTACGGCTTTCTTTGTCGCGAGCACAAAGAATACCCAATAACTGAGGTTCAAGTATCTGCGTAGCCTCATCGACAATAGCCACATTGAAATGTTTCAAGCGGAAAAGTTCAGGTTTGCCGGAAACGGCAGCAACCGTTCCCACGATAATGCGGCAGTTTCGGATACGCTCGTAAACTTCCGAACGGCGGTTGCAGGAGGCCAGTTCGTTTTCTATCAGATGGTCACGGTAGTGCTCGTCGCATGGCAATTCGCTCCCGACACGGATAAAATCGACAACCGGACGGATAGCAATGAGCGATTTGCATATTTCATCGACGGCACGGTTGGTATATGAGAGCAGCAGTATTTGGGTATCTCCATCGGCATGGAAAGTTTCCACCATCTTCTTCAAGGCACAGGAAGTCTTGCCCGTTCCCGGAGGGCCGATAAGGAGAAAATAATCCCGGGCCGCTTTGGCCTTCAATGCAACACGGACAAAGTCGTCTTTCGCTTGAGAGATTAAAGCGTCCAACGATTCGTCGAACTTGGGCGGACGTTGTGACAGTAGCAGGTCACGGCGGTCTTGCGTAGCCGACAGATAAGCGTACAATCCCTGAAACATAGAACGGAAGGTGGTATCCATCGTATCGTGTTCGATGGCATAAAGGCTTTCGTCGGGAAGCACGGAAGGATTCTGTTGCGTAGAACGCAGACGGACACAGATTTCGTGGTCTGTCAGATATTCGATGTTGCCTTTGAACACCATTTTGTTGGTTACATTATCCGTATCACTGTTGCGTTCATACAGAATGACGGCATCGCCCTGGCGGAAGTTGGGAAGTACATCATACCCGTCGGCCTTGCTGCTTGCAGCTACCTCTTCCACCTGAAGAGCCGGAGAGGCAACAGAGTGCAGCGAAGGTTGCGAAAGCGAAGAAGTGAGCGAACGGCTCAACAGCAGATGAGCTTTATGCTCGTCGGCCGCATGGTTCTCTTTGATGCGCAAATCGTAGATTATTTCGCCGGCTTCGCACTTTTCGTCCAATGTAGAAAGCCACAACGAAGCGGCTCCGGTACGTCCTTCGTAGTCCACGTCGCCCGATTTGGAGGTATAAAGCTCTTTGGTCAGGAAATTATATACGGCATGGAAATATTTTTTCTCCAACGGCGAAAGCGCTTTCAGTTTCTTCTGAAAGCTGTCGATGGGCGGGCGCAGATAAGTCTCCCAAAAACGTCCCTGCAACCCCCGTTCGTTCAAGGTGGCAGCGTTGATTTCCTCCAGTTTGCGTTCGGTGTATTCCAGGCTGTTGTGCAGTTGGATACCATATTCGTTGGCTACAATCCTGTTGCGCAGGTCGATTACCCGGCGCACCATTGCCCACGAAGGACGCGACGGATAAAGAAGCGGATAACGGGTATAGAACAGATAGGCTTTCACTTTCCGGTGGTCCATTCCCATAGAGTATTGTAGAACGGCCTGGTAGAGAAGCATCTGTACTTTGTTGTTCTCTTTGGGTTCAACCTTGCCACGGATGGCGTACTCGTCGGCTTTGCCCGATTTCATTTCGATAAAGGAAGACATATCCCGTTGCATATAGTCGAGGCGCCCCTGGAGTCCGAGTGCCTCGCAAATATAAGAAGGTTCGAGCACCGCGTCTGTCTTGTCGAGTTCATATCCGGCGGCGTGGAAGGTATCGTTCACCGTTTGGCGGATATGTTCGAAGTGCAGTTTGCAATCGTCGAAGAATTGGCGTTCTTTCTCCTTGTCCTGCAGGTCGGGGCAGGCTGCCAACTCGATAGGATACCGCCGGAAGGCTTTCTGCATACACGTACGGTAATCGACCTCTTCGTCCTGTGCATGAATCCACTCGTCGAGAAAAAGATTGGCTATATTTCCCAACAGCAAGGGACGTGTATTCTCTATGGGCTGAAGACGAGACAGGTAATAATTCGCCGGATGGTGTCCGTAGTCGCGGAAGCACTCGGCAAGCGAACTGATATCAATCAGATAATCGGGTTCGAGAACGATGAACGAGGGAGTAAGCACTCCCGAACTGTCGATGTTCACATCCAACAAGTTCAGTTGGGCGTGCCGCCAAAGCAGTTTACAGGTTTCGGTAAATTCTTCATTAATCTGAGGGATATTGTAGCGGACAAGCCGGAGCGTCTCCGAAACTTCATCCAACGGAGTGACATAAAGATACTGTTCGTCGGCATACTGAAAACAGACACGCATACGCTGTACCCGCTCACGGGCGGGAGGGGCAACCAGATAGGTGGAGTCGGCACGCGGAAGCAGGCGATACAATGGGTCGGGAATATCTTCTTCGGAGAGTTTGCGTACTAAAAAGGCCAGCGTTTTGGCGTCCCGCAACAGGTTTTCGCGGGTCGGTTCGAGACAACGGTTCAAGATACGGTTGGAAGTCAGCCGGAAGGTATGCAACCGGTTTTGCTCTCCTACAGACAGTCCGGTCTTGGCAGCCACAAAGCTGATTCGTGCCGAAAGGTCGGTCATCTGCAGACTCTCGTTCTGTATCTGCGAACGGCAAATGCGCTCCAGCAAGTCGCGCATTTGTTTGTATCCGGCGGCAAGCCGGGCATCGTCTGCCCGGCAAACCGCCAGAAGTAACTCATAAGATTCTATCGCTTCACTCTTCTGACAGGGCAACTTCATCTTCCTCCTCTTCCTCTTTTTTCTTCTTATCCTTTATCATTAAAATGCTCATTTCGTAGAGCAGATAAAGCGGGATAGCTACAACGCTCAATGTAAACGGGTCGCCCGTCGGGGTAATGACGGCAGCCGCTATCACAATGACAACCACGGCATGGCGGCGGTATTTCCGCAGGAAAGATTTGTCGACTATTCCCAACAAGGAAAGCAGCCATGTCACCAATGGCAGTTCGAAAGCCAGTCCCATGCAAAGAATCAGCATCATGAAATTGTCAATGTAGGAATTGAGCGACAACACGTTTTCAACCTCCGCACTAAGCTGGTAGGTGGAAAGGAAACGGAGCGTCAGCGGATAAACCATAAAATAGCCTAACAAGACGCCGAGAAAGAACATCACGGTTCCGACAGTCAACGCCTTGCGCACCCCCTCCTTCTCGTTCGGATAAAGAGCGGGGTCGATAAAACGCCATACTTCATAAAAGATATAGGGCATAGCGGTTACGACCGACATCCAAAAGGCTGTCGACATATGTATGAAGAAGGGAGCTGCCAGATTGATATTGACCAGCTTCACATGAAATTCCTGTGTGAAAAACTCATCGGTCAGTTCAAATGTCCGCCCGATATGACGCAACAAATCGTAGAATATGAAATCATTGTGGCATGGTGCCAGAATCACATGATCAAAGAGATAAGGCATAGCAATGAAATAGCCTATTGCCAATACAAGCCACACTCCAATCACCCGAAAAAGTACCTTGCGCAGTTCGTCCAAATGATCCCAAAAGGTCATTTCTGCCATCGGTACTTGCTTTACTTACTTGAGTCCGCCGGTTTATCCAGTTCGTCTTTCGCCTTGTTTATTTCTTCTTTTGCTTCGTTCACTCCGTCTTTGAAGCTCTTCACTCCTTTGCCCAAACCACGCATCAGTTCAGGAATTTTCTTTCCGCCGAAAAGCAGGAGAATAACCAAAGCAATAATAATCCATTCGGAACCACTGGGCAGCAGGCCCAACAATAATAAGTTTGTCATAAGTCTGTTTATATTAAGTTTTTTATTAGTCGGTGCAAATATAATCATTTTCGCCACAGGTTACACCGATTCAGCCGGATTTATCAACTTTATTTAAAAAGATTATCGGCTGTTTTCACGCTCCGTAGGGCCGATTTTCAGCACCTATAGATGCTGCGTCCAGCGCATACGTCTCCTGCGTCCAGGAGATATATGTCCTGCGTCCAGGAGATATAGATGCTGGACGCAGGATATATATGCGCTGCAACAAGCTCGTTTACAAGTAGATAGAAAGACATAAGCAAGCCGGTTCCGTTTCATTGGCAGGTTCTCTTTCGCCTGTGTTCATCCGGCCGTCTGCGATGGGGATTATTCCTGATAATAGACCCGTTTCACCCGTGTCGATATGCTGGTAAGCACTTCGTAGGGAATCGTATCCAGCTTGTCGGAGAGTACCGTTATCGGCAAGTCATCTCCAAAGATGATTGCCTGGTCGCCTTCGCGGCAATCGATGTCGGTCACATCAATCATACAGACATCCATACAGATATTGCCCACGTACGGCGCTTTCTTTCCGTTGACCAGGCAGTATGCATTTCCACGTCCCAAATGTCGGTTCAGGCCGTCGGCATACCCGATGGGAATGGCGGCAATGCGCGAAGAGCGTACCAAATGTCCCATCCGGCTGTATCCTACCGTATCCTCTTGGGGAACATCACGAATCTGAAGTATCGTGGTTTTGAGCGTGCTCACATTGTGTATAATGGAGTTGTCTATCGGGCTGACTCCATAAAGCCCTATCCCCAGGCGTACCATATCGAACTGTGCACCGGGGAAACGCTCAATTCCCGCCGTATTGCAGATGTGGCGCAGAATCTTATGCGGAAAGGCTTCCTGCAACTCACGCGAGCCTCTTTCAAACAGCTCTATCTGCTGCCGTGTAAATGCGTCAAACTGCGGAGAGTCGCTTCCCACAAAATGGGAGAATACCGAACGGGGAATCACTGCGCTCTGATTCTTCAGCCGGCGCACAAGCATGGGAATATCTTCCACGGCAAAGCCGAGGCGGTGCATACCGGTATCCAGCTTGATATGAACCGGGAAGTTGGTAACCCCCTCTTTTTCGGCAGCTTTGATAAGCGCATCCAACAAGTGGAAGTTATAAACTTCCGGTTCGAGCTTGTAGTCGAACATGGTTTTGAATGCAGTAAGCTCGGGGTCCATAATAATGATGGAAGAGGTGATGCCCGCCTTGCGAAGTTCGGAACCTTCGTCGGCAACGGCTACCGCCAAGTAGTCGACATGATGCTCCTGCAGGGTCTTGGCTATTTCGTACGAACCGGCTCCGTAGGCCGAAGCCTTCACCATGCAAATCATTTTCGTATCGGGGTGGCGGAGCATGGAACGGTAGTGGTTCAGGTTTTCTACCATCGCACGCAGATTTACTTCGAGGATGGTTTCGTGCACTTTCAGTTCCAGCACTTCGGATACCTTATCGAAGTTGAACACGCGCGAACCTTTTATAAGAATCACTTCCGAATGAAGAGAACGGAGCAAGCCTGAGGCCAAGAGGGCTTCGGTATTGGGAAAGAAGTGGCGCTCGATGTCGGTATCAAAACGGGCGGCACACGATGAAATCTCCTGACCTACGCCTATCAGTTTGTTTATGCCGCGACTTCGCACCAGTTGGGCCACACGCCGATAAAGCGTTGCCGTGCTTTGCCCGGTCTCCAGTATATCCGACAGGATAAGCGTGCGGTTCAATCCTTTCTTTTCGGAACGGCGCACAAGGAAGTCGAGCGCTATATCCAAAGAGGCCAAGTCTGAGTTATAACTGTCATTTATCAGTACATTGTTGTTTTTTCCTTCTTTCACTTCCAGACGCATCGCAATCGGTTCGAGACGCGCCATACGCTCCGTTATCCGGTCGGCAGGAGTCATCAGGTAGAGGCAGGCTGCCAGACAGTTGAGCGCATTCTCTATGGAAGCATCGTCAACAAAAGGAATGGAGAAAGTATTGTCCATATCCAAATAGCGGTAAGAAATGACGGTATGGTCATCTTTCTTTGTCACGCTGCCGATATAGAGCGGACGTTCGATGTCGGTACGGCTCCAGGCAATCTCACGGGCCGTCAGCATCGACTTCGCCACACAATTGCTGATGAGTTCATTATCGCCGTTGTAAATCACAACGTCGCAATCTTTGAAAAGCGAGAGCTTTTCCATACACTTCTCCTGCAATGAGAAGAAGTTTTCCTGATGTGCACCGCCAATGTTGGTCAGTATACCGATGGTGGGCTGTATCATCCGCTTCAAAGCCCCCATCTCTCCCATTTCGGAAATACCGGCTTCAAAGACTCCCAACTCCGCTTCGTCATTGAGTTGCCACACGGAAAGAGGCACGCCAATCTGAGAATTATAGCTGCGCGGAGAACGCACGATACAACGGTCGGGACTTAGCAATTGGTGCAGCCACTCTTTCACAATCGTCTTTCCGTTGCTGCCGGTTATACCGATAACGGGTATTTTGAAATGCTCGCGATGCATCTCGGCAAGTTTCTGCAAAGCCTTCAAGGGGTTGGGGACAATCAGGAAATTGAGAATGGAGAATTGAGAATTAAGAACGGGCTGCGCACCATCATGCTGCACAGATTTCTCCATGCTCCATGCTCCATGCTCCATTTCTTTAAAGTCATCTTCGGAAACGACAAAATTGCGCACTCCCCTATCGCATAGCTCGGGGATGTAGCGGGCACCGTTATTCCGTTTGGTAGGTAAAGCAAAAAAAAGAGTCTCTTCAGGAAAACTCAAAGAACGGCTGTCTGTCAGCAGCCAATCGATAGACGCCTCGCAGGTACCCACACAACGGGCACCGATGCATTCGGCTATGGATTTAATCGTATATGACATAGTTCTATTTCTTTTTGAAAATCTAAGTACGGGTATTTTCCGATAAGTCGTTCTATTTTTAACACTATTTGTCCTAAAAAGCGTTGATACGCTTCCGAACCGAGGTGAAAAGGTTTATGTCCCAAATCACGTCTTATCTCTTCAATCTCTGCCATAACCAACTTTGTGTCAGCCGAAAAGAAGGTTTCCGAGAAGCGTTCCCATAGGTAACGGACCGCCAATGGGGAGGGGTGCAACATATCGTCTGCATAAAAGCGATAATCGCGCAACTCATCCAACACGATTTCATAGGAAGGAAAATAGAAAACGTGTTGCGGGAAGAGCTGCTGCAAGCGGTCGATGGCAAGTAATAAAGTGGATTTGCTCAGTTGGTTGGCGTGCATCCCGTCACGGATATGACGGATAGGGCTTACCGTAAACAGAATCTTCAGATTCGGATGGTGAGCCACCAGGCGGGTAATCATCGAAGCATACCCGTCTACAATCTCCTCCACCAGAAGCAGCCGGCGGGTAAAACTGCTCTCGGGAAGTTTGTGGCAATTGGCTACGACTTTTCCTGTTTCTTTTTGTTCGTAGACATACGCTGTGCCGAAAGTCAACATCAGCCAGTCAAGTTCCTGCATCGTCCGGCGAGCCTGAGACAGACGGAGATTGATATTCCGCAAGGTCTCCTCCGGAGTGGATGCAGAAAAGGAGCCATGATGCATCGGGCTGTGCCACAGCCCTCTATAAGCAAACAAGTCTTTCTCCGCATACTCTTTTCCCGCCTCAATCTCCTGCAAAGCTGATAATATGGATAAAGGATTGTAGAGAATACCGAAAGGATTCTGATTCAGCCGGAACTTAGCCTCTTCCAACAAAGCGCCTATATTCTCGGCAAAGCAAGAACCCATCAAAAGAATATGGTGCATATGCCCCACGGACGGCAACCCGGCAGGCAATTCCACGGATGTTTGAAAGTTCATACGATTTTCCATCACTTTATTACATTTCCTATGCAAAAGTAGACTTTCTTTTCTTACTTTTGCACTAAATTTGCTCGAATCATGAAGAATGAACCGATATATAACTTGCTAAACGCTATTAATTACCCCGAAGACCTACGGAAACTAAACGTAGAACAACTGCCGGAAGTATGCAATGAACTGCGGCAAGACATTATTAAAGAACTCTGCTGCAATCCGGGACATTTTGCCGCCAGTTTAGGAACGGTGGAACTGACAGTAGCCCTACACTACATCTATAATACGCCTTACGACCGTATTGTGTGGGACGTGGGACATCAAGCCTACGGTCATAAAATCTTAACAGGACGCCGTGAAGCCTTTTCGACCAACCGGAAGTTTGGCGGAATCCGCCCTTTTCCATCGCCTGAAGAGAGTGAATACGATACTTTCACGTGCGGACACGCTTCGAACTCCATCTCCGCCGCTCTCGGTATGGCGGTTGCCGCTACTCAGGAAGGAGATTCCAAACGCCATGTGGTAGCTGTCATCGGCGACGGCTCCATGAGTGGAGGACTCGCCTTCGAAGGACTGAACAATGCATCTGTCACTCCGAACAATTTGCTCATCATACTGAACGATAACGATATGGCCATCGACCGCAGTGTCGGTGGTATGAGACAGTATCTTTTCAACTTAACGACTTCCAACCGCTATAACCAATTGCGCTTCAAGATGTCGCGTATGTTATTCAAACTCGGTATCCTGAATGAAGAGCGCCGCAAGGCGCTGATACGTTTCGGCAACAGTCTGAAATCAATAGCCGCACAACAGCAGAACATCTTTGAAGGGATGAATATCCGTTACTTCGGACCGATAGACGGACATGATGTAAAGAACCTCGCCCGCGTTCTGCACGATATAAAAGATTTGCAAGGACCTAAAATCCTGCATCTTCACACAACCAAAGGAAAAGGATTTGCTCCGGCAGAGGAACACGCTACCGAATGGCACGCACCGGGTAAGTTTGACCCTGTCACCGGCAAACGGTTCATCGCCAATACGGAAGGGATGCCGCCTCTGTTTCAGGATGTGTTCGGCAATACATTGACAGAACTTGCAGAAGCCAACCCGAAGATTGTAGGCGTAACTCCCGCCATGCCCAGTGGCTGTTCGATGAATATCCTTATGGAGAAGATGCCGAAACGTGCTTTCGATGTCGGTATCGCCGAAGGACACGCCGTCACTTTCTCCGGCGGTATGGCGAAGGACGGATTATTGCCGTTCTGCAACATTTATTCCTCTTTCCTGCAACGGGCGCACGACAATATCATCCACGATGTAGCAATACAGAGTCTTCCTGTGGTACTATGCCTTGACCGTGCCGGACTGGTCGGCGAGGACGGCCCCACACATCACGGAGTTTTCGACATGGCTTGCCTGCGTCCGATACCCAACCTGACAATCTCCTCACCGATGGACGAACACGAGTTACGCCGGCTGATGTACACGGCACAACTGCCGGACAAAGGTCCGTTCGTCATCCGTTATCCACGCGGACGGGGTGTGTTGGTAGACTGGAAATGTCCGTTGGAAGAAATCCCAGTAGGCAAAGGAAGAAAGCTGAAAGAGGGCGACGACCTTGCCGTTATCACCATTGGCCCGATAGGAAATACGGCCGCACAGGCCATCGTCCGGGCAGAAGCCGAACTCGGCAGGAACATCGCTCACTACGACTTGCGCTTCCTAAAACCGCTTGATGAAGAATTATTGCATGAAATAGGACGCAAATTCAAACATATCCTGACTGTCGAAGACGGCATCATTCAAGGCGGTATGGGAAGTGCCATCCTCGAATTTATGGCAGACAACGGATACAAACCGGCAGTCAAACGTATCGGTGTCCCCAATACATTCGTCGAACACGGCACAGTAGCCGAGCTTTACCATCTTTGCAACATGGACGAAGAGGGTATCCTGACTAAAATAAAAGAACTTATCGACTGACATGAAGATTATTATCGCCGGTGCCGGAAACGTAGGCACCCATCTTGCCAAATTGCTCTCGCGCGAAAAGCAGGACATCATACTGATGGATGACGACGAAGAGAAACTGAGCGCACTTAGCAACAATTTCGACTTGTTGACGGTTGCCGCATCCCCTTCGTCTATCTCCGGACTGAAAGAGGTAGGTGTCAAAGACGCTGACCTCTTCATTGCCGTCACTCCCGACGAAAGCCGCAACATGACTGCTTGTATGCTGGCTACCAACTTAGGAGCCAAAAAGACAGTGGCACGCATCGACAACTACGAATATCTTCTGCCCAAAAACAAAGAGTTCTTCCAAAAGTTGGGAGTTGACTCGTTAATCTACCCCGAGATGTTGGCTGCCAAAGAAATCGTATCTTCCATGCGCATGAGCTGGGTGCGCCAATGGTGGGAGTTCTGCGGCGGAGCACTCGTACTCATCGGTACGAAGATGCGCGAGAAGGCGGAGATACTCAATATTCCCCTTTATGAATTGGGTGCACCCGACATTCCTTACCACATAGTAGCCATCAAACGCGGAACGGAAACCATCATCCCGCGTGGAGACGATGTGATAAAGCTGCATGACATTGTTTACTTCACCACTACCCGCAAATACATTCCCTATATACGCAAGATAGCCGGCAAGGAAGATTATGCCGACGTGCGCAATGTGATGATTATGGGCGGAAGCCGCATTGCCGTCCGTACGGCGCAGTATGTGCCCGACTATATGCAGGTGAAAATCGTAGATAACGATATTAACCGTTGCAACCGACTGACCGAATTGCTGGACGACAAAACCATGATTATCAATGGCGACGGCCGCGACATGGACCTGCTCATCGAAGAAGGGCTGAAGAATACCGAAGCCTTTGTCGCACTGACCGACAATTCCGAAACCAATATTCTTGCCTGTCTTGCAGCCAAACGCATGGGCGTAGGGAAAACGGTGGCGGAAGTGGAGAATATTGATTACATCGGTATGGCCGAGAGCCTTGATATCGGTACGGTAATCAATAAAAAGAAGATTGCCGCCAGCCATATTTACCAGATGATGCTGGATGCCGATGTTTCCAATGTAAAATGCCTTACGTTTGCCAATGCGGATGTTGCCGAATTCACCGTACCCGCCGGAGCCAAAATCACCAGACATCTCATCAAAGATTTGGGATTGCCGAAAGGAACGACCATCGGCGGTATGATTCGCAACGGAGAGGGAATATTGGTTACCGGCGATACATTGGTCCAACCGGGCGACCACGTAGTGGTGTTCTGCCTGAACATGATGATTAAGAAAGTAGAAAAGTTCTTCCATTAAGCCGTCATTTAAGACCGACGAGTATGATTAATTCCAAGATAATATACCACATCATGGGGTTCCTGCTGCTGATAGAGACAGCGATGCTGTTATGCTGCGGGGGTATTTCGTTCTTCTACCGTGAAGACGACTTACAGAGTTTCCTGATTTCGTCTGCCATCACCACCGGAGCAAGCCTGCTGCTGCTCAAGTTAGGGCAAGGAGCCGAAAGGACGCTCAACCGCCGCGAAGGCTATGTCATTGTCAGCCTTGCATGGGTGGTATTCTCCGTGTTCGGGATGCTGCCTTTCTGCATCGGCAACTACATTCCGAATCTTGCCGATGCTTTCTTTGAAACCATGTCGGGCTTCAGCAGCACCGGAGCCACCATCTTGGACAACATTGAATCCATGCCGCACGGAATCCTTTTCTGGCGGTCGCTCACACAATGGGTAGGCGGATTGGGAATCATCTTCTTCACCATTGCCGTACTGCCCATCTTCGGAGTGAGTGGCGTACAAGTATTTGCAGCAGAAGCCAGCGGTCCCACACACGACAAGGTGCACCCCCGCATCGGAATCACCGCCAAATGGATATGGAGTATCTACGCCGGACTGACGGGCACGCTCACCGTCTTACTGTTTCTGGGTGGTATGTCACCCTTCGACAGCGTGTGCCACGCACTCACCACCACCAGTACAGGAGGCTTCTCCACCCGGCAGAGCAGCATTGCATTCTATAACTCGCCCTATATGGAGTATGTACTCTCCCTGTTTATGTTTCTTTCGGGTATCAACTTCACGTTGCTGCTGCTCGTATTCAAAAGAAAAATCGGAAAGGTGGCGAACGATGCCGAATTAAGGTTTTACTTCAAATTCGTTCTGTTCTTCACGCTGTTCATTGCCGGATGGCTCTACCGCGAAACTCCGATAGGAATGGAAGAAGCCCTGAGGAAAGCCCTGTTCCAAGTGGTATCCTTGCAGACCTCCACCGGATTTGCAACTGCCGACTATATGCAGTGGCCGCCCATCCTGTGGGGATGCTTAGCAGTAATCATGGTGGTGGGCGCGTGCGCCGGCAGTACCACGGGCGGTATAAAGTGCATCCGCATGGTAATTCTCTTTAAAATAGTGAAGAATGAATTCAAACATATCCTCCACCCCAATGCCGTATTGCCGATACGTATCAACAAGCAGGTCATCTCTTCGTCTACGCTCTCTACCGTGCTTGCCTTCTCGTTTCTTTATGTAGTCATCGCTTTTGTCTGCGTGCTCATTCTGATGGGGTTGGGAGTAGATTTTATGGAATCGGTGGGAGTAGTTATCTCCAGCATCAGCAACATGGGGCCCGGATTAGGGTTGTGCGGTCCTGCCTACTCATGGAGTGCGCTGCCCGATGCAGCCAAGTGGCTGCTATCGTTCCTGATGCTTCTCGGACGTCTGGAATTGTTCACCGTATTGTTGCTCTTCACTTCCGATTTTTGGAAAAAGAGCTAAGTTACGCCACCAATGAACTTACCCCGACAGATAGCTCCGCCAATCGCGGCGGAGTGCTAAAAAACCTTTTTTTGCGACTGAGAGCGTGCCAATAGTATAAATATTAGTTCTATATTTGCAGCCGATTAAGGAAAAAGATGAAACTAAGTTTACGATTCGGATTACTCACGGTATTGGTTTGGCTGATTCATTGCGCCACATACGAAGCAATGAACCGTATGGACAAACTCACCTCTCCCCTCTCTCAGCCGGAGATGTGCCGTGTTTCACCAAGCAATCCGGTGCAGGAAGCGATGCAGCGCCTCACTTTCTTTTTCTCCATCCAGGCGGGTAGTTTCAGCAACGCAGAGCCGGCCAACGCACCTACGGACAAACATATGCTGCCACCCGCAACCTGTTTCTGCGAGCACCACAAACCTCAAACCTCGCCCGAATCCACATCGCTTCATACCCCCTCCTATTATCACGACCCTATATCCTATTATATATACGGGTTAAGGAAAATTGTAGTTTAGCCGGCAGTACAGTCGGTTCTCTTCCCCGTCATTTATATCAACAGTCGGTTTTATCCCCCGGTGGGCGGATAAGTCGGTTGTACGTTTTTATACCATTCAATCCAAATAGTTATTGAATTATGAATTTTACATTTTTAGTTGTTGTTTTACTGACAGCACTATCTTTCGTCGGTGTAGTGATTGCCCTTTCGCGTGCCATCTCTCCCCGTTCGTACAATGCGCAGAAGTTTGAAGCATACGAATGCGGTATCCCGACACGCGGCAAGTCATGGATGCAGTTCCGTGTAGGTTACTACCTGTTTGCCATCCTGTTCCTGATGTTCGATGTTGAAACAGTCTTCCTGTTTCCGTGGGCGGTAGTCATGCGCGACATGGGGCCGCAGGGACTCATCAGCATTCTCTTCTTCTTCATCATCTTGGTTCTGGGTCTTGCTTATGCCTGGAGGAAAGGAGCGTTGGAATGGAAATAATCAAAAAGCCGAAAATAAAATCAATTCCTTATGAGGAGTTTATCGACAATGAATCGTTGGAAAAGCTGGTCAAAGAGCTTAATGCCGGAGGAGCCAACGTGGCTCTCGGGGTTCTTGACGACTTCATCAACTGGGGACGCAGCAATTCATTGTGGCCGCTTACGTTTGCGACCAGTTGTTGCGGTATCGAATTTATGGCACTGGGTGCCGCGCGTTACGACATGGCACGTTTCGGGTTCGAAGTAGCCCGTGCCAGTCCGCGCCAGGCCGATATGATTATGGTATGCGGAACAATCACCCATAAGATGGCGCCCGTGCTGAAACGTCTGTACGATCAGATGCCCGACCCGAAGTATGTGGTTGCCGTAGGCGGATGCGCCGTCAGCGGCGGTCCTTTCAAGAAATCCTACCATGTGGTGAACGGAGTGGACAAGATTCTTCCGGTAGATGTGTATATACCCGGCTGCCCGCCCCGTCCGGAGGCTTTCTACTACGGTATGATGCAGTTGCAGCGCAAGGTGAAAGTAGAGAAATTCTTTGGTGGAGTAAACAGAAAAGAGAAAAGACCGGAAACCGACGATGAACGGTCGGAGATGAACGATTAATGAGAAACCGATTATGCAGGAAATACAATTTATAGCCCCCGCAGCACTGCACGAAGAGATGCTGCGCTTGCGAAATGAGAAGCAGATGGACTTTCTCGAAAGCCTCACCGGTATGGACTGGGGAGCGGCGGATGAGGAAGACGCTCCGGAGAAACTACGCGGATTGGGCGTGGTCTACCATCTGGAATCGACCGTCACGGGCGAACGGGTGGTACTGAGCACAGCGACAACCGACCGCGAGCGGCCCGAAATACCGTCTGTCAGCAATATATGGAAGATAGCGGATTTCTATGAACGCGAAGTTTTTGACTTTTACGGTATCACCTTTGTAGGCCATCCCGATATGCGTCGGCTGTATCTGCGCAACGACTGGGTAGGACACCCCATGCGCAAGGACAACGACCCGGAAAAGGAGAACCCGCTCCGTATGACGAACGAAGAGACGTTAGACACGACTCAGGAGATAGAGCTGAATCCGGACGGAACCGTCAAGAACAGAGAAACGAGACTCTTCGGAGAAGAGGAGTACGTAGTCAACATCGGGCCGCAACACCCTGCGACTCACGGTGTGATGCGCTTCCGGGTCTCGCTCGAAGGAGAAATCATTCGTAAGATTGATGCTAACTGCGGATACATACACCGGGGCATCGAAAAGATGAACGAGAGCCTCACCTACCCACAGACGTTGGCACTGACAGACCGGCTCGACTATTTGGGCGCCCACCAGAACCGTCATGCGCTGTGTATGTGTATCGAACAGGCAATGGGTATCGAGGTGAGCGAACGTGTGCAGTACATCCGTACGATTATGGACGAGTTGCAGCGCATCGACTCGCACCTGCTGTATTACTCTTGCCTTGCTATGGATTTGGGAGCACTGACAGCTTTCTTCTACGGCTTCCGCGACCGTGAAAAGATTCTCGACATCTTTGAAGAGACTTGCGGCGGACGGCTGATTATGAACTACAATACCATCGGCGGCGTGCAGGCGGATATTCATCCGAACTTTGTGAAACGGGTGAAAGCGTTCATTCCCTACCTGAGAGGAATCATCCACGAATACCACGACATATTCACAGGCAACATCATCGCGCAAAACCGCCTGAAAGGCGTAGGCGTGCTGAGCCGCGAAGATGCGATTTCCTTCGGCTGTACCGGCGGAACGGGGCGTGCTTCGGGCTGGGCTTGCGACGTACGCAAGCGGAGACCCTACGGTGTGTACAACAAAGTGGACTTCAAGGAAATCGTCTACAGCGAAGGCGACAGCTTTGCCCGCTATTTAGTGCGTATGGACGAAATCATGGAGAGCCTAAGCATCATCGAGCAGTTGATAGACAACATACCCGAAGGAGCCTACCAAGAGAAGATGAAACCGATTATCCGCGTTCCCGAAGGCAGCTACTATGCCGCCGTGGAAGGAAGCCGTGGCGAATTCGGCGTATTCCTCGAAAGCCAGGGCGACAAAGTGCCTTACCGCCTGCACTACCGCTCCACCGGTCTGCCGCTCGTTGCCGCCATCGACACCATTTGCCGGGGAGCCAAGATAGCCGACCTCATTGCCATCGGCGGAACGATAGACTATGTAGTCCCCGACGTAGACAGATAGGGGCGAGACGGTGTTTATAACTAATTACACTTTATAACTTTTTTATGTTCGACTTTAGTATAGTAACAAACTGGATACATGAGCTGCTCCTCTCCGTGATGCCTGAGGGAGCGGCAGTCTTTATAGAATGCGTGGCGGTGGGCGTGTGCCTGGTGGCACTGTATGCCATTCTTGCCATCGTTCTTATTTATATGGAACGTAAGGTTTGCGGTTTCTTCCAGTGCCGCCTCGGTCCCAACCGTGTCGGCAAATGGGGTTCTATCCAAGTGGTGTGCGACGTGCTTAAGATGCTGACCAAAGAAATCTTCATGCCCAAAGGCGCCGACCGCTTCCTTTACCACCTTGCTCCGTTTATGGTCATCATTGCCTCGTTCTTCACCTTTGCCTGCATCCCTTTCAACAAAGGGGCGGAGATACTGAACTTCAACGTGGGCGTGTTCTTCCTGCTGGCAGCTTCCAGCATCGGCGTGGTGGGTATCCTGCTTGCCGGCTGGGGAAGCAACAACAAGTTCTCGCTGATTGGCGCCATGCGCAGTGGCGCGCAGATTATCAGCTACGAGCTTTCGGTAGGTATGAGCATCATGACGATGGTGGTACTGATGGGCACTATGCAGTTGTCCGAAATCGTAGAGAGCCAGGCCGACGGATGGTTTATCTTCAAGGGACACATCCCGGCGGTGATTGCTTTCGTCGTCTACCTGATAGCTGGCAATGCGGAGTGTAACCGTGGCCCGTTCGACCTTCCCGAAGCGGAAAGCGAGCTGACTGCCGGATACCACACCGAATATTCCGGAATGGGCTTCGGATTCTTCTACCTTGCCGAATACCTGAACCTGTTTATCGTGGCAAGTGTTGCCGCCACCATCTTTTTGGGAGGATGGATGCCGTTGCACATCGCCGGACTGGAGGGGTTCAACGCCGTGATGGATTACATTCCCGGCTTCGTGTGGTTCTTCGGCAAGGCGTTCTTCGTGGTATTCCTGCTGATGTGGGGCAAATGGACGTTCCCTCGCCTGCGCATCGACCAAATACTGAACTTAGAATGGAAATACTTAGTGCCCATCTCTATGGTGAATTTATTAATCATGGCTTGTTGCGTAGCCTTCGGCTTCCACTTCTGATAACTGAGCATTATGGAATATAAAGAGAAAAAATACACCTATTTAAGTGGGCTGATACATGGTATCGGCACACTGACTACGGGGCTTAAAACCAGCATCAAGGTCTACTTCCGCAAGAAAGTGACCGAACAATATCCGGAGAACCGGAAGGAACTGAAGATGTTCGACCGGTTTCGCGGAACGCTGTCCATGCCCCACAATGAGAACAACGAACATCGCTGCATCGCCTGCGGACTGTGCCAGGCCGCCTGCCCGAACGGAACCATCAGCGTGACCGCCCAAACCGTGGAAACGGAAGAGGGAAAGAAAAAGAAAGTGCTGTCGGCCTACGAATACGACTTGGGCTCCTGCATCTTCTGCCAACTCTGCGTGAATGCCTGTCCGCACCACGCCATCACGTTCGACCAGAACTTCGAGCACGCCGTGTTCGACCGCTCCAAGCTCGTCCTGAGACTGAACCGCGAGGGTAGTAAAGTAATCGAAAAGAAAAAAGAAGCATAGATATGGGATCAACACTTGAAACAGTAGTATTCTACTTTTTGGCAGCATTCATTATTGCCATGTCCGTCATGACGGTGACCACCCAGCGCATTGTACGCTCCGCCACCTACCTGCTCTTCGTGCTTTTCGGCACGGCGGGTATCTACTTCCTGTTAGGCTACACGTTTTTGGGCTCCGTCCAGATTATGGTTTACGCCGGCGGTATCGTCGTCCTTTACGTATTCTCCATCTTGCTGACCAGTGGCGAGGGCGACCGCGCCGAGAAGCTGAAACGAAGCAGATTCTTAGCGGGACTCTTCACGATGGTTGCCGGACTGGCTGTTATCTTGTTTATCACGCTGAAACATAAATTCATGCAGACGGCCAACCTTGCCCCGCAGGAGATAAACATCCATGCCATCGGACGCGCCTTGCTGAGCAGCGACAAATACGGATATGTACTGCCTTTCGAGGCTGTGAGCATACTGTTGCTTGCCTGCATCATAGGCGGTATCATGATTGCCCGCAAGAGATAGGCCCCGGAGTATGAACAATCAAACATGGAACTGAATATGATACACATGGAATATTACCTGGTGGTCTCCACCATCATGATGTTTGCGGGAATCTACGGGTTCTTTACCCGCCGCAACACGTTGGCCATCCTGATTTCGGTAGAGTTAATGCTGAACGCCACGGACATCAACTTCGCCGTGTTCAACCGTTTTCTCTTTCCCGAAGGGATGGAAGGCTATTTCTTCGCCTTGTTCTCCATCGCCATCTCGGCTGCGGAGACGGCAATCGCCATTGCCATCATGATTAACATCTACCGCAACCTGCGCAGCATCCAAGTGCGCAACCTGGACGAAATGAAGTGGTGAGTCGTTTCCTGCAATGGAAACGGTAGTTTCTTACTATGGAAACGACCGTTTCTTGCATTGGGAACGAGCGTTTCCTATAGTGGAAACGGCCGTTTCCTCTGAAGAAAAAAACAGGAAACGGGGTTGAAACAATCATAACCTATAGTAATAACAAACAAATCAAGTAATTAAACACATACTGTATGGAACTAACAATTCTGATACTTCTTCTTCCTTTCTTCTCCTTCCTCGTATTGGGGCTCGGAGGGAAACGGATGTCGCACCGGACAGCCGGACTCGTCGGCACCCTCGTATTGGGAGCAGTGACGGCACTCTCCTATGTCACCGCCTTCCGGTACTTCTCTGCGCCGCGACTCGAAGACGGAACGTTTGCCACGCTTATACCATATAATTTCACGTGGCTGCCTTTCAACGAGACACTGCATTTCGACTTGGGTATTCTGCTCGACCCGATATCGGTGATGATGCTCATTGTCATCTCCACCGTGTCGCTGATGGTGCATCTCTACTCCTTCGGCTACATGAAAGGCGAGGTGGGTTTCCAGCGTTACTACGCGTTCCTCTCGCTGTTCACCATGTCGATGTTAGGGTTGGTGGTGGCTACGAACATCTTCCAGATGTATCTCTTCTGGGAATTGGTAGGCGTAAGCTCTTACCTGCTCATCGGGTTCTACTATACGAAGCCTGCCGCTATTGCCGCATCGAAGAAAGCCTTCATCGTCACCCGCTTTGCCGACCTCGGTTTCCTCATCGGTATCCTGATATACGGATATTATGGCGGTACGTTCGGCTTCACTCCGGACACCGTGGCGCTGCTCGGCGGTGGTGCTGCCATGCTGCCGTTGGCTCTCGGGCTGATGTTCGTGGGCGGTGCGGGCAAGAGTGCGATGTTTCCGTTGCACATCTGGCTGCCCGACGCAATGGAAGGGCCTACGCCGGTGAGTGCCTTGATTCACGCCGCTACGATGGTGGTGGCCGGAGTCTATCTTGTGGCACGTATGTTCCCGCTTTTCATCGCTTATGCGCCGGAGACGCTACACATGGTGGCGTGGGTGGGCGCATTCACGGCTTTCTATGCCGCAAGCGTGGCTTGTGTGCAATCGGACATCAAGCGCGTACTCGCTTTCTCTACCATCTCGCAGATTGGTTTCATGATGGTTGCCTTAGGCGTGTGCACTTCCATGCATCCGCACGAAGGCGGGTTGGGGTATATGGCTTCGATGTTCCACCTCTTCACACACGCCATGTTCAAGGCGCTGCTCTTCCTCGGCGCGGGAAGCATCATTCATGCGGTGCACTCCAATGAGATGTCGGCAATGGGAGGATTGCGCAGATATATGCCCGTCACCCACTGGACATTCCTGATTGCCTGCCTTGCCATTGCCGGTATTCCCCCGTTCTCGGGTTTCTTCTCGAAAGACGAGATACTGGCTGCCTGCTTCCAATACAGTGCCGCGATGGGTTGGGTGATGACTGTGATTGCCGCCATGACGGCTTTCTATATGTTCCGCCTTTACTACGGTATCTTCTGGGGAAAGGAGAACAAGGAACTTCATGCCTGCCACACGCCGCACGAAAGTCCGTTGGCGATGACTTTCCCGCTGATGTTCTTGGCAGCCGTCACCTGCGGAGCCGGGTTCATTCCTTTCGGACATTTCATCAGTTCGAACGGTGAGTCTTACTCCATCCACCTCGACCCGTCGGTAGCCGTCACAAGCGTGCTCATAGCCGCAACGTCCATCGCCGTCGCCACGTGGATGTACAAAGGCGAAAGACAGCCCGTTGCCAATGCATTGGCGAAATGTTTCAAAGGGTTGCACAAGGCTGCTTACCGCCGCTTCTATATGGACGAGGTGTATCAGTTTGTCACGCACAGGATTATCTTCCGTTGCATCTCTACGCCGCTCGCCTGGTGGGACCGTCATGTGGTGGACGGGTTCTTCGACTTCCTTGCGTGGGCTACACATACCACCAGCGACGAAATACGCAGCCTTCAGAGCGGACAGGTACAACAATATGCTTATGTCTTTTTCTGCGGCGCACTGGTGCTTATCTTGCTGCTGATTCTTTAAACCATAAACTGTAAATCGTTAAAACGTATCATTATAAAGATGAATTTCTTATCCGTATTCGTACTTATCCCCCTGCTGATGCTTGCCGGACTTTGGGCGGCACGAGGAATAAAAGCCATCCGGGGGGTGATGCTGACCGGCGCATCGGCGCTTCTGATTGCTTCGGTCGTGCTCACGTTCATGTATCTCGGAGAGCGTAGTGCCGGCAACACGGCGGAAATGCTCTTCCGCGTTGATACTCTGTGGTATACACCGCTACATATCTCCTACTCGGTGGGGGTCGACGGTATTTCGGTGGCAATGCTGCTGCTGTCTGCCATCATCGTATTCACCGGAACGTTCGCTTCGTGGCGCCTGCAACCGCTTACCAAAGAGTATTTCCTTTGGTTTACTCTCTTGTCGATGGGGGTGTTCGGGTTCTTCATCTCTGTCGACCTGTTTACCATGTTCATGTTCTACGAAATAGCCTTGATACCGATGTATCTGCTGATTGGCGTATGGGGGTCGGGACGTAAGGAGTACGCTGCCATGAAGCTGACGCTGATGCTGATGGGCGGTTCTGCCTTTCTGCTGATAGGTATCCTCGGTATCTACTTCGGTGCGGGGGCTTCTACCATGAACATCCTCGAAATCGCCCGGCTGCACAACATCCCCGTCGAGCAGCAATGCATCTGGTTTCCGCTTACCTTCCTCGGTTTCGGTGTATTGGGTGCGCTCTTCCCGTTCCATACGTGGAGCCCCGACGGTCATGCGTCTGCTCCGACGGCTGTATCGATGCTTCATGCCGGGGTGCTGATGAAATTGGGTGGCTACGGATGTTTCCGCATCGCCATCTATCTGATGCCGGAAGCTGCCAGCGAGTTGTCCTGGATATTCCTTCTGCTGACGGGTATCTCTGTTGTCTACGGCGCTTTCTCCGCCTGTGTGCAGACGGACTTGAAATACATCAACGCCTACTCTTCGGTCTCCCACTGCGGACTGGTGCTCTTTGCCATCCTCATGCTGAACCGGACGGCAGCGACGGGCGCCATTCTCCAGATGCTTTCGCACGGATTGATGACCGCGCTCTTCTTCGCCCTTATCGGTATGATTTACGGACGTACGCACACACGTGATGTCCGCGAGCTGTCGGGGCTGATGAAGATTATGCCTTTCCTCAGCGTATGCTACGTCATTGCGGGCCTTGCCAACCTCGGCTTGCCGGGACTGAGCGGCTTTGTGGCCGAAATGACTATCTTCGTCGGCTCGTTCGAGAACAACGACCTCTTCCACCGCACGCTCACCATCATTGCCTGCTCTTCCATCGTGATTACGGCAGTCTACATCTTGCGCCTGATAGGTAAGATTCTGTACGGAACGTGTACCAACCGACACCACCTCACGCTGACCGATGCTACTTGGGACGAACGCGTAGCCGTCATCTGCCTCATCGCCTGCGTAGCCGGGCTGGGTATGGCTCCTTTCTGGGTGAGCCATATGATTGGCGAAAGTGTATTGCCGATTGTCTCGCAACTGATACCCTGAACTGTAAACCGTTAATCGTAAAATAGTAAATCAACCTCATGGATTATTCACAATTTCTATATATGCGCGAAGAGCTGTCGCTGGTGGCAGTGCTGATAGTGCTGTTCTTGGCCGACCTCTTCATGAGTCCGGATGCACACAAAAACGACGGAAAGGCACGGTTGAATACCTTGCTTCCCGTCTTACTGATGGTTGTACACACGGCTATCAACCTCTTTCCGGCAACTGCCACCGATGCTTTCGGCGGTATGTACCACTATGTGCCGATGCACACGGTGGTGAAGTCTGTCCTTAACGTTAGTACGCTGATTGTTTTTCTGATGGCGCACGAATGGATGAAACGCGAAGATACCTCTTTCAAGCAGGGAGAGTTCTACGTGCTGACGCTCTCTACCCTGTTCGGTATGTATCTCATGATTTCCGCCGGACACTTCCTGATGTTCTTCATCGGGCTGGAGACGGCTTCCGTACCTCTCGCCGCACTGATTGCTTTCGACAAATACCGCCATCACTCTGCCGAGGCCGGCGCGAAGTTTATTCTTACCGCGCTTTTCTCCAGTGCCTTGCTGCTGTTCGGCCTGTCGATGATTTACGGCTCCACGGGAACGCTCTACTTTGACGACCTTCCCGCACGCATCATCGGCGACCCGTTGCAAATCATGGCGTTTGTCTTCTTCTTCACGGGGATGGCGTTCAAACTGTCGCTCGTTCCGTTCCATCTGTGGACAGCGGATGTCTACGAGGGTGCGCCGAGTGCAGTCACCGCCTATCTGAGCGTTGTCTCCAAAGGGGCGGCAGCTTTTGTATTGCTGACCATTCTTATCAAGATCTTCGCCCCGATGGTGGACGACTGGCAGGAGGTGCTCTACTGGGTAATCATCGTCTCCATCACCATCGCCAATATCTTTGCCATCCGTCAGCAGAACTTGAAACGACTAATGGCGTTCTCCAGCATCTCGCAGGCAGGATATATCATGCTTGGTGTTATCGGCGGCACGGCACAGGGGATGACGGCGTTGGTCTATTACGTGTTAGTGTATGCGGTGGCAAACCTCAGTGTGTTTGCCGTTATCACGATTATCGCCCTGCGCAGCCATAAGTTCACCCTCGAAGAGTATGCAGGACTTTACAAGACGAACCCGAAGATTGCTTTCCTGATGACGTTGTCGCTCTTCTCGTTGGCAGGTATCCCGCCCTTCGCCGGATTCTTCTCGAAGTTCTTCATCTTTATGGCGGCCTTCGACGCCGGTTTCCATCTGCTGGTATTCATCGCACTGGCAAACACGGTGATTTCACTCTACTACTACCTACTGATTGTGAAAGCGATGTACATCACTCCTTCCGACCATCCGATTCCTACCTTCCGCAGCGACGGTTGCACCCGGTGGGGACTGGTGCTCTGTGCATTGGGCGTCATCGGACTGGGTATTGCAAGCGTTATTTATCAATCTATCGACAAGTTCTCGTTCGGGATGTAGTTCGGGATTGCTACGGATTAACACAGATTATTTAACTTGATTATTGAGTATTAAGAAAGAAATCTGTACTAATCCGTGGCGAAAATCAGTCAATGACATTAGCAAGCCCTCTTTATCAAATCAGTTTCTTCTTCTTCCGATAGTTCTCACGAAACTCTTTGGGCGAACACTCTTTTTTCTTCTTGAAGATACGGTTGAAATTGGAAAGGTTATTAAAACCGCAATCGTAGCAGATTTCGGCTATCAACATGGTGGAATCGACCAACAGACGGGAAGCGAAACCGAGACGGATGTCGATGATATAGTCGGAGAGATTCTTTCCCGTGCGCAACTTGAAGAAACGGCTGAATGATACATCCGTCATACCCACCAGGCTTGCCAACTGCCCCAGACGAATCTCCTCCTGGTAATGGGTATTGATGTATTCCTGCACCTTCTGCACACGGCGGCTGTCTGAGTGAACGTCAATCTTGGCAAACGACGAACTGGCCAATGTGCGGGACTGCTCGTCGAACAAAGAGAGTTCGTAGAGAATGGTCATAAACTTGATGACCGCATAAAAGCCCTGTTTCTCGGAAGCCAGCGTATCCAACAGCGAATAAATCTTGAGAATGGCAGCCATCGGGAAACAGAGTCCTTTTTGTGCCCTCTCCAGCATCCGGCGAATGGAGTCGAACTGGTTCTTGTTGATGAAACTCTTGAAGAAGAGGTCGGACGAGAACTGTATCGTTATCTCGCGTATCTCTTTGGAGTGACATTCGTTCTGCTCCCAGACGTGCTCGAGGTCTTTGCCCGTTATCAGCACCAGGTCGTAATCGCCTATCACCTCAGAAGAGTCTCCTACAATCCGTCTTACACCCGCCGCCTTTTCCGTAAAGTTCAATTCGAACTCGGAATGGTGGTGAATGGGATAAGTAAACTCTGTTTTATAGCGTTCGGCAATATAAAAACAATCCTTGTCCGACAAAGGAGTTATTTCACGGATAATCTGACTGGATAAAGAGGTACTCATACGATAAGCGGTTTATTGGGTGGATGGTAAATGTATCAGTGTTCTATCTTTACTCCCATGCGGTGCAGGTCGGCACCTGAGGGATTTTGGAATACGCGCAGGCCGAATTCGGGAATGATGGCAAGCACGTGGTCGAAAACATCTGCCTGGATGCTTTCGTAGTTGACCCACACTTTGTCGGCCGAAAAGAAGTAGAGCTCCAGCGGAAGACCCGTCTCGGTAGGTTGGAGCTGGCGTACCATGCAAGTCATGTCCCGGTTGACGGCGGGCAGGCTCTTCAGATAGTTGGTCAGATAGGCACGGAACACGCCCAAATTGGTCTGGCGGCGGCCGTTTACCAATACCGAATCGTCAATCGCCAGCTCTTTGTTGTAAGCATCGAGGGCCTTTTCCTTCTCGTCGATATATGCTTTCAGCAGTTGTATCTTGCGGAACTTCTCCAACATCTCCGGAGTGCAGAAACACACGCTCGTCATATCGATGTTGACCGAGCGTTTCACACGCCTGCCGCCGGACTCCTGCATCCCCTGCCAGTTCTGAAACGAATCGCTAACCAGCAGGTAAGGCGGGATGGTGGTGATGGTATTGTCGAAGTTGCGCACCTTCACGGTGTTCAGCGTCACTTCTATCACCGTGCCGTCGGCTCCGTACTTGGGCATCGTAATCCAGTCGCCCACTTTCAGCATATTGTTGGCGGAGAGCTGGATACCGGAGACAAAGCCCATGATGCTGTCTTTGAAAACCAACATCAGCACGGCGGCGGAAGCTCCGAGTCCTGTCAGCAGTGCGACGGGACTTTGCTCTATCAGGATGCTGATGATGACAATGCCGCCTATGAAAAAAAGAATCACCTGCGCCGTCTGCAAAAGTCCCTTCAAAGGTTTGTCTTTGTACTGCTCCTTTTCACTATATACCAAATAGACGGCAGTGAACAGCGCACTTACAAAGCGCAGAAAGACGGCAAGTATATAAATCTCGCAAAGCCTGCGAAAGAAATCGAGCAGGGCGGAATCGATATGTTCGGGGAAGGCGACAGGGATGGCGATATAAATCAATAGCGGCGCCACCATGCGGCTGACGTTCGACAGCACCGTATCGTTGAACACGATATCGTCCCAGGTGGCTTTCGTCTGTTTCACCAGTTTGGACACGGTGTTCAGAATTATCTTGCGGCAAATCAGATTGGCAAGCAATGCCACAGCAACAATAAGCAGCAGTACGACAAAATTGTCTGCCTTATCTGCCAGAGTTTCATCCATCCCCACCGTCTGCAAGGCTTCGTTCACATTCTGCATCAGCGCACTGCCGGCTTCCTGTTCTACCAATGCAGCGGGAAGCATTTCGATGGTCTTTTTTCCTTCTTCTATAAACATATTATCTTTCGGTTTGTATGTGGTTCATTGTTTTTTCTTGTCCCAAATATTGGCTTATATCTTTCCTCAGCCAGTTGTAATGCAACAGCCGCTTGTAAGCGACGTTCTTCTTCAGCATGATTTCAACACTCACCTGGCTGTTCTGATAGCAAGTCAGTTCGTTTCTGAATTGCTTGTCGTGTTCGGCGAGGCGTTTAATCTCCTGCTCACGCTCGCGGCGCAACACCGTACAGACCGGAAGGAGCAGTTTCATCACTACATTGTCCATCACGTGGTGCCCTTGCATATAGAGATAGGTAGTCTCGGGGATGAGTCCCAACTCCTTCAGTTCGGTGCCCAATGCATCCACCTGCCCGATATTGCGGGAGAAGCGTTTCCTGAGTTCCGACAGTTTCTGAGCGACACGCTGCCGCAAGGCTTCCAGGCTCCTTTCGGGATGCTTGAGAGTGATTTCGCGCAAGGCGGTGCAGGTGTGCAGGTCGTACATCGGAAACGTATGGGTATCCCGTTGGCGATAGAACCACACATTCCACAGAAAGAGAGGGTAGACGATTTCGGAATACCTCTTCAAGTAGGTCTCGAAGTCAAAGATGAAGCGGTCGTTCAACGTGGCCTGCACGCATACTTCATGCAGGCTTTCGGCAAAGCAGTGGTAGTTTTCGATGGCATACGTGTAGGTCTGGAAGATGTATTTGTTGCGATTGACTTTGCGGGAAGTGCCGGTGGCACCTTGCAGCAGAAAATCATAGTCGCTGTCTACGCAGGCTATCAGGCTCCGGCCCAGTTCGGCGGTGTTCAGCGTATTCATAAGTACCATCTTCTTTCCTTTGGCCAGGGAGGTTGCCGAAGGAAGCATTACCTGGAAATAGTGTTCGTCGTCTTCAAACTCTTCGAGCAGCGTACGCCAGAAAGCGATGTCGTCATAACTCTCCACGTAGGCTATGATGCGCCGGCGAGCCTTCTTCGGATAGAGTTTGTGGGCTGCGCTGAAGTAGGAAGAGGTTAGATTGTCTCGTAATGAAGTTGCCATGCAGTGAGGGTTTGATGGGTTTGTTGTCAATGGACGGGAGCGGCTTTAAATCCGTCCGCTTCTGTCGAGATGTCGCTCACTTCCGTCACGGCATCCAGCCAGCCTTCCATGATGACGGCGGGCGAATGGGTGGTCAGTATAATCTGTACGTTCGGATTCAGCTCGCGTATCATGGCTATGAGTTTTTGTTGCCATTCGATGTGGAGCGATGCTTCGGGTTCGTCCATAAAGAGCACGCAATGGCTGTTGTCCTGCACAAGCACGGTGAGCAGGATGACGAGCATCTGCTTCTCGCCCGACGACAGTTTGTAGGGAAACAGCAGTTCGCCGTCCTGATAGAAAGCGATGTCGTTGCGCTTGCGGTCTATCTTCTTGCGGGTATAGCTGAACAGTTCGTCAATCATGTCCTGAAACCGGCGCTTGGCTACAGACAGGGTGGCTGCCTTGCGGCGCTCTTCTTCGCTGTCGGCCGAAAGCATCTCAATCATCTTATTGCCGATGTTGACTTGGTAGTCGAGGTAGCGGCGCTGCAAGAGGTAGAGTTGCCAGTCGAGTTCGGACTTCACGTTCTTGTCTGCCATGCGGGCGGTGAAATCTCCCATTATCAACGGGCGGTCGTAGCTCCGGATGACATCGTAGGGAATGTAGGTTGCTTCGGGATTGTCAAAAAACAGGCGCACCCCGCTCTTTTCATCGCTTTTCATTTCACCGGAAAGTTCTTCAAGATAGCCGACGGAACGGTTCAGAATGGTGGTCTTCCCCACTCCGTTGATGCCGGAAAGTATGTTCACATCGGGACGCAAGTCCCATCCTATATTAAAGCGTTCCCAGAGCCCGTGAATCTCGATACGACGGATATAATTAGCCTGTTGTTCCATAATATTCCATTTTAATCAAGGCAAATATATATAAATCCTATGACAAACAACTTCCGCAACCGTTTTTTCTTTTTCGGTTGTTGTTGCGCATTGGAATGTACAAGGATTTCCGTCTCCTTCGACTGCCGGCAAAACAGCGTAATTACAGTCTCATATTCAGTAGGTTACAGCGCATATATATGCTGCGTGCAGGAGATATATGTGCTGGAGATTGGATATATAGATGCTGGAAGTAGGACATATATGCCGTAAAAACAGGAGATATATGCGCTGAAAACCGGTCATACGGCAAGGGAAAATAGCGGGTAAACAGGGGGCAACAAAAAAGGGGAATATACAGTAATCATCCGTATATTCCCCTTATATTCAAAATCGGTACTTCAAACTGTTTCTCTCAAACAGGCTCCTATACTAATTAGCCAAAATAGTCATTTCCGCACCGGACGCAAAATCTTGCCCGTTCTGCGAACTCAAAGCAGTGAAACGGATGTAACGTGCCTTCATCGGCTTGTCAAACATCACTCTCTTCTCCTTCGAATTATTCTCGAAAGTTCCTTTCTTGACAGGTTCGCCCCATTCTTTGCCATCCATGCTGATGTGGATGGAGTAGTCTTTGATATGGCCGTTGCTTCCATTCTGACGCGGCAGGTAGGTAAAGCCTTTGATTTCTTTCACTTCACCAGCGTCAAGGTCTACCCAGTGCGGATACTTGGCTACAGTCACGGAATACATCGTATGCCATATCGTGCCCGGGTCTCCGTCTACCAGGTTGGAAGCATCGCCATCGCCCGATTCCTGACTGCTGGCGTATACTACCTGCATCTGGATGCTTTCTATCTTTTCAAACTTCATCACGGCACTGATATTCTTATTGTCTTTATACCATGCTTTCACTGTGCCGCCATTACGCAAAGAGATAGGTTCTTTGTATTCCTGTACCTTTTTGCTGCCGTCAATGGTGTAGCAGAATACAGCATCTTCACGTGCCGACGACAGTTCTACCATTCCGGCGGGAGTACGTGTGATGGTCAGCGGAATGTCTCCGGCAGGAGCAACGTTGGCAACAGCCGCCAAATCCTTACCACCGGCAGGACGGATGATAAAGCCCATCGTATGCTGTCCGGCAAATACCCTATCCTGAACAAGCGGACCGCCCTGACCGCAACTGTTACCACCCAAACCGGTAACCGCACAGTCCAAATGCAGGTAAGTATCGCCTGCTTCGGGCAATTGGTAAGGATGGGAAGCCAGTATCAAATCAAGTGCCGAATACGGAAGTGCCGAAACGGAAAGACGGTCGGTAGCTATAAAGACAGCACCCTGCCCCGACTGGTTGGTCAGTGCACACCAACGGACATCTTCGTGATTGCCCATATCCTGAGGTTTCGGGAAATTCACGAATTCACCTGACACCGTATTGGTGTACCGTTCTATGAACTGACCGCTTTTACGGTCTGCATAGTTATCAGCCGGACCTCGGCCGTAATAAGTAAAGTTAGCATATTGTTGAGGTACTTTCATTACATAGCCAAGACGGGGCAATGTGAGACTGGGACGGTTGGAAGTAATGCCAGACTGCAATTCGACGGAACCGTCCGGATATATCGTCCATACCTGATTGGTGATAAACTTAAAGTCATTGCTGCCGAACACTCTGTCCGTCTGTTCCACAATACTGTTTTTGCCGGAACTTGTACCACCTTTGATGCTTGCCGCATTCGGAGCCTGCGACTCTACGGTAAAGCTCAACACGACCTTATTCTCCTTGTCGCAAGTAGTAAACTCTACCAGTTTGTGTTTCAAGTTATGCAAACCGTGTTCAAACCACGGAGCATAGAACCAGTTATCGTTATTGGTGAAAGCGCGAAGAGCGTCTAACTTCGGTCCGTTTCCGTCCGCAATAACCGTTTCATTTCCGTATTTCAAGTTATAAAGGCTTCCGGTTTGCAAATCGAACGTCAGGTCGAACCCTTCTCCTTTTATCTCCATCTTTTTCGTAGCCGGATTCATGCGGGTCTTTAATGAACCGGTGGCAGTAGCGGCTGCCACTTCACCGACAGACGGACGTTCCGTAGCCTCCTTGACGCGGATTTGTTCTTCCGCCATCGCGAAGTCTTTGCCAGCCCAGGGTCTTGGGGCTTTCAGAACGAACTGCAATTTCACAAAATATTCCGCATCCTTTTTAAATGCAGCGCGGTTGTAAGGCAAGGAGAATTGCATCCGTTGGCGGGGAGCCAGGTTGATATCCTCTTTCAAAGTTGTCTGAATCACTTTGCCATCTTCGTAAACCGACCACAACAGGCTATATTCGTCCGCTAAGTTCTTGAAGTAATACTTGTTGAAGATTTCAAAAACACCTTTCTCAAGGTCTATCGCTTTCACCTCAATGTTCTGATAGACTTTCTTCACTTCATAGTATTGCGGTTTCGGTTCCAAATCGCCGAACACAATTCCGTTCATAACAAACTGTCCGTCATTGGGAGTATCGCCGAAATCACCGCCATAAGCCAGATAGCGGATTCCTGTCTTTGCGTCGTAGTTATACATCGACTGGTCTACCCAATCCCAGATAGCACCACCGCAGAAGAAGTTGGTAGACTCCATCGCTTCCCAATAATCAATCAGATTACCGCAGGCATTCCCCATCGAATGGGCATATTCCGAAATATGGAAAGGATACTTAATGTCATATTTTCCTTTGACTGCGCCGCGCACCCAACCGATAGAGGGGTATTGGTTGGAGCCCATATCCACAATGTCATTGTTGCGCTCATACTGTACGGGGCGCGACAAGTCGAACTGTTTCAACGCATCATAAGCAGCTACAAAGTTCTTACCCGGTCCGGCCTCGTTGCCCAACGACCAAATGACGATAGACGGATTGTTGACATTCGCGTGCACCATCTCCATCACGCGTGCCACGTGTGCATTCTTCCATTCTGCCGGATGCGAGAGGGAAGCAGCACCGTAATAATATTCGTGCGATTCGATATTCGCCTCATCTTCCAGATAAATACCGTACTTATTGCATAAGAAATACCAATAAGGATCGTCCGGATAATGCGAATTACGCACATGATTGATGTTGGCACGCTTCATCAGCATAACCTCCTTTTCCATAATCTCACGGGTAACGGCGTGTCCTACCTCCGGATTGGATTCGTGGCGGTTCACTCCTTTCAGTTTGACTGTTTTGCCGTTGATGTAATAGTAGCGGCCTGCAAGCCCGAATTCATCTTCCGATGCAGGTGTATCCCTGATTTCTACCTTACGGAACCCAACGATAGTGGATATCCGGTCGATAGTCCTGTCCTTCTTATCTTTCAGTTCGGCTACAAGTGTGTAGCGGTAAGGAAATTCCGCCGACCATTTATTCGGAGCTTTTACACGGAAAACAGTCTCCACCGCACTTATCCGGCTCGGTTCTATTTTCTCAATGACAGAAGACAGCACATCGTCTATCAGCGTATTCTCGTCGGAATAGAGTTTGTTGGCATACAATGAATAATGCACTTTATAGTTTTTTACTGCCTTCTTGTCCAAATTGCGGATGTCGGCCTTGATGGTCAAAGAACCGTCCGTATAAGCCGCATCCAAATCCGGTGTAGCCACCAGGTCACGGAAGTGTACTTTGGGAACCGAATAGAGAGCTACCGTGCGGAAGATACCCGGCAGACGAAACATATCTTGCGCTTCAAGAAAGGAGCCGTCGGAACTACGATACACTTCGGCAGCTACCGTGTTCTTTCCTTTTTGCAGATAGGGAGTAATATTAAAATTGGCAGTGTTGCGCGAGTTCTTGGAGAAACCTACATACTTGCCGTTTATCCACAGGTAGAAAAAAGAATCCACGCCGTCAAAACTGATGTAGATTTCGCGTCCGTCCCAATCTTGCGGTATATCGAAATCGCGACGGAAGGAGCCTACTTCATTGCGGGCTTTATACGTAGTCCAGTTGGCAGGCGGAGTACGCATCACTCCTCCGCGCCAGTCGTCTACTTTCACTGTATGCTTAAAGATAACGGGCTGATTGACATAGATAGGTGTACCGTACTTTTGGCTACCGTCTTTCTGTAGGCCATAGATATTCCAGTTTGAAGGTACGGGAATCACATCCCATGAAGCAACGTCAAAATCCGTCCGGTAGAAATCCTTCGGACGTGAATCGGGGTCGGGAGCCCAATGAAACTTCCAGTCGCCATTGAGCGATTGCCAGAACTTACTGTGTTCGGGCAATACTTTGCGGGCACTCTCCACATCCTGGAACGAGAAGAAATAAGCACGCGGCTGTTCCTTATTCAATGCAAGATTTTCGGGAGATTCCCACTCTTTTCCTGTCGGAGCACTTGCCGAAGCATAAGTGAATCCTTCTAACGGTTGGTCTGCATAACTATGTGTCGTCAGAACACAACACAAAAGACCAGTTAACAAGGTTTTGTTCATAAAGGTATTTTAGTTAATAGAAAATTATTCATGTCGCTGTTGCATCTTCATGCCTTTTCGCTCTAATAGTAAATACACACAAAAAGCACATTATCCTATATGAACAATGATTTTTTTAACGTATTTTCTCTATCTTAGAGATAAATTATCGAAATAAGTATCAAGCAAACTTTTGGCAGCAATAAACGAAGTCAGGTTGCCTTGCAATACCTGACGCTCTTTCTCTTGAAGCATTGCTTCAATCTTCGGATTATGATAAAAGCTGTCGCGCAACTGCTCGTTGATGCTTTCGTACATCCAATATTTGCTTTGTTCGTTGCGGCGATAATCGAAATAACCGTTCTCTTTTACGAAGTTGATATAAGCATACACCATATCCCATACTTCTTTGACACCTATATTATAAAAGCCGGAATATGTCAACACCTGCGGTGTCCATCCCGATTCGGGTGCAGGAAACAGATGCAATGCATTACGAAATTGGCTGGCAGCCAACTTGGCACGTTCCAAATTGTCTCCGTCGGCCTTATTTATCACAATACCGTCCGCCATTTCCATAATGCCGCGCTTGATACCTTGCAATTCATCTCCTGTTCCCGCCAACTGAATCAGCAGAAAGAAATCCACCATTGAATGAACCGCCGTTTCGCTTTGTCCCACACCAACGGTTTCCACAAAAATCTTATCGAATCCGGCAGCTTCACAAAGCACAATCGTCTCACGGGTCTTGCGTGCCACACCGCCCAATGAACCTGCCGACGGGCTGGGGCGGATGAATGATTTAGGATGTACGGAGAGTTTTTCCATGCGTGTCTTATCTCCTAAGATGCTCCCTTTACTGCGCTCGCTGCTGGGGTCGATGGCAAGTACAGCCAATTTTCCCCCTTTTTCAAGTATGTGCAATCCGAAAACATCTATTGACGTACTCTTTCCTGCGCCGGGAACCCCACTGATACCTACCCGGATGGAATTGCCGGAATAGGGCAAGCACTTCTCTATCACTTCCTGGGCTACAGCCTGATGTTCGGGCTTCACACTTTCCACCAGTGTGACGGCTTGGCTCAATATAGTGACATCGCCTTTTATGATACCCTCCACAAATTCGGCTACCGAAAGCTGACGTCTTTTGGACTTCCGCTTCAAGTAAGGATTCACAGACGAAGGCTGTTCGATGCCTTTATTGACAACAAGCCCCTTGTACTCTTCACTATTTTCAGGATGTTCCATGACCGTAAGATTGTTTAGCGTTTGATATTGATTTCAACTTTCGGGCGTATCGGGTCGTTCGTTATCATCAGAATACGTAAATGATGTTTCTTATTGCCCACATCACGCTTGCGAATCGTCACTTTCAGTTTGGTCATTCCATCCGGCGGAACCATTTTTTTCTTCAGGCTCACACCTACCGATGAATTGAACACCTGCAATTTACTAATAACCAACGGAGATTTTCCCGCATTGGCAATCAATATTTCGTAGTTGACCTTTTCTTTCTTAATCAACGGCACACTCAGGTCGATATTGGTTTCCGAGATGTGCATGGAAGGAGCATTCAGCGAATCCGCAGCCGTCATACGCGAAAAGTCGGGAAGAAGAACGGCTGAAACAGGTATTTCGTTATCCTCGCTCACCTTGTCGCCCGAGAAACGGGAAAGATAGACAGATGTCTGTGTCAATCCATAATCTTTCAACAATCCGGCGTCCAACGTCAGTTTGACTGTTCCTTTCTTGCCTTTCAAGAGGACTTTAGGCTCCGCTTCCATTTTGAGATAAGGAGGCAGATGCATCAATACCGGCTCATAGGGGCGGTCGGACAGATTGGCTATATTGAAAGTGAGCGTAGACTTCTGCCCCTGATAAACATCGGGGAAAGCAAACTCGTCGCAATCCATACGTATATTGCCAATGGCATAGGGAAGGGTCTTTGTGTAATCCTTCACTTCCTGCACCACTTCTCCGGCAAACTTGAGATAAACCAAATTCGGAGTAGCATTGCTGTATATCCCGACCGATTTCTCAAAATGTCCCAAAGCCTTCGCGTCGAAAGAAGCCTTTACCTTGCCTTTTCCTCCCGGAGCAATCGGTTCCTTCGTCCAGTCGGCGACGGAGCAGGCACAGGAAGTAGTGACATTGGTAAGCACCAACGGCTGGTTACCCGTATTGGTGATTGTATATTCCACTGTCACCGGGCGTTTCCACTCTATTTGTCCAAAGTTATGGGTCTCTTTATTGGAAGAGATACGAGGCTGAGCAACGGAGGCCAAAGCGACAGTCAGCAGAAATAATATAGATAACAGACTACGTTTCATGCGATATAATTTATTTTGGTGCACAAATGTAATTGTTTTAGATGAGTTTCTCACCACAGATTACACAGATTAACACAGATTGACGAAAGTAGTTTATCAAATATTTACTACGGTGGAAGGGAATTTTTCATTGGTAATGAAGCAGGGATTGTATGGTTCACGGTTGATTGAGAACCATACAATCCCTGCCCGGTTGCTGCTTTTATTTGCCGACAATTACGGTCGTTGAGGCGGAATGAGACGCATATTCAGGCGCATAGGCACATTGCATAGTGGCCAGTCCCGTCTCATAAGTTCCTGTGCGGTTCACGCGATAGCTGTATTCCAGTATATAGACTCCTTTTCCGAGATGGTCGAAGAAGAAATTGGTGGAAGCGTCTTTGATGTCTACATAGTAACCGATTCCGCCGTTCCAGCGATAGCCGGACAAGTTGCCGATGGGTTCGAAGCACGCGCCACGCTGGTCTTTCAATTGTACGAAGTCCATTGCACGGTCTGTACGGATGCTCAAACGCGAAACGATTTTATCTCCTACTTGAAGCACCGTCTTTGATGTGACGGGATGCAGTTGCGGAGTATTGTTCACTGTACGTTCCACGTACAATTGCTTCTGCACATTCAACGCACCGCCTTGTTGTTTCACGTCGCTTATCGGCGATTCGTATTCCGCATATACAGCCCCCCAGGCAATGCCCGGATTTCTCTTTTCCACTTTAATTTTACGAGCCTCCACCACGCTTTCCTCTGTGAACGAACGCTTGACGTATCCCAATCCCGGGACGGTAGTCTTGCTTGGTGAAACTGTTTCCAGTACTTCATTGCCAAGCGTGATGCGCACGTCTCCCTGATTACCAAGCAGGTCGACACCTTTCATCAAGAGTACATACACGGCGTCTGCGGTAGCCACCGGAGAGTTCCATTGCTGTGTCTGTTTCTGTTTGAGCAGCCAGAGTTTCATCTCTTCTACCGTCTCAGCATTGCCGCCAACCATTTCCAATGCTTCCATTACGTCTACGTGGGCTTGCATCTGCATTCCGCCCCAGGTATAAGGATTCTCGTTGAAGGCGAAGAACATACCCTGTTCGTCCGTCTTTGTCAGATGGGCTTTCAGGGAGGCGACAAACTGCTGTGCTTCTTTTTTATATCCGGCTTTGTCAAGCACGATAGCGGCAGTAGCCTTCGTACTCATCGAAGTCGAAGCAAGAAGTTCTTTTACTTTGGAGAGGTAATAAGCGTATGCTTCCTTGTTTGCGGCAGGAACTTGCTCGCCGGAGATGGCTATAATATACAGATAATGCAGGATATTGCCTGATACACCCCGCAATATCGCCCCTTTTCGCTGCATTTTCAGAATCTCCTCATACTCTTTCAAAGCCGACTGATGGAGGGATTTCAATGCATTTGCCTGCAAAGCGTATGCGACTCCGCTCAACTTCCCGCCTGTGAACAAGGCAAGGCGGGCGTTGAGTTCGGCAATATAGGCGGTGACGTAAGTACTACCGTTCATACCTTTATACCATGACCATGTACCGTCGGAATTCTGCAATTCCTTCAATCGTGTCAAGGCGGCGATGTTGTTGTTGCGGATGTTGTTCAAATCAAACAGTGTGGCGATGCGTTCTTTCTGTTGTTCTTCGGTTTGCGCTTCGAGCACCCACGGCGATTCGGACAACAGGATATTCTTCACTTCCTGATTCTTTTGCAGGTTGCTGAGAAAGGTTTCTTTCGTTCCTCCCTGAAGTCTCCAGCTATCGAACACTGCCTTGATGCGCGGCTGACTGTTCATAATATAAGAAGCCAATGTGTTCGCATAATAGGCGGTAGCCCACGAAATGGCATTGTTGTCCGTGGGAAGACTCAAAGCCGGCAAGGCCTGAATGGCATACCAGGCAGGAGTCCCGGTGAATTCGACTGTCAACTTACGGTCGGTTGCCGTCTTGCTGTGCCGATTGAACAGATGATTGAGCGGGAAGATGCGGGTTTCTTCTCCGCGTACGGGCATCGGGAGGGTTTCCACTAAATGTTCTTTGTTGCTGAGCACAGGAAGCAACTGCTGTTCTCCGTCGCTGAATGTGCCGCTATCGGCAATCATCCGACATCCTACCACTTCGTACTTGTCACTGACAGCAAACAGGAAGTTCACGCCAATCGTCCCTCCTGCTTCAACGGTGAATTTCTCTGTCTGCGTCTCGATTACCTTTTCCGTCGCCGGGTCGAAAAGCATCATGCTTACCGTTCCGGTTTGCGGCTTGTCAGTCATGTTGGAGACGGAAGCCGCTACAGAGGTCTTATCGCCTACGCGCACGAAACGCGGCAGATTGGGAGTGAGCATGAATTCCTTACTGGTAGTGGCTTCGCCATCCAGTATTCCCGTCAGCATTCCCTTTGTGTGGGCATAACCACGGAAGTTCCAGCGCGTCAGACTTTCGGGCATGGTGAATGAGAAGGATACCTCTCCTTGCTCGTTCGTACGGAGTTGGGGATAGAAGAAGGCTGTTTCGGAAAGATTCGTACGCAGGTCGGCGGGAGCATCGGGAAGCATTTCCTCTTCCCATGCGCCAAGCTCGTCGGTTGAATCCGATACGACTTCCAAGATTCCATTACCGGCTGCTTTGGAGGCCAAAGCCGGTACATATTTCACTTCCACCGGAGCACTTCGGGATACCAAAGCCCCCGACATTGTATATGTCAATATACCTACTCCGCTCAAAATCGAGAAACTGTCGTATTCCATCGACGGCACTGAAAAACAATTGTTCTTCCACTGATAATGGAATAAATTGTTTCCCGGATATCCCTTCATCCAATAAAAAGAAGGCACCAACCGTCTATAATGAATCTGAAAATCCTGACGGTGATTCCAGATTTTATCAAGTGAAGCATCATACATCGTAGCCAACATCTCCGCATCGGCGGCTTGTCCTTGTGGTGTCTTAACCGTCAGTTTCCACTCTTCCTTCTGTCCGGGACGCAGTTTATCGCGAAATACCTCCCACTTCATCGCCAGTTTCTTGTCCGGCATCCGTTTCTCTATCCGAATCTGTTCTTCGTAGATTCGTTCGTTTCGCACCATACAGAGATTGACAAAAATACCGTCGCCGTAGTTTTCCCGATAGGGATACTCGAAGCGGAGAATCTCATCGGAGAGTTTGAGTGCCTTACTTTCCAACAGTTTGTTGCCGTTGACTACATTCATCATCACATACGCGTCCTTCTCCGAAGTTCCGAAATAGAATATTGCCGGATGCGTGGCGTCGAACTGTACGTTCTGCTGGTAGAGCCATACGGCAGAGGGCACGGGCGGACGCTTGTCTTGCTGTGAAAAAAGGATGGTACGGGTCTCTGCCGTCACTTCCTTGCCCTGGTTGTCTTTCGCCGATGCTTTGAGTACATACGCCCCCGAGGGGATATGCTGCCAGTTGAGCGTTGTCTGCTCGTTGGAAGCAAAAGTTCCTGTTGCCACCGGATGCTCTTCCAACTGCTTGAAGTTTGCGTCTTTGGCCGCATACAGCGCATAGTTTCCTTTTATTTCCACAGGTTGCCGGTTGAGATTCCATGCATTAAACTCCACAGCAAACGGAGCATCCTTGCACGTTTTCTCTTTCAGTTCCATTTGCAGTACCAACGAGCGTGTGCCTGCCGAAATCATCTCCGTAGACGACTGTGTCTCGCCTGCCACGTTGGTAGCGGTGACTTCAACGGTATATTGATAGTGTATTTTATCATTGTCCTTATAAGCGGCGCGCTCTTCCAAGCGGACCGGAATCGTGAACTCCCCATTCGCGTCGGCAATCACTTCGCCGGAGGCAATCTGCGTAAAGTCGGAAACTCTCCAAAAACTGTAGACGGAGCGTTGTATGGTATATTTCACCGGAAGGTCCTGGAGCAGCACACCGCTATACGACTGCACCTTTCCTTTCACCTGTACTTCATCTCCGAGCTTGTAGCTTTCCGTCTGCTTTTCGATAATGATGTCGAATGTCGGGCGTTTGTATTCTTCCACGCGGATTTCTTTCCAGTTTTCTCCCACCCGCAAAGAGAACGTTCCGTTGAGGCATACCGAAGGCAATGCGAAGTCGGCGGTAAACGAGCCGAAGCCGTTGGTGCGTACGGATTTCTTCCCCACTTCCTGATTGTTTGCATCCAATAAGACGACTGTGTAGTTTTTGTCGGTCAGCACGTTTGCCGTATCGGAACCTTGTATGTGGGCAATACCTTTTACATAGACGGTCTGACCGGGACGATATAGGGAACGGTCGGTCAGCAGCGTCACCCTTTCGTTTTTTTTATTCGTATCGCCGTAAAGTCCGAAACCTCCACCATAAATGTACTGTGGCTTCATAGAGGTATCCGCTCCTTTCGAGGCTTTCAAATAACTGTATTCAGACTTCCAGGGAAATCTGACTTTGCCGTCTTTACCGGCCGTATATTCTTGCAGCACTTTCTTTGTATGGTCATGGAGTGTGATTTTAGCATAGGGAATGGGATGTCCGGTTTGTCCGTTCAACGCCACTACTTCATATTGATTCTCGGGCAGACAGGACGAGAGCACCCTGAATCGCGTTACGGTGAAATCGTATTCGTGGCTCTCCTCCGTACAGTCATCGGGCACGATACACATCACATACGCTCCGAGGTCGGGAGCCTTGAAGGTGAACACAGTGTCTTGCCTGCGGTAATCCTTCGGTCGGGAAAGGGAGTAGTGCTGTTCTTTCACTTTTTTCTTCGCCTGATAGAGTTGTATGGTGAATCCGTCCAGGTTCTTATGTGCAACATTCAGATTAATCTCCTCATGGGGAAAAACCTGCCGTGCTGTATTGACTTCGAGAAAAGGGGATAAAATCTCTTCGCGGAAATCCTTCACGGCATTTATCCTGTAGTAAGAGGGATAAAGGCGAATGGCTTCGTCGCAGAGCTGCAAGGCTTCGGTCTGCCGTTCTTTTTCGCAGGCGTAGCGGGCTTGTGCCAAATAGATTTCCGCACTGACGGAAGAGGACGACGTATGCTCGTTTTTCAACGCATTCAAAGCTGAGAGGTATGTGCCTTCTCCGTATGTATCGCTTTTCCATTTCAAATAGTCGAGTGCGGTGAGGATGTAGCCTTCTTTCATGGCGGCACTCTTATAGGTGGCCATCATGTTTTTGTAGATATCGGCGATGTCCTGTTTCACGGGCGACGGTATGGTGTCGTTGAAGATGGCACGTTCCAAAGTCTTTATCCGGTTCAGCGATTGGACGGCACGGGAAGCCAGCAGATGATACATATCGTGGTGGTAGTATTCGCTATACTTGGCCAGCAGAACGAAAGGGACATAGGTGCGCGAGGAAGTCTTGAGCAGCAACACCGAATCGGCCAATGCTTCCTTTACGTTTGTACGTACTTTTTCGACAAACATATTCGCTGTCCATTCGCGCATATCAGAGGCGGGGGCTTCTCCTACGATTTCTTTTCGCTGGCGGAGTGCCCACCGGTTATTGGCGGCATAGCCTGCGTAGATGTCTGCTATCAGAGAGTGCAAGATGGCGCGATCCATCGGAGGAGTCGTGGTCTGCTCCGCCCATTGTTCCAGTCCTTTCAGATAGGAATAGATACTGTCCGGCACCAGGCCTCCCTGGACATCCATCTTCCACATATAGGCTTTCAGCATTTGTGCGGAGTTCTTTTCTTTCTTTGCTTTGCGGTAGATTTTGTCCGTTATTTCGACTACCGGTTTGGGCAAGTGTTCCAGTTGCGCCTGTTGTACCTCTTCCCATAGACTGTCGAAAGTTTGTGCCTGCACTGCGGGAATCATTCCCGACACGCAAAGCAGTACCATGATACACGCCTGCTTTATTTTCATAATCTTTCCTGTTTTAAGTTCACTTTAATCTTACCTGTATGAACAATGTCCGCTCGTAAACGCACTTGTATCAAACTCACGTTGAATAACAAAGTAAAGAAATAAAATCTGAATCTTCCTCTTTTTTTGAATAAATATAATTGATTTGTACTATCATAACAATTATTATGACAATACGGCTGGTTTTCGTGCTGTTTCCCGCAGCCGGTTCATGGAAACAGACCGCTTCTTCAAGGCTAAACGATTGGGGATAAAGTTATTCCTTATTGGATATAAAGTTGCGCGGAAGCTATCAGAAACCTGTTTTTTGCCAATTTCAAACTATAAACGCAAGTTGCGTTTTTATAAACGAAGGCTTTGATTATAAAAACGAAGGTTGCATTTATATAATCAAAGCCTTCGTTTATAGATTGAGATTGACAAAAAAGATTTTTGTCTACGGCAAACGAGAAGTTTGCAATCAATGGAAAAGAAGTTTTCCACGGATGGTTTGCAGCACAAGATGCGGTAGATGAGAGGCGATGAACAGATTGTGTTTCCGGCAGATACAAAAAGTGGGGATACGTCCTTAAAACGATATCCCCACCATGAATCAAGCGAATACACACTCGCTTATTTTTCAATCCTGTATCCCCACGCAAGCATTTCGTTACGACCTACTTCACTGAGGATTTTTCTTACTAAAGAAGTTATTTTCTTTGCCATAATCTTCTGTTTTTTTTAATTACTAAATTATTTCTGTTTGGGAATTACCGCATAAATTGTGGAATATCCCCATACGTGTACGTCGGCTTCGCCGAACTTTCTAAACAATCTTTTTAACCTTTTCATTCTGTTATCCTTTCTATTATATGTTTTAAAACACAAAAGTAAGGGCTTTGTTTAGGCATTATACTCCAAAAAGGCTGTATTCTATGTTTTATAGCACATTTATTGATTTATATCAACCGCGTGCCCACACGCTACTTGTCTGCACAAAAAAACAGAGAGCATCTCTTCCATACGAAGAGACACTCTCTGCTTTATACTATACCTATATTATATATAGGAAAAAAACGCTTGCTTATTTCACCGGAGTCTGTTCCAACGTAGCCACAAGGAAGTCGTAGAACTTCTGCACGGTAGGAATCAACGCCCTTTCGTCCGGCGAGTGGGGCGAACGCAAAGTAGGTCCGAAGGAAATCATATCCAATCCCGGAATGATGGCACCGATAATACCGCATTCCAAACCCGCATGAATCACCTTCACGGCAGGCTCTACGCCAAACTGCTGCTTATAGGACGCCTTCATCGCATGAAGTATCGGAGAATTGACATCAGGCTGCCAACCGGAATAACCGCCCGTCAGCTCCACTTTCATTCCTGCCATAGAGAAGCAGGACTCCAGACTTGTCGTAAGACACTCTTTCATGCTGTCGCTGGAACTGCGAGCCAGAATCTTAATCTCGGCCTTACCGCCGCCAATCGTAATAATGGCAAGGTTAGAAGAAGTTTCCACCGTATCGGGCACAGTGGGAATCATACGCATCACCCCATTCTGACAAGCAAAAATCGCATCTATCAGGTTGTCTTGTATCTCTTCGGGCACCTGTCCTGCGGGAAGTTCCACCCGTTCTGCCGTAAAGCTAACCGGAGTTTCGACAGCCGCATACTCTTCATTGAACAGCTCCTCGCAATATTTCACCAAGCCCAACAGTTCTTCTTCATTCTCGGCAGGAATCGTCACAACCGCACACGCTTCGCGCGGAATGGCATTGCGCATATTGCCGCCTTCCCAACTTGCCAAACGGGCTTCGTAACTTGCAACGGCTTCACGGACAAAACGAACCAGCAATTTATTGGCATTGGCACGTCCTTCATTGATTTCCAAACCGGAGTGTCCGCCACGCAATCCTTTCAGTGTGACTTTCACCGCAATATCTCCTTCCTCCGGAGCTACTTCCTTATATTCTAAGGTAGCAGTCACGTCCATCCCTCCGGCACAACCGATATACAGCTCGCCTTCGTCTTCCGAATCGAGGTTCAGAAGAATCTCTCCGTTCACCGTGCCCGGTTTCAATCCGAATGCGCCGAACATACCTGTCTCCTCATCCTTAGTGATTAAAGCCTCCAAAGGACCGTGTTTCAAGTCCTTCGCTTCCATCACCGCCATGATAGCGGCTACGCCGATTCCATTGTCGGCTCCCAATGTAGTGCCTTTCGCCTTCACCCAGTCGCCGTCTATGTAAGTCTCAATCGGGTCTTTTTCAAAATCGTGCACTGTATCGTTGTTCTTTTGCGGAACCATGTCCATATGTGCCTGAAGAATCACACCTTTGCGGTTCTCCATGCCCGGAGTGGCAGGCTTGCGGATAATCACATTGCCCGCTTCGTCGACAAAAGATTCCAAACCTAAGCCTTTTCCGAAACCAATCAGAAAGTCAGTAACCTTTTCCATATGTCCCGACGGACGAGGAATCTGAGTCAACGAATAAAAATGCTTCCACACATTCTGTGGAGCCAAAGAAAGAATTGTACTCATAACGAATCTATTTTTGTGTGTTAGTAGATGTCACTTTCGCTGTCTGCCGGCAAACGATAACGCCGTCAAACCATATACGCCCAACAAAACTACTAAAAAGGTTTGAATAGCGTGCACAATCAACGCAAATATTCCTGCTTCCGTCTCATTTATGCCGTAAAACATCAACATCGAAATGATAACGAAATGCCACGGCCCCGCTCCGTTGGGCGTAGGCACAACCACCGCAAACGTACCGCCGACAAACATGACCAATGCAGCCATCATACCCAAATGAGCCGTAAAGGCAAAACAATAGAACGTAAAATAGAAATGGAAAAAGTAGCACGCCCAAATGGCAAATGTATAGAATAGGAAAAGGGGAATATTGCGCACGCCTTTCAAAGACATGACTCCTTCCCAAATATGAAGCACAAAGCCTTTCACCTTCTCATAGAAAAACAACGTCTTTCTCAAAAAATAGAGCAACGCCGCCACTCCGATGAAGCAAAACAGGACAATATAAAACCAAACAGACGTCAGAAGATGCAGAAAAGAGGGAATCTTCGTGCCGGTCTGTTGAAGGAAAGTGACAAACACCGGCATTTGCAACAATACGGTTCCGCCCGTTATCAGAAGGATTGTCAGCGTATCAATCATCCGCTCGGTAACTACCGTGCCCAATGATTTGGCAAACGACACATTATTATATTTAGCCAATATACCGCAACGGCTCACCTCACCGATTCTGG